>NZ_JASHGH010000012.1:0-77470 GCF_047460405.1 Streptococcus infantis | reverse complement strand
GGATTTCGGAACTTTGACAACTTTAAGAAACGAATTTTCATCGCTCTGAATATAAAAATGAAGAGGACATCAATTGTCCTCTCCAGATGTTAGTTTTTATTCAACCCACTACAGTTGACAATGAGCCAATTTAGTATACTATCAATAAATAATATTATAGAAGCAATAATAACTATAATTTTACCTATTTGGATAAGCTTATTTTGAGATTTAAATATATTTTCTAATAAAAATATTTGGATCACACACATTATAGGAATTAAATTTTTTGAAATTGAGAAGTACCCAAACAAATAGACTATAAATAATAAAAATAAAACTATATTGTATTTCTTATTCAAAACAGTTATCACCAATTGCCTTAATTCCTAAAATAGTAGACCCCATGTCAACTACAGTATTTCCAAATTTTGTAGCTGAAGCCACCTCATTAGCATGAACAACTGAAACACCTTCTGTAAGTGCTATATTCAATATTACTGTACTAAGTAATGCAACACTTACCATTTTTATTTTTTTATTCATAATCAAAAATCCTCCTCTCTATATTTTTTTGATTACCAATCTTAATAATTTACAGTTATATTATAATAAAAATCAAAGCGTTATCAATGCATACATCTTGTTTTTTTGAACAAAAATAGAAAAACTGTCAAACACTGTCGTTGAATTAAGAAACTCAAATACGATTCTGTATTTGAGTTTCTTTTATTTAAAAAAACAGTAAAAAGCGCAAAAAATCAAACCAGTCTGAGTTTTTCTTATGATCTTAAGTTTTTCAAAAGAGTTTGGGCTTTTTCTAAATTAAAAGTTTTTTCAGCAATCAAGCTTTCTACTAGCTTAGGTACTTCTTTCTCTGTAGCTCCTGCTAAAAGTGCTAGAGATTTTGCTTGAAGTTTCATGTGTCCATGCTGGATCCCTGTGCTGACCAAAGCTTTAAGTGCTGCAAAGTTTTGAGCGAGACCAATCGAAACGATAATTTGAGCCAATTCTTTGGCAGATGGATGACCAAGCAACTCATGACTGAGTACGACTCGAGGATTAAGACCAATTGATCCACCCTTGGTAGCAACCGGCATCGGCATGGTCATCTCTCCAATTAGCTCTTCTGTTTCCAAATCCATAGTCCAACGACTAAGACCTTGATAGACACCATCGTGGCTCGCATAGGCATGCGCTCCCGCTTCAATAGCACGCCAATCATTTCCAGTAGCAATCAAGAGAGCATCAATTCCGTTAAAGATTCCCTTGTTGTGAGTCGCTGCACGATAAGGATCGGCTTGGGCAAACTGGCTGGCTAAAACCATTTTTTCTGCCAACTCACGCGCCTCATCCTTCTGTCGGCTCAAATAACGAAAAGCAATCCGACAAGTTGCTGTTACTAACGAATCAGTTGCGTAGTTGGATAGGATCCCCATTAAACTTTGCCCTTGACTGAGAGCCTCTAGACTTGGTTTTAAAGCTTCAAGCATGGTATTGAGCATATTAGCTCCCATGGCTTCCTGAGTATCGACATGGAGATAAACCACTAAAAAGTCAGCCTCACCAGAAATTTTTTCAACTGTTAGCTCTCTAGCTCCACCACCACGTTTGACAATAGAAGGATAGGCTTGGTTTGCTTGTTCCAGCAATTCCGCCTTTTGACTCAAAATAGCCTGGCAAGCTCGCTCTCTATCCGGAACCTGATAAAGAGCAACCTGACCTATCATTTGTCGCTGATGAACTTGAGCTGTAAAACCTCCAGCACGTTTGATAATCTTACTGGCAAAACTAGCTGCAGCAACTACAGATGGTTCTTCGGTCACATAGGGAACTGTGTATTCTTGACCATTTACCAGAACTTCTGGAACGATTGAGTATGGAAGTGAGAAGGTTCCTACTACATTTTCACTCAATTGGTCCGCTACTGCTAGACTGAGATTTTCATTCTGCTCAAGACTTTCTTGGGCTTCCATAGAAGTAAGCGCCTGAGACTTAACTAGCTCTAGGCGCTCTTGAATTGATTTTTTAGCAAATCCATTCCAATTTTTTTTCATTATTTTTCAACCTTGCTGTAGCGACGTTGGTGGTCTACAATCTCAACAAGGGCATAGTCTTGCCCTTCATAACCTGACATCGTTGCTGATCCAGACTCATCTAATTGGGCTTCCTCAAAGAAGATTCGTTCATAATCAGCTACGCTCAATGCTTGACGTTGGTCTAGCAACTCTAAGCGATTTTTCCGCAATTGCTTTTCAAAACCTTCAACCAATACTACACTAAAGAACTCAGATACAGCACCACTACCATAGCTGTAGAGAGCAATCTTATCCCCAGCTTTGAGACTATCAGAATTTTCAAGAAGAGACAAGAGACCTAAGAAGAGTGAACCTGTATAAATGTTCCCAACTTTTTGGCTATAAATAATAGATTCATCAAAGTGCTTTTGAAGCAAGTCCTTCTTCTCTTGAGGCAAGGATTTGTCGAGAATTTTCTTCAAACCCTTGAGAGCTAGCTTTGGATATGGCAAGTGGAAACATACAGCTTCAAAATCGTCCAAGTTACAGTCATAACGCTTTTGGTACTCTTCCCAAGTCGTTTTCAAACTATCAAGATACTGCTGTGTTGAGTAGACTCCATTTACAAATGGTGTCGTTGAATAATTTGGACGCCAAAAGTCCATGATATCACGAGTCTGCGCAACGTTATCGTTGTTGAAGACCATAACACGTGGATTTTGGCTAATCAACATGGCAACACAACCTGCTCCTTGAGTTGGTTCCCCAGGAGTTTCAACACCATACCTTGCAATATCACTGGCTAGTACCAAAACTTTTGATTTTGGAGAATTTTCTACGTGTAACTTAGCATAGTGAAGTGCCGCAGTCGCACCATAGCAGGCTTCCTTGATTTCAAAACTGCGTGCAAAAGGTTGAATCCCAAGCAAACCGTGTACAAAGACTGCAGCCGCCTTACTCTGGTCGATTCCAGACTCTGTCGATACGATGACCATATCAATCTCTTGTTTCTCTTCTTCTGTTAAGATGGAATTCCCTGCACTGGCAGCCAAGGTCACAATATCCTCTGTTAAAGGAGCAATACTCAATTCTTTTAAAAGGAGTCCTTTACTCAATTTTTCAGGATCAGTCCCTCGAGCTTCTGCTAAATCTTGTAATTTCAAAACGTATTGACTGGTCGCAAAACCAATCTTATCAATACCGATTGTCATATTTACCTCTGTTTTAATCATTCATTGTAAAAAATCGTTCACCTCTATTTTATCACAATTGAAGTCAAAAGCGCTAAAAAAGACTTGATTCACCAAATCAAGTTCATTGTCAAAACCTTATCTCATTTTTAGGCTAGTCCAACAAACAGAACTTTAGGGCTACAAAAAATCGAGTCTTAGCTAGCTCGATTCTTTTTGAGATAATGATACAATTTCAACAAAACTGTTCCACTGGCCATTCCAATGGAGATAACGAGAGCCAACATCATGACTAACATGGCACTAGAAATGGCATGACTGTAGTCACCTGTAACGAAGAAGGAAGTGGTTCGATAGGACAGATAACCTGGTACTAGTGGTGCCAATATTGCCAGAGCAAAA
Source organism: Streptococcus infantis (assembly GCF_047460405.1). Classification (GTDB taxonomy): domain Bacteria; phylum Bacillota; class Bacilli; order Lactobacillales; family Streptococcaceae; genus Streptococcus; species Streptococcus infantis_Q. Next base: position 73,881 of record NZ_JASHGH010000012.1, on the reverse strand, counting down.
ACAACTGCTGGTGTCTTATAGAGGATACTCATAATTTGGCTGACACAAGAACCAATCACAGCAGCAATAAAGGTTGCCAAAATAACATTGGTTGGTTCCTTGAGTATCAGATAGAGTAGCCAGATAGACATCCCTAAAACTCCACCGGGGATGAGCATGGAACGCTGGACATTTAAAACGATTAAAAAGGTGATAATGGCAAGCAGACTAGCTAGAGCTTGCAATAAAAATGTTGTTAGTGTCATATTAGTTCATGAGTATGAGGGCGACTGATGTTCCAGCCCCTAAGGCAAGGGTAATCAGCAAGGATTCAAACATCTTGCTCATACCAGAGTTAATGTGATTGGTCATAATATCTCGAACAGCATTGGTCAGAGCAATTCCAGGTACAAAAGGCATAACCGCACCCGCAATCACCAGATCAGCTGTTGACGGTAAACCAGAATAGCGCGCCCAAAATTGTGCAATCAAACCAAAGACAAGAGCACCTGCAAAAGCTGTCATAAAAGGAATACGAATAAACTTCTCTACATAGAGAGAGCAAGTAAAGGCAAATAAGGTCGCCACTCCCGCTCCGATTGCATCGTAGACATTCCCACCAAACATGATTGAAAAGAAAGGAGCACTGAGAGTCGCTGCAGCAGTTAGTTGAACATTGGTATAGGGAGACGGTTTGGCATTTAATTCCTTTAGTTGGATAAAAGCTGTATCCAGATCAAGCTGACCAGCCACGATCTGCCTTGAAATTTGGTTAACATCACAAACCTTCTCAATATTATAAGAGGAGGATGTCACTCGCTTCATACGAGATATATTTGTATTTTCAATGGAGAAAAAAATGGCGGCAGGCATAGCTAAAACATTACAATCCATAATGCCCTGTGAATGAGCAATCCGAATCATGGTATCTTCAACACGATAAATCTCAGAACCATTGCGAAGCAGAATCGTTCCTGCTAGCATGATGACATCAATGACTGCATTCAGTTTTTTTGATTCGTCCATGTTTCCCTCCTTTTTCAAACTCCATTTTATTTTATCATAATTTCGAAGGAAAAAAAATCTTTGCCACAAAAACTGTGACAAAGATTATTTAGTTATCAGTGTTATGTTCGTCCGCATGAGTTTGCGTAGACGAAGATGGAGTAGATGAACTTTGAGATGGCACCGTATTATCTGCCCTGTTAGAGTTACGCTGGCTCGAAGATGGAACAGAAGAAGATGATGGTGGAGTTTTTGGTTTATAAATAGAGATCTTTATACGTGTCGTACTTAGATCAACTTTCGCACCTAGTTTTGGACTTTGATCGACAACAGTTCCTTCAGCAGTGCCCTCAGGTGCTGTCGAAACCTCTACTACTTCGATATTAGCTTCCTTGACACCAACAATCTGAATTAAGTTATTCTTTGTAAATTCAAGACTTGAGCCAATATAACTTGGCATGGTCACGGTTGTCACCTTTTTAGCAACAGTCAAAACGATAGAAGTTGCCTTGGTAAGATCATAAGTCGTACCTTCTGCTAAGCTCTGTTTTAAAACCACACCTGGTTCTGATTCACTGGACTCTTCTTCTTCAATCTTAATCAGATTTTCAGGAACTTTTTTCCCTTTCAATTCTGCAATAACATCAGTAGATTTGCGTCCAATATAGTTTCCAATCTTAAATGATTGTTTACCTGAAGATATGATTAGATTAACTTTAGACCCTTCTTTGCGAGCTGAGCCAGCATCTGGATCTGTTCGGATAACCCGACCTTCCTCTACGGTATCACTAGCTTCCGTTTTTTCCTCACCAATTTCAAAATTCGCTTTTTTCAGATTTTCTTTTGCTTCAGCGACAGTTTGACCTGCAACTTTTGGAATCTCAACAGTAGCTGGTGTTCTGGATAAAATCCACACCAAAGAAGCGACAACCAGTACGAAACTTGCTAGTAGAACCAGATAACGTGCTTTAAAATGACGTTTTTTCACTGGTTTTTCCACAGATTTTTTAGCACTTGCTTCTGGGCTATCTTTAGTTGCCTGATGGCTATCTGTCTGTGGTTGCACCTTAGGAATGGAGGTCAAGGTTGTTTGAGGAACCTTTGGCAATGTCTTTGTGTCCGCCTTAGTAGCATCATCAAAAACAAGTTTTGGTTCATTTCTGCGGTTATAAGATAGACTGCTAGACAAATCAACATACATCTCTGAAACCGACTGGTATCGATCAGTCAATTTCTTAGCTGTTGCCTTGATAACCACATTCTCCAAAGCTTGGGGAACAGATGGGTTTTCAGCGATAACTGACGGCAGTGGTTTCTGGAAATGCTGGAGGGCGATGGTTACTGCACTATCGCCATCATATGGGATATGTCCTGTCAGCATTTCATAGAAGATAATCCCCATGGCATAGATGTCACTTTGGACCGTTGCTTTAGAACCACGAGCCTGCTCAGGTGACAAGTAATGCACAGAACCCAACATAGAGTTGGTCTGAGTCAGACTGGTCTCTGCAAAGGCTACGGCAATCCCAAAGTCCGTTACCTTGGCCGTCCCATCCGGAGTTAAAAGAATGTTTTGAGGTTTTAAGTCACGATGGACAATACCTTTAGTGTGCGCTAAGCGCATAGCTAAGAGAATCTGACCCATAATACGGACAGCTTCTTCATTTGATAGGGGATAGTGTTCTTTGATATAGCGCTTGAGATCAAGACCGGCTACATATTCCATAGCCAGGTACTGTTGACCGTCCTCTTCGCCGATATCCGTTATCCGAACGATATGGGGATGATCTAAGTCAGCCATTGCACGCGCTTCACGCTGAAAACGAGCAACAGCAATCGGGTCAGTCTGGTAGTTAGTCCTTAGGACCTTTACAGCTACCTCTTCCCCGTCTAAAATCAAATCCTTGGCCAGGTAGACATCCGCCATACCTCCACGGCCAATTTGTTTGACAATCCGATACCGCCCGGCAAAAATCTTGCCGATCTGGATCATTGTGCCGCCTCCTCCTCAATCGAAACAAGGGCAACTGTAATATTATCAAGGCCACCAGCATTGTTAGCAAAACGAATCAAGGTCGCCGCTTTATCATCAAGTGAGATATCACTTGTGACAATATCACAGATTTCACTAGCTGAAATCATATTGGTTAGACCGTCACTATTCATGACCAGATAGTCACCTGCTTCCAAGCTGACAATTCCAAAATCAGGTTGAATTTCGTCTTTTTGTCCGATAGATTGGGTGATGATATTCTTTTGTGGATGTGCTTCAGCTTCTTCAGGTGTCAATTGACCCGCCTTAAGCAATTCATTGACCAAAGAATGATCACTTGTCAGTTGACGGTACTCTTCCCCTCGAATGAGACCGATTCTAGAATCTCCGATATGGGCATAAATTGCCTGATTTCCGATAACTGCAAGAGCTTCGAGGGTTGTCCCCATTCCCTTGTAGGCTTCATCTCGTCCTAGTTGATAAATCTTTTGATTTTCAACTTCTAGATGGTGGGCAAACCATTCGCGAACTTCATTAACGGTGTCGATCTGCGTATCAACCCAGGCAACACCTAAGTCCGTAACTGCCATCTCACTGGCAATATTTCCTGCGCGATGACCTCCCATCCCGTCAGCCAAGAGAATCATTGTACAACCTGCTCGGTTGACAAAAAGATTGACATAGTCTTGATTATTTGTACGCTTCTGACCCACATCTGTTAATAATGAAATCTCCATTGTGTCAGTTCCTTCCTAATTGGACATCTTACGAAATTGGCTGATGAAGAATCCATCACTTCCGTATAATTCCGGAGTAATAAGGATACAGCCATCTTTTAGAATATCCTTGCATTCGTGTTCTAGTTTAACCTGCTCGAACTCGGGATGACTTTCTAAAAATGCTTGAACCACTTTAAAGTTCTCTTCCGAGACAATAGTGCAGGTACTATAGGTTATTATACCACCTTTTCGTAGTGTTTGACAAACACTACCTAATATTTCCAGCTGAATTTCCTGTAATGACGCGAAATCAGCAGTGTCTTTGTTGTATTTGATATCTGGTTTGCGACGCAATAGACCAATCCCTGAACAAGGAGCGTCAACTAAAATCTTATCAAATTGATCCTTGCCAAAAAACTCATGCACCTTTCTGGCATCCAATTTTTGCGTTTGGACACGGTCTGCTACGCCTAAACGCTGAGCATTTTCTTGAATCAAATTGAGTTTATGATCATAGAAATCTAGAGCCGTTACCTGACCTATCGTCAAATAAGATGCCATATGGGCGGTCTTTCCACCAGGAGCTGCACAAGCATCTAAAACCTGCTCGTCACCTTGTAGCTCTAGTGTCGGTGCAACCAGTTGACTTGACTCATCTTGGATAGTAATAAGTCCTTCTGAAAACAAGTCATGACTAGCAAAATGTCCCTGTTCCTTAACCAGACCAGCAGGAGATAAAAGAGAATCACTTGCACCAAGCAGAGCTTTGATTTCCTCTTTTCGGCTCAAATCTGTTACGCGAATACTGGCTTTATTACGCTTCAATAGACTTTCAAAAATAGCTTGAGCTCGCTCTTCTCCATACTCTTCCTTGAGCTTCGAAATCAACCAAACTGGTAAAGAATAGGCAATGGAATCACGCTTATTTTTACGCTTGATACTGGAAATATCTGGCAAGCCCTCACGCAAGATACGGCGCAGAACAGCATTGACTAGTTTTTCACTACCCTTCTTACGAGCTTTTGCAATTTCTACCGCTTCATTGACCACTGCATGATCAGGAAGCTTATCCAAGTATTCGAGTTGATAGACGCTCATGAGAAGCAGAACATAGAGCCAGCTATCTAGCTTATCTCTATCCTCAATAAAGTGAGACAAATACCATTCTAAAGTTAGTTTACGAGCTACGGTTCCATAAACAAGTTCTGTCACTAAGCCCTTGTCTGCTGCTGACAGTTGACTTCCCTTAAGGTGTTTATTTAAGGCAATATTGGAGTAGGCTTGATTGACAAAGACATCCTCCAATACCTCTAGGGCTAAACTTCTAGCCGTTTCAACTTTAATCACCAAATCGTTCTCCTACTGCCAAAGTTCGTCCCACACCGTTGAGGAAGGAAGCAATATCCATCTTAGGTTTCCCTGCTGGTTGAACCTGTTTGAGAGATAGAGCACCCTCTGCTGTTGCGACAATCAATTCTTTCTTACCGATGGAGAGTATCTCCCCCGGATTCCCCTTCCCTTCTACAGGCAGAGCTTCATAGATTTTGAAGCGTTCTCCCTTGAGGAAGGTATGAGCAACTGGCCATGGATTCATCCCACGGATTTGGTTGAAAAGTTGACGGTTGGTCTTGTTCCAATCCAGTTTTTCCTCCTCAGGTTTGATATTTGGTGAGAAAGTTACTTGACTTGGGTCTTGTGGTTCTGGTTGAATCTCGCCAGCAATGTATGCAGGCAACGTATCCAAAAGCAGATCACGACCAACAATTGCCAATTTTTCAAACAAGGTTCCAACATTGTCCTCATCTGTGATAGGGATGCTGCGACGGGAAATCATATCTCCTGCATCCATTTCCTTGACCATTTCCATAATGGTCACACCAGCTTCCTCATCCCCTTGAATCAAGGCATAATGGATAGGAGCACCACCACGGTGTTTAGGAAGGAGGGAAGCATGAACGTTGACCGCAAAATTCATGCTATCAAGGAGTTTACTTGGGAGAAATTGTCCAAAAGCTGCAGTCACAATTCCATCAGCACCCAAGTTCATGATAGCTTCCATTTCTGGACTACCCGATAATTTTTCTGGTTGGTAGATAGGAAGCCCTGCTTCTTTAGCTGCTTGTTTTACTGGGGTTTCTTGTATGACTTTTTTACGCCCAACTGCGCGATCTGGTTGTGTTACAACAGCTACAATCTCGTAGCGGTCATCTGACAAAAGTCCCTTCAAAACGGTCGCTGAAAATTCAGGCGTTCCCATAAAGATTAGTTTCGTCATATCTTCTCCTTCTTATAAAAATTGTTGCGGTTCGTGGTCAATACTGAGACGAAGGTCGCTATTTTCCCGTTCTTGTGTCAAGGCCAAGACCTGGTTAAGGGTTGGACCAAGCTCATCTTCTAAACGGTATTTAATCAAAATTTGATAATGATAGAGGTTATGAGTACGAGCGATAGGTTTTGGCGTTGGACCAAGGATGATACTAGCATCCGACAAACCTGACCGTAAAATTTCCATGACCTCATAAGCTCTTCTAAGAACCTCTTCTTCTTTCTTATGAGACAAGGTAATCCCAATAGTGAAATAATAAGGTGGATAGCCAAGTTGACGTCTGATACCCATTTCATAGACATAGAAGCCTTCATAGTCCTGATCCTTGGCGAAGCGAATGGCATAATGCTGAGGATTGTAAGACTGGATCAAGACCTGCCCAGCTTTTTCAGCCCTTCCTGCTCGTCCTGCCACCTGGGTCAAGAGTTGAAAGGTTCTCTCAGAAGAACGGAAATCAGGCAGATTCAAGGCTGTATCCGCATTGAGAACACCAACCAAGGTCACATTTGGAAAATCCAAGCCCTTGGCAATCATCTGGGTTCCCAGAAGAATATCCGCTTCACCCTTGCCAAACTGCTCAAGAAGTGCTTGGTGACTACCTTTTTTGCGAGTTGTATCCACATCCATGCGCAGAATACGTGCCTCTGGAAAGAGTTCAGCTAGTTCATCATAGGCCTTCTGAGTTCCTGTTCCATAGTAACGAATACTGCGACTCTGACAGTTGGGACAGACATGAGGAATTTCTTTGGAAAAACCACAATAATGACAGTTCATAGTCTTGGTATCCATGTGCAGCGTCAGAGAAATATCACAGTTCGGACAGGTATCCACGGTCCCACATTCTCGACACATGACAAAACTAGAATAGCCACGGCGGTTGAGCATGAGAACAACCTGCTCTTTTTTAGCCAATCGATCTTGTATTGCCTCAATCAGTGGTGGTGTAAAGTTGGACGTTTCATTCTGCCCGATATAATCACGGAAGTCAATCAGTTGAACCTCAGGAATACTTGCTAAAGGATTGGCCCGTTGCGTCAGGCGTAGATGTTGATAAACACCCTTACCAGCACGCGCACGACTTTCTAAACTCGGCGTTGCAGAACCAAGGACTAATGCTGCTTGATTGTACTGTGCTCGTAAACCAGCCACATCTCTAGCATGATAACGCGGATTGCTGTCTTGCTTGTAGCTAGCCTCGTGCTCTTCATCGATAATGATAACACCTAGATTTTTCAAAGGTGCAAAAATAGCAGACCTGGCCCCAACCACTACCTGGGCTTCTCCACGCTCCACCTTGCGCCATTCATCGTACTTTTCACCATTTGACAAGCCAGAGTGGAGAATGGCGACTTTATCTCCAAATCGAGCAATAAAGCGCTCGGTCATTTGAGGTGTCAGAGAGATTTCCGGAACTAGAACAATCGCTGTTTTTCCCATATCCAAGGCCCCTTGGATAATCTGCAAGTAAACCTCTGTTTTCCCACTACCTGTGATTCCTTGAAGAAGAAAAGGAGGATGTTTCTTTCCAATCGCTCCAACAACCGCCTCACAGGCTTCTTTTTGTTCTGGATTTAACTCTAAGGATTGGCTAGCCTCAATGCCTTCAAAATAAGCCGCTGAACGTTGGACTTCCTTTTGCACGATGCTGATAGCACCATGTTCCACAAAGAAATTAACTTGTTCACGTGAGTAATGTTCTAACAAATCAGCCAAAGGAACTGTTTCAGGATGTACTAATAAGTATTCTCGCAGTTCCAATTTCTTCTTGGCACGATTTGAAATTTCTAGCTTTTCTAACTGTTCAAGATGAACTTCAACCCAAGACTGCATCTTAACCTTCTTCTGATCCACAGCCTGGTACTCTAGTTTTAAAAGCCCTTTTCGAGTCAATCGCATCATCTCAGCCTGCTTTTCTAAGTCTAGAGATGAAAATGCTAGAGACTCCTGTGAACCGAATAAGCGTTCTCTATCTTCTTGACTTAAGCCTTCCAGAGGATAGAGGATCTTATCATAGCTAGAGTTCAAAAATCCAGGGAGCATAGCTTTTAGAATGGAAATTTTGTAGGAGAAGACTGATTTACGTAACTCCTCTGCTAGCCAGAGTTGTTCCTCTGTTAAAACTGGAGAAAAGTCAAGTACCTCGGCAATCTCTTTCAAATCTTCGTCTGCCACATCTGCATCAGATTGAGACTCCATTCCAAGAACAATACCCTGAATCAAGCGATTGGCCTTCCCAAAAGGTACATGAACTCGCATGCCAACTTCCAGCATCCCCTCAAATTCCTCAGGAATTTTGTAGCTATAGGGCTGGTCTGTCTGCATCAAGGGAACATCCACAATGATTTTTGCAATAGCCATATCCTCACCTCCTTCTCTTCTTAAATCCTTTTAATTAATTGAGTATTCTTGCAATAGAAAAAATAAGATTGAGTCCCCCCAACCTTAAATTTTTTCACCTTCTTCTTTTTCTTTCGCGATTTGCTCTTTGATTTTCTTTTCTTCTTCTTCTTTCAATCGTCTTTCTTCTTCGATACGACGACGAACAGCTTCGCGTTTTCCTTCTGGATCTGGATGGATGGTTACATTCCCTGATTCAATTTCTTCCAAGGCACGAAGAGTAGATTTCTCAGATTTAAATTCTTGAGTTGGAGGTGCTCCAGCTTCTAATTCGTGAGCACGTTTTGCTTCCAAGATTACGAGTGAATATTTTGATGGTACCTTGTCAAGTAAGGTATCGATAGAGGGTTTAAGCATCATTTGTTTGTACCTGTTTTCTATAGTTTATCGAATAGTCGGAGACTTTGGTAGCATATCCTGATAATGACCAATCACACGGTCTACACGGAAATGTTCTGCTTCAATCACACGTTTCACACGCTCGGCCGCTAGAGGAACATGGTCATTTACAATAGCGTAGTCATACTCACGCATCAAAGCAATTTCTTCCTTGGCTTTTTCGATACGCTGAGCAATCACTTCTGCACTATCTGTACCACGGCCTACGAGACGGTCTTGCAATTCTTCCAAATCTGGCGGTGTTAAAAAGATAAAGACCGCATCTGGAACTTTTTTCTTGACCTGAAGAGCTCCCTGCACTTCAATTTCAAGAAAGACATCGATTCCCTTATCAAGCGTTTCATTAACATAAGTCAGAGGAGTTCCATAATAGTTACCCACATACTCTGCATACTCTAACATTTGCCCTTGACGGATCAACTCTTCAAATTCCTCCCGTGTACGGAAGAAATAATCAACACCATCTACTTCACCTGGACGTTGTGCCCGCGTTGTCATAGATACAGAATATTGAAATTGATTTTCAGAACTCTCAAAAATTTCTCGTCTAACCGTTCCTTTTCCAACTCCAGAAGGACCTGAAAAAACGATTAGTAAGCCTCGGTCTGCCATTATGTCTCCTTTAGATAGTTTGTGAAATGACTTGAAAATTTCTGTAAGATTATATGTCTAAAGCCATTTCTGCACACTACAATCTTTCTATCTAGTGTAACAAAAAAGCAGTAATTTTTCAACTGCTCTTTCTTATTTATTTTGCATAATCAACTGCACGAAGTTCACGAATCACGGTTACCTTAATATTTCCTGGATAATCGAGATTGTTTTCGATTTTCTCACGAACTTTATGAGCCAAGATTGTGACCTTGTCGTCCTTGATTTGACCTGGGTTTACCATGATACGGATTTCACGACCTGCTTGAAGGGCAAAGCTATTTTGAACTCCTTCAAAGCTATTAGCAATTTCTTCAAGATCATGGAGACGTTTGATGTAGCTTTCGAGTGACTCACTACGAGCTCCTGGACGGGCAGCACTCAATGCATCCGCCGCAGCAACGATAACTGCGATTACACTTTCAGGTTCTACATCTCCGTGGTGACTAGCAATAGTATTGATCACAACTGGATGCTCCTTGTACTTGCGAGCCAATTCTGTACCAATCTCAACGTGGCTGCCTTCTACCTCACGGTCAATGGCTTTACCAATATCGTGGAGGAATCCCGCACGACGGGCAAGGGTAGCATTTTCACCAAGTTCGCTAGCCATGATACCAGCCAACTTAGCCACTTCAATCGAATGACGCAAGACATTTTGTCCGTATGAAGTACGGAACTGCAAGCGCCCCATGATCTTCATCAAGTCTGGGTGAAGGTTCGGTGCACCAATCTCATAGGCTGCGGCTTCACCATATTCACGAATCTTGTTATCAATCTCTTGACGATTTTTCTCAACCAAATCTTCGATACGAGCTGGGTGGATACGTCCATCCTTAAGCAAGGTTTCCATAGTCATACGGGCAATCTCGCGACGGATAGGATCAAAACCTGACAAGGTTACCACTTCTGGCGTATCATCAATGATGACATCAACCCCTGTCAAACTTTCAAAAGTACGGATGTTACGCCCTTCACGACCAATGATGCGACCTTTCATGGTATCATCAGGCAGATGAACTGTAGAGTTAGTAGACTCAGCCACATACTCACCAGCAATTCTCTGCATGGCTTGAGCCAAGATATCCTTAGCCAGCTTATCTGAACGTTCCTTAACCTCTTGCTCAGCCTCACGAATACGACCAGCAATTTCCTTAGTCAAGTTTTCCTCTGTCTGAGCCAAGATAATGTCTTTTGCTTCCGACTGAGTCAGAGTTCCGATACGCTCTAGTTCAGCTTGCTTTTGTTTCTCAATTTCTTCTAGTTGTTCTTCACGTACATCAAGGTTTTTTGCTCTATCAGAAATACTTTGTTCTTTTTGTTCAAGTGTTTTTTCTTTGTTCGTTAAATTATCATCTTTACGATCAAGGCTCGTAGCTCTCTCCGTCAAACGACTTTCGATTTGCTTGAGTTCTTGACGTTCTGACTTAAATTCAGCGTCCACTTCTTCACGGTATTTTCTGGCTTCCTCTTTAGCCTCCAATAGTGCTTCTTTTTTAAGAGACTTGCTTTCGCTCTTAGCTTCATTGAGTAATAAATCCGCCTCGCGCTCTGCTTGTCCTCGTAAATTAGTTGCTTCTTGTTCAGCATTTAAAAGCATCAACTCCGCAGCCTCTTGTGATGATTTCATCTTGACTGAGATGCTGACATATCCAATGACTAAACCAATGATGACGGCAAAAACAACAATCGCAATTGTCATGATTTCCATGTTTTTACCTCATTAAATTTGTTAATCCGAATGAATTACATTCTTATACATTTTACCATAAAAATTGATTTTTAACAAACCTTAATTTGAAGTTGTCTTGGTCATTTCAAGTCTAAAAAACCTTATTTTCCCTAATAAAACAGGCTATTCTCCCTAAGTAAATTTTTAAAGATTTTTTTAGAAAAAAATAAGTTAAAAAGCCTACCTTTCAGTAGACTTAATAATGATCTTTAAAGGATAAGAAAGCTATGCTATCACCATCCATCATATATATCAAGCGATTTTCTGCGTCAATACGACGCGACCAAGCTCCTTGGTACTCATACTTGAGCGGTTCTGGTTTACCAATTCCTGTAAAAGGGTCGCGTTGAATATCCTTGATTAGTTTATTGATTCTTTTCAATGTTTTCTTATCTTGGTTTTGCCAGTAGCAATAATCCGCCCAGGCATCTTCTGTAAACTTGAGTAGCATCCATCACTCCTCAATCACATGCACCTGAGTATGTCCTGCACGAACTTGGGACATTCCTCGCAAGACCTTGTCAGAAAGTTCCTTATTCTGAGCAATTCTCAAGGTTTCCTGAATACTATCCCACTCACTCTTTGAAAGAACGACAATGTCTTCGTCAGGATTTTTGTTGACCACAGTCAAAGGTTCAAACTCATCGTTTACCTTCTTCATATAGTCCTTCAAATGATTTCGGAATGTTGAGTAAAGAACTGCTTCCATAATCATACCTCGTTTTACCTCTTTTCCATTATTATACACGAAAAGAATAAAATTGTCAGGAACTTGTACAAGATTTCTCCTTTTCTATCTATTTATTCGAAAAAAACTAAAAAAGCCTACCTCACAGTAGACTCAGTTTGTTTCTATTCTAATGGGGACTCTGCCGAAATTCTGCTCTTCTATACTTGGGTGTCCTAGTTGGTAAATCTGGTCTGCCTTTTGAGTCATGGCATCCCAGGGCTCTTTGCCGATTCGGCTAACTAGATGGACCTGCTCTTTCAGAGACTTGAGATGTTGCCTGCCTTTTTCGGTAAATCCAAGGATATGAATGGCTTCTGGCAAGTCACATTCTCTGGCATGCACCAGAATATAGGTCAAGAGGCGACGTACACGCGCTTTGGTGTAACGTTTGGTGGCAACCGTCTCGACCAATTCTTCCACAGACTGGGCTGTCTTGATGGCCTCCTTGATACGCACTGCCATTTCCTGATTGACCTGATAAATGCTAGTTAGGTCAGGATTTGACCAGATTTGATAGCGAAGCAAAGGATAATAATCTTCCCAGTTTACCTTACTAGCATTTTCAAAGGGCTCAACCGAAGGCATAAAGCGTTCTAAGAATTTTTGTTCATTTTGATGCTGACGAAGAGCTGTTGCTGAGGCAAAGTCAACATCCTTATCCACCGAATGGTAACCAGCACCCTGACGTTGAATTGGATGAAGTTTGATGTTTCGCCCTGCTACCGCCTTAGCATAGGCGAGAGCTAGGACATGATTGGGCGTATCACCAGAAAAATCAAGACCTGCAAATTCCTTCCACATAGCTTGGGTTTTCTGGGGATAAGAGAGGGAGTCAGGCAGATTTTCCACAAATTTCTCCATCTCTGGACCACGTTCTGAGTATAGGTCAGCAATTTTCTGATAATCCAGAACTTCCTCTGTCCCAAAGGCTAAGGTATCAATTCCCAAACGAGCCAAGATAGCCACTGCACCTTGGCCGAAAAAATCCGCCGCTTGGACACTGACTAAAAAGGGCAATTCTACGACCAAATCCGCGCCATGTTCCAGCGCCATCTGCGCCCGTGTCCACTTGTCAACAATAGCCGGCTCGCCACGCTGCATGAAATTCCCAGACATGGCCACAATTTTCAATCCCTCCGCCTGTTCCAACAGGTATTTATGGCCATTATGAAAGGGATTGAACTCTGCGATAATACCTGTAATGGTCATGCTAATCTCCTACTTCTGCGCCACAAAAAACCAACGGGTACTGTTTTTTGTTGGCTCCTTGTCTTCAAAGTCTGCAAAGAGTTTAAAGGATTTAAAGCCAGCCTGTTCCAGCAGAATATCATAGGTTAAGACTTCATAAGTACGCTCTTCATGGACTTCATCATGACGACTAAAGGAACCGTCTGCTTCCTTGATAAAGAAGGTCAGTTCATGCACGATTGAGTGAGGAGCTTCGTCCTCATAGGTATCCCAAAGCATAGCGAAGTCTTCCGCATTTTCATGATAAGAATAACCTGGGAAGACCTCATCTGTCTGGTAAGTCGAATGCACATCAAAGATAAAGACGCCATCTTCATTGAGGGCATTGTAGACTTCTTTAAAGACGTCTCCAACCTCCACTTCATCCTGCATGTAGCAGATAGAGTCCGAATAGCAAGTCACAAAATCGTATTTACCAGCCTTGGATAAATTCAGCATATTGCCTTCAATAAAATCAATCTTTTGCTTGGCTGAAGCAGCTCTCTTTTCGGCAATCTTCAGCATATCCGCACTCAAATCAAGCCCAGTCACATCAAAGCCAGCTTGAGAAAAGCGCACAGACTGAATCCCTGTCCCACAAGCCAATTCCAAAAGCTTCTTTCTGTCCTTAGTTTTAGGCAAATGGCGTAGCGAAAAGTCCGTCCATTTGTCGTATAAACTATCATCCATAACTGCATCATAAACAGCCGCAAAAGTTTCATAAGTCGCCATAATCATGATACCAAGAGCGTCCATGGCAAACATCACTCGCCCTTTACCTTTCAATCAATTTTTCTAAAATAAGCAAATAAAACCCAGTTGACTGCAACTGAGTTCAATTGTAATGCTATAGTCTTTTCGTTTACTTTTAGTACTAGGAAACGAATTGCAGGCATAACTAGAGTTTGCTCAATCAGTCTGGGAGACTGATTGAGGTTATAAATCAGACAAGCTTAGCTTGTTTCTCGTTTCGAGTTAACGCAGTAATAAAAGATAAAGGAAAAGACTATAAAGTTTCTGAGAGGTCTACAGAAGCAGCCTCATGCCAAAGCTTTTCTAGGTTATAGTGGGCACGCATTTCTTCTGAAAAGATATGCACAACGACACTGCCGAGGTCTAGCAAGACCCAACCTCCAGCTGCATCACCTTCGACATGGCTGCCTTTAAAACCTGCTTCAGCAACTTTTTCACGGATATTGTCAGCGATAGCATCCAACTGACGGCTATTCATTGAGCTAGTGATAACAAAGTAGTCCGTCACACTGGTCAAATCTTGTACGTCAAGCGCGAGGATATCCTCCGCACGTTTCTCATCAGCCGCTTTCACGACTAGTTCTAATAATTCTTTTTCGTTCATTTAGTCCTCTTTCTAGAAAATATGTTTGTAATCTAGGACATCTGCAAAGCGCTCCTCCCAAATGTCCTCATAAAATTCATTTATCGTTTCAGCTGGAATGTCATCCCCATCAAACGTTGTGCAAGTTCCTTCTGGAATAATAAGCTGATAGCCATATTCAAAGGCAACCTTGACAGAGGTATCCACACAATATTCTGTCTGCATACCACATAAAACTAATTTTTCAATCCCCTGTTTATCCAAGTATTCTTTTAAATCAGTTTCTTTAAAAATACTGTTATACTTCTTCTGAAAGACCTTTTCATTAGGTTTTCGACTTAAAAGCTCAGATAACTGCCAATCTTCTGATGTTTGAGCTTCAGAGTTCTCAATATGTTGAACATAGATAATTTCGATATTCTTGCTTCTAGCCTGGTTTTGTAAATAAGAAATTTTTTCCAATAGACTTTTTGTCTGAAACCCAGTTTCCACTAAAATATTCTGAACATCAATGATTATAAAAGCCGTCTTCATTTAATCCTCTTTCAAATAGTGCACATTGGAGTTATAGGTTTCAAGGGTTTGGGGATAGATGGGGAATCCCTGATGAGCTAGATGCTCCACGGTACGAGCTGTTTCATAGGCTACCGCCTTATTGAGTGACAAACTTGCAATCTCACGTGCCTGGTCCACACCTGGAAAGGCACGATTGTGCTCGATATAGTCTGCGACGTAGATAACCTTATCAAGGTCTGTCATCTGACTTGCTCCAACTGTATGAATTTCGATAGCCCGTAAAATTTCAGGATCTTGCAAGTTTAAATCTTCCTGAATCTTGTAAATGCCGACCATGCCATGCCAGACATTATTGCCCCAGTTTTTAAGGTCTGGATCTAGTTGATATCGATCAATCAAGTCTAGAAACTCTTGATCTGATAGCTTTTTAGCATAATCATGAAGTAGCCCTGCTAGACCTGCTTTTTCAACATCCACACCAAAGCGCTGAGCCAATTCAATGGCTGCACGCTCCACACCCAGACAATGGGTCAAACGTTTCTCGGGTAGAAGCTCTGCCATTTTTTCCAACAATTCCTCACGGGAACAGTTGATATAGTCTTGGTATGCCATCAGTAAAGCCCTTCTTTCTCAATATAGTCTAGCACTGGTTTGGGTAGGAGAAAGTTAGGTGTGCGTCCTTGGGCAATGAAATCACGCACCATACTGGATGAAATATCCATAAGAGGCACATCCACCCAGATGACTGGATAAGAAGTCCCTGCCTTGTAACGCGGACGTTGAACCCCTACAAACTGAACTAGTTCCACCAACTCATCAATTCGGTACCACTTAGGCAGATAGTCTACCATATCGGCACCGATGATAAAGTAATAATCTGTATCTGGATTCTTCTCTGTTAGAAGCTTCATGGTGTCGTAGGTGTAGGAAACACCCTTACGTTCTAGCTCGATGGTTTCAATAGCTAGACCCTCGATTCCATCAATCGCTAACTCAAGCATTTTGAGACGGTGGTGTTCAGGAATGGTTTCCTTTTTATCTACGTGAGGTGGTTGGTATTCGGGCATGAGCAGAACCTGGTCCAATCCCAACTGTTGGCGCACTTGGTCTGCCACGATCAGATGGGCATTATGAACGGGATTAAAATTTCCACCCAAAATACCGACTTGTTTGCGTTTTTTATCCTTGATTTCTGGCTCTAACTCCACTTTTGTAAAGGGAGTTAATAATTCAATTGCCATAGGTTAATCTCCTTTACTCTTCTGTAAAAACAGCTTTTGGGAGTATCGTTCTTAGATTTCTTTAACTTTTTTAGAAATCTTGCGATTTTCTTTCTTGCTTGATTGTTTATACAAAATCAAGATGCGGCCGATTTTTTGGACTGTATCCACACCGATTTCTTCTTCCAAGATTTCAGCTACTTCGTGGATATTTTCGTCTGTGTTTTGCAAGAGAGTAACCTTGATCAATTCGCGAGCATCAAGTGCTTGTCGAACGCTGGTTTTGATTTGGTCGTTGAGTCCATTTTTCCCGATTTGGATGATAGGTTTGAGGGTGTGTGCCTGGCTGTTGAGGAAGGCACGTTGTTTTGATGTTAGTGACATATTCTTTCTTCCTTTTTTGATAGTTATTTTAGGTGGTGAGGGACGGTCGGAACTAATTTTTCAATGATTTCATCTTTGAAAAATGGATTTCCTGACCTCACAATTGAGCCTAGGTCTCAATTGTGCCCCTTGCCAATCTAAAGATTGGCAATCACACCAGGGCAATAACTATCTTTTTATGAGCTCACTTTGTTCGCTCGGTGATTTTATTTTAAATAATTGCTTTTCTTGTGACGACGGCGACGCCTTCTGGTGCCCAGACTGCGACTTTGGCGGTGCCTGTTACACGGATCCAGCCTAGGCCTGAGATGACCAGGTCTGTTTTGTCCTTGATGGTAAATACATGTTGGACTAGTTTTGGAAAATCTTCTTTTTCCTTGCTATTTGGTGGTGTGAGGAGGGTTCCAAGGTGCTTGTCGTAAAATGCACTAGCTCCCTCTAGCTTGGTACGATGAAGCTTGAGTTCATTGTCAAAGAAGGCTGTAAAACCTTGCTTTTCTCCTGCAATAAAGTCAAAGCGTCCCAATCCACCTAAAAATAGGGTTTGCTCAGGATTGAGCTGATAGGTTTTAGGTTTGATTTCCTTTTTAGGGCTGACATATTTGAGATTTTTAGCAGTCAAGTAGTGAGCCATCTGGTGACGATGGATAATTCCTGGCGTATCGTAGATATAAGAACCATCATCGAGTGGAATTTCAATCTTATCCAAGGTTGTTCCTGGGAAGCGTGAAGTTGTGATGACGTTCTGGTCACCCGTGATTTCCTGGATGATGGCGTTGATGAGGGTTGATTTACCAACATTGGTCACGCCAACCACGTAGACATCGCGGCCCTTACGGTAGTGTTCAATCTTGTCAATGACTTCCTTAATTGCATGCTTGTTTTGGGCTGAAGTCAGGACGACATCCACAGGGCGAAGACCTTCTTCGTGGGCACGCTCCATGAGCCATTGGCTAATCTTGCCCGGTTTAACAGACTTGGGCAGGATATCGTTTTTATTTCCAACCAAGAGGACATCATTGCCCGATACAAAGCGTGGCAAGCCTGGGATGACAGAGCCATTAAAGTCAAAGATATCAATGACATTGACCACCAAGGCATCGCTATCTCCCACCTCATGCAAGAGTTTGAGGAAATCATCATCCGTTAACTGAACATCAGTGATTTCATTGTAGTGACGAAGACGGAAACAACGCTGGCAATAAACTTCTCCAGTTTCCAAACCTTTTTCAAGTGCTGACTGAGGTGTAAAACCTAAACCAGTCTTATCTTCCGTCTGAATGGTTGCTCCACAACCAATACAGAGAATTTCTTCCATAATTAGATTCCTTTTTTATATGTAATCGGTCCGTATTTTTCAGCGATTTTTCTCATCACACGACGCTCACGAGCTCGGTTAATCTGAGTCTTAATAGAGTCGTGCTGAACCAAGGGTTTAACCAAAATCGAGCGAATACCTGCTCGATGGGCTGCTCGAATATCCGTCATCAGCTGGTCGCCTACCATGACAACTTCGTTCTTTTTATAGTGGAAGTGTTTCATGGCACGGTTAATTCCTAAAGTAAAGGGCTTCAGTGCCCAGTAAACATAGTCAATATCAAATTTTTCAACTGCTCGTTTGACACGTTTGGGTGTGTTATTGGATACTACAATGATACGAATCCCAGCATCCCGAAGGTCATGTAACCATTGCTTCATCTCTACTGTTCCATCTGGATTATTCCAAGCAATCAGGGTATTGTCCAAATCCACCAAAACAGCTTTGATTCCCTGTTTTTGCAGGCTTTGAACTGTCAGATCATAAACTGCTTCCACAGCAAAATCTGGCATGTAATTTTCAATCGCCATTCTGGCTCCTTTTCTTTCTATTTTTTAGTTTCTAGCAATTTTCTTTAGATACTGAGCCAAGATTGCCCATAAAATTAAACTAGCAATTAAAATATATATCCAGGCATTAGGCTCTTCTGTAAATGGCAGAGGGACATTCATTCCGAAAAATCCTGTAATGACTGCAAGAATGGCTAGCAAAACAGAGATAATGGTCAAGGTTGTCAAATTATCATTCAGGTTATTGTTTAGGATATTATTGTAAGATCCTGAGAGTTGTTGTAAAACCTGAGAAATCAAATCTGTCATGGACACCAACTGATGAGCTTCAATCATAGCATCATCAAACTGCTCTCTTTCCACTTCGTTAAAGTTCCGATAAAGCGCATGTCCCTGGATATGCTCCAAGAGGAGGCGATTTTGTTTAGCCGCAGCTGTCAAGTAAACCATACCAGTTTCCAAGTCAGAGAGGGCAAAGAGATTTTTTTTAGTGGTTGTTTGACGCAACAAGGCACTGATTTCATCCTTACTTTTATCCATCTGTTCAATGACAGGATAATAAGCATTGCTGATAAGCTCTAAACCGGCAAATAGAAACTTGTAGATTGAAATGATTTCATGATTTTCAAGATAGCCTAGCATCTGATCAATGACATAAGCGTTCTTATGATTGCTGATGGTAATCATTCGCTGTTTTTCAACGATAAAGGTCATAGGAATGGCTTCATAGTATTCCTTGTCCTTCTCTAAGTCAAGAACGTTATAGATAAAGGTTACTGTCCCGTTTTCACGATTATAATCCATGTGGGCTCGTTCGTTTCTATCCAGCGCATATTCGATGGTTTCTTTATCCAATCCATAGATTTCTGATAGGTCTTCGAGATTTTTAATGATTTCCACATCTAGATTAATCCAGGTACAACCATTTCCTAACTGCTTATCTAAAAACATCGTTTCTCCTTTACCAAACTCTTTCTATTGTACCATAAATCAAGGAAAATTTCAGTTCTCTTCTTTTCTTGAAAAATTGCTAACGACGGTGATATTGCGGTTAGGAACAAAGTGGAGGGCTTGGTCATCACTTCTCAGTTGAGTCGTTCGAATTCCAACACTAACGACTTTTCCCGATACAGTAATAGGCCCATTGGTCAAAACAACTTCATCTCCTACATCCAACTGGCGCTCAAAGAGAATAAAGAAGCCGTTGATGACATCTGATAGAAAGCCTTGTGCCCCCATACCGATAGCCACTCCAGCAATCCCAGCCCCAGCAAGCAAGCTAGAGACAGGCAAACCTAGAATAGATAAAATACAATAAATCAAGAAGAAATAAAGCGTGTAGTTAAAAATATTCTCTAGCAAACGAGAAATGGTCTTCTGTCTACCTGCATCTCGATTTGAAAACTTAAGTGAAGGTTTAACAATCTTTCGTACAGCAACATGGAGGAACTTTTTAGCTATATAGAATAGAAGGATAAGAAGTAGAAGAGAAATCACCTTGGTCAAGAGATTTTCTAAAACAGTTGTTACATCTAATTTATCCAGATAACGTTGAAAAAATTCTTGCATATAAAACTCCTTTTCTATTCATTATACCATAAATCCTTCCTCGCCATCCTTTTCATAAATATTCATTTATTCTAATAAAATCTATAAGACACTTGCTTTTCAAGTATATTTATACTATAATCATAAACAATACACAAAAAGGAGACCTTTATGAAAAGAATTATTCGTGCTTGGAACAAAACAAATCTGATCAAACGGATCGGAATCGGAATGACCTTGGGAGCTATTCTAGGTCTACTCGTTCCTAATCTAACTGGCATTGGTTTATTGGGAGATTTATTTGTAGGAGGACTAAAGGCCATCGCCCCTGTCCTGGTTTTTGCTTTAGTCGCTAACGCCCTTTCCCAACACCAGAAAGGTCAAGATAGCAATATAAAAAAAGTCATTTTCCTCTATTTGCTTGGGACCTTTGCTGCGGCTCTTGTAGCAGTTTTGGCTAGCTTTCTCTTCCCTGTTCAGATGGTCTTGAGTAGTGCTAGTACAGAAGTTACTCCTCCAGACGGCATCGGACAAGTACTCAGTAATCTCCTACTAAAAATAGTAGACAATCCTGTCAATGCCATCATCGAAGCTAACTATATCGGAATTCTCTCTTGGGCTATCGTCTTTGGAGTTGCCATGCGAGAAGCTAGCAAAAATAGCAAGGAGCTACTCAAAACAATGGCCAGTGTGACTTCAAAAATCGTCGAATGGATCATTAACCTTGCGCCATTTGGTATCCTCGGGTTAGTCTTCGAAACCATCTCTGGTCAAGGTATTGCGAGTTTAGCAAATTACGGAATCTTACTCGGACTTTTGATTGCCACTATGGTTTTCGTTGCCCTAGTGATCAATCCTCTGATTGCTTTTCTCTTTATCAAGAAAAATCCTTATCCACTTGTTTGGAAATGTTTGCGTATCAGCGGAGTCACAGCCTTTTTCACCCGAAGCTCAGCTGCAAATATCCCTGTTAATATGAAACTCTGTGAGGATCTAGGTCTTAATCCAGATACCTATTCTGTCTCTATCCCACTTGGATCAACTATCAATATGGCTGGAGCTGCTGTTACCATCAACATCTTAACCCTAGCTGCTGTCAATACCCTTGGAATCTCAGTTGATTTTGCAACAGCCTTTGTACTCAGTATCGTTGCAGCCATCTCTGCCTGCGGTGCTTCAGGAATTGCCGGAGGTTCTCTCCTACTTATCCCGGTTGCTTGCAGTCTCTTTGGAATTACCAATGATATTGCTATGCAGGTTGTGGGTGTCGGATTTGTCATCGGTGTTATTCAAGACTCTTGCGAAACAGCCCTCAACTCCTCAACAGATGTCCTCTTTACAGCAGTAGCCGAATTTTCCTCTGCTCGCAATAAATAATCAAGACAAGCCTATTTAGGGCTTGTTTTGTCTGGTTTCTATCATTCATTTTAGGAAATGTCTCATGTCTATCACTCAACGTACTTTTAAACTCGTTCTGGCAACCTGTTTAGCCTGTGTTCTAGCCTACTTTCTGGATTTATCTTCAGCAGTATCCGCTGGTATCATTGCCCTATTGAGCTTATCGGATACCCGTAGAAGCACCATTAAGCTAGCTCGCAATCGTTTATTTTCAACCCTTCTTGCTCTTTTCATTGGTGTCCTTTCCTTTCATCTGACTGGCTATCACATCTGGAGTTTTGGTCTCTATTTGGCCCTCTATGTCCCTCTGGCCTATAAACTGGGCTGGGAGATTGGCATTACCCCGAGTAGTGTCCTAGTCAGTCATCTCTTGGTTCAGAAGTCTACATCACCAGATCTGCTAGTGAATGAGCTCCTCCTATTTCTGATCGGTACGGGATTTGCCTTGACTGTCAATCTTTACATGCCTTCTCGGCAAGAAGAGATCCATCTCTATCATCTCAAGGTGGAAGAAAAACTCAAACACATTTTACAACGTTTTGAATATTATCTTGGAAAAGGTGATGGCCGAAACCGTGCCCAACTCGTTGAAGAACTGGATCAGCTTCTTGAAGAAGCTATCAAACTGGTCTATCTTGATCACTCTGACCACCTCTTTCATCAGACCGACTATCATATCCACTATTTCGAAATGAGACAGAGACAGAGTCGCATTCTTCGTAATATGGCCCAGCAAATCAACACCTGTAATCTAGCCGCAAGCGAAAGCCTAATCCTTGCCCAGCTATTTGCTAAAATTGCGGATCAACTCAGCCAGACCAATCCTGCCAACGATTTATTAAATGATATTGAAAGCTACCTGCAGGTATTTCGCAATCGCAATCTCCCTAAAACAAGGGAAGAATTTGAAACACGCGCAACCTTACTTCAACTCCTGCGCGAATTGGAAAACTTTATCCAACTGAAAGTTGACTTCTATCAACGCTATTCTGAAGAAAAAAGCAATCTATCATCATAAACAAAACACCTTTCGATCAGCAAAAACTTGCCATTCGAAAGGTGTTTTTCTGTTTCGAACCTAGCTAACTAGTGAATCTTACTGAGTAGCAAAATTGCTATGAATTCCTAATGATAGACTTATCTTTCCCTTAAGAAGTATAGATAGAATTTCTAAACTCATTTGATTCTTTGAGGTAGGCTTTATATATAGCTTTTTTCAACTTCTGAACAGGAGTTTCAATGAAACGGTATTGTTTTTGACTGATATTTCCTGCTTTAATCTGAGCAAGTTCTTCCTTTACCGCTTCTTCCATCAATTGCTTCATTCGTTCAGGACTGGAAATCACTTCTTGCTTACCTTTGTAGTCAATGGTAATCGATTTTAA
Source organism: Streptococcus infantis (assembly GCF_047460405.1). Lineage (GTDB taxonomy): Bacteria > Bacillota > Bacilli > Lactobacillales > Streptococcaceae > Streptococcus > Streptococcus infantis_Q. Next base: position 51,109 of record NZ_JASHGH010000012.1, on the reverse strand, counting down.
CTTACTGATATTAGCAATCCGTTCATCCATTTGTTCCTTCTTGAATTGAGCATAGGTCTTACCAGCTAAGATCTTTTCAAAGATGTATTGGTCTGACAAGGGACGATTCTCTTTTTCAGCATCTTGCTTGTACTGATTAGAGGCATAAGGAACGAAACCTTCGTAATAGCCTAGACCTGCCATGAGTTCAAAGGCTTGTTTTCTAAAGCTGATATCACCACTCATCCCCTTGTCATTTTCGTTGACACCATAAATCGTATCAAACATATCAACGGTATAATAACCATTGGCATCTACTTTCCCTGTAGCCGTGAATCCTTTAATGATATAGCGATTTACTACGATGTGGTTGTCAATCAAACTATGAACATCTCCTAGCTTGCTTGCATCCGCCTCAGTTAAAGCCTTGATTTCCTCACTCTGGTGAGTTGGTTTGACCGATGGATTTGGATAAGAAACAGGAGTTCTTGAACCACTTGTCGCACTTGGTAAGAGTTGCTTGAAGTAGACTGCCTTATCCGCAGCTGACAATCCTCGACTTGCCTCAGCTTCTAGATAATCTAAAGTATAGAGAACATCGAAACTACCGTGCATATATACTTTCAAATCTGCGGCTGATTTAAAGCGTTCTGGTGTTTTGTTGTAAAAACTTTCTTTGTCACTCTCATCATAGACAAAGTTCAAGTTAAAGTAGGTATCTGTTTCAGGAGTGTAGGAGTTTTCAAAGATTCCACGCGCATAGAATTCTGCTCCTGTACCATCTCGTCGACCATAATTATTAAATAGGACTGTGCGATCCAACAAGTGAGTCATTTCATGAGAATAGGTCGCTGATCCTCGATCGTCCAAAACCCTATCAATAAAGTAGCGAACACCAGCCCCATTAGCCTCAGCACCTACTGATTGAGACGGAGAATACATGCCTAGCGGAGACATGAAGTCCTTTACTCCCTTATCCGCCTCTGATCCAAACTCCTTAGACCAGGTTTCCTTGATGCCTGTATTTTGCTTGCTAGTATACTTTTTCATAGTATCCACAATCAAACGGTTGGTTACTAGTTTTGATTGATTGTCTTTTTTAGTGATTCTATAAAGCGTATCAACATAAGCAGCCTGACGCTCAGCTGTCAATTCAACCAAAGCCTTCACTTTTTCCAATTCAGCCTTATATTGACTAGGATTGCTCTGAGCCAGTGAGGTGTCCATATAAGTTCCGATATTCCCGTAAGAAACGGTTGCCATATTTGTAATAGCATAAATACTTGGTTCCTTGATATTCACTAGTCCTAGAAGGGTAGCCATGTTATATTGTTTGCGATTATCAATCTGTTGAGGTTCTGCCCCATACTTGGCAGGGTCAGAGGTTAATTTCGTGTAGAGACTTACATTTTCGTCTGTTTTTTCTTTAGATTGCTTCTCTACAACGATAGCTTTTGTAGCATCCTTCAACCAAGTATCGCCATCCATACTTGTAAAGGTAGTTCGGTTATAGTCAAGAAAGTCTAATAGGGTTGACTTATCTGTTACCTTTCCAAAGTATTTTTCAAATGTTCGTGGACTATTGACCAGCTTCATCTCATCATAGCTCATTGAACCCAGAGATGTTAGCCACTCTAGTGATGTCACCTTCTTGCCAAAGGAGCTTGGATTGTAGGCAAGAATATCACGGATGTTGGTCTTACCAAAATCAATATTGTAGAAACGATTGATATAGGTCAAACCTAGGAGAATTTTTTCCTTATTAGCTTCTAGATCTGCCTGAACCTTAGATCTGGTTTCAGCTGTATTTCCGAGCACACTCAAGCTATGAGCTACAATTTTTTTAAGGTCTGTATCTATGGTCTTTTTCGTTTCTTCAAGCGCGTCTTTAATAGATAATCTCTCTAGATATTCTTTGCGAAGGACTTCTTTAACCTCTTCATCTGTAATAGTAGGATTTGTCTTTTTAAGTTCAATCTTCTTACTAATCACATCTCGCCCCAGAATATTTGGCCTGAGGGCATTTGTCACGTAAGCATTGGAAAGCAAATCCACAGCCTTCATTCCTTGGCTAGCAGGTCGTACATCGATAGCATTTTCTAACTCCGTATTCACTGGAAGAAGATGTGGTTTGTTTTCTTTGGTTCCCACCAAGATGACATTTGGTTTCATTGCTTTTGTCACAGTACTTGTTTCCGTGTGTGATAGCATTTCACCTGTTTGAGGATTCACTTCATAAACTCTGGTAGTGGTTGTCTCCCCAGGCTCTCCCTGACTTTCTACTTTTTCAAAGTCCTTATCAAGTCTTGGATCCTGACGGCGTTCCTCCTTGATTGGAATTGGTGTCACGACGATTTCGACATTTCCGACTTTCATAACTTTATCAATCGGAACTGTTACTTCTTTTTGGTGATCTCTTTCTGTAACCTGACCTGTCTGAGTATCTACTTGGTAGGTGGTAGTCGTTTTTTCGCTTCCTTCCTTACCGGAAACAGCAACTTTTTCTGTTTGATAAGGAAGTGTTGGGTCCGCTTCATATATCGTTTTATTAGCGATAACCTTCGTTTCCACACTTGGTTTGCTTCCAACTAGAATAATCTCATCTACCTTTTCCACCAAGTTTTTTGATGTACTAGACTCTGTAATCTGGCCACTTGTTTGATCTCTTGTATATCGGGTAGTGGTTTCTACTTGTCCATTGACACCATGAATTTTCGTTTTTCTAGAACCGACCTCTTGACTGTCATCTGCTTGATAAATTGTTTTATATGGGATCGTTTGGGTTTCAACTTTTGGTTGTGGTACAGGCAAAGGCTCTTTTTTAGTCCCTACAAGGATGATTTCTGAAACCGGGGCTCTTGTTATTTCATTAGAAATCAGTTTGCGACTTTCCTTGCCGTTAGGTGTCGTCACCTCGGTTAAGATGGTACGTTCACCATCGACTCCAGCTTGAACAAGTCTAACTTGGTCGTCAGATAAAGTTGAGTCTTCCTTTCGAATAGTCTCATAAGGAACTGACTCTCTTGTTACTTCCAATTCTGGTTTTTCTTCAACAAGACTTGGTACACCTTCACTTGGGATTGAGGTAGATTCTACCTTAGTGCCTACTGCGATAATTTCTGATACAGGGGAGGTGGTGACTTCATTGGAAACTACTTTACGAGTTTCCTTACCATCAACCTTGGTGACCTCGGTTAAGATAGTGCGTTCGCCTGTTACGCCTGATTGGATAAGGCGGATTTGACCCTTAAGTAAGTCTGGATCGTCCTGATGAAGAGTGTCATAGGCAACGGTTTCTGTCGTCACCTCTAACTCTGGCTTAACCTCGACCAAGCTTGAAGTACCTTCACTTGGGATTGAGGTGGAGTCTACCTTAGTACCTACTGCGATAATTTCGGAAACGGGCGCGGTCGTAACTTCATTAGAGACCTGCTTGCGATTTTCCTTGCCATCTACGATCATCACCTCGGTTAAAATAGTACGCTCACCTGATAGGCCTGCTTGGATAATACGAGTTTGACCCTTAAGCAAGTCTGGATCGTCCTGATGAAGAGTATCATAAGCAACCGCTTCTGTCGTAATTTCAAGCTCTGGTTTCACCTCGACCAAGCTTGGAGTACCTTCGCTTGGAATTGAAGCGAATTCTACCTTAGTGCCTACTGCTATGATTTCAGTAACTGGCGCCAAGGTTACAGTATTGGATTTGACTTGGCGGTCTTCCTTGCCATCTACAGTCGTGACTTCCGTTAAGATAGTACGCTCACCTGCTACGCCTGCTTGGATAATACGAGTTTGACCCTTAAGCAAGTCTGGATCGTCCTGATGAATAGTATCGTAAGCAACTGCTTCTGTCGTGACCTCTATCTCTGACTTCTCCTCGACCAAGCTTGGAGTACCTTCACTTGGAATTGGAGTGGATTCTACCTTAGTGCCTACTGCGATAATTTCGGAAATTGGCTCCAAGGTTACAGTATTGGATTTGACTTGGCGTTCTTCCTTGCCATCTACAGTCGTCACTTCCGTTAAAATAGTACGCTCACCTGCGACGCCTGCTCGAACAACACAAGTTTGACCCTTAAGCAAGTCTGGATCGTCCTGATGAATAGTGTCATAGGCAACGGCTTCTGTCGTAACTTCAAGCTCTGGTTTCACCTCGACCAAGCTTGGAGTACCTTCGCTTGGAATTGAGGTGGATTCTACCTTAGTACCTACTGCGATAATTTCTGAAATTGGCTCCACAGTCAAAGTATTGGATTTGACTTGGCGGACTTCCTTGCCATCTACATTTGTCACTTCCGTTAAGATCGTGCGCTCACCTGCTACGCCTGCTCGAACAACACGGGTTTGACCCTTAAGCAAGTCTGGATCGTCCTTATGGATAGTATCATAGGCAACTGCTTCTGTCGTAACTTCAAGTTCTGGTTTCACTTGGATCAAGCTTGGAGCACCTTCACTTGGGATTGAGGTAGATTCTACTTTGGTGCCTACTGCGATGATTTCGGTAACTGGTTCTCGGGTAACACTATTAGATTTGACTTGACGGACTTCCTTGCCATCTACAGTCGTCACTTCCGTTAAAATAGTACGCTCACCTGCTACGCCTGCTCGAATAAGGCGAGTTTCACCCTTAAGCAAGTTCGGATCATCCTGATAAACAGTGTCATAAGCGACAGCTTCTGTCGTAACCTCAAGTTCTGGCTTCACCTCTACCAATCTTGGAGTTCCTTCACTTGGAGTTGAAGTGGATTCTACCTTAGTGCCTACTGCGATGATTTCGGTAACTGGTTCTAAGGTTACAGTGTTGGATTTGACTTGACGGACCTCCTTACCATCTACAGTCGTCACTTCCGTTAAGATAGTGCGCTCACCTGCTACGCCTGCTCGAATAAGGCGAGTTTGGCCCTTAAGCAAGTCTGGATCGTCCTGATGAATAGTATCGTAAGCAACCGCTTCTGTCGTGACCTCTAGCTCTGGTTTCACCTCGACCAAGCTTGGTGCTCCCTCACTTGGGATTGAGGTGGATTCTACATTCTCTACTTGTGAAGAATGAGGTTTTGTATTTTCATTTCTAGAGATTTCTCCATTCCCGCTTACAAAATAATAGCCTGTAAATTCATAACCCTCAATCTTTTCTGGACTAGGCAAAAATTCTCCTGCAACTGTTTTGACAAGAGATGGACGAAGCTCTACTAAGTTCTCCAAGGCAGAAACTGATAGTGCAGTACCACCTACAGCCAAAACTGTCACTAGAAAGAGAGAGGCGCCTTTTCTCTTTTTAATGAGAGTGAGCGAAACTAACAAGATACCTGTACCTAAGACAGGTAGGATAGTATTTGAAAACAAGCCAGTATCAGGTAACTTAGTAGTAGACTTACGGTAGACGAAGTAATAATCCTTACCTTCCTCCACTTGGATAGCATTTTCTTCAAACCAACGTAGTTCAGCCTTCAAAGATTCAGGCAAGTCTTTATCCTCCACATAGTGTGAAACTAGCTGGGGAATCCTTTCCTCTGCAAGTACAGCATTTCCACTTGTACCTACAAAAAACAAACTCGTTCCCAATAAGACGGAACAAGTTCCTACTGCATACTTTCTCAAAGAAAAGCGTTGTTTTGCTTTAAAATGATGTTTTTTCATGACAAACTCCAATTTCGTATCTATTCCTTTTCCCAGTATATCAAAAATAGTAAACGCCTACAAAAGATTTGAATAATAAAATTGCCATATCTAGCTTCTTTATCCATTTTTGAAAGAAAAGCATCCTTATTCTTTGTAAACATTCACAGTAAGAACGTAATTTCCTCCCAGAAGTTCTTCTATTATCTGCTACTTAATAAAAATCTAGTGAATGAAAGTAGGAGGCCGATGAAGCTGAAAGAACCTAAATTTCTAGATTATACAAAGCAAAAACCACAAGTAAACTCAGTTTTACTGACTTCACTTGTGGTAGTTATGTTTTATCAAAATATTTACCGAATCCTAGTAGAACCCCAGAGCCACTTACCTATCTCTTTTTCACCGACATTAGGGAGATATCTCGCAAACTAAAGTAAGTGAGGACCAGCATGGCTACTGTGATAAAGAATTCTGTTGGTAGCTGAAAGATTTGCAGGATGGACAACATAAGCAAAATCACGAGGGAAACGAGACCAAAAACAAGAATTACAATATTAACCGTCCCCTTGATACTTTGAGGTGTCGCAAATACATAGAGTAAGAGTAATAAAATCCCTATGATTAAATAGACCATTTTCTGCTCTTTCTAGCTTTTATTCAGCTGACTTTTTCTTTTTGTTTGCTTTCTCACGCTCTGCCTTGTTAAGGATTTGTTTACGCAAACGGATAGATTCAGGAGTTACTTCCATGTACTCATCGTCGTTCAAGAACTCAAGTGATTCTTCAAGGGTCAAGATACGAGGAGTCTTGATAACCGCTGTTTGGTCCTTAGTAGCTGAACGAACGTTGGTCATTTGTTTCGCTTTTGTGATGTTAACAGTCAAGTCGTTTTCACGAGAGTTTTCACCGATGATCATTCCTTCGTATACTTCAGTTCCTGGGTTAACAAAGATAGTTCCACGTTCTTCGATAGACATAATTGAGTAAGTTGTTGCCTTACCAGTATCGATAGAAACAAGGGCACCACGGTGACGTCCACCAATTTCACCTGGAATCAATGGCAAGTATTGGTCGAAGGTATGGTTCATGATCCCGTAACCACGAGTCATTGACAAGAACTCGGTTGAGTATCCAATCAAACCACGCGCAGGAACGAGGAAGACCAAACGAGTTTGACCATTACCAGTTGAGATCATGTCTAACATTTCACCTTTACGTTCGGAAAGGCTTTGGATTACAGATCCTTGGTATTCTTCTGGTGTATCGATTTGCACGCGCTCAAATGGCTCACATTTGACACCATCAATCTCTTTTACGATAACTTCTGGACGAGATACTTGAAGCTCATAGCCCTCACGACGCATGGTTTCAATCAGGATTGACAAGTGCAATTCCCCACGTCCTGATACAGTCCATTTATCTGGTGAATCAGTTGGGTCAACACGAAGAGAAACGTCTGTTTGCAATTCCGCCTGCAAGCGTTCTTCTACCTTACGAGAAGTGACCCATTTACCTTCCTTACCAGCAAATGGTGAGTTGTTGACCAAGAAGGTCATTTGAAGTGTTGGCTCATCGATGTGAAGAACTGGAAGAGCTTCAACTGCATCTGTTGGAGTAATGGTTTCTCCGACAAAGATATCTTCCATACCAGATACGGCAATCAAGTCACCAGCTTTGGCTTCTTGAATTTCACGACGTTCCAAACCAAAGAAACCAAAGAGTTTTGTAACACGGAAGTTCTTTGTTGTACCATCCAATTTAGAAAGGGTAACTTGGTCCCCAACCTTTACACTACCACGGAAGATACGTCCGATACCGATACGTCCTACGAAATCATTGTAGTCAAGAAGTGACACTTGGAATTGAAGAGGCTCATCAGAGTTATCAACCGGAGCTGGAATGTGATCGATAATGGTATCAAAGATTGGCGCCATTGTCTTTTCTTGATCCGCTGGATCATCTGACAATGAAGATGTTCCGTTGATCGCTGACGCATAAACGACTGGGAAGTCAAGCTGGTCATCATCCGCACCAAGCTCGATGAAAAGTTCCAAGACTTCATCCACTACTTCTGCTGGACGAGCTGATGGCTTATCAATTTTGTTAACCACAACGATAGGCACAAGGTCTTGTTCCAAGGCTTTTTTCAATACGAAACGAGTCTGTGGCATAGTTCCTTCGTAAGCATCTACGACCAAAACAACACCGTCAACCATTTTCATGATACGTTCAACTTCTCCACCGAAGTCCGCGTGTCCTGGTGTGTCCATGATGTTGATACGAGTTCCGTTGTAGGCAACTGCTGTATTTTTCGCAAGGATGGTGATTCCACGCTCTTTCTCAATATCGTTTGAGTCCATTGCACGCTCAGCTAACTCTGTACGCGCGTCAAGAGTTTCAGATTGTTTCAACAATTCGTCAACGAGGGTCGTTTTACCGTGGTCGACGTGGGCGATAATCGCGATATTACGGATATCTTCTCTTAATTTTGTCATGATTTCCTCTATTGTATTCAAAAATTTATTTTCTAACTGAACGATTATACCACAATTTTAAGCAAATGACTTAATTCAAGTAAGTGTAAATGTTTTCAAAAGATCATTATTCTTTATAAATTGAAATACAGTTGAAAAGGCATCTTAAAATAATGTACTAATGTTACGAAAACTAATACAGCTGATGGTTTTCCCATCGGACTTGGCTACTTTTTCTAGCTGGTCATTGACATAGTTGGTGCTATGACCGTTGGCATCTGTTTCTTTTGCCAAGCTACCTGTAGCGTCATAGGCATACTGAGTCACTCCACCTACACATTATCTTAAGTTAAACCTCACTATTTTGCTTACTATTTGAAAATGAAGTTGAGACCGCATCATCTCAACTTCACTTTGTAATTATTTTTTCTTAGTTCTCAAATCCCACTCCGCCTGTAATCTGGGTAATGAGGTCTAAATGTTCTTTGACGGTAACTTATTGCAGAATTTCAGTAATAGTGACTTCTATTTCTGACTTTAAATCATAAAATCCTATATGTACGCTATTCTTGTATATCCAAAACAGGTCTAAATTGGAATAATATTCTTATAGCTCAAATAATTCTTAAATTATTATCCGTCTTGAAGATTACACTCCTCAATGTATTCTAACCATGCATCAATATTAGGTAGAACTTCCCTTTGTTCCCATCCTGAATCAGCAAAGTCATGAATTATATGCACTAGAGTACTATCAACATCTTCAAAACAGGCGATATCATCATTATCACCTCTCCTTGCAAATGGATATAATGTTCGCTCAGGATATCTTGTTTGAAGACCTCTAAATCTCCTAACCGTTTCTTCATCGTTCATCAAGTACCAAACACCAAAATCAACGATACCTTTAGAAACTAAATCTTTTAATTGTTGTGGATAGGAAAAAAAAGAATGATTAAATGTAAATGGCATGAATTAATTCCTCCGTTCTAAGTCGTACGAACCGTATGGATTCAAGGTTCGAAAAGATGATTTTTGCTTACCAACACGTAACTGAACTGCTTCTCCCCAAGTTGAAGGTGTACCAGCAGGAGTTGTAAGTCTATCTATAAATTGTTCTGGAAGAGGATCCGTATATTGATGTACTCTAGCCGTAGCAGCAATCCCAGCTCCTCTAGCAGCTATAACCCTTGTATTATCAATAGTTGTTAACTTACCATCAGGCATATTCACAACATCAATTGCATCTCCTTTCCAACCATTAGATATCATACTAGATTGTATAGAATCGGCTCCATTAACAGAACTTTGACTAAACCTAATGTTGTAGGGATTAATTTGTGATATTTTATCTGATGGTGCTGGCAAGGCAAGTGGTTTACTAGTCGGCCCAGGCAATGCTAGTTGCTGAACAGGGGTTACATCTTTGCGTGGTCTCGTGATCGGTACATCCCCTGATTTCGGCTTCGTCGTCACCACATCAGCCTTAGGAGCCTTCTTAGGAGACACACTACCTGCTCCGTTGGTAAAGGTGTTAAAGGCAAAGTTCATAGCGACTGTTTGACCAGTAATCTTATTGCCTGTGGCCAAATCAATACCTGTATCAATCGCAGTCTCAACCGCAGATTCCACTCCAATCTTGGCAACTTGTCGAACTGCTTGATTGCCAATATTTTGGGTCACATTAGTTGCTAGACCAGCTCCTGCTCCCATCAATTGACCGCCAATAAGACCTGAGATAGCACCCGTTCCTGCTCCTTTGGCAATCGAACCAACCAATTCCCAACCACGTTGGCCAGAACTATAGGCATCATATCCTGAGATGATTGCTCCAGAGGCTGCACCACCGATAGCCATCGCTACGGGGGCTCCAAGACCTCCAGTCGCTACGGTAAGAGCAATACCGACACCGATAGCTCCCGCAGTTACGGCAACCTTCTTCCAGTCGACATTTCTCACGAAATCAACGACTTGATTCTTGATCCGTTCGGCTGTTGTACAAACATGTTTTAAGGTATTCTGCAAGGCTGTTCCCCAGTTTCGGAGGAGATTCTTTCCTTCTCGGATGGTTGGGGAAGAGCTCAAGCCTGTTGCTAGGGCATAGGCAGACCGAACCACTTGTTGGCGCTTAGCTTCTATCTGTGCTGCCGCTTGCTGGTATTTCGTTTGTACATAGTCGCGGGCACTATTGTAGGTCGTTTGAACCTTATTCCACTGTCTGCCAATCCAATTCGATGCACGGTTAACCTGGGTGCTGACCCAGTTAACACCTCTATCAATCTGTCTACCAACCCAATTCGACGCTCGGTTAAATTGGGTGTTTGCCCAGCTGACTCCTCTACTAATTTGTCTACCAGCCCAATTAACGCCTCTACTAATTTGTCTGCCAGCCCAATTAACTCCTGACTTAACATAGTTCCAGCCTTTTTTGATACTGTTCCAGAAGTGTCCACTCGGGTCTGTATAGTTAACAGGGTTGTTCTGCACATAGCTGTAGCTGTTCTGGCTGAGAGGATCTGTGTCCTCACCTGGGTAGCTATCCTCGGTTAAGAAAGTACCTCCTTGACTATCATAATACCTTGCTCGTAAATAGTCAAGTTCAGTATCGTCACGAGCTTCGCCGTTGTAGGCAAATGGATTCCCTGTCGTGTCTGTGCTTGTCTTTCTTGCCCCATAGAGGTTATAGCTGCTTGATGCGACGGCTTGTCCATCCTTGGTCAAGCCTGTCACAGAGCCCAACTGGCATAGGTCACTTCTCCCTGATCCGGTAGGTTACCGAGTTCTGGTGGGTTGACAACGATTCCCTCCTTAGTCACTGTAAGCAACTGATCCTTTAAGTCATAGATGTAACATAAAACTCTCGAAGAAATCCTTCCTCGAGAGTCTTTGCATGTTTCTATCACAACAGAAGAGGTTAATTTAAACAATTAGTACGATTCTAGTTAAGATAATCATGTAATTTAATTTCTCTTTTTAAGTTTTTCAAAAACATTCTAAGCAAATTATTTCTGAGAACTTTTCAATTTATTAACTTAAATAAATAATTAAATTCCTATAGTCTCAGATACTAAATAACAATCACTTTTCCAACTTGAAAATAAGAGGAAATTTCTCAGAAATTACATCTATCCCAAAATTAATACCAATTACTTGATAATGGTGAAAAGTTTTGAAATATACTTGTTGTAATTTTTCTCTTAACCTAGTATTCTCATCTAACCTTTATCACTGTGCAATATCGGACCAAAAAGGAATTTGGGGTAAATTAGATAGATTTGTCTCTCTGCTTACTGTGATTCCATGAAAATAATCAGTTAGGCTTTTTGAATAATAAATGATATCTGAACCAACAATTGAAAATACAGGCGAAATTGGAGTATTACATGATGCAATATACCTATGACCAAAAATGGGCAATAATGTTGGGGAATTCATTAAACGACTTAGTATTTCTCCTTTTGTAAGTTCTAAATTACTTGGAGCTTCTCCCCAATTATCGCTCCAATCAACATATTCTATTTCTTCTGCTATATTTTCTTTTATTACTTGTATATAATTACTCAACACCTTAACATTCTGAGGTGAAAAATCACTCCAATCATACCAGTTTTCAGGAAGTTCCTCCATATTTCCATAAACTTTTTTAAATTCGTCAGGTAAATAAACGCTATAAATTTCTTCTATCTTTCTAAATGTTCTATTATTAAATTTCTTTGACATTATATTCCCCTTATTTTATTCTTATAAAAGTTTGATAGTGATCTTGAGTATACCATATGGATCCATCTTCACCTATAACAATTCTTTCCATTCCTCTTGGCACTCCTTTTTGATATGGATGAACATCGTACTCTTTATAAGTAATTCCATCGGGAAGGAGTTCTTCACCATCTAAAGGCTCATTTTTATAAACTTTTCCTCCTTTAAATCCATCTGGTGGATTACCCTTATTGTTTTTAATCTGTGAAATAGTATCTTCAACATATTGAGGAATTTTATTAACATCTTTGACATCATCTACTTTATCCGCCACACGAGCAGCGTCTGATGCCTTGTCCGCTGCCTTTGCAGCTTTCGAAGCATCTTTAGCTTTATCAGCTGCCTTTGTAGCTTTTGAAGCATCATTGACTGCGTCTACTGCATCGAGTGCTTTTTCAAGTTTCCTTAATTTGCCAGCCTTAGCTATAGGAAAGAAATTACTTGCAATATCAACAGCTAACTCTGCACCTGCCGCCCAACGATTTGCGTCTTCGCCCGTTAGTGGATCTTTCCCTGTAACTAAACGTTCTCCATTATTCCAGCCTATGAATTCAGCTGCTAAAGTTGGAAGTTTAGCTTTATTTTCTTGGTTAAACTTCGCAAATTTTACATTAGAGGCATAGGCATTTTCCTCAGGAGTCATTGGGGGAGCCTTTAGATACTCCTCTAATGTCATCCTATCAATTCGCTCTTTCTGATCCGGTCTAAGTCCATGTCTTGCCGCATCTTCATACTTTCTAAAGTCTGCGACAGATGGAACTTTATTTTCTCCCTTATCGGAGGCACCAGTTGTTTTTGGATCACAGACATGTTTTAAGGTATTCTGCAAGGCTGTTCCCCAGTTTCGGAGGAGATTCATGCCTTCTCGGATTGTAGGGGAGGCCTTAAATCCTATTGCCACAGCATAGGCAGTACGAATTGCTTGATAGTGTAGTTCTTGAATACGAGCTTGTGCTTGCTGGTATTTCGTTTGAACATAATCGACTGTACTATTGTAGGTCGTTTGAACCTTATTCCACTGTCTGCCAACCCAGTTAACACCTCTATCAATCTGTCTACCAACCCAGTTAATGCCTCTATCAATCTGTCTGCCAACCCAGTTAACGCCTCTATCAATCTGTCTGCCAACCCAATTAACGCCTCTACTAATCTGTCTGCCAACCCAATTAACGCCTCTACTAATCTGTCTGCCAACCCAATTAACGCCTCTACTAATTTGTCTGCCAGCCCAATTAAGACCTGACTTAACATAGTTCCAGCCTTTTTTGATACTGTTCCAGAAGTGCCCACTCGGGTCGGTATAGTTGACGGGGTTGTTCTGCACATAGCTGTAACGGTTCTGGCTGAGAGGGTCTGTTTCCTCACCTGGGTAGCTATCCTCGGTTAAGAAAGTACCTCCCTGACTATCATAATACCTTGCGCGTAAATAGTCAAGTCCAGTATCGTCACGGGCTTCGCCGTTATAGGCAAAGGGCTGACCTGTTGTGTCTGTGCTTGTCTTTCTTGCTCCATAGAGGTTATAGCGACTGGATGCGACGGCTTGTCCATCCTTGGTCAAACCTGTCACAGAGGCTGATTGGTTAGTCAAGTAGTTGTAGCTGTCACCTGTTTGGTTGTTGAGGTAGCTGGTTCGACCCTGACCATAGCTATAGGTCTCACGAGCCTTGCCATCATGGTCATAGGTTTCGAGGACTTCTGTATGTTCACGATTGACATCGTTGACATAGTTGCGTTCCTCGTAGTAGTTATAGGTATCCTCTCGTGTGGTATAAGGAATCAGGACATCCTGAACCTGACTGGCATAGGTTACTTCTCCCTGACCAGGTAAGTTGCCAAGTTCTGGTGGGTTGACCACGATTCCTTCCTTGGTTGCTCGATCCTTAGCCACTTTCTGGTGATAGGCTCTAGACACATCGTCAAAGATGCTGTGCCAGATGCTTCCTACTGTCTGTGGTAGGGTGGATAGGGCTTGGAGGACATTCTGACTGAAGCCATACCAGAAGAGGGAGTTTTTCTCCCCACTTGGGGCTGTATATGGCGACTTACGACCTGACTTGCCTCTACCTGCATGCGATGCCTGATCACCAGATTGATCTTCCTTAGGTTTGCGTTGGAAGAGTTGATAAGTGTTCTTGCCTTCCTTGCGACTAGCAGTGAAGACACGGTTATCATCTCCGTCGTAAAGTGCAGCCATGAGAAGACCCTTCTTGTCCTTGATCGCAAGTAAGCGGTTCTCTGTGTCGTAGATGTAGTCTAACTTCTCTGAGTTTTTCTCAGAAGCGATGCGATTGCCATTCTTGTCGTAGGTATAGGTGATAGTGCCATCTGGACCTTCTAGTTTGGTCAAGCGGTTATGGTCATCGTAGGTAAAGTGTATCTGGCTCTCCTTGCCATCGACTGTCTCGGTGCTGGTTAGTTTATTGCCGGCTAAGTCATAGGTGTAAGAGAGTTTAGAGAGTTCCTTACCAGCTCCATCCGATACAGTCATGTTTTCCACTTGACCCAGAGTATCGTAAGTGTAGGTATGGACTAGGGTTTCGCCATCCTGCTTGATGGTTTCTTTGGCAATGTAGCCACCATCATCATACTCATAGCCGTAGCTGGAGATGAGTTTGTCCTGCTTGTCTACTGTGAGACTAATATAAAATAAACTAGGGGAAATTTTCCCCTAGTTAGAAATTGAACCAAGTCACAAATTGTCTTTGTGAAAGTAATTTATATTTTCTCCACTTTTACATCATTTTCAGATAGAATATCCACTAAATATTCTGTCGACATTATGAAATAGTGATGAAGCTTTTTATTAGCTATATTTGCAGAAGCGACCAAATCACCAAACTCTGTATTCTCGACCTCATAGATATAGTTGGTCAGATAAAGTGGTCTGTTCTCTGCCAATCCTTGTTCCCAGTATTTATCTCTTAATTCTAAACTTTCCTGGACTGTTCGGAAAGCCCAGATCTTTGTAAAGGTAAATTTAAATTTTTCTGAATCTTCCAAGTAGACAATTAGAGTGTCCCCATCTATATTTATCTCAATACCATAGTCGCCAAAAGGAATAAAGTCCGGTTTAATTTTCGTCCATTTTTCCATATCATTTCTCCAAGTTCTATTTTCCGATAATTGTACTAAAGTCATGTACATGTTTGATTAGCAAATTTTCTAGTATTGGCTGATATCTAATTTCAAATTTGCAGAAACAAGAATCTCCACTACACTATCTTGAGTTATGATTATATAATGTCGTGAATGCAAAGTTCCTAGATCATAATATGATGTGTATTCCAGTTTTCTCACTAATTGACTATTCTTGACTTCGTAAATGACATTTTGAAAATTATTTTTTTCAAATTTTGTAAACATCTCTTTATCTAGAATTGCAGATAAATACAATTCCCTGCTAAAGACTCGTGCTTCATCATAATAAATACATGATAATTTAAAACGGTTTTGCTCTCCAATCAGCCTAATTTCTTGACCATCTGACAAATTTGTCAACAAGACTTTTAACCTATAGTTATCTACAGAAATCAAACCTTTAAAGACTTCTACCCATTCTTCATTTTTAGTCTCCATATCTAATTTCATATGAAACCCCTCCTTTTGATTGCTTTATTTGGAATTCCAGTGTTGTTCCTAAATCACTTGTACTTCCAGGTCTAACAACAACCTTTGTTCCATCATCTAAAGTACCCCTATACCCTTTACCAAATGAAGTATTAATTTCCGTTACATTTTCTAAGGGTAATGAATTGAAATCTTCAATTGCTTTATTATAGCCTCCATGTGATTTAAAGTTTTTCGTTCCACTTTTTCCTGAAATATCTTCCATTCCCGAAACAAATTTATCAGCAATTTCTTCACTAGTTAGAGCCCTTGTCCCATCTTTAACATCATCTACTTTATCTGCCACACGAGCAACATCTGATGCTTTATCAGCTGTCTTCGTAGCTTTCGAAACATCATTGACTGCGTCTACTGCATCAAGTGCTTTCTCAAGTTTCCTTAATTTGCCAGCCTTAGCTATAGGAAAGAAATTACTTGCAATATCAACAGCTAACTCTGCACCTGCCGCCCAACGATTTGCATCTTCGCCCGTTAGTGGATCTTTCCCTGTAACTAAACGTTCTCCATTATTCCAGCCTATTAATTCAGCTGCTATAGTTGGAAGTGTAGCTTTATTTTCTTGGTTAAACTTCGCAAATTTTACATTAGATGCATAGGCATTTTCCTCAGGAGTCATTGGGGGAGCCTTTAGATACTCCTCCAATGTCATTTTATCAATTCGCTCTTTCTGATCCGGTCTAAGTCCATGTCTTGCCGCATCTTCATACTTTCTAAAGTCTGCGACAGATGGAACTTTATTTTCTCCCTTATCGGAGGCACCGGTCGTTTTTGGATCACAGACATGTTTCAATGTGTTTTCTAATGCCGTATTCCAATTCCGATATAGATTTAGACCTTCTCGGATTGTTGGCGAAGACTTGATGCCTGTAGCTATCGCATAGGCAGATCGAACCACTTGTTGGCGCTTAGCTTCTATCTGTGCTGCCACTAGTTGATATTGATGTTGTACATAGTCACTGGCACTATTGTAAGCCGTTTGAACTTTATTCCACTGTCGACTACCCCAATTAACCGCACGATTGTATTGGGTGCTAATCCAGTTAGTCGCATAGTTGAAAGCACTCTTGGTCGTATTCCAAGCTTTGGAGGCGACACTCTTCACACCATTCCAGGTGTTTGAGGCCACTCGTTTCACCGTATTCCAGGTATTAGAAGCGACTCGTTTTACACCATTCCATGCATTAGAGGCTGTCTTTTTAACATAGTTCCAGCCTTTTTTGATACTGTTCCAGAAGTGCCCACTCGGGTCGGTATAGTTGACGGGGTTGTTCTGCACATAGCTGTAACGGTTCTGGCTGAGAGGGTCTGTTTCCTCACCTGGGTAGCTATCCTCGGTTAAGAAAGTACCTCCCTGACTATCATAATACCTTGCGCGTAAATAGTCAAGTCCAGTATCGTCACGGGCTTCGCCGTTATAGGCAAAGGGCTGACCTGTTGTGTCTGTGCTTGTCTTTCTTGCTCCATAGAGGTTATAGCGACTGGATGCGACGGCTTGTCCATCCTTGGTCAAACCTGTCACAGAGGCTGATTGGTTAGTCAAGTAGTTGTAGCTGTCACCTGTTTGGTTGTTGAGGTAGCTGGTTCGACCCTGACCATAGCTATAGGTCTCACGAGCCTTGCCATCATGGTCATAGGTTTCGAGGACTTCTGTATGTTCACGATTGACATCGTTGACATAGTTGCGTTCCTCGTAGTAGTTGTAGGTGTCCTCTCGTGTGGTATAAGGAATCAGGACATCCTGAACCTGACTGGCATAGGTCACTTCTCCCTGACCCGGTAAGTTCCCGAGTTCTGGTGGATTAACAACGATTCCTTCCTTGGTCGCTCGGTCCTTAGCCACTTTCTGGTGGTAGGCTGTCGACACATCGTCAAAGATGCTGTGCCAGATGCTTCCTATTGTCTGTGGTAAAGCAGACAGGGCTTGGAGGACATTCTGACTAAAGCCATACCAGAAGAGGGAGTGCTGGTCCCCACTTGGGGATGTGTAAGGTGACTTACGACCGGACTTGCCTTCCTTTGGCTTACGTTGGAAGAGTTGATAGGTGTTCTTGCCTTCCTTGCGACTGGCAGTGAAGACACGGTTATCATCCCCGTCGTAAAGCGCAGCCATGAGAAGGCCTTTCTTGTCCTTAATCGCAAGCAAGCGGTTCTCTGTATCGTAGATGTAGTCTAGCTTTTCTGAGTTCTTCTCAGAAGCGATGCGATTGCCATTCTGGTCGTAGGTATAGGTGATAGTGCCATCTGGACCTTCCAGTTTGGTCAAGCGGTTATGGTCATCATAGGTAAAGCCTGTCTGGCTCTCCTTGCCATCGACTGTCTCGGTGCTGGTCAGCTTATTGCCCGCTAGGTCGTAGGTGTAAGAGAGCTTGGAGAGTTCCTTACCAGCTCCATCCGATACGGTCATGTTTTCCACTTGACCCAGAGTATCGTAGGTATAGGTATGGACTAGGGTTTCGCCATCCTGCTTAATGGTTTCCTTGGCGATATAGCCACCATCGTCATACTCATAGCCGTAGCTGGAGATGAGCTTGTCCTGCTTGTCCATGTGACGGAGTTCGGTGAGGCGGTGAGCCTTGTCATAGGTCAAGAAGCTCTTGGTCCCATCTCCTCGAACAACCTCCGTCAGATCCCCTGCTTGGTTATAGCTATAAGTGGTCTTTTGTCCCTTGACATCTGTCACAGAAGTCAGACGATCCAGTTCATCGTAAGTGTAGGAAACTGTGCTACCATCTGGGTAAATCATCTTCGAGATATTGCCATAAGCATCATACTCGTACTGGATCAGGCTACCATCTCCCTGACGAACACCCGTGATCTCGCCTTCTTCGTTGGTCGCGTACTGACTAGTTCCTGTCAGGTCACTCATAGACACCCGACGACCATCCGCATCATAGGTATAGAGGACTTGACCCTCTTGCTTTTCAGAGTACTCCACCTTGAGTAGTTGATCCAGCTTGTTGTAGCTGTAGCTTGTGACCTTGCCATTTCCATTCGTGACCGAAGTGACATTGCCCACACTGTCGTAGGTATAGCTAGAGGTAGAAGCCTTCTCTCCACTTCCTTGTGTCGCTGTAAGCAACTGATCCTTTAGGTCATAGGTGTAACATAAAACTCTCGAAGAAATCAGAAATCCTTCTTCGAGAGTCTTTGCATGTTTCTATCACAACAGAAGATAGCCGTTCAATATAGAGCAACTAAATACTGATAGCCTAAAAATCGGTTAATCTATTCAGAAAAACTGAGTGGCACAATCTCTACATCCCCAAGATTCTCAACTGAGTAACGTTGACTACCATTTTTAAACCAGCGTTCTAGAACGACATCATAGAGCATGAAGTGGGATTTTTCTTTAATCCAAGCTTCATCAATTCCATGAGGTTTTAAATACTCTAACACTTCGTTGGGATTTGTTAGGTAAAAATCAGGTATCGAATCCCCTGTTTTCGACTGACGTGATAATTCTTTATATGCCTCCAAATCTAGTTTTCCCTCATCCTTATGGAGTATATTGTAACTAGCTAAGTCATACGCTACTGACCATTTAGAATCTGAGATTTCGACTGATTGGTTAAGTTTCTTATCATTGTAGTCATATTTTATATAAAGATATCTCCCATCAGATAATAGTTGCTGGTATTCAATAATAAAAGTTTCTTCAAAACCTACAATCACTTTTAAACTTTCATTTTCAGACAAGCCTGCATCAAGTCCTATAGGAATTATCCAGTCTGGATCTCTAAACGATTGACTCCCGTCAACGGCTTTACTAAAATCAGCAAGTCCAGGTAAAATACCACTATGGGTTTCTGCATAGTTCATTTCCAAAAAAACATTACTTAAAGATTCATACACTCCCTTATAATAATTCTTTTGATAGACACGATATAGACCAAACAAAGTTAGAAAAACTAATAAAATTATGAGTACGATTTTTAAAAATTTTTTCATCTACCTTTTTCCTTACTTAAATCTTGGATAAACTGATAAGCAACATTGTTCTTCTCTTTTAACATCTCCATTGCTTGGGTATCATCCTGATGATTGATTCCTGTCTCTTTATAAATTTGCTTTTTAACATACTCCATTCCACCTATATTCTTTAAAAATTCAGATTCCCTTGAATAGCTATTAGTAGAAAGTTGATCATAGTATTGATTAGTGGCTGCAACATAGGATATTCTCTGATTTTTCATGATAGATATAATATTAACCGCATCAAGATCAGCCTTATAATCAGGTATATTCATACTTGGAGGATTACCGATTGTCACATCTCCTAGCCAACCAGATAGGTCATTAGTATGTTGGTGACTATTGCCCCAATATCCTTTTCTAAGCCCTTCAAAATTCGCAAGACGATTTTTATTATCGTATAAATTAGTTGCAGTAGTAATACTTTGATGAGCAAAGTCTATATCAGTTTTCCCTTCATTGGCATCTCTATATTGTTTTACAATACTAGCTCTGACAATCTCATATTTCTCTCCAGACAATCCGAAGCGGTTCATTTGTTCTTCTATGGTGTGATGGGGTTTAGCTCCACCTGTTGAACCTGGTCCAGCAGTTCCATTCCATTTAACAATATCCTTCAAGTATTCTAATACAGAATCGTTCCATTGTGCATTCTCATCATTATAAATAATTCCACCTACTAAACGATTATAGACATAATCGGCATTTCTACCTTCTTTTTTCTCAATATTTTTATATAATTTCCACAATAATTCTGAAGTTTCTTCATCAAAATCATATTGTTTTTTAAGATTTTGCTTAAACTCGTATGCTGAAACACTGTAATCATCAACCGAGTTGGCCTTATTTTCTCCCTTATCGGACGCACCGGTTGTTTTTGGATCACAGACATGTTTCAATGTGTTTTCTAATGCCGTATTCCAATTCCGATATAGATTTAGACCTTCTCGGATTGTAGGTGAAGACTTGATGCCTGTAGCTATCGCATAGGCAGATCGAACCACTTGTTGGCGCTTAGCTTCTATCTGTGCTGCCACTAGTTGATATTGATGTTGTACATAGTCACTGGCACTATTGTAAGCCGTTTGAACTTTATTCCACTGTCGACTACCCCAATTAACCGCACGATTGTATTGGGTGCTAATCCAGTTAGTCGCATAGTTGAAAGCACTCTTGGTCGTATTCCAAGCTTTGGAGGCGACACTCTTCACACCATTCCAGGTGTTTGAGGCCACTCGTTTCACCGTATTCCAGGTATTAGAAGCGACTCGTTTTACACCATTCCATGCATTAGAGGCTGTCTTTTTAACATAGTTCCAGCCTTTTTTGATACTGTTCCAGAAGTGCCCACTCGGGTCGGTGTAGTTGACGGGGTTATTCTGCACATAGCTGTAACGGTTCTGGCTGAGAGGATCTGTGTCCTCACCTGGGTAGCTATCCTCGCTTAAGAAAGTACCTCCCTGACTATCATAATATCTTGCTCGTAAATAGTCAAGTCCAGTATCGTCGCGAGCTTCGCCATTATAGGCAAAGGGATTCCCTGTCGTGTCTGTGCTTGTCTTTCTTGCCCCATAGAGGTTATAGCTAGTTGAAGCGACGGCTTGTCCATCCTTGGTCAAACCTGTCACAGAGCCTGATTGGTTGGTCAAGTAGTTGTAGCTGTCACCTGTTTGGTTGTTGAGGTAGCTAGCTCGACCCTTACCATAGCTATAGGTCTCACGAGCCTTGCCATCATGGTCATAGGTTTCGAGGACTTCTGTATGTTCACGATTGACATCGTTGACATAGTTGCGTTCCTCGTAGTAGTTGTAAGTATCCTCTCGTGTGGTATAAGGGATGAGGACATCCTGAACCTGACTGGCATAGGTTACTTCTCCCTGACCCGGTAAGTTACCGAGTTCTGGTGGGTTGACCACGATCCCTTCCTTACTTGCTCGATCCTTAGCCACTTTCTGGTGGTAGGCTCTCGACACATCGTCAAAGATGCTGTGCCAGATGCTTCCTACTGTCTGTGGTAGGGTGGATAGAGCTTGGAGGACATTCTGACTAAAGCCATACCAGAAGAGAGAGTTTTCTTCCCCACTTGGGGCTGTGTATGGCGACTTACGACCTGACTTGGTATCCTTTGGCTTGCGTTGGAAGAGTTGATAGGTGTTCTTGCCTTCCTTGCGACTAGCAGTGAAGACACGATTATCATCCCCGTCGTAAAGTGCAGCCATAAGAAGACCCTTCTTGTCCTTGATTGCAAGCAAGCGGTTCTCGGTGTCGTAGATGTAGTCTAGCTTCTCTGAGTTCTTCTCAGAAGCGATGCGATTGCCATTCTTGTCGTAGGTATAGCTGATAGTGCCATCTGGACCTTCTAGTTTGGTCAAGCGGTTATGATCATCATAGGTAAAGTGTGTTTGGCTCTCCTTGCCATCAACTGTCTCGGTGCTGGTCAGCTTATTGCCCGCTAGGTCATAGGTGTAGGAGATCTTGGAGAGTTCCTTACCAGCTCCATCCGATACGGTCATATTTTCCACTTGACCCAGAGTATCGTAGGTATAGGTATGGACTAGGGTTTCGCCATCCTGCTTGATGGTTTCCTTAGCGATATAGCCACCATCGTCATACTCATAGCCATAGCTGGAGATGAGTTTGTCCTGCTTGTCCATATGACGGAGTTCGGTGAGACGGTGAGCCTTGTCATAGGTCAAGAAGCTCTTGGTCCCATCTCCTCGAACAACCTCCGTCAGATCCCCTGCTGGGTTATAGCTATAAGTGGTCTTTTGTCCCTTGACATCTGTCACAGAAGTCAGACGATCCAGTTCATCGTAAGTGTAGGAAACTGTGCTACCATCTGGGTAAATCATCTTCGAGATATTGCCATAAGCATCATACTCGTACTGGATCAGGCTACCATCTCCCTGACGAACACCCGTGATCTCACCTTCTTCGTTGGTCGCGTACTGACTAGTTCCTGTCAGGTCACTCATAGACACCCGACGACCATCCGCATCATAGGTATAGAGGACTTGACCATCTTGCTTTTCAGAGTACTCCACCTTGAGCAGTTGATCCAGCTTGTTGTAGTCATAGCTGATGGTTTTCCCATCGGACTTGGTTACTTTTTCGAGCTGGTTATTGACATTGTAGGTATAGGTCTCCTTATCTCCGAGACTGTTCATGCGCTCCACTAGATTGGAAAGCTGGTCATAGCTGTAGCTTGTGACCTTACCATTTCCATTCGTGACCGAAGTGACATTGCCCACACTGTCGTAGGTATAGCTAGAGGTAGAAGCCTTCTCTCCACTTCCTTGTGTCGCTGTAAGCAACTGATCCTTTAGGTCATAGGTGTAGGTCTTGACACGCTTGCTTCCGGATGTGACACTGGTGAGGTTGCCATTGGCATCATAGGTCATGCTTGCGACGCCACCAGCTTCATCTGTGATCTTCGTGAGATGGTTATCGTGGTCATAGCCATACTTAGTCCACTGGCCTGCCGCATCACTTTCTGAGGTGAGGCGATTGAGGCTATCATAGGTTCGTTTGGTCACCTGACCGAGAGGATTCGTCTCCTCAAGGAGATTGCCATTCGGGTCATAGGTATAGGTCGTTTCGCGCTTGCCATTGATAGTTCGTTTGGTCACCTGACCGACGGGATCATAGCTTGATTCCACTGTTCGACCAGTTGGCGTTTTGATCGTTTTTAGTTGATCGAGGGTCGTATAGTCAAAAGTGGTTGTAGCACCTGACGGCTTGGTCAGTTTGGCTAGATTCCCCGCTTCATCGTAGCTATACTTGGTTTCAAGGTCAAGGGCGTTCTTAGCCGTTAAGAGACGGCCAACCTTGTCATAGCTATAGTGATTGCTTCGATCGGATTGGTCTGTCTCTTGCACCAAGTTTCCAGACACATCATAGCTATAGTTTTTTGATAGCCCCTGTGGACCTGTTTGCTTGGTGAGACGGCCCAAGGCGTCATAGGCGTAGGTATAAGCCGCCTCATTTGGTAAGGTGCGTTTGGTCACACGACCATAAAGGTCATTGACATAGTTGGTGCTATGACCGTTAGCATCTGTTTCTTTTGCCAAGCTACCTGTAGCGTCATAGGCATACTGATCCTCTCCACCTGTTGGACGTTTCTTACTGCTGACACGGTTCATACTGTCATAACTGTAGGTCGTTGTATGTCCTTCGCCACTTGTTTCGCTCAAGCGATTGCCCAAAGCATCATAGCTGAAACTTTGCTTGCTTCCTGTTGGAGCTACTGTTTCGATGATTCGTCCTAATGGGTCATACTTAAAGGCTGTCGCTTGACCATTTGGATCTGTATAGAGTACCAATTTTTTATTGGCATCATAACCATAGCTACTTGAATGGCCATTGGCATCGGTCATTTTAGAGAGGTTGCCTAGGACATCATATTCGTAAGTAGAGGTATTGCCATCGGCATCCGACTCTGTCACCACTCGGTTGAGGGCATCGTAGCTATACTTAGTTTCACGTTTCAGATGATCGACGGTCTTAAGCAGATTACCATTTTGATCATAGTGATAGGTCTTTGTCTTACCTTCTTGGTCAGTTGAGCTTGCGACATTGCCCATGACATCATAGGTGAAGGTTTCGCTGGTCTTATCTGCGTAGACCACCTTAGTCAGTTGGTTGTCGCTATTGTAGCTATATTGGGTAACTTCACCCAAGCTGTTGGTTAAAGTGAGACGATTTCCTGCCTTATCGTAAGTATAGGTCTCATTGAGATCCTGATTATCTTTTTTGTTCACTACACGGTTGGCAGCATCGTAGCTGTACTCCGTCACCAAGCCGCTAGAATGCGTCTGCTTGATGAGACGATCAAGGGCATCGTATTCTTGTCTTACGGTAGTTCCGTCTGGAAGAGTCACTTCTTCCAATTGAGCCGTTGAAGTATAGGTCATCTTAGTGACATTGCCATTGGCATCGGTGACTTGGGTCGGATAGCCTAGTTCATTATAGGTGTACTGAGTCTTGCCACCCAAGGCATCTGTCAACTCTGTCAACTGTTCCATCTGGTTGTAGGCCATCTTAGTGACATTACCTAAACCATCTGTAATACTGGAAACTTGATTTTGGCCTGTATAAGTCGTGCTAGCAGTATAGCCTGCCGCATCTGTTAGGCTATTTTGATTGCCATTGGCATCATAGGTCATGCTGGTGCGGTGACCCAAGGCATTGGTCGTTGCGATCAGACGCCCTGCCTTGCTATATTCATAAGTCGTTTCTTTTCCAAGGGCGTCTGTCATGGACAGAATATTCCCCATCGCATCCAACACATATGAAACACTGCTACCATCTGGGTAGGTAACACCTGTCACATTTCCTGCAGCATCATAGGTGTAGCTGGTAGTCTTTTTCTCTTTGGTTTCACTGAGTTTATTACCGACACTGTCATAGGTGTAGGTCACTGTCTGACCTGCTTCATCGGTGTAAGATAGCACACGACCCATGATATCATAAGTAGTCTCTGCCTTTGTACCGATTGGGTAAGAAACTGAGGTTATATTTCCTGCTGCGTCATAAGTATTTTGAGTAACTTGACCTAAAGCATCTGTGATGGTTTTAACGGCATTGTTTCTATCATCATAAGTCAAGCTACTGCTATTACCTGCTTCATTGGTTCGAGTGACAATTCGACCCAGCGCATCACGAGTAACGGTAGTCGTTTGACCCGAAGCATTGGTTTCTGTTAGGAAACGACCCTTACTATCATAGGTATAGCTAGTAGTGTGTCCTTCTGCATCAGTCACGGAAAGCTGGTTTCCAACACCATCATAAGTGTAGCTATAGGTTCCACCTTCTCCATTCGAAGCACCGATTTTACGTCCAAAACCATCATAGGTGAAGGTAGTCGTATTACCATTGCCTTCTGTCACAGCTGTCACTTGACCTGCCTTATCAAAAGTATGGCTCGTCCCAACACCATCGGCATCTTTTTCGCTCAGCTTGCGACCTTCTGCATCATAGGTAAAGGTCTTGGTCCCACCGAGAGGATTCGTAATGCTAGTGACTTGATTGTGTGCATTATAGGTAAAGGTTGATACGCCTCCCAAAGGATTAGTGAGGCTTACCAGATTCGCACCTTCATAGGCAAAGGAAGTTGTATGCCCCGCCGCATCTGTTGTAGACAAGATGCGCCCTTGCTGATCGACAGTATAGGTAATCTTAGACCCATCTGGCAATGTTGTCTGGATTAGATTGCCATTTGCATCATAGGTATGAGCTGTTGAGGCACCACTAAAATCGGTCAAGGATAGAAGATGGTTCTTCTCATCATAGCTAGAAGTTTTTACCGCACCATCAAAACGCGTTTCTGTCAAGGTGTTTCCATTGCTGTCATAGGTGTAGCGAGTTGTTTGCCCCGCTTCATTCGTCACGCTTGACAGACGGTTGTTTTCATCATACGTTTTTGAGACACTAGTTCCATCGGCATAGCGAATGCCAGTTGTGCGATATTGCTCATCGTAAGTATATACGGTTTGATTGCCATTTCCATCGGTAGTGATTGTCTGACCTTCACTATAAGAAAGAGTTGAAACAGCACCTGCACCATCTATTTGCTTGATGACACGATTTTCCTCATCGTACTCGTTTTGGATAACCTTGGTCCCATTTCCATCATACCAGGCTGTCATACGTCCCTTATCGTCATATTCATAACGAGTAGGAACTCCCGTCGCATCCGTATAAGTAATTAAATGACCATTCGTGTCGTATTCATAGGTCAAAGTTGAGCCATTAGGGATTTGAATCGCACCAATATAGCCATCTGTATTATAGGTGATACTATAAACCAAGCCTGTAGGAGAGGTAATCTTGGTCAGCTGGTAATTTTCATTATAATCAAAGCTTGTTTTATTACCTTTTTCATCCGTCTGGCTCGTTAAGAGTCCGTGATAGTTAAAGGTTTTCTCTTGATGATTGTGATCAACAATTCGGTATTCCTTTACATCATAGTCTTCTTTTTCGTCTCCGCCAAAGTCACCCTTCTTCGTTTCAACTGTTTTTACTTCGAGAGTGAGGTCATAGCCACTTGGAGCACGATATCCATCTCCATCCTTCGCAAACTTCAGGATGGAACCGTCTGTACGAGTATAGTAGATATTTTGATCTTCATCGCTTGATAACTGTTCATTAAAGGCAAATGACCAACCACGTCCAAAGAGACTATTGATGCCTGCTGCTTTAGAATTATAGGCGCGAGTAATTTCAAATTTACCGTCAACATCAGTGATAGAAACATCTGTTCGATCTAGGTAGAAATTCCCCGTGTTTAGATTGATTGGCTCAAATCCAAATTCACAGTGAAGGCCACGCCCCATTAAAAGCCTGTCTATTTCCGCCTTGGTGTTGGATGTCAAAGCTGGTGGATTATAAGGTTTGTCGGCATTCTTTCTTGGATTACGAATAAAAAGGGTGTTATTTTGCACAAGCATCATATCTTGGATACGATTATCGTAAGCAAGTTGATTGAGTGGTACTCCATAGTATGCCGCAATCTTTGGAAGGGTATCAAACTGGGTAACTTTGTAAATCAAGAATGTATCACTTGATTTTTTACCACTAGTTTGACCATCCTTTTTACTCTCTGCGTCAATCGTATAAACCTTGTTTAGTTCAGGTTCTGTAAAAGGCACCTGAGTCTGCCAGTTTGAAAGCTTGTCTTTATATTTGGTCGTTCCTTTTTCAAAGGCTGCATCAAAGGAACTACTATCTGGGTATTTGTAAGAAAAACTTGCAGAACTTTGACCCTTGTAGTCTTTCGCAGTGTCACTTAGGTTATAATCAACCTGAGCTCCCGGCGTTGTCAGACCATCCGCAAAGACACCCTGGAATTGCAGTTTTCCTTTCTTATCTGTTTTCACCATGGTCCGAAGATTGATGGTTGTGTTCCCTATTGGATAATTGACATCAACTGGATCTGGAACGGACCAATTAATCGTCAAACTTGGAGCCTTGTCTGGAGTAAACCCAATCTGTCCTGCATTTTCTGCCGTCGCTTCGGTTGTATAGAAAGCACCACCATCTGAACCTTCGTCAGTTGCAGCTACAACTAGACCATAATTTGGTTCCAAACCTTGAACCCATGCGTTTACAGTCTCCCGGATATCAAAATTATGCATCCCAATCTTCTTACCACTAGTCGCATTTTTTCCTGCGATTTCCATATCAAGGCCCACAGAAGTATCCCATGTGAGGTTATTGATATCAAAGTCTTGTTTCAAGCGATAAGCTGCAAACTGGGTTGATTGAGAATCTGGTGCCGTATATTCATAGATGTTTAGACTCGCACTATCAATACGCGCTTCCTTAGGAATACTCTTTTGAAAATCGTAATTAATCTTAAAGTACATCCTCGCGCGTCCGACATCACGAACACCTGGAACACCAGCCATTCCCATCATCTCAGCGGTCATATATCCAACATAACCATAGGCATAACCTTGATATTGCCCATGTACAGATGAGGTAACAATGTCAAGAATTTTTTCTCGTGGAACTGTTACAGTTGGGTCTATCCGAACAGGATACTTACGTTCAGAAGCAGACAACCACTCTTTACTAGCTGTGACTGTCACTTCATGACGCCCATCCCCTTTTTTCAATCCAAGGGTTAAGGCATTACTTGTAGCGCCTACACTATCCACCATCATTGGGGCAGTTAGTACAAAGAGGATCTTCGTTTTCCCCTTTTCACGGACAAGGATTTGATTGTCTTTCAAAGAAACATCATACTTAGATGCATCCAAACCATAAGTAAAGGAGTTCTTCCCACCCCACTCGGCTAAAATGATTTCTTCTTTGACTCCATTAGACTGTACCGTATATTGCACATCTGTTTTGCCATCAACGTTATTGTATAAGATCGCATTCTTTTCTACAGTTGCTTGTTCATATGTTTTATCAAGCGGATACAAAGAAATTTTATCATCCTTATGTGTAATATCAATGGGAGTCTCTTTCTTAACTTCGCTCGGGAGAACCACACCTACTGGAGATTCTTTTGGTAGATAATAATGCTTCCCATTAGCATGATAAGAATAAAGAGATAAATCTACAGGAACTTCTACCCCTTCTTTATCAATATATGTTTTGATATCACTACCAATATGCGTCACAAAGTGAGTTTCATCCACCCGAAACAGTTGTTCTTGCCCACTAACCGCTACTGGTGCCCCGTATTATTTTTTCAGTTCTGCCTCTGCCTTACTCTCTTCATTGACTACTTTGGGCTGTTGAAGGGCATCTCCACCATCTTTTGCTGGTTTTGATGAGGTGTCAACACTTGTCGAACCTTCCGTATTTGCATTTTCAGAACTAACAGTCTGGCTACTCGCCTCTGTAACAGCTTTTTTATAAGCTTCCTCAGCCTGGCCTTGTTTAATTGCTTGGTTTATTTCTTCCGCATAGATCAACGGCATGTTAGAAACAAACAAACTCAGCAATAATAACCACTGTATGGACTTACGCAGTCTTTTCATCATCATTCTCCTTTGTAAGATAAATAAAATAATAAAGTGTAAAAATTAAAATAAGAGCATCGCCGATGGATAAAACGAAAGAACCTAGTATTGGGAACCAAACAGCAATAGCTAAACAAAAGGCGACAATAAGCATGGATACCAGAACAGGTAGTCGCAATTGATCTACCCTACTTTTAATTGGTAAAGCTTTGTAAATACTAACCAGACTATAGGATAAGATTACTTTAAGAAAAGTTTGTACAATTGTAGTAAATGCCCAGATAGCAATCTTGACATGGCCATATTCCAAACTTGTATGATCGTATAAAACTTGACCCAAACCTCCGATGAGGATGCCACATAAAATTGCACTAAACAAGTAAATCAGAATAGTGTGATTTAAACGTTTATCTGATCGGTACTGCCTATAAAACCAGATTGTTATTGGAAAAATAAGAACTGTTCCTATTATTAAAAATAGTAGGCTGAATAAGGTTAGAATGAGTGATAAACCTTCCTCGACTATCACAGGGGAAATCGCACCTGTAAATAGAAGGCGTTGCCCCACTCCTAAAAACAGTAAGCCAGTAGCTAGTCTCCAAAACCTTGAGAGTCTTAATATTTTCATTATTCACTTGTCCTTTCTTTAACACTTTTTAAACGAGCAGTAACCACAAATCGTTGATCATTTCCAGTAGCATCACAGGTTGATAAGATTAAAAATCGATCTTTTTGAGGATCAGTAGCAATCTGACGATAGAATCCCCCATAGTCTGATGTTCTTATCTGTAATGTTTCTAAATAATATCTGAGGCCTTCTCGACTTCCTAATTTGAATGTATGAAAAAGATGATCATCTGTATAAGAGTGAGCTGCCATCACCTCATATTCAAAATGTTGAGTCAAGGTGTCAATCGTAATACGTTCATGCTCCTTAAAAAAAGCTGGCTTCGCAAAATAATCTAAAGACCCAAACATCGAATCATCTAACATAGCATGTCCGTAGATAATCGTGACAGGATCTTCAAATGTTTTTTTGTTAACCAGCTCTGTAAATATAGCGCCATAATAGGTCTCTTCACCATCTATATCATGAGAAAGGTAATAAGCATCATCCCTTGGATGCTGAGCAACCGGGTAATCTATTCGAGTCCCTTCAACTGTTAGCCAAGCAAAGACATCTGGATTCTGATGAAACTTCTTCTCAACTGCGTTTTGAGAATGTTGTTCCACAGCCATCTGTTCAAAGCCATCTAAGACTTTTAAACCTAAAAATAACACCACAATTATTATAATTAGTGATAAACTAAACTTCAAAATTTTCATGTGCTCGCTCCCATACTATCATTGTATCAGAAATCTGTATGCTTTGTAAATCCATTTTTTGTATAAAACGCCTTTTTGTTACAATATTTAGGAATTTTTGTATTCCCCTATTGTAAAATGAAGCCTAACAGAAAAGATAGGTTCATCTAATATACTAGAATTACAAAACTCTATAATAAACGATGGATATGTTTATTTTTTATTCTGATCAAAATTATTCATACAAATTCTGATTTCAAATTTATGCATCAGTATGCATCAGAAAGGATTGAAGCTTTTTGAAAGAATTCGTTACATTGACCCACTCAAAAAAAGAAATCCAAAAGATTCCTAGCTATAAATCTGCCAAAAACTATCGAGCTAGTCCAAATAACTTAAAAGATTCTCGATAACCATATGGACTAATTTGTCACGCTTGGCTTGACATTGCAAAAAAATTTCTTTCTCTTTTCAAAAATCCCGACTTGTGATAAGATAGGCTGGTATGCGTTTAGATAAATTATTAGCCCAGGAAAAAATCAGCCGTAAGGCCATGAAACAAGCTCTTTTGAAAAAAGAAATTTTAGTTGATAAACTCCCTGCTAGTTCCCTTGCACAGAATGTTGATACCGGGTTGCAAGAGCTGATTTTCAAAGATAGAAAAATCCAAGTATATGAACACACCTACCTCATGCTCCACAAGCCAAACGGAGTCGTAACTGCAAGCAAGGATAAAAAACTCCCAACGGTCATGGACCTTCTTCCTCAGCATCTCCAGTCTGACCAACTCTACGCCATCGGCCGTCTGGATCGGGATACGACGGGTCTCCTTCTCTTAACGGATAATGGACCTCTAGGTTTTCAACTCCTCCATCCTCAATACCATGTCGATAAAACTTACCAAGTAGAGGTCAATGGGCCACTAACTCCCGACCATATTCAAGAGTTTAAAGATGGGATTGTCTTTCTTGATGGAACTATCTGTAAACCTGCTCAACTTGAGATTTTATCCTCAAGCCTTAGTCTCAGCCAAGCCACTATCACCATCTCTGAAGGAAAGTTTCATCAGGTCAAAAAAATGTTCCTTTCTGTTGGAGTCAAGGTTACTGCTCTTAAACGCACCCATTTTGGCCCTTGGAGTCTTGATGACAATCTCCAAGAAGGCGACTATCGACATCTAAACTCACAAGAATTGGCAATCATTCGTGACTTTCTTAGAAAAAGTGGTTAAAAAATGAGGTTGGGACAAAAGATCCCGACCTCACTTTTTATTAGCAATCAAACTTTGACGCGGTTGCTGATTGAACTTTTTGTTCGTCTTTTAGACTCCAAAAAGCTCCTAATCATCCTCGCGGGACTGGGACTACGAAATCGAGACTTTGTCTATCGATTTCTGTCCCACCGCCATTTCTTATTTTTCAACTTTTACTTTCCCTGTCCAAGAATCCAATCCGTAAGAGAGGATATAGATTTCTGAGAAACCTTGTTTTTTCAAGAAAAGTGCTGCATTTGTGACACGTTGCGCACGTTGGTTTTCATAGAGAAGGACAGGTTTATCCTTGCGAAGAGCTGCAAGACTTGTCTTCAATTGATTTGAAGGGATATTACGAGCTCCGAGGATATGTTTTCTGTGGAAGTCAGCTGGATCACGCAAGTCGATCAACTGACCTGTACGAATCAAAGACTCAAACTCTGCATTGTCTACAATTTTCGCTGCACGACGAATGCGAAGATAGTTGTATCCCATCCATGCCAACATCGCTACAATAAGTCCCCATAATACCCAAGTTACCATATTACCTAATCTCCATTTTTTTCTAAATAGTCTAATTCTAGTTTGTGCTCTCTGCGAAGAACAGCCTCCGCTTCAAGATAGTCCAGCTTGTCCATCAAGCCTGCATCATAGATTCGCGATAACTCGATCTTCATCAGTTCAATGTCATAGAGACGTTTTCCCATATAGACAATGATACCAAACTGTTTGAGAAATTGTTGCACATCGTAGAGTGTTTTCATAGCTTTCATTTTAGCAAATTATCAGAGTTTTTTCAATAGTTGCCATGGAAGACTATTTTTACTGCTTACTAATGTTCTTGATACTCCGATATAGAAGATACCCAACAACCATCCCAACAAAATTCTGTAACAGATTGTGAGGGACATCTAACCAGGCTTGCCCCCAACCTTTCATCCAAGCAGTCGCACATGCATATCCAGCTACCATGATGATAGTCGCCAAAACTAATCCAAGCCCCTGCCATTTTCCTTTAAAACCTGCAAAATATCCCTGCAGACCATGGAAAAGCAAGCTGAAGAACATCCAGTGAGGGTAACCTGAAATCAGGTCAATGAGGAAACCTCCTAGACCCCCAACGATGGCTCCTTCACGGCGCCCATAATAAAAAGCGGTAAAGAAGATTCCTGCATCTAAAAGAGTTAAGATTCCTGCTTGAGTTGGGATTTTTACAATATAACCTAAAACTACTGATAGAGCAGTTAGTATAGATAATAGGGCGATTTTACTTGTTTTGGTTTGCTTCATATTGTCTGACTCCATATTGATCTGCTTGTGCGATGGCACGGTAAACAAAGGCTTTAGAACTCTCAACTGCTGGTAAGAGCTCCTCTCCTTGTACTAATTGACTGGCAATGCTCGATGCAAAGGTACAACCTGCACCAGCATTTTGACCTCCTAAGACTGGATTTTCTAAAATGGTAAAGTCATGACCATCATAAAAAACATCCACAGCCTTATCCTGACTGAGGCGATTCCCACCCTTGATAATGACTGCTGGTGCACCCAAGTCATGTAATTTTTGAGCTGCAGCCTTCATATCTTCCAGACTTTCAATCTTTTGGTCTGCAAGCAACTCTGCCTCAGGAAGATTCGGAGTAATCACTGATACATAAGGGAAAAAGCGAATCAACTCTTGACAGAGCTCACTAACTGCAACGTCGTGCGTTTCCTTACAAACCAATACAGGGTCCAAGACTACTGGAACTCCTGAACTTTCCTTAATGAAATTCAATGCTTTTTCAGCAACACCGACTGTCGGCAAGAGACCAATCTTAATCCCTCCAAAGTCTACACTTTTCAGGCTATCCAACTGTTGTTGGAAAATAGTCTCATCTGTCGGGAAGACCTCAAAACCATTTTCCGTCAAAGCAGTTAAACAAGTCATGGCTACAAAACCATGCAAGCCATTCAAGGTGTAGGTCGCAAGGTCTGCTGCCAATCCACCACCACTAAAAATATCATTTCCTGAAAGTGCTAAAATACGATTATTCTTCATAACGAATCTCCTTCAAATACAAACCATTGGGTGCTGCAGTTGGTCCTGCCAACTGTCTGTCTTTTTTCTCCAAAATCAGGTCAATCTGTTCAATCGGCATACGGTTGTTACCAATTTTCAGAAGGGTTCCGACCATATTTCGAATCTGCTTATAGAGGAAGCCATTGCCAGAGAATGTAAAGGTCAAAAACTGCCCTGTTTCATCAACCCTAAGACTAGCTTCCGTGATCGTCCTAACCTTATCCTCCACACTAGTACCTGATGCCGTAAAACCAGTAAAGTCATGTGTTCCCTCTAGTTTTTTTACAGCTTCTTGCATCCGCTCCACATCGAGTGGATAGGGATAATGAGTCGCATAATGGCGACGCATGGGATTTTTAGGACGTCCTCTATCTACGATAAACTCGTAGGTCTTGCTATGCTTGACATAACGGCAATGAAAATCGTCAGCCACTATCTCAATCGAAATCACATCGATATCTTCAGGACTTTGGGTATCAAGAGCAAAACGAAGTTTTTCCTCATCCATCTGATAGGGAAGATCAAAGTGAATGACCTGTCCTAAAGCATGAACGCCACTGTCCGTTCGCCCAGCTCCATGAATGGTAATAGCTTGTCCCTTATTTAATTTTGTTAAAGTTTTTTCAATTTCCTCCTGAACACTACGAGCATGAGGTTGCCGCTGAAAACCAGCAAAAGCGTAGCCATCATAGGAAATTACAGCTTTATATCTAGTCATGTATCTATTTTATCAAGAAAATTTCTCTGCAACAAGTTTGAAAACCAAAAATTGTAAGGGGACAGTTCCTCGAAGTTATTTATGTTCTATCTGACCTTTTTCATGATGTATTTTCGTATAGGTACTTCAACCATTTGAACGATTTCAAATCCTTCTTTTTGGTAAAGATTATAAGCTGTTTGATTTGACTCAAAAACCGTTAGGGAAATACTTTCTATTTCTTCATTTTCAAACATTTCTTGAAGAAAGTATTGAAAAGCTTTTCGGCCTATTCCTTTTCCCTGCTTCTGTGGAGCTATGAGAAATCTTCCAATATGAAGATTTTTATCTTCTAATTTGATTTTCTGGATGATACCTACAAACTCTTCTCCAGTAAAAATGGAAAAAATTCCTTCCAGCTTTTGTAAGGATTGGGCAATCAAGGGATAAGAAATCTTTGGTCCCATCCATTGCTTCTGAAAACTTTCTCCCAAAGCATTAGACCACTGACAAATGAGTTGGGCATTTTCTAACTGAAGTCCTTTTTCAAAGTGAATTTTCATATTTGTTCTTAAAACTTCTCCTACATCCAACTATTATACTCTTTCTCTTATTTTTTCCGAATAAATAAGTATGATTCATCTTTACTTTTTTCTTGTTGGAACGATTCTTGCTTCCTTTCTAGGCTTAGTCATCGATCGCTTCCCTGAACAATCCATAGTTTTTCCTGCTAGCCACTGTGATTCTTGTCAGACTCGTTTGAGACCACTGGATTTGATTCCAATTGTGTCCCAGATATTCAATCGCTTTCGCTGTCGCTATTGCAAGTCAAACTATCCTGTCTGGTATGCTTTCTTTGAGTTGGGATTGGGACTGCTCTTTCTAGCTTTTTATTGCAGTTTTTTAACGTTGGATCAAGTCATCCTAGTCACTGCTGGCTTGACTTTGAGCATCTATGACCTTCGTCATCAAGAATATCCCTTGCTGGTCTGGCTAGTTTTTCACTTAATCCTCATGGTTTGCTCTAGTTGGAATCTAGTCATGGCTTTCTTCCTAGTTCTTGGAATCATTGCTCATTTCATCGATATTCGCATAGGAGCCGGTGATTTTCTCTTTCTAGCCTCTTGTGCACTCGTCTTTAGCATAACGGAGATACTCATCTTGGTGCAATTTGCTTCCACAACTGGCATTCTAGCCTTTCTCCTACTAAAGAAAAAGGAAAGACTTCCTTTTGTGCCCTTCCTCTTACTTGCTGCTTGCGTGATTATTTTTGGGAAGCTACTGCTTCTCGGATAAAGTCAGCGATTTCTGCTACTTGTCCTTCATGCAGAGCCTTAACAATCTTCGAACCAACGATAACACCGTCTGATACAGCATTGAAGCGTTCTACATCAGACTGTGTGGATACACCAAAACCGGTCAAGACTGGAATGTCAGCCACTTGATGAAGTTGAGACAAGTGCTTGTCCAAGTCATCTCGGTAATTTCCTGATTTCCCTGTGACCCCATTGATAGCAACGGCATAGATAAATCCTTCTGCCCCTTCAATGAGTTCTTTTTGACGGTCAATTCCTGTTGTCAAACTAACTAAGGGAATCAAAGCAATGTCTGTACCTGCCAAGAAGGGCTCTACAAAATTAGCATGCTCATGAGGGAGATCCGGAATAATCAAGCCCTTGACTGCTGTATCAGCAAGATCTTTAACCAATTTCTCCACACCATACTGAAAGAGGGGGTTAAAGTAGGTCATGATGACAAGCGGAATTTCTGTTTCAATGGTTTTCAAAGTTTCAACCAAAGCCTGGGTAGAGGTTCCGCGAGCTAGACTGCGCAAGCCTGCTGCTTCGATAACAGGACCATCTGCAACCGGATCCGAGAAAGGAACTCCTACCTCAATGGTAGAAACACCCAAGTCTTCTAAAAAGTGAATTGTTTCACCGAGACCAGCCAAACCTTTTTCATGGTCTCCAGCCATGATATAGGGAACGAAAATTCCCTTTCCTGCTGCTTTAATTGCATTCAATTTTTCTGTTAGTGTCTTAGGCATGAGCTTCTCCCTTCTTTGCTGCGTCTGCTTCCAAACGGTCTTTAACTTGAACTACATCTTTGTCCCCGCGACCTGATAGACAGACAATCATAGACTTATCTGGGCCAAGTTCTTTGGCTAATTTCACCGCAAAGGCGATAGCGTGACTAGACTCCAAAGCTGGGATAATCCCTTCCACACGAGACAAGAGTTGAAATCCTTCCAAGGCTTCCTCATCTGTCACAGGCACATAGGTCGCACGCTTGATATCGTGGTAGTGAGAATGTTCAGGACCGATACCTGGGTAGTCCAAACCTGCTGAGATAGAGAAGGCTTCTAAGATTTGTCCATGGGCATCTTGGAGAACATCCATGAGAGAACCGTGAAGAACTCCTGGGCGACCCTTGGTCAAGGTAGCTGCGTGATGCTCTGTATCCACACCAAGTCCTGCCGCTTCAGCTCCATACATAGCTACAGATTCATCTTCCACAAATGGATGGAAAAGCCCAATAGCATTCGAACCACCACCAACACAGGCTACTAGGGCATCTGGTAAGTCTTTCCCAGTCAAGTCACGGTACTGTTGTTTGGCTTCGCGTCCGATAACACTTTGGAAATCACGAACAATTTCTGGGAAAGGATGAGGTCCCAAGGCAGAACCAAGGATATAGTGAGTGTCATCGATATTTGCCACCCAAGAACGAAGGGCTGCATTGACTGCATCCTTGAGCACGCGCGAACCATCTGTTACAGCTTCCACCTTGGCTCCCAAAAGTTCCATACGGAAGACATTGAGGGCTTGGCGTTTAACATCTTCCTCACCCATATAGATAGTACATTCCATGTTGAAAAGGGCTGCAGCAGTTGCAGTTGCTACACCGTGCTGACCGGCACCAGTTTCAGCGATAATTTTCTTTTTGCCCATACGTTTAGCCAGAAGAACTTGGCCCAAAGCATTGTTAATCTTGTGGGCGCCTGTATGGTTGAGGTCTTCACGTTTGAGGTAAATCTTGGCTCCGCCGATATGCTGGGTCAAGTTTTTTGCGTAGTAAAGAGGTGTTTCACGTCCTACATACTGGCGCAAAAGTTGGTTTAACTCCTCTTGGAAACTTGGATCTTCCTGACTTTCACGATAAGCCTCTTCTAATTCCAATACTGCTGTCATCAATGTTTCTGGGACAAAACGTCCACCGAATTTCCCGTAAAATCCATCTTTATTTGGTTCTTGATATACCATGCTTAACCCTCTCTATAAATCTTCTAATCTTTTCATGATCTTTTTGTCCGTCTGTTTCTACTCCGCTTGATACATCTACTGCAAAGGGAGAGAAATGCTGAATTGCTCTTGCTACATTGTCCTCATTTAGCCCACCTGCGATGAAGGAAGGCTGGGCTAGTTCTGTCGTATCCAGTCGGCCCCAGTCAAATGTCTGACCACTTCCTGCCACAGGAGCATCAAAGAGTAGATAATCTGCCTGAGAACTTGGCACGTGACCATCTCCATCCACCTGCACTGCCTGAATGCTGGCACAAGGTAATTTCTCAAACAAATCATCTGCCACCTGACCATGAATTTGTACCATGTCCAAGCCAACCTTTTCAATCGCTTCTAGTAATTCCTCTCGACTTGGTGAAACAAATACGCCAACCTTTTTTACATATGTAGGAATGATCTTAGCCAGCTCTGTTGCTTGGTCCAAGGTCACCTGTCTTTTACTGTGTGCAAAGACAAAACCGATGTAGTCTGCTCCAGCTGACACAGCTGTTTCTACCGCCCCTTTGGTTGATAGTCCACAAATCTTAACCTTTGTCAATCTGCAACTCCTTGATTCTCTGAGCGACATCTTCTGCCTGCATGAGAGCTGTTCCAACCAAAATTCCGTTAAAGTAGGGTGCAACACGTTTTGCATCCTCCTCTGTAAAAATGGCAGATTCAGAAATGTAGAAGCAATCGTCCTTAAAGTATTGGGCTAAGTCTACGCTGGTCTGCAAGTCAACTTCAAAGGTAGTCAAATTGCGATTGTTGACACCGATAATTTGTGCCCCCAGGCGGTGAGCAACTTCTAGTTCAGCCAGATTATGAGTTTCCACTAACACTTCCAGACCAAGATCTGTCGCGTAGTCGTACAGTTCCTTGAGGCGTTCTTCTGATAAAGCCGCTACGATGAGCAAGATAACTGTCGCACCTGCATTGCGAGCACGGATGATTTGCTTTTCATCGATAATAAAATCCTTGTTTAAAGTCGGAATCTGTACCTGACTGGAAATCTCACGAAGATAATCCAAATGACCCTTGAAGAAAACTTCATCTGTCAGAACAGAAATCATAACAGCGCCGTTAGCCTCGTAAGTCTGGGCCTGTTGAACGATATCCACATCCAGGTTGATATCACCCATACTTGGACTCGCCTTCTTGACCTCTGCAATAATTTGCAAACGATCCTGATGTTTTTTCAAATATTCAGCTAAGCGATAGCTTTCACGCAAGGGCTGAAGTTCC
Source organism: Streptococcus infantis (assembly GCF_047460405.1). Taxonomy (GTDB): domain Bacteria; phylum Bacillota; class Bacilli; order Lactobacillales; family Streptococcaceae; genus Streptococcus; species Streptococcus infantis_Q. The sequence continues at coordinate 12,364 of NZ_JASHGH010000012.1, read as the reverse complement.
TCTAGCTCCATCTTTTCAACTTCACGCGCCTTCTGCTCTAAGATACGTGACAAAAATTCCTGACTCATTTTTGGTACTCCTGTAATAGTCGAAGTTTTTCAAGGGCCTTACCACTAGCAATCACTTGACGTGCCATTTCAACTCCGTCCTTGATACTGTCTGCTTTACCATTGGCGTAGAATCCTAGACCAGCATTTAAAACGGTTGTTTCCAAGAATGAACTTGGTTCGTTATTAAGAACGCTAACAAGAATGGCTGCATTTTCATGAGCATTTCCTCCACGAATGTCTTCAATAGCAATGCGTTCCATTCCCAAATCTTCTGGAGTAAAGGTTGATAAAGTAATTTCACCATTTTCAAGAAGGGCAATACTGGTAGTTCCATTCAAACCAGCTTCATCCAACCCTTCTGGACCAGCTACTACAATGGCACGTTTGCGACCCATGTTTTTCAAAACCTGAGCAGTACTTTCCAGAAGTTCAGGACGACTGATTCCTAGAAGCTGTGTTTCCAAAACCATTGGATGGATGAGCGGACCTGTCAAATTCATGATGGTTGGAATTCCCAACTCCAAACGAGCTGGCATGATGTATTTCATGGCTGGGTGCATGTTTTTGGCAAAGAGAAAGACGATTCCAGTTTGGTCAAATACCTTACCCAATTGTGATGGTTTAAGGTCAATATTGATTCCCAAAGCTTGCAAGACATCTGCTGACCCAGATTTAGAAGAAATAGAGCGATTTCCATGTTTGGCCATGTGGATTCCCCCACCTGCCAAGACAAAGGCTGCAGTTGTAGAGATGTTAAAGCTAAATGACTTATCTCCACCTGTACCACAGTTATCCATAGCATCTTGAATGTTGGTTGGAATGTGTTGAGCATGTCCTCTCATAACTTGAGCGAGGGCTGTTCTTTCTTCAGGTGTTTCTCCCTTCATCTTGAGAGCTAACAGTAGAGAAGCGATTTGTGCTTCTGTCACTCGCCCTGTTACGATGCGTTCGATCACATCTGTCATTTCAACACTTGATAGGTCTTCAAAGTTCGCTAATTTTTCAATAATTTCTTTCATTTTGTCTTCCTCACTTTACAACTTTCTCGATAAAATTCTGAATAGAAGATAGGCCATCTGGCGTTCCAATACTTTCTGGATGATACTGCAAGCCATAAATCGGCAAGGTTTTGTGTTGAATCCCCATAATAGCTTGGTCATCTGTCGAACGAGCTGTCACTTCAAACTCTTCTGGCATCTCTTCAATTAAAATACTGTGGTAACGCATGACTGGACGATTGTCCTCAATCCCTTGATAGAGAACGGATGGAGTCTCAAATAGAATCTGGCTTTGTTTACCGTGCATAACTTTAGGAGCCAAGCCTAACTTGCCACCAAAGACTTCTGCGATGGCTTGGTGCCCCAAACAAATCCCTAGAATAGGTTTCTTACCTGCAAAATCACGAATCATGTCTTCCATTTTCCCAGCATCAGCTGGCCAACCTGGACCGGGAGAAAAGACTAGTCCATCTGCCTTTGTAGCTTCTTCATAAAGGTTTGGATCATCATTTCTCAAAACTTCAACAGGAGCGAAATTCCCGATGTATTGAGCTAAGTTATAGGTAAATGAATCATAATTATCAATCAATAAAATCATGGTCTTAGTTCTCCCATTCTAGTCATAGATTTAGCTTTGTTAATGGTTTCTTGGTATTCATTCTGAGCGATAGAATCATAAACAATTCCTGCCCCAGCCTGTACATAGGCTCTTTTATTTTTAAGAATCATGGTTCGAATTGCAATGGCAAAGTCCATGTCTCCAGTTGCTGATAGGTAACCGATAGCCCCTGCATAGACGCCTCGCTTCTCTGTTTCCAACTCATATATGCGTTTCATAGCACGAATCTTAGGGGCCCCCGATACTGTTCCTGCCGGAAGAGTCGCCTTCAAAGCATCCATGGCAGTCAGTTCTGGAAGCAAATGACCTTTAACAACGCTAGTCAAATGCATGACATAGCGGAAAAGTTCCACTTCCATATACTTGGTTACTTGGACACTTGCTGTTTCAGCAATTCGACCGATATCATTGCGTCCTAGGTCCACTAGCATTCGGTGTTCTGCCGTTTCCTTTTCATCAGAAAGTAGATCACTTGCAAGTGCTGCATCTTCCTCATCATTGGTACCTCTAGGTCGCGTACCTGCAATCGGATTGGTTGTCACGATGCCATTCTTGACGGAAACCAAACTCTCAGGACTGGCACCGATAATTTGATAATCTCCAAAATCGTAAAAGTAGAGGTAATTTGATGGATTTGTCACTCGGAGATTTCTGTAGAAGTCAAAAGGATTTCCAGTTACTTCTGCTGAGAAACGCTGACTGAGCACGCATTGGAACATATCTCCATTGCGAATCAAGTCGCGAGCTGTTTCTACCATCTCTTCAAATTTCTGAGGTGCAATATGTGGTCTAAACTGAAGTGGAGAAACGTCCAAATCTTCAAATTCATTTGGAGCAGGGATTTTTAACTCCTCTAAAACTTGATCCAAAGCTGCTTCTAGTTCTTCATTGCTACGATCACTGTAAAGAGCATCCTCGATGATATGAATTTTTTCTTTCTTGTGGTCAAATACCATATAACTCTCGTAAACAAAGAAATGCATATCTGGTGTCCCAATCGTATCCTCAGGAAGCTGACCAATTTCTTCATAGAGAGAAATCATGTCGTAACCAACAAAGCCGATGGTTCCACCACCAAAAGGTAGGTCTGAATGGTGCTGGCTCTTATAAGTCACCTCATAAAGGAAATCCAAGGGGTCACGATCAATCACCTGCCCATTTTGATATAGGACTCCATTTTCGAACTTAATCTCAAAAACTGGATTATAAGCCAAAATAGAAAATCGAGCATTTTCCTTTTCTCTTGGGATACTTTCAAGTATAACCTTGTGTTGTCCATTTAAGCGCATATAAGCCAAGATTGGTGATAAAACATCTCCATGAATGATTCGTTCCATTGTAATTTCCCTTTCAGTTCCTTATTTTATGGTCTTTAGTGTTAATTTTTTATCTTTTTTCTATTTCCCTTAAATAGTGCGGACGGGAGGTAAAATTATCCAGTGGATGATTTTAGAAAACCATGAAATGAAAGACCTAATTTTTGAGCTCCTCGCTCATTCATTTCTAGGCTCAGGCTAAAATAGTTCCCCGAACTATTTTACTCTCAAAAATTCCGTCCTAGAGAAGCAGCTTTGCTTCTCTAGGATACCACTATGGCGGGAAATAGCGGTTCAATGCTCACTTCGCTCGCAAATATTTTATAGAAATCTATCTAGTGATGAAGCATAATTTAAAACTGATAGCCATATCTACGAAAAATATATAAAAATCCCCACGCAAAATAACTTGCGTGAGGACGAAATTCGCGGTGCCACCTCAATTATAGGATTTCTCCTATCTCTCATGCCTGTCTCAGATAGCTCCTGTAACAGGTTGTGCGATAAAGGGCACTCCCTTGAGAATTATGTTTTCTTCTCTCATTTTAGATGGACCCAACCTTACAGATTTCTCTGCTTGTTTTCAGCAACCACAAGCTCTCTGTGAGAGAAATCTCTGTATATTTTCCATCTTTTATTTTTTTGCTTCAAGGTAGTCTGCAATGGCAGCTACGTCCTTGTCTCCACGACCAGAGACATTGATGATGATAATCTCATCTTTACTTAGTTTTGGTGCGCGTTTGACTGCTTCTGCAATAGCATGGGAGCTTTCAATAGCTGGGATGATTCCTTCAGTCTTACTAAGTAGGAGCAAGGCTTGGACAGCTTCTTCATCAGTCGCTGCAACATACTCTACACGACCAGAGTCTTTAAAGAAGGCATGTTCTGGTCCAACCCCTGGATAGTCCAAACCTGCTGAGATAGAGTAAACTGGCGCGAGTTCTCCATCTTCCTTAAAGACTGCATAGGTCTTCATTCCATCGACAATTCCGACACTACCCTTGGTCATAGTTGCTGCGTGTTTGTCGGTATCTAAACCGTGACCAGCAGCTTCTACCCCAACCAATTTAACTTCTTCATCAGCTACATACTGTGAAAAGGCACCGATGGCATTAGAACCACCGCCCACACAGGCAATAACGTAGTCTGGCAGTCGTCCTTCTTTTTCCAAGATTTGACGACGTGATTCTTCACTAATCACTTTTTGAAACTCATGAACAATGGTTGGATATGGGTGAGGTCCCACAGCAGATCCCAGAACATAAAAGGCTTCAAGGTCATTCATCCATGCTCCAAAGGCTGCATCAACAGCATCTTTGAGGGTACGAGTCCCTGTTTCAACTGCGTGAACAGTTGCTCCCATCATCTCCATACGGAAAACATTAAGACGTTGGCGTTCCACATCTTCTGCCCCCATGTAGACATCACAAGCCATACCAAACTTAGCTGCAGCTGCCGCCGTCGCAACCCCGTGCTGACCAGCTCCTGTTTCTGCGATTACTCGTTTTTTGCCCATGCGTTTAGCAAGAAGAATTTGTCCTAAAACGTTATTGAGTTTGTGAGATCCAAGGTGGTTAAGGTCTTCACGCTTGAGATAAATCTTAGCTCCACCTAGATGCTCTGTCAAACTTTCTGCAAAATAGAGCGGTGTCTCACGACCTGAATAATCCTTCAAGTAATGGCGAAACTCAGCTAAAAACTCTGGATCATCCTTGTACTTGTCAAAAGTCACTTCCAATTCATCTAGTAAAACCTGAATTGGTTCTGGTACAAAACTACCACCAAATTGTCCAAAATATCCTTTAGTTGTCATAAATTTTTCCTCTTTTCTACTGTTTCCAAGATATGAAAAAAGCCCACACACGGAATCCACTTCCATGTGAGGGCGTTTGTAACGCGGTACCACCTCATTTGTAAAGAGAATATCCCCTTTACATCTCTGCCTTGTCTATCAACAAGTTGCACTGTAAGGTGTGCGCACCGAATTTTCATTGTTTCAAATTCATTTTTTCAAATCAGCCCAATTTCACTACTTTCAAACACCTGTTCACAGTAACCACAGGCTCCCTGAAGATCAAAAATAATTACTTTTCTGATTTGTTGAGTTAATTATATGTTATTGCTTTTTCTTTGTCAACCGTTTTCATTCATTTTTTACTAATTATTTTTATTAGTTTTTTGTAGAAGCAAGAACTTCTTCGGAAACTCTAACAAAAGTCTCAATGATATAGTCTACTTCTTCATCCGTTAATTTCGTGTGAAGTGGCAGTGTAATTTCGTTTACAAAGAAAGCATAAGCTCGCGGATAATCAGCCATATCAAAACCAAGATTCTTATAGGCTGTTAAAAGCGGAAGCGGTTTGTAGTGAACGTTACTTGCGATTCCTGCCTTGGCCAATTCTTGAATAATTTGATTGCGTTGTTCGAGATTTGCTCCTTCTACATGGGTGATGTAAAGGTGACGACAAGATTCAACAACATCTGTCTTATGAGCCAATGGGTGAATCCGAGTTCCTGCAAATCCACGGTCATAGCGATCCACGATATCCTTACGACGTTGTAGTAAGCCAGGATAACGATCTAGCTGAACTAGACCAAGTGAAGCCATGATATCTGTCATATTGCACTTGTAGGCAGGAGTTACGATATCGTATTCCCATGAGCCTAGTTGCATCTTGGCAAGAGCATCTTTTGTTTGACCATGAAGGGAAAGAATCTGGAATTCTTTATACATTTCTTCATCATCAATAGCTGGATTTGCTTTCCAAGTCGCACTTCCCCCTTCTGCAGTTGTAAAATTCTTGACTGCGTGGAAAGAGAATGATGTAAAGTCAGCGATTGAACCAGCTGCTTGTCCCTTGTAGGTTGAACCCAAAGCGTGAGCACTATCAGATACAATCACAATACGGTTAAAGGCTTTTTGCCACTTAGTTGAAGCAACAAACAAGTCACGTTTCTTTTCCACAACTTGGAACAAACGGTCATAGTCACAGATAATCCCTGCAAGTTCAACTGGGATGATGACTTTAGTCTTCTCAGTGATAGCTTGCTCAAGCTTGTCATAGTCCATTTCAAAGGTATCTTCTTGGATATCAACCATCACTGGTGTCGCACCTACGTGAGTGATGACGCTACATGATGCTGTATAGGTCATAGCTGGAACGATGACTTCATCCCCAGGTCCCACTTCAAGCACGCGCAAGATCAATTCAAGAGCTGCTGTTGCAGAATTGAGGCAGACTGTCTTAGGTGTCTGTGTATAGATAGACAGACGACGCTCCAATTCTTTTGTCTTTGGACCTGTTGTGATCCAACCAGAACGAAGGGTATCTGCTACCTCAGCAATTTCAGCTTCGGTAATATCGGGTGGTGAAAATGGAATATTGTAATTTGGCATTGATTTACTCCTTTTACTGTATTCACTCTTGTGATTACTTATTTTAAAACTTCAAATACAGTCTGGAACATGATTTTGATATCCCCGAAGAAATTAAAATCACGTAGATAGGCTAGATTATAGTGCATCTTTTCTGGAAGGACTCTTTCGACATAAGCTTGGTCAACCGTCATGCCTTTTGCAGTCATTTGACTGATAATGGCATCCTCGTCCTTATAGTTAATGCTGGCAAGCGATGTAATCCCTGCTGGCAAGAGCAAGGTAGCCATCATTTCAGGACTATACTGCTCTGTGTAGCGTGGTACTTCTGGACGAGTTCCCACAAAGGACATCTCTCCTTTGAGAACATTGACCAATTGTGGAAGTTCATCCAAACGAACACGGCGAATGAAATTTCCAACTTTAGTGATGCGGCTGTCATTGGCAGAAGTTACTAGACTTCCTTTCTTATCCGCATCGGTCACCATGGTCCGGAATTTCCAAATCTTGAAATGTCGGTTGTACTGGGTTACCCGCACCTGCTTGTAAATAACTGGACCTTTGCTATCTAGCTTGATCCAAATGCTTAGAATCAGAAATACGGGTGAAGTCAAGATTAACAAGACCAAGGCTAGAAACAAGTCTAGACAACGCTTGAGAATCAGTGAACCTTTTCTTCCAGAGACGAGCTGGTAGTATGGTTTTACCTCGCTCAATTGCATCTCCTGAGGTAGTTCATCCCATTTCAGCATGCACATTCTCCTCTGTTTTTTATATATAATCTTTATTAACATCCTACATTATACCACAAAATGAAAGAGGCGGTGCAAGAAATCTGTATTTTAAAGGAATTCTTCCTTAGGATAGAGCTCCTGCTTGTAAACTATACATCTTGTGATAGGTACCTCCCAGGGCTAAAAGTTCCTCGTGTGTGCCGCTCTCGATAATTCGTCCCTTGTCTAGAACATAGATACAGTTAGCATCCTGAATGGTAGAAAGACGATGGGCGATGGCAATGGTCGTCCGGCCCTGTCTCATCTTGGCTAGGGAATTTTGGACCAAGGCTTCTGTTTCAGAGTCAATATTAGCTGTCGCTTCATCCAAAATCAGAATTTTCGGTTGACTGGCAACAGTTCTAGCAAAGGCAAGTAGTTGACGTTGTCCAGTAGAGAAACTCGAACCACGCTCAGATACAGGGGCATCATAGCCTAATGAAAGATCCCGAATGAAAGAATCTGCATCGACAAATTCTGCCGCAACCTTAACCTGGTCATCGCTGATATCTTGGTACATAGCGATATTGGACTTGATGGTCCCATGATAGAGGAAAGGTTCCTGTAGAACCAGACCGATATTTTTTCTCAATTCCTCTTGGCTATACTTACGAATATCCACTCCATCTAGGAGAACTCGACCAGACTGAAATTCATAAAAGCGCATGAGAACATTAATGATAGAAGATTTCCCAGAGCCAGTATGCCCGACAAAGGCGATGGTTTCACCTTTATTAACCGTAAAAGAAATATCATCGAGAATCTGGTGTTTTCCATCATAAGAGAAGGACACATGTTCAAAACGGATATTTCCTTCTCTAATCTCCGCTTGTGCATTTTCTTGGGCCGGTTCATAGTTGGATTCATCGATGAGTGCAAAGACACGACCTGCTGAAACCATGGATGTTTGAAGGGTAGAAAAGTTCTGTGTCACCTCGATGAGGGGATCAAAGAGACGATTGATATACTGGATAAAGGCATACATGGTTCCTGCCGTTATTCCTAGATAGAGACCGCGATAGCCAAAGTAAGCCATCAAAACCGCATATCCCAACAACTTCAACAAACTCATAGCTGGACGTAAAAAGAGAGAATCCAAGGCTACTGAACGGTTAGCGTAGACTAGGTGTTCCTGGTTTATCTCATCAAACTCTTCTTGCAGGCGTTTTTCTTGGTTAAAGGCTTGAATAATACGAATTCCTTCGATATTTTCTGCCAGCTTACTGTTAATATCTGACAGTAGACTTCTGGTTTTTTCAATGACCTTGACCGATTTTTTACGGTAGAGATTGACCAAAAGGAAAATCAAAGGCAGGAAGAGCAAGACTAAAGCAGTCAGACGATAGTCCAGAACTAACATGGTATAAAGAGTCGTCACGAATATAAAAACTGCCGAGATAAAGCTAGATAAGATACCCGAAAACATATCACTGATAGTCTCGGTGTCATTTGTCAAACGAGAGACAATAGAGCCTGCAGGCGTTTTATCAAAGTAAGACATGCCTAGCTTCTCCATATTGGCAAAGGCATCACGTCGGATATCTCTAACGATGCTGTAGGACACGCGCGCAAAAAGGAGATTCCCCACATATTGGACAATAGTTTGAAGAATGTAGAGACCATAGTAAACTAGCAAAACTGTAACAGCAAGCTGATTGAGATTGTTTAGATACTGGTCGATAAAGTGAGAAGCTATCAGGGGGATAATACTCTTAACAACAGTCGTCGCGAGGAGAAAAGCAAGGGCTAAAAAGGTGAGGAGACTATAGGGCTTAAGATAAGACAACAAACGCTTCAATACAGACCATTGTTCTTGTTTATTCCGCATCTTCTTCTCCTTTCATTTCTAACTGTTGAGACTGGTAGGTTTGGGCATACCAACCATCCAAGGCTAGTAAGTCTTCATGCCTACCTCGTTCAATGATGCGACCATTTTGCATGACCAAAATCAAATCTGCATGGACAACTGCACTGAGACGATGGGCTGTGATAATGGTCGTTTTATCTTTGCGAGTTTCCTTGAGATTATCGATGATAGCGAACTCTGTCTTGGCATCTACAGCTGACAAGGAATCATCTAAAATCAAGATATCAGGATTTAAAATCATAGCCCGACTCATAGCCAGACGTTGCTTTTGCCCACCAGATAGACTAACACCTTTTTCCCCGATAACTGTATCAAATCCCTCAGGCATGGCTTGAATGTCTTGATAGACTTGAGCCAACTTAGTTGCTTTCTCTACTGCAGAGAAAGGTAAGTCAGAATTTCCAAAGCGGATATTATCTAGGATAGAGCTAGCAAAGAGAAATTGGTCCTGTGGAACGTATCCCATCAAACTACGTAAGTCGGCTAGGCGATAGGCGCGAATATCGTGACCATTTAGATAAATAGCCCCTTGGTCAACATCATACTCACGTAGGAGCAATTTAATCAAAGCAGTTTTCCCTGAACCCGTCTGCCCAACCAAGCCCAAGGTTTGCCCTTTTTCGAGACTAAAATGGATATCTCTCAGCGTCTCTTCGTCTTCAAAGGCAAAACGATCAATAGCATATTCCAAGCGCCCATTTTCAATCCCATCAAGTGGAGACTCTGGGTCTTTGACAGGCGATTCTTGAGACAAGAGGCTCTCAATTCGTTGATAAGAGACCTTCCCTCTTTGAGTAATATTAAAGAGGAAACCAATCGCCATCAAGGGCCAGACCAACATATCCAAGTAAGAGATAAAGGTGACCAGATTTCCTACAGTTACCTGTCCTGCTTGCACCATAAAGGCACCGACTAAGAGAGTTAAGGCATAGGAAGAACCAACAAAGAGTAGAACCATGGGGTCAAAGAGACTATCATATTTCATGGTTTGCAGATTCTTTTGGAAGGTCAAGTCATTGACTTCCTGGAAAGATGCCAACTCATCGGATTGATAACCAAAGGACTTGGTTACCTTGATACCTGATACAGACTCCTGAACCTTATTATTAAGTTCAGAAAAGGCTGCTTGTGATTCTCCGAAAGCCTTATGGGTCTTTCTCCCCAGACGACTAGTCCCATAGGCCATAAACGGCAAAGGTAGAATAGCAACCAAGGTCATCTGCCAAGAAATGCTAAAGAGCATAGTCAAGAGAGTCACCAAGGCTGTGATAGAGGCATCCACTGCCATCATGACACCACCACCTGCTAAACGAGTCAGAGCATTGATATCATTGGTTGCGTGAGCCATCAAATCCCCAGTTCGATAATTCTGATAAAAAGCAGGCGACATTTTTGTAAAATGCTCAAATAGTCTTGAACGCATGATTTGTCCAAGTCGGTAGGAGGTTCCTAGGATATACATACGCCAAACGTAACGCAGATAATACATCCCGAAAGCTGCCAGCAGGAGATAAAAGAGATGGAGCAGGAGCTCATCTTGTGTTAATCGTCCCGAAGTAATGGCATCGATTACGCGCCCCATGACCATAGGTGGGATGAGGTTTAGTACAGAAACCAAAACCAAAGCTACAATTCCAACTAGGTAACGGCGTTTTTCTAATTTAAAAAACCACCAGAGTTTTTGGATGATGGACATAAAATTCCTTTCTAATAACAAATGGAAACCTGAGGCGACTGCCTCAGGTTTTTCCTATTCATAGGTGATGACACTAACTTAAACTTTGTCATATTCAGCGATAAAGATACTCAAAGGAGTAACATTTCATTTATTTTCAATCCTTTACATAAATCATTCTCTATTATATAGGAATGACCTGGATTTTTCAAACTATACGCTGGGGAAATACTTCTTTTTCTGGTATAATATTGTCTATAATCTGAATGAAAAGGTAAACATTATGAAACTGATCTCATGGAATATTGATTCCCTAAACGCTGCACTCACGAGTGACTCTGCGCGTGCGAAATTATCACAAGATGTCCTCCAAACCTTGGTAGCCGAAGACGCTGATATTATCGCCATCCAAGAAACCAAGCTTTCAGCTAAAGGTCCTACTAAAAAACACCTCGAGGTGTTGGAAGAACTCTTCCCTGGATATGAAAATACTTGGCGTTCCTCTCAAGAACCTGCTCGTAAAGGTTATGCTGGAACCATGTTTCTCTATAAGAAAGAACTCACTCCAACTATCAGCTTCCCAGAAATCGGTGCACCTTCTACCATGGACTCTGAAGGCCGTATCATCACTTTAGAATTTGATACATTTTTCGTGACTCAAGTTTACACACCAAACGCTGGTGATGGACTCAAACGCTTGGAAGATCGTCAAGTCTGGGATGTCAAATATGCGGAGTACTTGGCTCAACTAGACAAGCAAAAACCTGTCCTAGCAACCGGGGACTACAACGTTGCCCACAAGGAAATTGACCTTGCCAACCCAGCCAGCAATCGCCGTTCACCAGGTTTCACAGACGAAGAACGTGAAGGATTTACAAACCTTTTGGCCAAAGGATTTACAGACACCTTCCGTCATGTCCATGGAGATATTCCTGAACGCTACACTTGGTGGGCACAACGCAGCAAGACTTCAAAAATCAACAACACAGGCTGGAGAATCGACTACTGGCTCACAAGTAACCGTGTAGCAGACAAGGTTACCAAGTCAGATATGATTGATTCAGGCGCTCGCCAAGACCATACACCGATTGTCTTGGAGATTGAACTATAAGGAATTTTTTTATGAACTACAATGCAGTTATTCCCGAGTTTATGGTATCAAATATAGAACAGTCCCGTTCCTTCTACTGTGATTTACTGGGTTTTACGATCGAATATGAGCGACCAGAAGAACACTTCCTCTTCCTATCTCTTGAAGATTGCCAGCTAATGCTAGAAGAGGGGACAAAGGATGAATTAGCTGAACTGACCTATCCCTTTGGTCGTGGAGTCAACATTTCCTTTGGCATAAAGGATGTTCCTCGACTCTATCAGAAAGTAATCGAGTCTAACTATCCTATTCATCGTCCTTTGACCAAAAGAGAATTTCGTGTTGGTGAACAATATATCTATCCTCATGAATTTGCAGTTTTAGATCCAGATGGCTATTTTTTAAGATTTAGTGAATAGAATAATAAAGCATTAGAGGGGGAATGTAATAAAAAAAGAGGCATGAGCCTCTTTTCAGAACGAAGACAAACGTCATTTTTGGCGTTTGTCTTTTTCTCTTTTCAAAAATGGTTTGTCTCATCATCTGATATTCCATTCAAAAATCTGTATTTGAGAAAAATAAAAAGGGATATTCCCTATC
>NZ_JASHGH010000011.1:0-79955 GCF_047460405.1 Streptococcus infantis | reverse complement strand
ATTGTAGACTATATTGATTACTACAACAACAAACGAATTAAGGTAAAACTAAAAGGACTTAGTCCTGTACAATACAGAATTAAATCCTTTGCTTAAATTAATTGTCTAACTTTTTGGGGTCAGTACAGTGTTGCTGTCTATCTTTTGAAAAAGGAAGTTGTTGATACTCTCTCTGGTAGAGAGTGCGCAAGGATGTCAAATCTTGAGGGTCAATAGCCTCAACTATTCTGTTTCTAAATTCAGAATAGGCATCCTGATGAAAACCTCTCGCCAAAAATAACAATTCTTCCATACTCGCATGAATATTCTCCAAAGCTGCGATTAACTTTGGAGCAGATATTTCACTCTGACCATTTTCAAAACGCGACAATAAGGATGCTGAAAAGCGTCCACCTGTTGCTTTTCTCAAGGAAATTTTTCTTGATTCTCGTAACTCTTTAAAAACTTTTCCTAAATTCTTCATCCTCTTACCACTCGTCTTTTATTTTTTCCTATTTTACCACATTTCCTAATAAATACTAGTTCCAAACCAGCATTTACAATCTGCCACAGGCATGATACAATGAATAACATCAGATATACGAAGGAGAACTTATGAAAAAGAATATCTTGACGACCCTTGTAGCTGCCCTTGTCTACTTTCTCTGTATCGGAGTGGGTGTTCTACTAGGAAACCTTGTCGACCACACTGGAAATATGTTTTACGCCCCTGCCTTTTCTGCTCTTGTGGGTGGTAGCGTCTATATGATCCTTTTAGCAAAGGTTCCTCGTTTTGGAGCGATTACTACGATTGGACTTGTAATCTCTCTATTTTTCCTCGGGAGCAAGCATGGTGCTGGAGCCTTTCTGCCAGGAATTATCTGCGGTCTTGCAGCAGATGGCATCGCTCATCTTGGCCACTACAAAGATAAGGTTAAAAACCTTCTTTCCTTCCTAGTTTTTGCCTTTGGTACTACTGGTCCCATCCTACTCATGTGGTTGACCCCTCAAGCCTATATCGCAACTCTAGTCGCTCGTGGAAAATCTCAGGACTATATTGACCGCATCATGGTCGCGCCTAACCCTTGTACTATCCTTCTCTTTGTAGCAAGCGTCCTTATCGGTGCTTTACTTGGCGCCCTTATTGGACAAGCGCTGAGTAAGAAGTTTGCAGACAAAATGTGATAGAAAAAGAGCCACACGGCTCTCAGTAGGTAGACAAACCCTTTCGGTAATTTTACTACATCTTGAAAACTCTTAGAAATGCTGATACATGCTATTTTTAAGAGTTTTTTTATTTTCTCTAATAAAAGAAAAAGATTGAAGAAAATTATCCACAACGGACTTTTTCTTCAATCTGAGAGCCACTTGGCTCTTTTTTATTTATGACTTAATTTCTTGGTCAAGAAGTCGCCCAAGAACTGAATTGTAAAGATAATCAGGATAATGATGAGAGTCGCAAGGACTGTTACATCATGATTGAAACGGTTAAATCCATAAGCGATAGCTACGTTACCGATACCACCTGCTCCGACCGCTCCCGCCATAGCTGTTTCACCGACAAGGGAAATCAAGGTTACAGTTGTCACACGGATCAAGTCTGGTAGACCTTCTGATAGGTAAACACCCACGATGTCCCAGAAAGTAGCTCCACTGGCTTGAGCTGCCTCGATGACACCGCCATCTAGCTCAGCCAATACCACCTGTACTTGACGGGCAAAGAAGGCAAAGACTGCAAAAGATAGGGGTACAATAGCCGCATTTGGTCCGATACTTGTCCCTACGATTAGATGAGAGAAGGGTGACAAGACAGCCAAGAGAATGATGAATGGCACTGCACGGAAGATTGACGTGATCTTGTCTAAAATCCAGAAAACAACTTTATTTTCCAAGACACCACCTGGAGCTGTCAAGACAAGGAAAAGCCCTGCAACCAGCCCTAGGAAACCTCCGATGATGAAGGAAAGAACCGTCATATAAAGTGTCAAGTAGATTGCTGTTCCCCAGCCAGCCTGACCAGACCAACCCATCTTGTAGACGTTTGGTAAGTATGCTTTAATCAATTCTGCCATCTTACTGTCCTCCCTTCAATACTTTTAGTTGCACACCAGCTTGACGGATAGCATCTTGAGCGTTTGCCAAGGCTTCTTTTTCCCCTGACAAGACAACCACAAGTTCACCCACAGGAGTACCATCCAAAATTTCAATGTTCCCATAGAGAATATTGGCTGTTACTTGGTAATGTTTGTACAATTCATTCAAAAGTGGCTCATCTGTAGAAGCTCCTGCATACTTGAGTTGTACCAAAATGCTGTTTTCAGATAAGTGCTCTACGATTTCCTGTTTCTCAATCTTGACCATAGCTTCATCGATACCTGTCGCAGTCGAGATAAAGTCCTGAGTCAATGGTTGCTTAGGATCAGAGAAGATTTCAAGAACGCTACCTTCTTCAATCAATCGACCATCCTGCATCACTGCTACACGGTTAGCAATATCTTTGACAATCTGCATCTCGTGTGTAATCAAAACAATGGTCAAACCTAGTTTACGGTTCAATTCTTGCAAGAGTGACAAGATTTGTTTCGTTGTCTTTGGATCCAGAGCTGAAGTTGACTCGTCTGAAATCAAGATTTTTGGATCATTGGCCAAGGCACGCGCAATAGCCACACGTTGTTTTTGACCACCAGATAATTGTGAAGGATAGTTTTCGGCACGATCTGCAAGACCAACTAAGTCCAACAACTTAGCTACTTTAGCCTTCTTTTCTTCCTTGCTGAGGCCAGAGTGTTTGAGGGCAAAGGCTACGTTTTCCTCTGCTGTTTTCTGGCTCATGAGGTTGAAGTGTTGGAAAATCATCCCAATATCTTGACGTTTATGTCGTAATTGCTCAGCAGTTAAGGTAACCTTGCCATCAAAAATTACATCATTATCTACAGTAATTCGACCTGCAGATGGTTTTTGCAAGAGGTTAATCACACGAACTAGGGTTGATTTCCCTGCTCCAGAATATCCAACGATTCCGTAGATATCCCCTTCTTGGATGTGAATAGTCACATCCTTGACCGCTGTGATGGTTCTTTTCTTTTGGTGAAAAGTCACATCGATCTGATCTAACTTGATAATATCTCTACTCATAGCTTTTAATCAGCTCCTCTACTAATTCAATATGGGTGTAATAATCGGCGATTCGTACATTCTCGTCTCCACCATGGTCTCGGCTATTAGCATTTCCTAGACCAAAGGCCACCATGGGTACCTCTAAGGCATCGAATACCGTATGCATAGGACCTGTCCCTGCAGTTGTTGGCAAGACAGATACGCCCTGTGGATAGAATTTCTTGGCTAACTCAATAACATTGAGAATAGATGGTGCACTCATATCACTTCGATAACTCATCTCACCCAAGGTATAGTATAATTCTACCTTATCAAAGCCGTTTTTGTCTAGTTGTTTCCGGATTTTATCCAAAACATCATGTGGTTCCAAGCCTGGAACCAATCGAACTTCTAGCTTAGCACTGGCTTCTGCAGGTAATATCGTTTTAACCCCTTGTCCTTGATAACCTGACTGAATCCCTTCGATATTAAGGGCTGGTTCAAAAAAGAAACGTTTTAGAAAGGCTGCACGATCTTCTTGTAAAAGAGGCAATTCCAAACCATAAATCTGGCTGATTTCCCCTGGATTTCGTTGGGCATAGGTATCCACCAAGGCTAACTCGCGTTCATTGGGCTCTTGTACATCATCGTACAAACCTTCTATCAAAATACGGCCATCAGCAGCGCGAAGACTGGTCAAGGCTTGTATCAGGTACCAGGGAGCAGACTCTATGACTCCTCCATAGCTAGAATGAATATCCACATCAGCACTCTTAACCTTAGCATCAAAGGTCACAATTCCCTTATTACCACCTGAGATTTCTAATTGCTCCAAGGCATTTTTGGTTCCCTGTTCCCAGACTAACAAGTCAGCGCCTCGCAACTTATCTGCATGCTTTTCTAGGTATTTGTCCAAGTCAACAGAGGCTGACTCCTCTGCCCCTTCCATGATAAAGCTGATGTTAACAGGGAGATCGTCATGATGCTGCATGTATTTTCTCAGCGCACTGAGTCGTGCAGTGATATGCCCCTTGTCATCATCGACTCCTCGTCCGTACATAATACCATCGCGAACAGAAAGCGTAAAAGGATCCTCAGTCCACACTTGGTCACCATCAGCTGGTACCGTATCATAGTGGTTGTAGAAAATGATAGTCTTGGCATTTGGTCGTGAACTTTTGAAATGTGCCATCACAAAAGGTGCTGTGTAGCTCTCATCAATCTCAACTTCAGCCCCTACACGCTTGAAAATCTCTCCCAGATAACGAGCCACTTCCTTGAGTCCGACTTGCTGGGCAAAAACAGATTTTTTAGAAATCAGGGTACGCAAAACTTCAAAGTAATGCTGGGCTACATGATCCTTTTCAAATTTTTCAATCTGTTCTTGTTCGCTAGGGAAAACCATTTTATCTCTACCTTTCTACTAGGACTTGTACCTTTGAAATCAATACAAGTGGATGTTCCTTTTCTTTAGGCTCTATATAAAAGCAAGAGGTGGAAAAATCTCTCCCACCTCCCTGTGTTTATTACCAAACTGGTTGATCCAAGCCGTCTGAAGTTTCTTCGATAACTTTTTTCACTTCATCAGTATGGTAAGCTGCGATAATTTTCTTGATTGCATCAGCTTTAGGTGATGATTCCCAATCTTTTTTCGCAACGATGATGTTGTACCATTGTTTTGAGTTTTCGTCAGCTTGCTCTTTAAAGAGTGCTTTCTTGTAGTCCAATTTTGCTTCTGTAACAAAAGTGTTGTTTACAACTGCTGCATCAACTGAAGTCAATGAACGAGCTGTTTGGCTAGCGTCCAACTCAGTAATTTTCAAGTTCTTTGGATTTTCTTTGATGTTTGCGATTGTAGCAAGTTCAGTTCCTGAAACATCCAATTTAATCAAACCAGCTGATTGAAGAAGGTAAAGGGCACGGCTTTCGTTAGTAGCATCGTTCGGAATTGCGATTTCACCGTTATTTGGGATTTCTTCCACTTTAGTGTACTTGTTTTCTTCACCGTTTTTACCTGAGTAAAGGCGAATTGGTGAGATATACGTATCTGCAATCGCTACAAGGTCTTTACCGTTTTCTTTGTTCCAGTTGTTCAAGAAGTTGTAGTGTTGGAAAGCGTTCAAATCTACTTCACCATCAGCAGTTGCTTTATTTGGTTGTGAGTAGTCTGTAAACTCTGTGAATTCCAATTTAATTCCGTCTTTTTCAACCAATTCTTGGACTTTGTCCCAGCGTGCTTCTTCTGAACCGCTACGGTTAACAGTTGCGATTTTAACTGTAGTTGTATTGTCTGCTTTCTTGTCTGAATTTCCGCAAGCTGCAAGTGCAAGGCCTGCTACTGTAGCGATAGCTGCTACGCCTAACCATTTTTTAATTTTCATGATTCATTCTCCTTTAAAAATAATACTGTAATAGTATCTCACACTTTATTTGATTTCGCAAATTGTTATTAGATAGGCAGACATATAGTTTTAAACTATACGTCTAAAAGTTACAAAATCATCCACCTACGAGAGAATGGATGATTTACAAACTTATTTGATGTCAGCTTCTGCGGGGAGGTAAGAACCACCAAAGAACTGTTGAGATAATTTTTCAAGAGTTCCGTCTTTGTAGAGTTCTTGGATACGTTTGTCTACAAATGTTTTCAACTCATCTTGACCTTTAGCAAGAAGTGGGTAAACGTAAGGTTGTTGGTCGCTTGGAAGTTCGATAACTTTCAAGTTGTCCAAACCTTGGTTTTTGATAACTGTTTCAACACCGATTTTATCAAAAATCTTGTAGTCAAATTGACCATCGCTCAAACGTACCATGATTTGTTGGAAATCTGCCTTAGTATAGTTCAGGATAGTTGGGTTATCTGCGTGTTGTTTGTTATATTCTTCCAACTGTTTAGCTGATGTAGTAGCTTGAACAATCTCTGTCGATTTTCCACCGATATCATCGAGCGACTTGATACTAGAGTCATCTTTCTTCACGACAAGGACATTAGGATTTTGGGCAATTGGTGCGGCATAGAGGTATTTCTCCGCACGTTCTTTAGTGTAACTAAGATTATTAACAGCCATATGGTAGCGATCAGCGTCAAGTCCTGCAAAGACACCTGACCACTCTGTCTTTTCAAACTTGACATCATACTTGTCAGAGTCTTTAAAGATAGCGCGAACAACTTCAATCTCGTAACCAGTCAATTCGCCATTTTCTTCATAGATAAATGGTTTTGGTGAGCCATTGGTTGCAACGATAATTTCTTTCTTGCTAGCCGCTTCTCCTTCTTTCTTAGCACCACCTGAGCAAGCTGCTAGAACACCTGCAGCAACAAGCCCTAGGGCAGCAAGAGATGAGTATTTAACGATTTTTTTCATGTCATTTCCTCCAAAATAGAATACCTTATAATCTTAACAGAAAAAGTCCATTTGCGCCATTATATGATATCTATCTCTGTGATAGGTTTTCTTTATGGCTGATTAAAAGACCAAACGTAGGACTGCTATCAAGACTACTCCAAAGAGAACAGTCCCAACCAGATTACGGTAACGAAAGGCTACAAAAGCCGTTGGAAAGACTGCTAAAAAGTCTAACCACTTTATCTGCGGAAGGCTTCCAACTTTTCCTGTCACCACACTTGAAAGAATCAAGGCAAAGATAATAGAAACTGGTAGAAATTTCAAAAAGTGCTCTACGATAGGCGGCAAACCCTTGTACTTGGCTAGGATAAAAGGAATCATTCTTGGAATCCAAGTCACCAAGCCAGAAAAGACAATTGCTAATAAAATATACTTACTGACCATCCAAGACCACCCCCATGGTACAACCTAGCAAGGTCGCAAACAGAACAGCTAATGACTGAGACACCACCGTCAAGAGCAAAAAGAAAGATACAGCTACAACTGCTAAAATTATGAAGAGATTGCGCAAAGGAATCCGTTTTTGCATAATCTGAAACTGGGAAGTAAAAATCCCAATAAACATCCCCACTAGGGCAAAATCTAAGCCAAAAATTTCTGGATTTGGTAGAAGTCCACCTAGAGCAGTTCCGACAACAGTTCCGACAAACCAAGCCACATAGCTGTTAAGGTTGTTCCCGTGCATCCACATAGGATTGACCTTATCCGTATGCACCAACTCGCCCATCAAAACGCCATAGGTCTCATCAGTCAAGAGGCTGGACATGCCGATATTGTGCCAGAGACTGGTATGACGAAAATAGGTCGATGCATGCAAACTGAGCAAGAAGAGACGCAGATTAATCAAAAAGACCGTCATCGCAATAGCAGCTACTGGAGCTTTAACTGCAATCAAAGCTATCATGGCAAACTGAGCACTCCCAGCATAAACAAAGAGACTCATCAGGCCCATTTCTACTGGTGTCACATAGGGCGAACCGATAATGCCACAAGCAAGACCGATGCTAACATAGCCCAGAGCTGTCGGCACCGCAGCCTGCACACCCTCCCAAAATCCTTTTTCTTTCATAGACTTCCTCACTAATCATTCCTTCAGCGACTGCTTTCCAAACAATCACAGCAAAAATTATTATAACATATTCGTAAAATAGAAAAAAGTCTGCTGACTGACAAGAACAAAAAAAGACTGGGAGGCCAGTCTTATGATACAACTTATAAACTATTTTAGATTTAATACCCAAATACCAATAAACTAAGAACGATTAAAAATGTATTCCACAAGATATGAAGAACCATTGGCCAATAAACTGAACGAGTATAACGAAATAGCATAGAAAGTATCAGACCTGCTCCCGCATAAACGATGAAATCTGTTAACACCCAGCCATACTGTAAAACATGGATAAGACTAAAGAGTGTGGAGGAAACGACGACATCAACATAATACTTTTTAAATTTGGACAATGCCGTCATCAGAAGCCCACGAAAAACTAACTCTTCAACGATAGGAGCAATGAGACTGCCATAGAGAATGCGCATAATAAAGTAACTAATTCCTGTCAAATTAGCAGCTTCTTTCATCATTTCGCTCCCATTTTGCGTGCTAGGAAAAATCAGAGTCGTTATATTTACCCACACAAACATCAGTATAAAGAAAAGAAAGAAGACACCCAGATAAGCCCAACGGAACTGGAAGCGACCGCATTCTTTCCAACCTTGACTCTTTACAAGAACCACTGTAGCAGCAATCCCCTCAAGAGCTATCAATAAAATTTGTAAGCCATAAAATTCAAAATCTGATAATTGGTCAACAAATTCTAACCTTGCTACACAATTAAAAATTAAGTAATAGGTGACTATTATCAAAACAGTTGACAAGTAGAATTTCTTATCTTTCTTTTTCATCGTTGATCCTTTTAAATTTTAGTTACACCATCTTCCAGCTAAACGTACCCAAATCCCTTTTATCCAATCAGAAGCACCACGATTAGGACTCATCCCTTTATTTACAATTCTCAAAATCCACTAAAATAACAAAGGCAGAATTTGAGCAATGGCATTATTAACTATATGCAGTCCAATAGGCCAATAAATAGACTTTGTCACTCTAAAAAAGACTGCCATTATTAGACCACCACCCATATATACGAAAAAGTCTGTCAAAACCCAACCATGACTACTGATATGCAAGATTCCAAATAAAGCAGCCGAACCAAGCATATCCAGTCCCCACTTCTTCCCTTTTTCCAGAGCTGTCATCACCAATCCACGATAGATCATCTCTTCAAAAATGGGACCTGCAATCACTGGATAGAAAAAATACATCAAAAATGCAGTAGGACCTGTAAAAGTAGGAAGATCCAGTTGATAAGAAATTGCATTTTGGGTAGGCGGGAAAATAAAAAATGTAACGAAATTCCAAACAAAAAAAGCTAGAAGAGCTAAAAAGAAATAGAAAAGATAGGACACCTTAAATTTTCTGCTATTGATTTGTTGCCATTTTCCTGACCAAATCATGGCAACAAGAGCAAGCAAAACTACAAGAAAATTCAACATCATATCCGAAAAATAATAGCCAAAATCAGATAGACCAGCAGCCAAGTCGCTGTGTAAAACCAGACGGATGAAGAACTGGTCCGCAATGATAAGTAGAATAGCTACAAACAAGTAGTAGCGTGAGATGATCTTTTTCATTCTTTTTTCTCCTATACTATGGAATGAAGAAAGCCCCTACCCAAGAAAAAGGCAAGGGCATTATATATTAATAATAACGACGGCGGTCAGGATCAGAATCAGGCTTAAAGTTAAAATTTTTCTTCCAGAAATTAGTGATTGACCAAGGTGTTCCTAGGCCTCCCCATCCTACTCCAATTCCACTGCCTGGGTTAACCACAGTGTTTCCTCCTCTAACATCTTGCAACTCAGCTTCTGTCAATTCCATTGTTTCTGCAAATTGTAAATTCAACATCATTTACACTCCCTTAATTATTTTATTTGTAAACCACTTCTGCGACCTAGGATTTGCTTCAGGTGCTTTACAAGAACAGTATAGCACGGAAAGTAGGCAATTTTATAAAATCGCATATTTGATATTTTTTCTGATGAAAATTTCACATTTGCGATTTTTATGGATTTGACTTTTTCACTGATATAATGTAGTTACCATTATGTAGGAGGACATGAAATGAAGAAACAAATCATAACATTATTGACAATCGTTGCTGAGATTATTATCTTTTTGCATCTTTAACTAATCAATAAGGTCTTTGTATTGCTGTAAGCGTAATTCAAAAAGGGCTGTTAATTGTGGATTTTCTAATATTTTCAGAGATTGGATAAAGTGTTCAATCTCTTTTTGATTGCTTCCCTTGGTTTGAAGGAAAACACTCAATTTCTTTAAAAATTGCCATGATACTTTCTCAAAAACATCATACGGATGGAGCATACTCTCCAACTCAGATTCAAAGATTGGGATGTAAGAGAAAAGTTTGCGCTCCATAAGCTCTGAGATAATATTTAGAAAGCCACTTTTCATATATAATCTATTGTGTGCCAATTCTTTAAATTCCTTGGATTTTTCGAGTAAGGAGGTTGATAAAAAGATTAAATCTTGATTGCTCAAAAAAGGCATGGTATTGCAAAAAATATAGAGTTCAAACCATGTCCAAGACTCGATAGCATAGAGATAGGTGGTTAAAAACTCGCTATCCTCCTCTGCTAGCGGATATCTTTTATCTAGTGAATGGATAGCATCTTTAATCACAATAGAGTTCAAACGACGATAGGTCTGCGCCATCTGTTCTTGCTCAATTTCTTTCAACAATTGCTCTAAACCAGCTATATCTTGATGGGCAAAACGATCCACAATCCTTCTACCAAATCGCATATGTGGAGATTCTTGGTAGTTGTTGAGCTTATGACCAAACTCATCAAAGGTCACATTTATCCCTTGGATAGCTAGGATCAACTTATCCGCAGACAGCATGGACTGCCCTAGTTCGAACTTGGATAGCTGAGAGGCTGTTAGTCCACCACAAGCCACATCTGACTGCTTGAGCTTTCTCGCCAGGCGCAATTCCTTGTAAAATTCTCCTAATTCCTGTTTTTCAATCATAGGCAAGCTCCCTTTTTAAAATTCCCTTTACTATTCTATTCGTAAAAACTTTTTACTTTTTTAACATATTATAAAATATTTTAGCAAAAAAGCCAGCTTCAAGCTGACTTTTCATTCTATAGTATCAAAAGCGAGGCTAGGTTTGGCATTTAGCTCCAATCCTGCAAAGTTTTCTTTGTTCCACTCGCTGACGCTTGCGTAGGCAATCATGCCTGCATTGTCCCCGCAAAGACGCAGAGGTGGAATGATAACCTTGACGTCAGTGATTTCAGCTGCCAAGCGTTCTCTTAATCCTTTGTTAGCTGCTACACCACCAGCTACAACGAGGGTTTTAACAGGGTATTTCTCTAAGGCTTTTTTAGTTTTTGCCATGAGAATGTCCATAACTGCAGCTTGGAAAGAAGCAGATAGGTCTTCCTTGGATAAGCTTTCTCCCTTTTGCTCGGCATTGTGGTGAAGATTGATAAAGGCAGACTTCAAACCTGAGAATGAGAACTCCAGATTATCCTCCTTAATCATGGCACGAGGGAAATCATACACATCCTGCCCCTGATGAGCAAGTTCATCGATCTCACGACCTGCTGGATAGGTCAAGCCCATGACACGTCCGACCTTATCATAGGCTTCACCAACCGCATCATCACGAGTTTCACCAACAATCTTATAATCACCAGCCTCAGAAACATAGACCAACTCTGTGTGCCCACCACTGACTAATAGAGCTAGTAAGGGGAATTCCAAAGGCTCCACACTTTGAGCTGCCATGAGGTGGCCAGCCATGTGGTTAACGGGAATCAGCGGAAGTCCATGTGCCCAAGCAAATGCCTTGGCAGCTGACAAACCAACAAGCAAGGCTCCGACCAAGCCTGGTCCATAAGTAACCGCAACAGCTGTTACATCTTCTTCTGTAATCCCTGCTTCTGCCAGCGCCTCCTCAATACAGGCTGTAATAACCTCAACATGGTGACGACTAGCCACTTCTGGCACTACACCACCAAAACGTTTGTGACTCTCAATTTGACTAGCAATGACATTGGATAAGAGCTCGTCGTCGTTTTTCAATACGGCGACACTGGTTTCATCGCAAGATGTCTCAAATGCTAAAATATATCTATCCTTCATCTATTTCTCTCTTCATGATAATGGCGTCCTCGACTGGATCATGGTAGTAGGACTTTCTATCAGCGATGACTGCCATTCTTTCTTTCTTATAAAATGCCTGTGCTCGTTGATTTGACTTTCTGACTTCGAGGAAAATCTCCTTATCTGTCGGTAATTGAGCAAATAAGGTTGACGCAATTCCCTGACCCTGATAGGTTCCTTTGACAGCGATTTGCAGGACTTCTGCTTCAAATAAATTTTCCTGAACAGCTAGAAAACCTATCACTTCCACCCCATCGTAAGCCAGAGCATACCAAGTCTGGTCTTGGGACAGGTCTGCTTGGATTTGTTCCAACGTCCAAGGACTGACTGAATAAACAGCTGCCATGACAGCGTAGATGGCTTGAGCCACGTCAGGTTGCTGTTGGATTCGTTTAATCTCTATCATAGGCGTTTAATGTAAGACTCGCCAGACTCAGTGTGATTCTTGAGCCAGTTTTCCTCAGCTTCGACACGCTTAAGGTAATTCGGCACAAAATCGTGCAAGGAGTCTGCTTCCTTGTTCCAAGCCAAAAGAGCTAGATTAGCTGCGTTTGGTAAGGTTTCTAGATAGTTGGCTTGTGGCAATTGTTCTTGGATTTGATCTACAAAGGCTCCAACTTCTCCAACAAAGGTTACCTGATCAGCATCTTTGACTTGCTCCAAAACTTCTGCAAAAGACAAATGCGCTTCAGGAAAGACCAAATGGGCATTTTCATAAAATCCTGCATAAACATTGTTACGACGCGCATCCATCAAAGGAACAACCAAACCTTCCTGTTGACTCGGTACCAGAGCTAAAAGACTTGACATGCCAACTAACTCGATTTTTAGAGTATGAGCCAAGGTCTTGGCAGTTGCTACCGCAATTCGCAAACCTGTGTAGCTACCTGGCCCCTCTGCTACAACGATTCGATCCAAATCTTTGGGCGTCAAATCTAGACTAGCTATCAAAAAATCGATGGCTGGCATAAGGGTAATACTGTGATTTTTTTTGATATTGATTGTCGTCTCGGCAAGAAGCTGCTTGTCCTCTAAAATAGCAAGAGAAAGAGCCTTGCTAGACGTATCAAATGCTAATACTTTCATAACACATTCCTATCTTTTTGTCTGTTTACTATTATACTACAAAAGCCGACACATGGGAATTTTCTTTATTTTGAAACAAAAATATCCTGCCAAACAGACAGGACAAGTACTTAAGCATTCAAACCAAAGTAAAATACAAGCCAGACCACATAGGTTACAAGAAGGAGGAAAATGGAATACAGTGTTACAAAGAGAATTTTCCAGTGTATAGCTGTTTTTCTATGTTCCAGCCGAACAAATACTAAATTGCCACCGTAAACACAGGCAACAAAAACAGCAAATACCAAGAGACGAATCGTGATAGCTAGTTGAAACATAGAGAGCCTCCTTTCTCTAATTCTAAAGGCAAATATTTCAAAATCATCATCTAACGAAAAGGAGCCCAAGTAGTTGTAGCAATATGCATAATTTCCATCCAAATAGGTGAAACACAAAATTAAGCATAGCTAGTCCTCCTTAATCAAGAAAAATCTCTTTTCTAGCTTTATTATAGCACTTGCATCTGATGTCTTCAAATACTTATACAAGGTAAAATGAAACGCATTTCAAGCTCCTTACTTTCATGTTTCCTGCTTTTACTAATTCCCCTTTTTATGTTATAATTGAGATAATTGTAACGAATCAAGGTCAATAAAGACAAAAAATGAACTGGAATCAAACCAGCTTCAAACTGAGCATTTTTGAATATAGCTGACCTGAAAGCAGAAAGGAAACATATGATTTACAAAGTTTTTTATCAAGAAACAAAAGACCGTAGCCCACGTCGTGAAACAACACGCTCACTATACTTAGACATCGATGCTAGTTCAGAACTTGAAGGACGTATCGCTGCTCGCCAGCTTGTCGAAGAGAATCGTCCAGAGTACAACATCGAGTATATCGAACTCTTGTCTGACAAATTGCTAGACTACGAAAAAGAAACTGGCGCATTCGAAATTACGGAGTTCTAATATGGCCTACACTCTTAAACCAGAAGAAGTCGGCGTTTTTGCCATTGGTGGTCTAGGAGAAATCGGAAAAAACACATATGGTATCGAATATCAAGACGAAATCATCATCGTTGATGCAGGGATTAAATTCCCTGAGGATGACCTACTTGGTATCGACTACGTTATCCCTGATTACTCTTATATTGTAGAAAATATCGACCGCGTCAAGGCTCTCTTGATTACCCACGGACACGAGGACCATATCGGAGGGATTCCTTTCTTGCTCAAGCAAGCAAACATCCCTATCTATGCTGGTCCACTGGCCCTTGCCTTAATCCGTGGAAAACTCGAAGAGCATGGACTTTTGCGCAATGCTACACTTCACGAAATCAACCACAACACGGAGTTGAACTTTAAAAATCTTAAAGCAACTTTCTTTAGAACAACCCACTCGATTCCAGAGCCTTTGGGAATCGTCATCCATACACCTCAAGGGAAAATCGTCTGTACAGGTGACTTCAAGTTCGACTTTACACCAGTTGGAGAACCTGCAGACTTGCACCGTATGGCAGCCTTAGGTGAAGATGGAGTACTTTGTTTGCTCTCTGACTCGACCAATGCTGAGGTTCCAACCTTTACAAACTCTGAAAAGGTTGTCGGCCAGTCGATCATGAAGATTATCCAAGGTATCGAGGGACGTATCATCTTTGCATCCTTTGCCTCAAATATCTTCCGTCTCCAGCAAGCAACGGAAGCTGCTGTTAAGACCGGGCGTAAGATCGCAGTCTTTGGGCGCTCTATGGAAAAGGCCATTGTCAACGGGATTGAACTTGGTTACATCAAGGCACCTAAGGGAACCTTCATCGAGCCAAATGAAATCAAAGACTACCCTGCAGGTGAGATTCTTATCCTCTGTACAGGTAGCCAGGGCGAACCTATGGCAGCCCTCTCTCGTATCGCTAACGGAACTCACCGTCAAGTGCAACTCCAACCTGGCGATACTGTTATTTTCTCATCTAGTCCAATCCCAGGAAACACCACTAGCGTTAACAAATTGATTAACATCATTTCTGAAGCTGGTGTTGAAGTCATCCATGGTAAGATTAACAACATCCATACATCTGGACACGGTGGTCAGCAAGAGCAAAAACTTATGCTCCGCTTGATTAAGCCAAAATACTTCATGCCTGTTCACGGTGAATACCGCATGCAAAAAGTCCATGCTGGACTAGCAGTGGATACTGGAGTAGAGAAGGACAATATCTTTATCATGAGTAATGGTGATGTGCTTGCCCTCACTGCAAACTCTGCTCGTATCGCAGGTCATTTCAATGCTCAGGATATCTACGTCGATGGAAATCGTATCGGCGAAATCGGTGCAGCTGTGCTTAAGGATCGTCGCGATCTATCTGAAGATGGTGTTGTACTTGCTGTCGCAACCGTTGACTTCAAGTCTCAGATGATTCTGTCTGGTCCAGATATCCTCAGTCGCGGATTCGTATACATGCGCGAATCTGGCGACTTGATTCGCCAAAGCCAACGTATCCTTTTCAATGCTATTCGTATCGCATTGAAAAACAAAGATGCCAGCATCCAATCTGTCAATGGCGCTATCGTAAACGCTATTCGACCATTCCTTTATGAAAATACTGAACGTGAACCAATTATCATTCCGATGATTCTCACACCAGATGAAGAATAAGAAAAAATTCTCTGAAATCGAATGACTTCAGAGAATTTTTTTATTTTACAATAAGTTGTACTAATTATTTTTCTCTAATCAACTAGTCTATAAGTCTTATCACTCTCACCGATGCTTGGTCTCAATAGCTTTTTTCACCAAAATCTGTTGATAAGCTTCCATATCTCCGCGTTTCAATGATTCTTCTTCATGAATGGATAATCGCCATTTATAAGCCTGAATTTCCTTATCCAACAACTCCTGAGGTGCCCCAATCAGATTCAAAATAGTCAGACGCTCTTCAATACTCTTTAAAGGATAAACATCTGCAAGATTAACTGTTCTAGTCACACTTGTAGAGCGTTTTCTATGAATATAAATGGCTTTATTCATATAGGCTATCTTATCTGCTTGAAGGTAAACCTTATAGGTCGTATAATCGTCCTCTACCTTCTGATCCGTTGGATAGACAATGTCTTTGAAAAGCTCTGCTTTATAGAGTTTTGCCCACGGAACTGTAAAACATTGACTAAGATTATACTTTCCGTCATATTGATGATAGAACCAATCAAAAGGACTGTACACTTGTTCAAAATAGTTATCTGCACCTACATGAATTAAAAAACTCCCCTGATCTTCAATAAACTGAGTGAAATTACCAATTGTAATATCTGCATCCGTTTTTTTCAATAAATCATAAAGGCTTTGGATATGGTCTAACTCTAGCCAATCATCATTATCCACAAAGACAATGTAATCACCTGTCACAGCTTCCAAAGCACGATTGCGACTGGAAGCAACTCCTCCATTTGGCTTATGGTAAACTTTAACACGCGCATCTTGATTTTTATATCGTTGACAAATAGCTGCCGAACCATCTGTTGAACCATCATTGATTAAAATAACTTCAAGATTTTGATAAGTTTGTTGAAGAATGCTATCTAAACATTTTTCAAGATAAGCCTCTGACATATAAACAGGGACGATAACACTTATTTTTTCTATTTTTATTTCTTTCTTTACTCAATTTTTAGTCTAGTTTCTTCAAATATTTCTGAATCGATACAATCATATCCTCTTAGCCACAAACTCTTGATTATATTTCTCCATACTAAGTTGATGATTGAAATACAAATTGTCAGCAAGTGAAATACTAAGCTAAACGCTATATAGTTATTGTTATCTTTATCTAGGAAGATCTATTCTAAAGCTTTCACGACACTTCCCTTATTTATCCGTTATTTAAAAAAGTAACTTCAACTCTTCCCTGATCGCTAAGTACGGATTCATCTTTTGTTTATCATAAGCAGATTGATATTTTTCTGGATTTGCAAGTTGGGATAATTTGTCAATCATCTCTGCTACACCATCCCTTGGAAACACATGGTCAGTAGCATAAAACTCTGGTTGGTGGCACGTGTCCTTAAAAGCATAAAGGATCATACCATTTTCAAGAGCTGTACGGCTACCATCAAGTATTTCCTGCGCATGAGAAATATCCAGATAAATGCTACACGTTTGTAAAAGTTTCTCATATATCTCTCTAGACAGGCCTGGGTAGAGATGAACATTTGCATGACAATCCAAATCTAATAAACGCCCTCCCATTACTGTTAGCGCAGCAATATGAAATTCAAAATTCGGTAGGGCAGATACAAGGACTTCAATTTGCTCTAGTTCTTGCGTATCTGTAAAAATTAAAATATGCGGACGAAACTCTCTAAAGGCCCCAAGAAACGTTGGTAGATAAATCAGGGGAAGATTCATATTGTCTGTCTTTAATTTCAAATCTCGAGTCAGTAGTTTCCCACAACGATCTTTTAGATACGAAATATCTTCGACAGATAACTCTTCTCTTATGTAAAACATTATCTGATTAGATGAGAGGTTAGGCATATCCCTAAGCAAGCTTATATCCGATAACACTATACAATAACCTGTAGACAATTGTTTATCTAAAATCAGTTTTCTTGCTTCATCAATTGAAGAAAAGCCCTGTTCCCGACCGTTTGCTTCTCGATAAAGTGCACGATTATGAGATGAAAAAAGATAGAGTTGTTCTTGACTTTCCTGACCATAAATGTCTATCTCTTTTTTCCCACCACTCCAAATTTCTCTATGAAAACAAGTTCCCGATAAATCGTAATGATCTTTTGCACAACAAACACCTTTGTTATCGTACCATTCGACTACCTCCACTATTTGTGGCCACTGAGGAGAGCAGTAAATCTTCCCTTTTTTATTTCCTTCTGCTACGATATCTCCTGAAGAAAGAACCTCCCAAAATCGAGGTAAGGGAAGTTGAGTCATGTGTAAGGGACTTGAATTTTCATGATTAGAAAAAAAACTAGTAAAAATATTTTTAATCGTTAATGGTTTCAGATCCTTCCCCATAAGTTCTAAATCTTTTTTTAGGCGATCGTCATCTGAAGACCATTCCCTCGTCAGATAATAATACATCATTTCTTTTTTATTCCCATTCTCTAGTCAAAAATTCATACCATTGTTTTGTTATGCAGTCTGATAAATATTCTTCAGCCAAGCGGTAAGAGCCTTCCCTCAGCTGTTTGATCTGTTTGAAGGCTTTCTCTAAAGCTTTTGTTAAATCAACCACAATTTCCTCATCCGAACGAGCATCAAAAGGAACTAAATAACCATTTTTACCCTCTTGAATAAAGGTCTGATTTCCATAAGGTACATCTAAACCAACAAGAGCTTGTCCAGAACCAATTGCTTCTAACAAAGTTATACCAAAAGTTTCCCATTCCGAGGTAGCCAAATAAAGTTCATACTCTTTGAAACGGTTTGAAATTGTCTGATGCCCCTTAAGATGGATATAATTTTGTGCTCCTAGATTGGCAATCTCTGCTTCAATATCCTGCCATAGCATCCCTTGCCCATAGATATCTAAGTTGACGTCTGGAAAAATTTCATGAAAAGCAACGATGGCTTTGATTGCTAAGTCTAACCGTTTTCGGCGTTCAAACCGCACGGCAATCATCACAGAATAAGGTTTTCGTTCATCAGCTAATTGCAACTGTTCTAGGGCAGCTACTGGAAGAACGCGAACTTGACCAGTTTTCCCTAGTAATGCTAAATGTTTTTCCAATTCATCCTTCTGTGATTGCGTTGATACTAAAATATCATCAAATTCCTCGGCATATTGAAAAAGGTGATAGTATTCAGAATTGATCTGATCTCCCCAATAATGAATAGAGTGCACAACACAGGATAATCTTGCTTCTCCTTTTAAACGTAAAAGAGGTGATGTGAAGGGAAGATTCTCTAGACGATCAATAAATACATGATCCTCTTTACTAAACTGCAACTCTGATAAGGCTCGCTCTAAAAATTCAGACTCACTATAGAACCACTCCGATCCACACCGATAAACTGCTTCAGTATCCTCACCTGGTTCTTTCTTAATCTCTTCAAAGGCTATGGAACCATCTCTATTATGAAACAGTCGGCGAACAACTCTAGCTTCTAGACCAAATCCAGCATCCACTGCTGTAAAAAATTCTGTGAACAGCTTTTTCTTACCATAATGTTCTCTACGAAGTAAACGACCAAATACATAATAATCTACATAATCCACATAATCCGGTTTTAGACTGTTTTTATGTAGAATGGTAGTCACACCATCTTGTTCTTGAAAAATCACTTCACAATTATTTTCCTTATATTCAGCAGTCAGGTGTAAGAGCTGCTTCATATCATCTATACGGATCCCCAAGCTCATATCACGCTGATCTGTCAACAACATATGTGCTAATAGGATTTCTTCCTCAAGATGACCCAAAGAAAGGTAATAGTCCCATTTAAATCGAGGAGGGACCTGTGTAAAAACAAAACTGGCAGGAAGGTCCAAGTCGCGAAAAACCTTCCCACGATATGCTTGAGCAACATCTACACCATTTGGTTCTAAACCCACCATAAGATTAAAAGTGTAAAGCATTCTTTAACTCCAAACTAAACTCTAATCACAAGCATCAAAGCATGGACTCCATAAAAGAAGTGAACTAGCGAATGATTAGATTATCTACTAAAACTTTCTCATTTATCTAACGAATTGAGGTAAGCTTTAATCGCCACTACCATCGCTTCAGGAGTTTGTGAAGAAAAAATCTGACTTCCTCCTGTTGGGTCCTTACTGGTATTATCAAAAGCAAAGATCGGTTTCCCTAATTTATGAATCTCCTGAGTGATATTCATAATTTCGTTAAAATGATTGATATCCAAATAAAAATCGATTTTGCTAAGAACATTTTCAAAATTATAAGGATTGAACTGTGGATAAATGGACACATTTAAATATCGTTGTAAATCGACCACTTGGGAGGCAAAAGTTGTATGAGCCAAAATATGAAAATGAACCTCAGGTAGTGCTTTTATCAAAAACTCCAAGTGCTCCATCTCGCAAGTATTTGTAAAGATTGCAGTATGATATTTTTCTTTTTCTGTAAGCTCCTCTAAACCATGTCTGATAATCTCTTTCCGTAAGATAATATCTGACCAATCTAAAGCATAGAAGAACCACCATCTATCCCCCAAGCGATTCTTATATATAGCTGACCATGGTTTCCCGTCTGTATAATGAATAACAGAAACCACCGACTCATATTGATTCGCTTTTACATACCATCCATCTTTTTGAAAACGTGTCGCAATAGTATCCATTCCAACCATAAAATTGTAATTGACGTCTAGCTCTTTCCATTGCCCCACAAAAAATCGATTTAAAATTCCTTGATCACCAAACTCAACTTCATGGTACTGATCCGCTAATTCAAACAATTTTGTTGAAATCGAATGCTCTCTCCAATAGGCATTATTTATCAATAAAACTCCTGAATTGAAATTTGTTTGCTGCAATTCATCTCTAACTGCTGCGACTGGGCTGGCACCTAGATCTGTTTCAAAAAGACTTGTTAAATCTCCATTAACAATAATATCCGAATCAAGATATAAAACCTTATCTTCCTTCAGTATGTCTGGAATAAAGAAGCGAAAATAAGCTGCATATGATAAGTGAGCAGTTGGTAAATGATATTTCCGGAGATGATTATTAGAAATCTTTACATTTACAATTTCTGAATGAATAGCTTTCAATCGCTGATTCATAATACGAAACCATTCCGAAGGTAGATCGTCATTAAAAACATAAAATTTTATATCATCGTTATAAGCACAAACAGACTTGATAGTAGTTTCCACCTTATCCATATATCCATTATCTGCTCCAAGTACGATTGCTTTCTTCATTTTTCAATCCCTTTTATCTAACGTTTATTTTCTTTTTCTATTAACTAATAAAATCTGTCGAATTTCATCTACCATTTTTGAGGTTCTTCATGGGCGATTACTTTATCAAAGAGTTCTGCTTGATGGGCTACAATATCTAAGGGCAGCACAGTTTTTCCCTAGATCTTGATAGGTTTGATTGAGAATACTATCTAGACATTGTCGTAAGTAGTTTTCAACGTTGTAAACTGATACAATTATACTAATTTTTCTGTCATTTTTATATTTCTCTTTATACTTTTCCAAAGTTATGAAAAACGGTTCTTCAGTAGGATTCCCAATTCACTACTAGCTTTCTATAGTTTGCGGAAAAATTCTCTGATGAAAGCTGAAATATCTTTACTCATGATTTTATCCAGCCTCTCAGTAGTCAACTCCTCTGACCGGTTCCACCAATATCCTTGATTTGACCATCGGGTAACAGTTGAAAAAAGCGCTGATGTTGCTTATTTTTATGTGAAAAGATACAGAATTTTCCAGATACTGATACCATTGCTAATCTTCCCCTTATAACTTTGACCAAGAACACGAATCTTCTATAGAGAGTTTTTTTCCCAAAAATCTTTATAAAAATCTAGTATTTTTTAGTCAAAATCCTAGATTTATTCCATTTTAATTATACCTTATTTTTAGCAAAAGAGCTATCATATAAATATATCTATTAGATATTATTGACACATTCAACTATCAATATAAGTCAATCATCTTTATTCAGTAAGAATATTTGATATATAGAATTATCTTCTAAACTTGAGATTATTTCCTTATTTTTCAAGAATCAAAAAACCTAGATTCTAACAGCTAGTAAATAACTAACGGTTAAAGTATAGGTTTACTCAGAAAACAATCATTATTTCACGACAAGCTCGTAACGAGTTTTGCTGGTGAATGTTTCACCTGCTTTGAGGATGACTTGGTCTTTAAGGTCGCTATGAATAGCATCTGGTAAAGCTTGCGCTTCAAGAGCAATCCCATTGTGCTGAATCATTGACTGACCAGCGATGATGACACTCTCATCCACAAAGTTTGCTGTGTAGACCACAAAGCAAGGAGCCTCTGTCTTGAAGAGCAGGAAGCGACCTGAACCTTGGTCATAGAGGAAACCAGCATTGTCATGTCCTGCAGGAAGAGCAAATGGATGGTCCAAACCAGATACGAGTTTGATTTGTTCATCTTCGTCTGCAAAAATATCCTTAAGCAAAGCTCCATTGTAGATATGCTTGACCACATCACGATTAGCATCCGGTGTTTTAGCTGGCACGCCGTCTGGAGCGATTGGATAGATGCCTTCAGTGTTCAATTGGAAGACATGGCGGTCAACAGTCTGAGTGAAATCGCCTGACAGGTTAAAATAGCTATGGTTGGTTGGATTGACCAAGGTATCCTGGTCTGTCGTCACCTTGTAGCTAACTTCGTAGGCACCACTTTCTTCCAAGTTGTAGCTAATCCAGATCTTAAGATTTCCAGGGAAACCTCCAGTCCCATCTGTTCTTTCTGTGTAAAGAGTCAAACCATGGTCACTCACTTCGACTAGCTCAAACAAGCTAGAATCCCAACCAGTTGAGCCACTGTGGTTACAGTTGCTAGCGTTGTTGACTTCAAGATCATAGGTCTTACCATTAAGTTCGAAAGTCGCTCCTGCGATACGACCCGCAACTGGACCTACACTTGCTCCATGTTTAGGGCTATTGCCCACATAGCTTTCGAAATCGTCAAAACCTAGGATAACATTGGCAAAATTGCCAGTCTTATCTGGAGTTACATAGCGTAAAATTGTTGCTCCATAAGTCATGATTTCCAGTTGGTATCCTGCCTCCGTTTCAAAACGGTAAGCGAGGACATCCTTGCCATCAACTTTCCCAAATACACGTTCTGTGTATGCTTTCATCCTTCTCTCCTTTTTCTAATTCAATTAAGTAAACAAACCATAGAAAGCGCATTCACTTTCTATGGTTTCATTTTATGATTTACAGACACCTTTGTCAAGAAACCATAGATATTTTATTAACAAAAGTCGTTTCTTCTATTTCTGATCTATGCTTCTACACGTTCAGTCCATGAAGTAGCTGTTGTTTGAAGTACTTTATTGAGTTCATCAATGTTTTCAAATCCAGTTGTACAAAGCCATTCGCGAGCTGCTGCTTCTCCATCTTTGATGTAAGCTTCAACAGATCCAGCCCATGTTGCACGTCCACAAAGAACACCATTGAAGTTTGCGCCTGATTCGTGAGCAAAGACAAGAGTTTCTTGGAAAAGTTTAGCTGATACACCTGCACTCAAGTAGATGTAAGGAAGGTTAGTAGCTTCGTCTTGGGCTTTAAAGAAGGTAGCAGCTTCTTCACGTGTATGAACGATTTCTCCATCACCAAAGCCTTCAACGTATTTCACGTTAACTGGAACTTCTACTTTCAAGACATCGATGTTGAAACGTGGATCTGAGAAGACTTTCATAGCGCCGATAACCTTGTGTGGTTTTACTTTAGCGTATTCTGCAGAACCAGCGTCAGCAATCTTTTCATCGTAAGCAAGAATTTCAAGGAAGAATGGAATATCTTCAGCCACACACTCAGAACCAATGCGTTCGATGTAGGCTTGTTTTTGTTGATTAAGTTCGTCAGAGCTATCTACGTCATAGTAAAGCAAGAACTTAACAGCATCTGCCCCTTGTTCTTTGATACGTTTTGCAGACCAAACATCCAAGCAGTCTGGCAAGCGTTTTGTACTTGTTGTGTCGTATCCAGTTTTCTCATAAGCAAGGAGAAGACCAGCTTTTGGATCAAGAGCTTTTGTAGCTGGAAGTCCATACTCAGGGTCAAGAAGCATAGATGAAGCGTATTTAGTCAATTCATCCGCTACCAATACTTTGAGTTCTTCCATTTGAGTTACTGTTGGCTCTTCTGTTTGGTATTGAGCCATGAGGCGTTTCAAAGCACCACGTTGGTCAAAAGCAAGAGCTGAGATGATCCCATTTTCGTCTGAGAGTTTTTGCAAGCAAGCAAGTTTATTTGGGCTTAATGTTAATTTACTCATAGATTCTTCCTTATTTTTCAAATTCGTGAATAATGACACCTTGAACAACACGGTTCACTGTACCTGTAGGTGATGGTGTATCTGGTCTGTTACCAACTTTAAGTGAAGTCAAGAGAGCAAATAACTGACCATAAACGATGTAAGGGAAGACACGGTAAACATCATTCAGAACCCCACCGCACCCAAGCGCGACTTCCTTAACATTTTCAAGTCCGAAGGCTTGGTCGCTCAAGAGAACAACACATCGAGCAATTTGGTCGCCTGCAACTTCACGAACCAAGTCTAAGTCATATTTACGAGTGTAATCTGTTGTAGTACCAAATACCAAAACGACTGTATCTTCGTTGATAAGAGATTTTGGACCGTGACGGAAGCCAACTGGGCTTTCATACATAGTCGCAACCTGACCAGCAGTCAATTCCAAAATCTTCAGTTGCGCTTCATGAGCAAGTCCGAAGAATGGGCCCGCACCTAAGTAGATGACACGGTTAAATTCTAGGTCAACCAACTCTTTGACATCTGCCACATTTTCAAGAACTTTGCGAGCTAAACTAGATAGCACTTCAAAACGTTCAGTTTTAACAGCAAAGTCTGTCGGATCAAATACCAAGAGCGCTGTCAACATCATTGAAGTGAAGCTTGAAGTCATAGCAAAGCCAGCATCGTTAGAAGCAGCTGGTTGTAGCAACAATAGGTTGCGGTCATCACCATGCGCTTGAAGAGCCAATTTCCCTTCAGCCGCACATGTGATGGTCACTTGATAAAGCTCATCAACCAAAGCCTTGGCCAAGTCAACTGTTGCCACACTCTCAGGTGAGTTCCCGCTACGCGCGAATGATACCAAAACAGTCGCCACATCTTTTTTCAAATAAGTTTGTGGGTTTGCTACGATATCAGTTGTCGCGATAGCATTAAAATTCCATTTACGTTCATCATAAACTTCTTTAAAGTAAGGAACCAGAGTATCACCTACATAAGCAGAAGTTCCAGCACCAGTCAGGATAACTTTGATGTAGTCATGTTTGTCAGCAATTCCTTGTAAGAAGGCTGCAATTTCATCACGTCGTGCTTGATAAGCTTCAAAAGCTTCTTTCCAAACGTCTGGTTGTTGGTAAATTTCGCGAGTTGTGATTTCTGCTCCCAACTCAAGCAATTCTTCTTTTGTATAATCTAGCATTGAGTTCCTCTAATCTATTATTATATTGTTTTTTATTTAAAATATGGGAATGGGAGTAAGCCCCATTCCCATTTATATTCTATGAAATGTGTTCTAACAGTATTTCTGTTATTACACCTTATTCGTCTTCATCGTCATCGAAGCCAGCCAATAGATCATTAACTTTGACAATGCTTTCTGATGCACGATTTTTATAATCTGCATCTGCGCCTGTAAGGCTTGCATTGATAAATTCAATCACCATTGGAAGATTCATTCCTGCATAAAGTTCGATGTCACGACCTTCCATAATCAAGCGACTCACCACGTTACATGGTGTTCCACCAAGGAGGTCAGCAAAGACTAGGAAATCATCCAAACCTTCGACAGCAGCTTCAAATTTCGCAGTGAAATCTTCTGGTCCATCTTCTGGAAGAAGAGCTACCGCATGAATGTTGTCCTGTGGACCCATAATCATTTCTGTGCTACCTTTAAGTTCTTCACAAAAACGGCCATGGCTCACTAAAATTAATGATTTACTCATAAATTATGCGCCCATTCCAAGTACAAATTTACCGATGAATGAAAGTCCAACTGCAAGAGCAATGATGATACCGATTGCTTTAGTTGAGTTCATACCTTTCTTACCAAGCAACCAGAAGATGAATGCTGTGAAGATTGCTGGAAGCAAGCGTGGGAAGATTGAGTTCAAGATATCTTGGAAATCAATCATCTTTTCACCGATTGGCAATTTGTATGAAATTTCAAAGTTGATCATTGTTGCTACAAGAGCACCCATCATGAACACACCAAGTACAGATGCAGCTTCAATCAAAGCTGTCAAAGTGCTTTGCATGTTGTTGATAAGGTTAACCCCTTCTTTGTATGCAAATTCCAATTGTTTCCAACGGAAGATGTCATACGCTACTGCAACTGCGATCCAAAGGAAGATACCCCAAGGTTGACCAGCGATAGCCATTGTTGCAGCGATAGATCCCATGATAGCAGGTACAAGTGAACCAAAAATTGTATCTCCAAGAGGAGCGAATGGTCCCATCAAACCTGTCTTGATACCGTTAACCGCATCTTTTGAGCCAACGCCATCTTTTTCTTCCATGGCAAGGTCAAAACCAGCGATGATTGTGTGGAAGAATGGTGAAGTGTTGAAGAATTGAGTATGAACTTTCATCATTTCTTTCAACTCAGGAGTTCCATCTCCATACATTTTACGCAATTGTGGCAAGATCATGTAAAGGTAACCTGATGCTTGCATACGCTCATAGTTCCATCCCAATTGGAAAGTGAACAAGCTACGTTTGTTAATTTGATTAAAATCTTCTTTTGTTAATTTGTAATTAGAATTCGTCATCTTCAATTTCCCCACTTTCTGACGGTGTAGAAGGTGCTGCTACAGCAACTTTCTGGCTGTTCTTGAAGTGAACAACTGCAAGGAAGATACCTACGATAGAGATACCGATCATAGACAATCCTTTGAAGTTGTTAGCGAAACCGATAGTTTCTGCAACTTCAGCAGGAAGAGTGCCAATGATACCAGCAACTGCTCCACCAAGACCTGTTACGTATGAGTAAAGAACAGTCAACATAGCTGTCAAACCGAATCCCATAGCAAGGTAGTGAAGGTTACGTTTAACTGGAAGGTAACGAAGCAAGATAGCGAATCCAAGACCTGGAAGCATACGACCTGCAAGAGTCAAACCGTCTGCAACCCATTGGAATTCTTTAACAAAGTTGACAACTGCTTGTACGAATTCTCCACCGAAAGCTAGGGCGAAGAATACTGGAAGGGCACGAGAAGCAGCCCATGGAAGCGCACCAAGAAGGTAGTTACGTTCGATTCCTTTGTAGTCAAAGCGTTCGATCGCAGCATCAATACGGTGTGCGAAGAATGTAGTAGTCATACGACCAAGTACGTCGAAGTAAGTTAAAAGTGCCGCTACCGGAACCGCAATTGTTGTAATTGCAAGAGGTGCGTCAATCCCTTGTGAAACTGAGAATGCTGTTGCAAGAACCGCACCAGAAGTTGCGTCGATACGAGAAGCACCACCGAAGGTACCAACCCCAAGGACAAACAACTGCAAGTTACCACCGATAAGCAAACCAGTTGTCAAATCTCCCATGATCAAACCAGTAATGAAACCAGCGAATACAGGGGAACCTGCAGAAGAAACGATCGTCAACTCATCACAGATTTGATAAGCTGAGTACAGAGTGAGAAGTAAAATTTGCCACCATTGTATCATAACAATGACCTCCTAAAAATTTTTTCCTATTTTAATAAGCTCAAAAAGTCTGAAACTGGATCATTTGGAACCATTTGAGCAGTAAGTTTAACACCTTTTTCCGCCAATTTGTGGAAATCTTCTACGTCTTTATCTACAACGTTGATTGAACGTGTGATAGAACGAGTTTCTGGTGTTTGAGACATATTACCAACATTGACTGCTTCAAGCGGTACCCCTGCTTCCACTAATCCAAGGAAGCGGTCTGGTTTACGAGCAACGATAAACAAACGTTGGCTATCGTATTTACCAGCAAGGATATTGGCTGCCGCTTTCTCAATTGGCAAAATACTCAATTTCACACCTGGTGGTGTTGCAAGTTTCAATCCGCTCTTTTCAACATCGTTGTTAACAACTTCATTGTCAACGACCATGATACGTGAAACATTCAGTTTAGCAGACCAAAGGTTTGCTACTTGTCCGTGGATCAAACGTCCATCAATACGGCATCCTACAATTGTCATAAATTTTCCCCCTTTATATGTTTTAGTGTAGGTTTACGAGTTAAGTGTATGTGATCTCTATACTCCCCTTCAGTTTCAAAGATAATGATGCGGTTAGCACCTTCCTTGAGATAGCTGTGCGGAATATAAAGCGATAAGGTTGGACCAACATTCCAGAAACGACCTAGATGACGGCCATTGACATAGGCAATCCCTTTACCAAACTTAGATAGTTCTAAGTAGGTGTCCTTCGGAGCCTCAACTTCAAAGTCATAGGCGTAAAAGGCAGGTTGTCCTTCTGTCCATCCTTTTGAGAAATCAATCTTTTCAGGATTATCTAGTGGAAGCGGATAGTGTTCCCAGTTCAGCATGAAGTGTAGGTCTTTGCAGACACCTGTACGAATCCCTTTTCGTTGTGTATCTGCTAGGAACTTATGCCCGTAATTGACACGCCCCATATTTTCTACCAGGACATCAAAACGAGAGAGCGCTTTCTTTTCTCCTTGATAGAAGATGTCCTCACCAATTTCTGTCTGGTACTGAGTTGTAACCCATTTACCATCTACAAATAGCTGAGCTCTGTCTCGACCGTCAATGATACGGATACGTTCTTCTTCTGCATCCCAACTAGCTTCTGTACGATAGAGTAGATAACCGTAACTTTGTCCCAACTCTTCCATTTTCTTAGGATAGAGACTCTCGATAGGACTTGTTAGGCTATCCAAGGTTTCGAACAGAGAAACTTTCTCAACCAGTGGAATGTTTTCAACTTCCATGCTCTCTTTGTAAAGCGGTTCTAATTGTGGATACTCAGGATAGTAAGTCGCCATCATTTCCTTAACTGCCATGTATTTAGCAGTTGGATTCCCAGCTTCATTAAGGAGAGCGTCATAATCATAAGATGTTACTTGTGGTAAATCAATAGTTCCTCGAGCTGAACAACCATTCATAAAACCAAAGTTGGTTCCACCGTGGAACATGTAAAGGTTGATAGAGCCTTGCTCTAATACCTCGTGTACGGCTTCTGCTAGCTCCTCTGGCTCACGCGTGATGACTGGTTCTTTCCATCTGTTAAACCATCCATCCCAGAATTCCATACACATGAGTGGCCATTTCTTGCCATACTCATCAAAGAACTCTTGCATTTGCGAGAAGTTAAAGTTAGCTTTTGAACCAAAGTTTCCTGTCACAAAGAGATCATCTTCAATCAAGGTACCAGCTTTCAGAGTTGCTCGCCATGGACCATCAGATGTAAAGAGCGGACAAGTCACTGAACGTTCTTCCATCAATCGACGAATCTCACGCAAGTAGGTTTTGTCCTCACCGTATGAACCGTACTCATTTTCAACCTGCATCATGAGGATGTTACCACCATTATCCAACAATCTTGAAACAAGACGTGGAAGTAAATGATCATAGTAACGTCCTACCATTTCAACAAAGGCTGGATCAGAGGAACGGATTCGCATGTCTTTATTTAAAAGCCATGCTGGTAAACCACCGAATTCCCACTCTGCACAGATAAAGGGAGATGGTCGAACAATAGCATACAAGCCTAAGTCCTGAGCTGTCTGAAGAAATTTTTCAATATCAAGATTGCCTTCAAAATTGAAGTTTCCCTCAGTTGGTTCATGTAAATTCCAAGCGACATAGGTTTCAACAGTGTTAAAACCTAAAGCCTTGAGATTGTACAATGAATGATACCAGTCTTCTTCAGGAATTCTAAAATAATGAATGGCACCCGATAAAATTTTGAATGGTTTCCCATCTAGGTAAAAATCATCCTCAATTTTAAACCTTGTCATTTTACCACCTCATACTTTTCGTTTGCGCTTTCATTTGTTGTTATATTAAATGATAAACTAATGAATCCATCTTGTCAATAGATTTTTCGAAAATTATTTAAAATTTTTCTTTTTTTTTTACTGAATTGTTTTCTAAAATTCTTGTAAAAAATTTTTTTCTTAAATATTCTCGATCCAGATAGCATAAATATATAAGTTTATAACCTCAAATAATATGTAAGTCAATCACTTAGCCTATTATTTTATTTTTTTTACATTATTTACTATCATTTCCAAACCATTTATGATAAAATCGAAGATGGAGAAGGAAAAAATGAGGTGAAAATATGGCAATTCCAAAGTATCAATATATCAAAGATGAATTAAAAAACAAAATCATTTCAGGTCAATTTGCAAGTGGCGACAAGTTCTACACTGAAGCAGAATTGATTGCAATGTATGACGTAAGTTCAATCACTGTTGTTCGCGCCTTAAACGACCTTGCTAAAGACGGTTATATTGTCCGCCAACAAGGAAAAGGAACCTTTGTGGCTCGCGCTCGCAAGCACAAACTCGTAGAATTTTCTGATGTAGAAATTTTCGAAACAAAAGATGATAAAGTCACTGTTCTTTCTATTGAACGTGGTAACGATCTTAACTACTTAGAAAAATTGGGTTTGCGTGGCGATCAATTTTATTACAAAATCGAACGTATCCGTGAATCTAACGGTGTTACTTATATCTACCACACATCTTATATCCCTGAACAATACATCAATGCAAACTATCCAAATCTTGAATACTATAGTTCTATCTATAATCGTTTCAAATTGGACTACCACATTCACATGAATGACGAGCATTTTGAAGAAATCAATGAAATTGTATTTCCAACTCCAGAACATGCTGCTTCTATCCTAGGAATCGACTCTCAGTTCCCAACTGTTCTCCAAACCAAGACAACTAAACTTGAGTCAACTGGCCAAGTGTTGGAATACATTGAAACTTACAAACGTTCTGATTTCTATAAGATTAAATTTATCTCATGTGATCGCGATCACTAAACATTAAAAAGTCTGAGACAATTGTTTCAGGCTTTTCTATTTTTTATTATAGCACGCCAGCTTTTAGTAGGAAATATCAAATGACTTTAAACTATAATTTGGAGAAATTTTACTAAAAACAGAGTAAAAATTAAAATCAGTTCAAATTAAATAACTTCTTATATTTTTTATAGGTATTTTATTAAAATACTTGACTTTACTAGATTCAGATAATACAATGGAATCAGTTTGTGAAAACGCTGCCAAAATAATAAATTAGGAGGTTATTTAATGAAACCAGAAAATAAACAGCGTTTCTCTATTCGTAAATACGCAATCGGAGCAGCTTCTGTCTTGATCGGCTTTGCCTTTCATGCACAAGCTGTTGCCGCTGATGGAGTCGTACCTACTACAACAGAGAATCAACCTACTATCCAAGCCGCAGGAGAATCGTCTCCACAGGCCAGCGAAGAAAAACTTGAAACTAGTCCTACACCAGAAGCCGTAGCTCCTGCAGCTCCAGTGACACCTGTAACAAACACTGAAGCACCAAAAGTTGAAGCTACTCCTGCTCCTATCGTAGAAAAGACTGTTACAACCGAAGAAACTCCAGCAAAACCAGAAGTAACTGAAGAAGCTAAGCAGCCAGAACCAGAAAAGGCAGAAAACAAAGAAGTTGCTAAAGTTGAAGCTCCTGTAGTCACTACAGAGAAAGCAGCTCAAGTCAATGAAAAACTAGCTAAAAAGAAAATCGTTTCAATCGATGCAGGGCGTAAATACTTCTCTCCTGAACAATTGAAAGAAATCATCGACAAAGCTAAACACTATGGTTACACTGATCTTCATCTCCTAGTCGGAAATGACGGCTTGCGCTTTATGCTTGATGATATGTCTCTAACTGTAGGGGACAAGACCTATGCGAGCGACGATGTCAAACGCGCTGTTGAAAACGGAACAAACGCCTACTACAACGATCCAAACGGCAATCATCTAACTGAAAGCCAAATGACCGATTTGATTAACTATGCTAAAGATAAAGGTATCGGCCTTATCCCAACAGTTAACAGCCCTGGTCACATGGATGCTATACTCAATGCCATGAAAGAACTTGGTATTGAAAAGCCTAACTTTAACTATTTTGGTAAAGAATCAGCACGTACTGTCGACCTTGACAATGAAAAAGCTGTTGCCTTCACAAAAGCTTTAATTGATAAGTATGCAGGCTACTTTGCTGGTAAGTCTGAAATCTTCAACATCGGTTTGGATGAGTACGCTAATGATGCTACGGATGCTAAAGGATGGAGCGTTCTTCAAGCCTATAAATGGTATCCAGAAGATGGATTCCCAGACAAGGGCTATGACAAATTCATCGCCTATGCTAATGACCTAGCTCGTATCGTCAAATCTCACGGTCTAAAACCTATGGCCTTCAACGACGGTATCTACTATAATAGCGATACAAGTTTTGGTACCTTTGACAAGGACATCATCGTCTCTATGTGGACTGGTGGCTGGGGCGGTTACGATGTCGCTTCTTCTAAATTACTAGCTGAAAAAGGACACGAAATCCTTAACACTAATGATGCATGGTACTACGTTCTCGGCCGTAATGCTGACGGACAAGGTTGGTACAACCTTGATCAAGGATTGAACGGCATTAAGAGTACACCGATCACTTCTGTACCAAAAACAGAAGGAGCTGATGTTCCTATTATCGGTGGTATGGTAGCTGCTTGGGCTGATACTCCATCTGCTCGCTACTCTCCATCTCGTCTATTCAAGCTTATGCGTCAATTCGCAAACTCAAATGCTGAATACTTCGCTGCTGATTACGAGTCTGCTGAACAAGCTTTGAAAGAAGTTCCAACAGACCTTACTCGCTACACAGAAGAAAGTATTACAGCCGTTAAAGAAGCTGAAAAAGCCATCCGTGCTCTCGATAGCAACC
This sequence comes from Streptococcus infantis, assembly GCF_047460405.1. Classification (GTDB taxonomy): domain Bacteria; phylum Bacillota; class Bacilli; order Lactobacillales; family Streptococcaceae; genus Streptococcus; species Streptococcus infantis_Q. The sequence continues at coordinate 47,512 of NZ_JASHGH010000011.1, read as the reverse complement.
TCAGCCGTGCTCAACAAGATACTATTGATCAAGCGATCGCAAAACTCCAGGAAGCTGTTAGCAACTTGACCTTCACTCCAGAAGCTCAAAAAGAAGAAGATGCTAAACGCGAAGTTGAAAAACTAGCTAAGAACAAGGTCATCTCTATCGATGCTGGTCGTAAATACTTCACTCTAGACCAACTCAAACGTATCGTAGATAAAGCCAGCGAACTTGGTTACTCTGACCTTCATCTCCTCCTTGGAAATGATGGACTTCGCTTCCTCTTGGATGACATGACGATCACTGCAAACGGCAAGACCTATGCTAGTGACGATGTGAAAAATGCCATCATTGAAGGAACAAAATCTTACTACGACGATCCAAACGGAACAACTTTGAATCAGGCTGAAATTACTGAACTTATCCAGTATGCTAAGGACAAAGGTATTGGACTAATCCCTGCTATCAACAGTCCTGGCCACATGGATGCTATGCTTGTCGCTATGGAAAAACTAGGCATCGCAAACCCTCAAGCTAACTTTGACAAGGTTTCAAAAACAACTATGGACCTTGAAAACGAAGAAGCAATGAACTTTACAAAAGCCCTTATCGGCAAGTACATGGACTTCTTTGCAGGTAAAACTAAGATCTTCAACTATGGTACAGATGAGTATGCTAACGACGCTACCAATGCTCAAGGTTGGTACTACCTCAAGTGGTATGGTCTCTACGGTAAGTTTGCTGAATACGCTAATAGCTTAGCTGCCATGGCTAAAGAAAAAGGGCTTCAACCAATGGCCTTTAACGATGGCTTCTACTACGAAGACAAGGATGATGTTGAGTTTGATAAGGACGTTATCATCTCTTACTGGTCTAAAGGCTGGTGGGGTTACAACCTTGCGTCTCCTCAATACCTAGCAAGCAAAGGCTATAAATTCCTTAACACGAATGGAGATTGGTACTACATTCTCGGTCAAAAACCAGAAGATGGCGGTGGCTTCCTCAAGAAAGCTATTGAAAATACTGAAAAAACTCCATTTAACCAACTAGCATCAACTAAATATCCTGAAGTTGACCTACCTACTGTTGGTAGTATGTTAGCTATCTGGGCTGATAGACCAAGCGCAGAATACAAGGAAGAAGAAATCTTTGAACTCATGACTGCTTTTGCAGACCACAACAAGGACTACTTCCGTGCTGACTACAAGGCTCTACGCGAAGAACTTGCTCAAATCCCTGAAAACTTAGAAGGATATAGCACTGAAAGTCTCGACGCTCTCAAAGCTGCTAAAGACGCTCTTAACTACAACCTCAATCGTAACAAACAAGCTGAATTGGACACACTTGTAGCTAATCTCAAAGCTGCTAGACTTGGTCTTAAACCAGCTGCCACTCACTCAGGAAGCCTCGATGAGAGTGAAACTGCTGCTACAGTTGAAAACCGACCAGAGCTTCTAGTTAAGACAGAAGAAATTCCGTTTGAGATTGTTAAGAAAGAAAATCCTAACCTTCCAGTAGGACAAGAGAAAGTCATCACTGAAGGTGTCAAAGGTGAACGGACTATCTATCTTTCCGTTGCGACTGAAAATGGTGAAGCACATGAAACTCTCCTTGATTCTAAGGTAACAGTAGAACCTGTCGCTCAAGTGGTAGAGGTAGGGAACCCTGTCACTCATGTCGGCGACGAAGAAGGAGTTGCTCCTGTGGCAGATGCAAAACCACGTGTTGTGATTGAAGACGAAGAAATTCCGTTTACAACTATTACTCGTGAAACCGATCAGTTGCCTAAGGGACAATCTCGTATCGTAACTGAAGGTGTAAACGGTCGTCTAAGTCATTTCTATTCTGTAACTACGGCTACGGACGGAACTGAAGTTAAGACTCTAGTTAGCAGTGAAGTGAGCCTAGAACCTATCACCCAAGTGGTGGAAGTGGGGAACCCTGTCACTCATGTTGGTGATGAACATGGGCAAGCTGCTATTTCTGAAAACAAACCAAGAGTTGACATTCAAAATGAAGAAATTCCATTTACAACCATCACTCGTGAAACTAATCAATTACCTAAAGGACAATCTCGTATCGTGACTGAAGGTGTAAACGGTCGTCGCAGCCATTTCTACTCTGTGACTACTGCTGCGGATGGATCTGAAGTTAAGACTCTAGTTAGCAGTGAAGTAAGCCTAGAGCCTATCACCCAAGTGGTAGAGGTGGGGAACCCTGTCACTCACCTTGGTGATGAAAAAGGACAAGCTACTATTGCTGAAAACAAACCAAGAGTTGACATCCAAAATGAAGAAATTCCATTTACAACCATCACTCGTGAAACTAATCAATTACCTAAAGGACAATCTCGTATCGTGACTGAAGGTGTAAACGGTCGTCGTAGCCATTTCTACTCTGTGACTACTGCTGCTGACGGAACTGAAGTTAGAACATTAGTTACAAGTGTCGTGGCGCAAGAACCTGTCGCTCAAGTGTTAGAAATTGGCAACCCTGTCACTCACGTCGGCGATGAAAAAGGACAAGCTACTATTGCTGAAAACAAACCAAGAGTTGACATCCAAAATGAAGAAATTCCATTCACAACCATCACTCGCGAAACCAATCAATTACCTAAAGGACAATCTCGTATCGTGACCGAAGGTGTAAACGGTCGTCTAAGTCATTTCTATTCTGTCACTACGGCTGCAGACGGAACTGAAGTTAGAACATTAGTTACAAGTGTTGTAGCGCAAGAACCTGTCGCTCAAGTGATTGAAGTGGGCAACCCTGTCACTCACGTCGGCGATGAACATGGTCAAGCAGCTATCGCTGAAGAAAAACCAACACTAGAAATCCCAAGCGAGCCAGCTCCAGCAACTGTTCCTGCTGAGGAAAATAAAGCTCTTCCTCAAGGTCCAGCTCCTGTAGCAAAAGAGAAAAAACTACCTGAAACAGGAACTCAAGGCTCAGAATGGTTGATTGCTACTGGTCTTATGACTGCTCTCACAGCTTACGGACTTAGCAAGAAAAAAGATTAAAGATGAATCTTTTGATATAAGATAAAAAGCGGGACAAAAGTCTCGCTTTTTTGTGTTGAATATAAGTACTGTTTTACTTGTGAACCTATCACTGCATATTAGTCACCGAGTCCGAGGCGGTCAAAGATATCATCCACTCGTTTAGTGTAGTAAGCTGGGTTGAAGATCTCGTCGATTTCTTCTTGAGTCAGGCGTGAAGTCACTTCTGGATCTGCTTCAAGAAGTGGTTTGAAGTCGACCTGGTTATCCCATGATTGAGCAGTCTTTGGTTGAACAAGGTCGTAAGCTTGTTCACGCGTCATGCCTTTTTCAATCAAGGTCAACATAGCACGTTGACTGAAGATGAGACCAAACGTAGAGTTCATGTTGCGAATCATGTTTTCTGGGAAGACTGTCAAGTTCTTGACAATATTTCCAAAACGGTTGAGCATGTAGTCAATCAAGATGGTCGTATCTGGTGTAATGATACGCTCAGCTGATGAGTGAGAGATGTCACGTTCGTGCCAGAGAGCTACGTTCTCATAAGCTGTAATCATGTGTCCACGGATGACACGTGCAAGACCTGTCATGTTTTCAGAACCGATAGGGTTGCGTTTGTGAGGCATCGCTGAAGAACCTTTTTGACCTTTGGCAAAGAACTCTTCTACTTCGCGTTGCTCAGATTTTTGCAGACCACGGATCTCCGTTGCCATACGCTCAATAGAAGTTGCGATGCTAGCAAGAACCGCAAAGTACTCAGCGTGAAGGTCACGAGGAAGGACCTGTGTCGAGATTTCTTGTGCACGGATACCAAGCTTATCGCAGACGTATTGCTCTACAAATGGTGGGATGTTGGCAAAGTTCCCAACCGCACCAGAGATTTTACCAGCTTCCACTCCAGCAGCCGCATGGTCGAAACGCTCGATGTTGCGCTTCATTTCACTGTACCAAGTTGCCAATTTAAGACCAAAGGTTGTAGGCTCCGCATGCACCCCGTGGGTACGACCCATCATGATGGTGAACTTGTGCTCCTTAGCCTTATCAGCGATGATGTTGGTGAAGTTTTCAAGGTCACGACGGATGATGTCGTTGGCCTGCTTGTAGAGGTAACCGTAGGCCGTATCCACCACGTCGGTAGAAGTCAAACCATAGTGGACCCACTTGCGCTCCTCACCAAGAGTCTCAGAAACCGCACGTGTGAAAGCAACCACATCGTGGCGAGTCTCCTGCTCAATCTCCAAAATACGGTCGATGTCAAAGTCTGCCTTCTCGCGAATCAAAGCCACATCTTCCTTAGGGATTTCCCCCAACTCAGCCCATGCCTCGTCAGCCAAGATTTCCACCTCAAGCCAAGCACGGTATTTATTTTCTTCACTCCAAATATTCGCCATCTCAGGGCGAGAGTAACGTTCGATCATTTTGTTTCTCCTTCCCTAATTAAATTAATAAAAATCTTTCTTAATGTAACTTCTACATCCCAATCCTTAGAGACAATCAATTCAATAACCCCTTCATTTATATTTTCCTTTAAATTACTTAACATATCATGTACATCTGCTTCAAATGTTGAACCTGGTTCTGTCTTTGAAATACAGTATTCTTTAAATTTGTCAAAACTACCAGCATTAAATGCATTATCGAACTTCAAAGAGTAATTTTCTCGACTAATCTGATCAAATTCTATATGATACTGTTTCTTAACTGTATTAAGAATCGTTAAAAGTTTCTCATCCCTTTTTTTGAAAGAATCTAACTGATTTTCAAACAGTGCTAATTCTAGTGGCGTCCCTACTTTTTTCTCACGAAATTCAACTAGTTTAACATGCTCAAACAATTTATCACCATTGAAGTTAGAGTCGAAAGTAAAAGCATTGCTTCTTAAATATTTAACTAACCAAAGCACTGGAACATCAATTATGTTGTCTTCAGAATCCATAATTATTTGATCAACTTCTCTTAAAATTTTTTCACAATGATTGTCTTGACAAGAAATAAATAATTTTAAAATCTTACCTGAAAGAATTTTATTCCCACCAATATTTATCAGAATTTCTTTCATACGGTCATAAAGATACTTATGCTCACCTTTATGATTAATATTAAGTGGTTCGTAGTATGCACCATCTAAGTAATTATGACTTTCATATGTAAATTTCTTTTCACATTCAGCCAGCAAACGATGCTGTATAAAATTTGAATATAAATCTTCAGTTACACTATATGATAACGAACAATGGTAATTCGGATTTAATTTTTGCAATGCACCATCGTTTAAATCTTTCAATGCATGATCACTAAATATCAAATCTTCAGCTGCAGTTTGTAAAATAGAATCTTCATCTATCATCTCAGTTCTAAGACTGTCTTTAATTTCATCAAGTTGATTTCTTATATCATGGTTATAAATCTTCAATTTAATTCTTACACTATCAGCCGTTGGTCGTTCATCAGCTCTATAGCTCATCATCATATCAACTAGATTGTCCAACTCAAATAAATATGGATAATATTGTTCAATATGCCGATAGTCAGAACCTGCTGGATTTTCGCCAGTAAAACACTCATTAATAATTAAACCTAAAGAATAGATATCCGAGGCAAAAGTAATAGTGAGAGCATCACCCTCTATTTTTTGTTCAGGAGAAAGGTAATTTCTATTAACTAGTAGGTCATCTGCGACTGTCAGTCCAGCGTCCTCAAAATGTGCAATACCAAAGTCACTTAAAACAAGGTGATATCCATTAATTAATACATTTTCTGGTTTAATATCTCTATGGATAATCCTCTTGTCATGTGCAGCATTCACTGCTTTTATTAATTGAATTAATAAATCCAATCTTTGTAAAGGAGAATAATCTTCACGATGATTAATTACATCTCTCAGAGTTTGGGGATAATAATCCATGACTGCATAAAAGAATTTTGTTTTAGCTTCTTCGTCTTTAGGAAATTCTCCATAATTATCATAACGAATAATATTAGGATGATTGTTGTTTAAACAAAAATCAAGATCTTGCTTTAATCTATCAATTTTAACTTTATTTGCTCGACCTCCAGAAGTTGGTAGTTGCATAATTTTTACAGCTTTTTCTATCCCAGTATTATCAGTTGCTAAAACTACTACACCCTGACCACCCTGACCTAGAATTCGAATAAAACTAAAATTATTAGATTCCAAAATTTCATCAATGCTAAATCTCTTTTTGAGATTTTCAATAGCTTCATTAGTTAAATTCATAACCTCACTCCTCCTCAAACTCTTCTTTCCCAATCCACACAGATGGGTAGTGATCGAGTGTATTCAAATCAGTATCCATCGGCAAATCATAGATGGCTAAATAGTTTTCAGGGTATCGTGCAACTAACTCTTCATACTTAGCTTTCACTTTTTCGTGATCGCTACTAGCATACAAGACTTCGACGACTGCTCTAGTTTTATCTTTTTCAACAAATGCGTTGACAATGAGTTGTATCATAAAACCACCTAAATCGAAATCCCCTTCATATTTGCTTCCAGAATAGGCATCTTTACATCTAACTCCTGACCGGTCTGATAAACACTTTGACAACAATAGAAGATGTCCTGTTTATCATTGTGCAAAGTCATAATTTTTCGGGTCAGCTCATTTTTCGCAAACATGACTTTCATGGCTTTACCTGCTATCCAAGCCGGTATTTTGTATGGCAATAGTTCTGCTTTGTAAAGCTTCAAATTCACGCCACGCGCTTCTACGACTTTCAAAGCTTCTCGAATGGCCTTGATGGCCAATGATAATTCCGATGAACTATTCATCAAGTTTAAAGCCAGTTCTTCTGGATTTTCCAAATTTCCTGAGCGAGCAGCTGTCGAAGTGACACCTGCATTAATCGCCATGTGAATCCAAATCCACTCGACCATATCATGAGGCACTTCCCACTTCAAATCTGCAGAAGTCAGTAAATCCGTCAAATCAGCATAGTTAGAAATGTGTGCTTTTTGCTCACCTTCTAGCATTAAATGGTCGAACAAGACACCATCTAAATGGTCATCCTGCATATGACCACCCGCTGTCGGAAAGGCCAGAATATAGTCGTAATCCCCTGCCCACTCTTGGACCTCTTTTTGAGTATCCCAGAAATTGCAGAAGAAAACGAGAGTGCCTTTGATATTATTTTTTCGCAAGGTCTCCACAGCTTCTTTGACAAACCCATGGCGCACACTGAGAAAAATAAAATCATATTCCGAATCAACTTCTGCCACACGAACCTCATAGGTGTCGTGTTTGTTTTCACCTTTGGAATGATAGCGACCATCTAGCAGATCAACCGACAACTCCTTCGGAGCTGTGCTTTTCTTACTGTCTCTCAGTACATGTTCCACTTGATGGCCGGCTTTTTGAAAGGCGTAGGCATAGGTGGTCCCGATGACTCCAAGTCCTAGAATCGCTATTTTCACTTAAAAATCAATCCCTTTCCCAAATTCCTCTACCTCATCCGGCACATCACTAAACAAAGTCACATGTCCTATCTTGCGGTTGTGCTTCGCTTCTATTTTACCATACATGTGGAGGTGGGCGCTTGGATTTTCTGTCACATATTTTTCAGCAGCCTCGACATGCTGGCCAAGAACATTGAGCATGACGGCTGGCGCATGTAGTCTGATAGTAGGTAATGGTGCTGCGAGAACACCGAGAATATGGGTATCAAACTGCGAGAAGTCACAAGCCTCAATCGAATAATGCCCTGAGTTGTGTGGGCGTGGTGCGATTTCGTTGACGATGATGTCATCAGCTGTCGCAAACATTTCCACGCAGAGAGTTCCAGAAAGGTTCAGTTGTTCTGCAATTCGCACCGACATGGCTTTGGCTTTTTCAACTAGACTTTCTGAAATGCGGGCTGGCACGATGGTCTTAGACAGGATATTATTGCGATGGATATTTTCCTGAACAGGAAAGACTGTCACATCCTTACCATTTCCTGACACGATGACAGAAATTTCAAGGTCGAAGTTGACAAATTCTTCCAAGACACAGTCTGCTGAATCGGCTAGCGCATAGGCTTCTTCCAAGTCTGCTTCTGAACGAATAACCTTTTGACCATGGCCATCGTAACCACCGGTTGCTGTCTTGAGGACATAGTTTTTCGAGAGGTCGGTATCTGCCAAATCTTTGCTAGAAGTTACGACCTTGTAAGGGGCCACAGTGACTTGTGCCTTGTTGGAAAGAAAGTCCTTCTCAAAGATTCGGTTTTGGGAGATGCGAAGTAGGTCGGTCCCTTGAGGAAGCTGACCGTCTTTGATAACAGCGTCCAAACCATCAGCATCGACATTTTCAAACTCATAGGTAAGGACATCGCATCGCTCAGCTAGCTGACGTAGGGCGTTCACATCGTTATAGGGAGCCACGATGATTTCCGCTACACGAGAGGCCGGACAATCCACTGCAGGATCCAGCGCGATAACCTTGTGACCCATGTAGATAGCAGAAATGGCTATCATCTGACCAAGCTGACCGCCCCCAATAATTCCGATTGTTTTAGATGAGCTCATTTGTAGACTCCTCTGCGATTTTTCCTTGTTCTTCAGCAAAATTAGCAAGTGCTGTCGCAATAGCCTGGTCCTCTACTGAGAGGAGACGGAGGGCAAAGAGGGCAGCGTTAGTCGCTCCAGCCTCACCGATAGCCATGGTTGCGACAGGTACGCCTCCCGGCATCTGAACGATAGAGTAGAGAGAATCCACACCGCTAAGGGCACGTGATTTGACGGGCACACCAATGACTGGAAGTGTAGTCTTGGCTGCTACCATCCCTGGCAAGTGAGCAGCGCCGCCAGCACCCGCGATAATGACCTTTATGCCACGGCTACGTGCTTCTTCCGCATGTTTGAACATGAGGTCTGGTGTACGGTGTGCGGAAACAACTTTCTTTTCGTAGGCTACACCGAAGCGGTCTAGGACTTCTGCTGTTTTTTGCATGGTTGTCCAGTCGGATTTGGAGCCCATGATGATGGAAATTACTGGTGTCATAGTTAATATCCTTTTCTTTTTTGATAATGGTCTTAGGTGGTGAATTTTTATTTTTTCTTTTTTATAATCGTCTATTGTAGTGCGGACGTAAGCGACCGCCTAGGGCGTTCCATTACTAAAACTGGAGCCTAAGTCTCCAGTTTTCCGCTCCTAGTAGCTCTGCCACTAGGAGTTCCACTACTGCGACGATTATCCTATACTAGCTCGCTCATGCTCGCAATCAAACGACCATTATCGGGTTTGGCGACTGCGTCGCCTTTTCTTATATCTTTATCTAATTGCCTTGCTTCCGATATCGGTTCGGTAAAAGAGGCCTTCTGTGTTTTGTTTGTTGAGTTGGCTGTAGATAATGTTTTGGCCGTCTTTGACGGTGTCTGCTGTTGTGACCAGCATGTAGACACGTCCGCCGTTTGAAAGAAGGTCTTGTCCATTTTCAGCGAATTTGGCACCGGCATAGTAAGTGATGATGTCACCCTCTGTCTTGGCTGGAAGTTTGACCCCCTTCTCATAAGCGAGTGGGTATCCGTTTGAGGCTACAACAACGCCTAGTGTCACACCCTTGTCCGTCCAAGTGATGGCTGGCTCTTTGCCTTCCAAAATGTCAGTAATGTTTTGCGCAAAGTCAGATGTCAAGCGAGGTAGGATAATTTGAGTTTCAGGATCTCCAAAACGAGCGTTGAACTCGATAACTTTCGGTCCATCTGATGTCAGGATAAGCCCTGCGTAAAGGACACCAAGATACGGACGACCTTCTTTGATCATACCTTCAAGAACTGGCTTGACAATGGTGTCAACCGTTGTGTTAATCACACTTTGTGGCAAGTGTGGAACTGGCGCATAGGCACCCATCCCACCAGTGTTAGGACCTTTGTCGCCATCGTAGGCACGTTTGTGGTCCTGTGCTGTAGGCATGATGTAGAACTTGTCCCCATTAACAAAGGCAAAGAGAGAGAACTCTTCCCCGTCAAGGAATTCCTCGATGACCACTCGCGCACCTGAATCACCGAATTTATTGTCCAAAAGCATCTCGTGAGCAGCTTCGACGGCTTGCTCCACTGTCTCTGCAACGACGACACCTTTCCCAAGGGCCAAACCGTCTGCCTTGACGACGATTGGAGCGCCTTTTTCCTCGATGTAGGCCTTGGCTTCCTCGAAATCTGAGAATGTGCCATAGGCTGCTGTCGGAACGTCGTATTTGACCATGATTTCCTTAGCAAAATCCTTGGACCACTCAAGCTCAGCAGCAGCCTTTGTCGGACCAAAAGCTTTGAGTCCAGCTGCATTGAAATCATCTACGATCCCAGCCGCAAGGGCATCATCTGGACCGATAAAGGTCCAAGCAATATCGTTGGCTTTTGCGAAGTCAATCAGCTTAGAATGTTCGGAAATAGAGATATTTACCAAATCCAAACCATCTAAGGTCATCCCGTCATTCCCAGGAGCCACAAAAACTTGCTCAACGTCTTTAGACTCCAACAACTTTTTGGCAATCGCATGCTCACGACCACCTAAGCCGACAACTAACAGTTTCATCTCTCAACCTCTTTTACGAATTATTTACTAACATTATACCATAAACGTTCGTTTTAATCTTATTTCGTTCAGCTTTTTAATCAAAAAAAGGAAAGAAACTGTTTTCTTCCCTTTTATTTTCTTAATGTCTAAAATGTCTCACACCCGTGAAGACCATGGTCAAGCCATATTTGTCAGCAGCTTCGATAGACTCTTGGTCACGTACTGACCCACCTAGCTGGATGATAATTATTCTCAGAAACAAGATATCCCTTAACTATAAATGTTGGTAACCTTTTTTGTAAATGACTGCCGCCAGCTTATTTTTTATTGTACTAAGCATATCTGAATTAATAGAAAACAGAACTTCCTTTTCAGTAATTGTAGTATCAGTAACAGGAATTGTAGTAATTTGTGAAAAATCCAAAATCAAATAGACTGAACTATTTTGATAACTTTTATGCTTAAACTCTAGTGCGTTAAATATAGTATCATTAAACTTAAAAACTACCTTCCCATCTTCTTTCTTGAATTTGAATTTATTCTCGTAAAACGTATCGGATAAAATTTTTTCAATTAAGTTTTTAGAGATAACGCATCCACGAATGAACTTATAATAACGTCTTTTATTTTGTGCTATATCACATTCTGGACTAATTTCTAACATAATTTCTTTATAGAAAGTTTCAGAATCAGAATATTTATCAATAGCTCTTTTAAACTGTTCTTCATCTTCAATTTCATCCACTAGATTATATGCTAAAAATGTATTGTCATCAACAATTACTTTACCCATATGTTGTTCATTTGCTAAGTAATTTATATTCAACCACCGATTTAACTCTTGAATCTCAAATCCATCTGGAAGATGATTTTCTAAATGGTTTAAACCTGCTGAAGTTAACTCGATTTCCCCTTCCATCCCATGATTCAAATAAATTTTTAAAAAATTATTTAAACTTTTATATGATGCATTTATTTTTCCAATATTATTCTGGCTTACCATCGATTTTTCTAATTCTAAATAAGCTAACAACTCTACAATTTTCTTTGTCGGCGGTTCTCGTCTTATATTTCCAATTTTTAATAGACCTGCAATATCTGAAATTAGTTTCTGTTCTTTATATAAAATCATGTTTTCCCAATGAGAGAAGTACTCTAACATGGGAACTTCTCTAGTTACTTGTTCAAGTTTTCTTTCAAGCTCCTGATCTTTCCCTTCAATAAATTTATAGGAGTCTTCCCCTTCTTTTGTTTCAAAAAAGTCTATTTTATCTAAACTTTGAACTCCCCATGGAAATAAATGTTTTTTATCCTCTCTTAATTTACCGTCGATATCAGATAAACGCCCTTTTAAATCTTCTTTAAATTGACTCGCATCGCTCTCGGTCTGACTCCAAAGAAAAATAAAATAAGGCCCATTATTTTTAGGAATAATACTACTAAGAAATCTAATAATAGTATCAATCGGGTTCCCTGTCGCACCAGGAATCAAATTATAATCTAAAAAAACTAGTCTGGTAGCTTCTTTTTCAATTCCTTCCAAAGGTAAATTTTCAGAATTAGCATCATAGTAGCGAAAAGACTTATTATTTTTTGATAAAAGTTTAATTAAAGGTTCAGCTTCCATATATTTATCATCTAAGATCACAATAGATCCATTATTAGGTAAATTATTCATATTCTATCTTATTCCTCCGACAATGGTAAACTTAGTATTATAGTTGCACCTGATTGATATTCTTTCGGTAAATCCAAATCTTTATTTTCTGGAAAAAGCAATTGTCCTTTTTGTGAATTCATAATTTCGTTAACAATATTTAATCCTAGACCCAGTCCACCTTGTTTTTCTCCGACAAAAGGACGAATCATATCCTCTGGATTTCCTTGAAATCCTGTCCCGTTATCTGCTAATATTATCTCAACACGATCCCTATCAGTTAGCACCGTATCTATTAAGATTTTTTTTTGTTTTTTTCCTGATTTATGTGTCCAGTATATTGAATTATCAATGATATTCATAATAGCAGACACAATTAAACCTTTGTCACACAATACCTTAAAATTCTTATCTTTATAAAAGCTATCAATCGAAACTTCATGGGCTTCTAGCCTAAACTCAACATTAAATAAAGCATTATTAATAATCTCTATAATAGAGTAGTTAGATTTTCTTCTATTTCGTAATACCGATGTATATCCTTCAATTACATCCCGTAATCTATGCGTTAACTGATCAATTCTTTGAATCTCTGCAGAATTCCATGAAATAACAGAAAGTTCCTTTACAATTTTTTCCATTTCATGGATAACAATTGCATAACTGCTTGTAGCCGATGAAGTTTTCACGTAAGTTTCTTTAATAAATTTATACTCTGACTTCACTCGATTTAGTTTATTTGAAATTTGTTTCTTTAGTTGTGTTTCAACATTTAAAGATATAATCTCCTTAGCCACATCATCAATAATATCAACCAAATCTTTATTGTCTTCTTTTAAAGATTGACGTAACCGATCTTTATCAATATTCCGTTCCTTAGTGAATTCAAATAAATATTTCTCGATTATATTTACAAACAATTCATAGCTCTTGTTGTCAATAAAACCTTCTCGATTTGCTTTTTCAACCAATCCCTTACTCTCGTTACGTTTTAGAGATATAGCTCCTAAAATTATATTGTTACTCAATGAGCTAGCTGGATTATTCACACGTTTTGAATCAAGGTTGAGCCAATCATTCCCCTTTTCACCATAATCTAAAACGCGCATATTATCACGGAAAATTCGTATACCCCCATTTTCAGTCAAGTAATCTTTAAAAGATTTCTTATCTTTTACAATAAAGCGAGTAACATCTGATGATTTATCAAAAACATACAGTTCAATAGAAAAATCATTTATCCCTTGCTGTTTCATAAAATTTTTAGATTTCCCTTGAAAGAATTTAGCTGGGTCTTTACGTTTGCTATCACTGAAAAAATCAAGTGGAATTATATCTTTTTCTATCCTACGAGATTTAACCGACATATTGTCATATGGTAAAAATTCATACTTAAAATCTTCAATATTGCCATCTTTAAACTTCGCTGTCGAATGGTATAAAGCAAATTGTTTAATCTGACCGAAATCTAACATCCCTTCGAGCCAATCATCATGTGTACTTTTTATATTAACTTTAAACGATTCTTGGGACTCAAAAGGAGAATTCAAAGAAACAATTTGTCTATATGTTTCACGAAATTTACGTTTATTCCACTCCTCTATATTTCTAATTTGAATCCTTGTTCCAGTACTATTTATAAATTTCTGAGGTTCCCGTTCCTCAATAGTTATTGGTATTTCATCTAAAAACTGATTTGAATCAAACTCACTCCAATCAATTTTAAAATATACTTCAAGATTCCCCTTAGATCTAGTAATAATTTCAATTTCTTTACCTAGTTTATGAATTCCAAATCGGCCAATTCCTTTCTCTCCAATCGGTAAACGCCCCAACCTAGTCTTCTTTTTTTCATCAACTTGATTCTTTTTATGAGTATTTCCCGGTTGCATCCAGACATCTCTAATCGTTTCAAAAGACATTCCTACTCCGTTATCTTCGACAACGATTTCCCCAAGCATTTCTGAATCTAAATCAGATAAATTTACCTCACATTCTGTAGCATCAGCATCGTATGAATTTTTTATTAACTCCAATAATGCGATACCCTCATTTTTAATTAATTGATCTCCCAATTGAATTAAAATTTGAGCTTTCGGTCTAAATTTAATTTCTGCCATCTCTTAGTCCTCGTCAATAAAATATTCCTCTAATTTTTTTGCAATATAATAAGCCATTAGAGGAGGTACGGCATTACCAATTTGGGTAAATGCTGCTGTTCTTGAACCTTCAAAAAAGTAATCATCAGGGAAAGATTGGATCCTAGCAGCTTCTCTAACACTTATGGAACGGCATTGCTTAATATCAGGATGTATAAAATAATGCCCATCCTTTGCAATATGTGCAATCATAGTGTGAGAGGATGGTAAATTTGAAGCTAACACCTTAAACCTATCTAAAAATGATTTTTGATTTTTGTGCGTCACAAGATTAGCAGGTAATAAATCATACCTCAATCTTACTCTATTTTTATCCCACAAATCAATAGCTCTAGCATAAATTTCTCTATCTCTGTTATTCGTATATCTTGAAACATGCCATGTCAATGGAGCATCACTATCTCTTATAAAACTCTTAACTAAATAATCATTCGTTCTAGACACATACGTATTATCTTCAGTATCAATATCTAATTTAGCTAAATCATTCAAAATACATTTTACACTTGCATTCGGAAAATTTATTTTTTTAAAAACAGGGTAAGAAAAATTAAACTCTTCTTTCCATCCGATTAAAATTACTCTTTTACGTTTCTGTAAAACACCAAAATCTTCCGCATTTAAAACCTGGTATTCTACTTTATATCCTGATTTCGAAAAAGATTCTATAATATCATTTAAAATTTTACCATTTCCAGCAGTTAAAATTCCTGGAACGTTTTCAAAAATAAACATTTTGGGAGAGTAATGAGTAATAAATTTTACATACAGTTTATATAAGTAGTTCCTAGGATCATCTTTCATACCTGTAACACTTACAGATCGTCCCATTACAGAGTATGCTTGACATGGCGGTCCTCCAATTACTAAATCTACTTTTTTGGTTTCTGTCAATCTAACATATTTATCTACCTGCTTAAAAACTTCATATATACTATTATCATTAAGTTCTGTATTGATAACACTTTCCAAAATTTCCTTAGGGACCTTTCCCCATAACTCTTCTCTAGATATTTCTCTACGAAGGTATTGATAATAGAAATCAATCTTCCTATTTTCTTTTAAATAGTAATATGACAATCTGGTTTTTAATGTATTGCAAGCATGTAAATTCATTTCTACGTGAGCTAATGGTTTATAATTCCCTGTTCGTTTGAATCCTTCCGACAACCCCCCCGCTCCGGCGAATAGATCTATATATTGTATTTTAGCTTTCATTTAAATTCGTACTCTTTTTATCTTTTTACTTTTTATTATACCATTTTTATGAAAACGTTTATTCATTTATAGTCAAAACTTAATAAAATAATGATTTTTTAATCATTAATAAATCTCCAATTGTTGACCTCATTATTAAAGGCACCCATCCATCAATGTGCGCCTTATTTTCTTAATGTCTAAAATGTCTCACGCCTGTGAAGACCATAGTCAAGCCGTATTTATCAGCAGCTTCGATAGACTCTTGGTCACGTACTGACCCACCTGGTTGAATGATGGCCTTGATACCTGCCTTAGCAATTTCTTCCACGTTATCCGCAAATGGGAAGAAGGCATCCGAAGCAAGGACAGCACCATCAAGGCGGTCTTTAGCTTGGTCAATGGCGATACGCACTGAAGCCACACGATTGGTTTGACCTGGGCCAACACCAAGTGTCATGTGGTCGTTGGTTACGATGATTCCGTTTGATTTGACATACTTGATAGCTTTCCAAGCAAACTCAAGGGCAGTCGCTTCTGTCTCAGTTGGTTGGCGTTTGGTTACCACTTGCCAGTCAGCTGGGCTTTCTTTGACCACGTCTTGGTTTTGAACGAGGAGTCCACCGACAACACCTGTGTATTCTGCTTCTACTTCGCTAGCGTCTTGAGCATCAAATGGCAAGGCAAGAATGCGCAAGTTTTTCTTTTTGTTGGTCAAAATAGCTAGCGCTTCATCCGTATAGCTTGGTGCGATGATGATTTCAAGGAAAACGCCGTGCATCTTCTCAGCTGTCGCAGCATCCACCTCACGGTTAAGGACGACAATTCCACCGAAGATAGACACTGGGTCAGACTCATAAGCGTAATCCCAAGCAGTTTCGATATCGTCAGCTTGACCAATCCCACATGGATTCATATGTTTGAGAGCTACAACCGTTGGACGTTCTTTGAAATCGCGGATAATACGGATAGCAGCATCAGCATCGCGGATATTGTTAAAGGACAATTCCTTACCGTTGAGTTGTTTAGCTGAAGCAATGGAGTAGTCAGTCGGCAAGGCTTTTTGGTAGAAGTCTGCGTCTTGTTGAGGGTTTTCACCGTAACGCATTGGTTGTTTAAGGTCATAAGTCAGAGTGAGTTTTTCAGGTTTGCTTTCTCCGACTTGAGCTGTGAAGTATTCTGCAATCAAGGCGTCATAAGCCGCTGTGTGACGAAATACTTTGGCTGCCAAACGTTGGCGAGTTTCATAGCTTGTTTCGCCATTAGCTTCCAATTCTCCCAAAACCACAGCATAGTCAGAAGGGTCTACCACAACCGTTACGCTGGCATGGTTTTTAGCTGCTGAACGAAGCATGGATGGACCGCCGATATCGATGTTTTCAACGGCATCCGCATAAGTCACATCTGGTTTAAGAATGGTTTCCTTGAATGGGTAAAGGTTGACCACAACAAGGTCAATCAATTCGATTTTGTTATCCTTGGCTGCTTCTAAATGACTATCCAAGTCGCGACGAGCGAGGAGACCGCCATGGATATTTGGATGGAGAGTCTTGACACGACCGTCCATCATTTCTGGGAAACCAGTCACATCGTCAATGGCAATGGTATCAACACTGGCATTATCAAGGGCCACTTTGGTACCACCTGTTGAGATGATATCCCAACCAAGTTTTTTTAGTTCTTGGGCAAATTCAACAATGCCCGCTTTGTCTGAGACGCTGATTAAGGCGCGTTTAGTCATTTTTGTTCCTTTCTTTGTATCAAGAGGTGCTTTCCCATCATTTACACTAAAGACTGGCGATCATAGTCTGTAACCTGATTTCCAAGTTCTTCTAACAATTTTATGACCTCAAGCTTACTAGTTTCACTTTCGTACACACTTCGCAGTTCTGCATCTGTCGCACCAATCAGGGTTACAAATTCCACTTTTCCATGCGGAGTATCAAGAGGCTTAGCTAAATCATCAGCAGCAGTCAAAAATCCTGTCAGACTAGATTTCTGCTGGGCATCAATTCCTACTGTTTGCTTGGTATAAATGTATTCTTCTGGTAAAACCACTTTACCTGTTTGAAAAATATATCTTGCCACATATTGTAGTAAACCACAGCCATTTTTGATTTCTTCTTCGTCATTATTTGATTTCTTTAACTTAAACGTTAATTCTATCCCATAACCACTGTATTCAGGATCTTCACATTCTTTTGTATATAATTCTGACAGACCATAGCTGACAAAATGCCAAAAATCTCCCCCATCATAAACACTGATGCCATCAAGCGGATCTGGACCGCCTAGCATATACTTGATAACTGTCCCATAATGAAGTGGTTTAGGCTGTTCCGGATATAAACGATTAAACTCTGCATCAATCACTTCCCATCCTGGAGCGTTATCGTCTGTATTTTCAACTTTAATAACAATCTTGTCTTCATCTTTCGTTGACTTCTCTTCATCAGAAGATTTCTTCTTGAAAAAATCAAATAGACCCATAGAATCCTCCTTTTTTGATGTTGGGCTGTCATAAAATCAGCTCTGATTTCGTTTTTATCTTCTCTCCACTCCCAAACTATCCAACACCTCTGGATACAGTTTATACTCCGCCTCATGAATACGAGCTTCAAAACTGTGAATGGTATCATCAGCTAGTCTTGGCACGCGGACTTGTTTGATGACCTTACCGGTATCAACACCAGAGTCCACCCAGTGAATAGTCACGCCAGACTGGTCCACACCTGCATTCCAAGCATCCTCAATACCATGAGCGCCTGGAAATTCAGGGAGATAAGCTGGGTGAATATTGATAATACGGCCTTCATAAGCTGCTAACAAGGTTGGACCGACGATTTTCATGTAGCCTGCGAGACAAACGAGGTCAATCTGGTGTTCATCCAAGAGTTCGACGATGGCTCCTTCATAGTCTGCCTTGTTTTCAAACTCCTTGAGTTCAAAAGCGTAGGATAATACCCCAAGATTCTCTGCACGCTCAAGGACGTAGGCATCCCGATGATCTGAAAAGACAAATTCTACTGGAAATTGTTCCACAATCACCTGAAAGTTTGAGCCGTTACCAGAGGCAAAAACAGCAATCCTTTTAGTCATTATTTAATCACCACACTTGCGCCATCTTTCTTCACAATACGACCAATTTCATAAACAGGTTCGTCAAGAAGTTCTTTGACACGTTCCACATTCTCTGGTTTTACTGCAAGCATGAGACCGATACCCATGTTGAAAATTTCAAACATTTCTTCGTGTTTGATTTTGCCATATTTTTCAAGGGCTTTGAAAATTGGAAGGACTGGCACTTTGCTTTCGTCAATTTCAGCAGCCAAGTCATCAGCGAACATACGTGGTACATTTTCGATAAAACCACCACCTGTGATGTGGGCAATACCGTTAACCAATTCTTCTTTGATGAGTGGCAAAGCTGCTTTGACGTAGATACGTGTTGGTTCCAAAAGAACGTCTTTAAGTTTCTTCCCTTCCAATTCTGGGAGAACTTCTTCACCTGTGTAATCAGCAAAGACACGACGCACGAGCGAGTAACCATTTGAGTGGATTCCGCTTGAAGCAAGTCCGAGAAGGACATCTCCCTCTGCTACTTTTGAACCGTCGATGATTTGAGATTTTTCTGCCACACCGACCGCAAAACCAGCCAAGTCATAGTCGTCTTCACCGTACATACCAGGCATTTCAGCCGTTTCACCACCGATGAGGGCTGCACCAGCTTGCACACAACCTTCGGCTACACCAGCAACCACTTGTTCTAGCTTAGCTGGTTCATTTTTACCAGTTGCGACGTAGTCAAGGAAGTAAAGGGGCTCAGCACCTGCAGCGATGATATCGTTGACACACATAGCCACACAGTCTTGTCCGATAGTATCGTGTTTGTCGTACTTGATAGCAAGCATGAGCTTGGTTCCAACACCATCAGTTCCTGAAATCAAAACTGGTTCTTTGACACCTGTTTTCGAAAGGTCAAACATGCCACCGAAACCACCAAGAGCTCCCATAACACCTGCACGTTCCGTACGTGCCACGTGTTTTTTGATGCGTTCAACAACCTCATAACCCGCTTCAACATCCACACCAGACTGCGCATAAGCATTCTTATTTGTCATTTTTTAATCCTTTTCTTTTTTTGAGAAAGACTGCGACGTATTTTTAGATAAACAATTATTTTATCTAAAAATACTAGCTAGGTCTCTAGCTTTGGTCCCATAGGAGAAAGCGTCTACTGACAAATGCTTTAGCTTTTAGTCAGTAGTGAGACGTGGAGCATAAGCATTTTTATTTGTCATTTGTTTATTCCTTTTCCTTTCCTTCAATGGGGAATTTTATTTGTAAAAACTCGTTTTTTCTTCCAAACTTCTACGATATTCTTCTTCATAGTCATAGAGAGGAGTTGGATATTTTCCATCAAAGTAAGCCACACAGAGGCCGCCATTTGGCGCATCTGTTTCGATGCCGATAGAATCAATTAAGCCATCAATCGAAAGATAAGTCAGACTATCCGCACCAATGATTTGGCGAGTCTCTTCGACCGTATGATTGGCCGCAATCAGCTCCTGACGTGTCTGGATATCAATCCCGTAAAAACATGGATAGGCAAGAGCAGGACTACCAATGGCGACATGCACTTCTGATGCCCCCGCTTCTTTCAAAAGTTGGACAATACGACGAGATGTCGTGCCTCGTACAATCGAGTCATCAATCATGACCACACGTTTGCCTCTCACGACACCAGAAACAGCAGACAATTTCATCCGAACCCCTTGCTCACGCAATTCTTGAGTCGGTTGGATAAAGGTCCGTTGCGTATATTGGTTCTTGATGAGCCCCATTTCATTTGGTAGCCCAGATTCTTCCGCAAAGCCCATAGCGGCACTGAGTGAGGAGTTTGGTACCCCAACTACGATATCAGCTTCATGCTTGAACTCACGTGCCAATTGAGCTCCCATTCGCTTACGTGCCGTATGGACATTGACACCGTGGATGTTAGAGTCGGGACGGGCAAAGTAAATATACTCCATGGAACAGATAGCCAGCTGAGTATCGTTAGTGTAGCTGTCATACTGGATACCATTGTCATCAATAATGACAATCTCACCTGGTTTCACATCGCGAATCCACTCAGCACCGATGACTTCAAAGGCACAGGTTTCAGATGAAACCACTACTGCTCCATTAGCCATTTTCCCGATTGACAGAGGACGGAAGCCGTTTGGATCAAGCGCTGCAATTAACTTATCTTCAAACATCAAGAGATAAGCAAAACCACCTTTAACAAGACTGAGTGCTTCCTTGATTTTACCCATCAGGTTTGGATTGTGGCTACGGCGAACCAAGTGAGCCAAGATTTCTGAATCAGAAGTCGAGCTAAAGATTGCTCCTCTTTGTTCCAATTCTTTCTTGAGAGATTCTGCATTGGTCAGATTCCCATTATGAGCCAAACCAAACTGCATGTCGTGAAAGCGGAAGAGGAAAGGTTGGATATTGTCTACAGAAGCTTCTCCCGCAGTCGCATAACGCACGTGCCCAATCGCTCCAGTTCCTGTCAATTTATCCAAATTCGCAGGATTTTTGAAGACTTCTGATAAAAGCCCCATATCACGATGACGCTTCAATTTCCCTTGGTCACTGGAGAGGATTCCTGCTCCCTCCTGACCACGGTGCTGAAGACTATGGAGTCCAAAATAGGTCAATTTGGCAGCGTCTGGGTGACCCCAGATACCAAAAACACCACATTCTTCATTAAGAGATTTTACTTCGTATGTCATTTTATATACCTAATTTTTATTTGTGTATCATTCCTTAACGATACTAGAGCGGAATGATACGGCAGAAGCTCGTTTCACTCGCAACAACAAATCATTTGCAATTATCGCAAGTTACATCTACTTGATTTTACATTCACTAATGGTTATCTATTAGAAAATCTGCAAATCTTATTTCCCAGTAAAGTATTTCACCGCTGACGCGAACAGGTGTTGGTCTTTATTTCCTGGAATATTTTGGAAGAGACCGTCTTCGAAACGTTCTGAGTGTCCCATCTTACCAATAATTTGACCGTTCTTACTTGTGATACCTTCAATCGCATTGACAGAACCGTTAGGATTGTATTTAGAATCCATGCTTGGTTTCCCTTCGAAGTCAACATATTGGGTAAAGATTTGACCATTGTCACGAAGCTCTGCAAATTCTTCAGCTGTCACGACAAATTTACCTTCACCGTGTGATACTGGGATGGCGTGGATGTCACCAACTTCTACTCCGGCAAGCCATGGTGAGTTGGTATTGGCAATCCGTGTTTCCACCATCTTAGCCACGTGTTGGTTGGCATCATTGTAGAAGAGGGTCGGACTCGTGCTGCTTGCATCTTCAAAGTTACCATATGGAAGAAGACCTGATTTGACAAGAGCTTGGAATCCGTTACAGATACCGATAATTAAGCCACCACCTTCGATGAAGCTATCAATGGCTGCACGTACTTTTTCATTGAGCAAGATGTTAACGATAAATTTAGCTGATCCATCTGGTTCATCCGCCGCTGAGAAGCCACCTGCAAAGAAGATAATGTTGGCTTTTTCGATATTGTCAACCATGGTGTCAACAGACTTGACAATCGCCTCTTCATTCAGTGTGACAAATGGTACCAAGTTAACTTGAGCACCTTCTTTTTCAAAGGCCTTAGCTGAATCGTACTCAGAGTTCGTACCTGGGAATACTGGGATGTAAACCACTGGTGTCTCAACTGTTTCTTTAGCTTTGATCACAGCATCTGAGGTTACAGCAGGTACTTCTTCCAGCTCAGTTGCTTGTGCAAATTCCGTTGGGTAAACCTCTTCCAATTTACCTTGGAAGGCACTGCCAAGCTTGTGTCCATCAAGCGTTACACCGTTGACAGTAAGTGTAAAGCCAGCCACTGTTTGTCCGATCTTGGCAACACCTGCAATTTCTTCAGGAGATGTGAAGACGAATCCACCCAATTGAGCTGTCAATGCAGTCTCAAGATTTTCAAGGGTTACAGTAGCACCAATATGGTTACCAAATGTTGCAAGGGCAAGAGCTTCAACCACACCACCATATTTGACAGCTGATGCAGATGTGACTTTATGGTCAGCTTGAATGGCTTCAAACTTAGCAAAGTTAGACTTGATAAGATCGAAGTCAATTTCCTGTGCCAAAGCCTGACCTGGGATATAATAGATATTTTCACCAGCAGCTTTAAATTCCGGAGAAAGGACCTTACGGCTATCTGCTGTGGTCACACCAAAAGCAACCAAGGTTGGTGGTACTGTCAATTCTTCAAAGGTACCAGACATAGAGTCCTTCCCACCGATAGATGGCAACCCAAGCTGAATCTGAGCTTCGATAGAGCCTAGGAGAGCTGCTACTGGCTGACCAAAACGCTCAGCTTGCTTGTCCATACGCTCGAAGTATTCTTGATAAGAGAAACGAGCCTTAGACCAGTTTGCACCAGCAGCCACCAAACGAGCAGTTGCTTCGATGACCGCATAAGCAGCACCATGATACGGAGACCATTCTGCTACATAAGGGTTGAACCCTTGTGCCATGACAGAAGCCGTATGCGTCACACCATGTTGGACTGGCAATTTCTGTACAGAAGCTTCTGTTGGTGTAATTTGGTAGCGACCACCAAGTGGGTGGTTTACAGTTGAACGACCAACTGAGCTATCAAAGATGGTTTGTAAACCTTTTTGACTTGCATGGTTAAGGTCAGCCAAGACTTCAAGAGTATCAGCTTCAAGGGTTTCAGCAGATGTTTGACGTTCTTCTGGAAGCTTGACATCCTTGTCAACTACCTTAGCATCTACAACGACACGTACACCGTTTGTATCAAGGAAACGACGTTCCAAATCAACGATGGTTTCGCCATTCCAGTGCATAACAAGATTTGGTTTTTCAGTAACTGTTGCAACGACAACTGCATCAATATTTTCTTTGTTACATGCTGCAATGAAGGCGTCCACATCTTTAGGACGAACCACGACCGCCATACGTTCTTGAGATTCAGAGATGGCAATTTCGGTACCGTTCAAGCCTTGGTATTTCAATGGCACTTTGTCTAGATCAATTTCAAGCCCATCTGCCAATTCACCGATAGCCACGCAGACACCACCAGCACCAAAGTCATTTGATTTCTTGATCAGACGTGTCACATCCCCATTACGGAAAAGACGTTGAATCTTACGTTCTTCGATGGCATTCCCTTTTTGAACCTCAGCACCAGCTGTTTCAACAGATTCAACGGTTTGAACCTTAGAAGAACCTGTCGCACCACCGACACCGTCACGTCCAGTCTTACCACCAAGCAAGATAATCACATCGCCAGCTTCAGGCTTTTCACGGACAACATTTTCCTTAGGAGCCGCACCGACAACTGCACCTAGCTCCATACGCTTAGCAACAAAACCTGGGTGGAAGTATTCACGAACATAAGTTGTTGCAAGACCAATTTGGTTACCGTATGAAGAATAACCGTGAGCTGCTGTTTTAGAAATCACTTGTTGTGGCAATTTACCAGCACGAGTTTCTGAAATAGGAGCTGTAATATCACCAGCACCTGAGATACGCATTGCTTGGTAAACGTATGAACGCCCTGACAATGGGTCACGAATGGCACCACCGATACAAGTAGCCGCACCACCAAATGGTTCAATTTCAGTTGGGTGGTTATGAGTTTCGTTTTTGAACATGAGAAGCCATGGTTCTTTGACACCATCGACATCTACTTCAATTTCAACTGAGCAGGCATTGATTTCATCAGACACTTCCATGTCTTCCAAACGACCATTAGCACGCTCATAACGACCAAAAATAGTCGCCATATCCATCAAGGTTTGAGGTTTTTCTGTACGTCCCAACTCATCACGCATGGCGATATATTTGTCATAAGTCGCTTGCAATTGTTTTTGGAATTTTGAAGCTGAGAAGTCGATATTCTTCAACTCAGTCTCGAAAGTTGTATGACGGCAGTGGTCAGACCAGTAAGTATCCAAAACCTTCAACTCAGTCTCAGTTGGCACACGTCCAATAGACTTGAAGTAATCTTGAATGAAGAGAAGGTCATCCACTTCCATTGCCAATCCTTGCTCTGCCTTATACTGTGCAAAATCTTCTGCTGTATAAGTTTTAAAGAAATCCAAGTTTGGAATGGTCTTGTCAGACTCAGAGAAATCCTGTTTAGCAATACCAACAGTGATATCTTTGAAACGAGAATCCACTGGGTTCAAGAGATAGTTTTTGACAGCCACCAACTCATTCGCATCAATATCCTTATTGACCAAGTACAATTGCGCTGTATTCACCGTTACATCATTTGAACTACCAAGCAAAAGCAAAG
The DNA here is from genome assembly GCF_047460405.1 of Streptococcus infantis. Classification (GTDB taxonomy): domain Bacteria; phylum Bacillota; class Bacilli; order Lactobacillales; family Streptococcaceae; genus Streptococcus; species Streptococcus infantis_Q. Next base: position 22,634 of record NZ_JASHGH010000011.1, on the reverse strand, counting down.
CTTCTTGTGAAGATGCTGCACGTTGGTCAAATTGACCAGGCAAACTTTCGATAGCAAAGAAAGCATAGTTAGCAAGGTCTGCTTGCACAGACGCTTCATCCAAAACAGTATCGGTCACCTGCTCAGAAAAAATATGTTTTTCCGCACGCGCAAACAAGTCCTCTGCCAAATTAAAGACATCGTAAACCTGAACAATCCGAAGATCCTTCAAGGTTTTCAGCTGAAGATTATGCTGTAATTCTTTTACTAAAGAGTCAGATTTGACACGAAAATCAGCTTTTTTCTCAACGAAAATACGTTTATCCATTTTAGTTCCTTTATTTCTATTCAAATAAGTTATTGAAGACGAAGTTTTTCCGTTTCAAACAGGTTACTTCAAGCCCTGCAATTTCTCTAACACAACCTTGTACACATCTGTCAAACTGCCCAAGTCCCTACGGAAAACATCCTTGTCCATGTGGTGCCCTTCAGCATCCCAAAGGCGGCAATTGTCTGGTGAGAATTCATCTGCCAAGATGATCTTGCCATCCTTATCAAAGCCAAATTCCAATTTGAAGTCAATCAAGCGAAGACCAATTTGTGCAAACCAATCTTTCAACAATTCATTGATACGACGCGTTTCTTCCTTGATATAAGCAATTTGCTCATCGTTAGCAATATCTAAGAACTTCACATGCTCATCATTGATAAATGGATCATCCAAATCATCGTTTTTGTAGTAAAATTCAACGATTGGAGTTTTCAAGTCCAAACCTTCTTCCACGCCAAAACGTTTTGAGAAAGAACCTGCAGTCACGTTACGAAGAACAACCTCCAAAGGAATGATGGTCACCTTCTTATTGAGTTGTTCTGTGTCAGAAATACGTTCGATAAAGTGTGTCGCCACACCAGCCGCATTCAATTTTTCAAAAATAAGAGACGAAATCTGATTATTCAGCACACCTTTCCCCTCTATGGTCTCTTTGCGAGCTCCATTCAGCATAGTGGCCTGGTCCTTGTAGACCGACTTAATCACATTTTCGTCTTCTGTAGTATAGATATCTTTAGCTTTTCCCGTATAAATAAGTTTACTGGACATTTTCTTGTTCGCCTTTCGCATTACTTTACATCATTCTAACACAACAAACACTAAAAATCAAATATTTCACGAACTATATTTGATGTCATATCTGAAAAAGTACAGAAAAATCGCAAACGAATTTTCATTTGCGATTTTCTAAGATTGATTTGAGTTAGAATGCGAACCTTATTCTCGTTTCAAAAAGCGGTCAAGATAGTAGCGTAAAAAACTCTTCCTACCTCTAATCATAGTCAAACGACCTTCAAGTCCATAACGAAGTTTTTCTGCTTGTTCAGCATTCAAATCCGTCTCTGCCTCTAATTTAAAGAAATTGCCCTTTTCTGTCTGAGTCGCACTGGTATCGATATTGGTAATCTTGGATGTCAACACTAGCTGCTTATTGGCATCCGTTACCGTTGTAAATCGTATCTCATTTCCATGCTTGAGACCAGCCACTTCCTTAGAACTGATATAAGCTGTCAGTTTTGCCTTCCTCTCCCTAGCCAACTGTGGAAAAAGGTAAGCAAGGATAGTTCCTTCTGGAATAATGGTAGATCGACTATGCTCAGAATTCAAATGTAGAACACCATCTTCTGTTGCTGTAATTTTCCCCTTCTCTAAAAGATTTCCTTGAATCTTTTTACCTGACTCCACCTCAAGAATTTTCTGATCCAAGAGCGTTAATTCCTGGCCTACCTTGGCTAGTTGCTGAGATTTTAATGACTCCAACTGACTTCCTAATCCAGATGCATAAGCTTGCTGGGCTCCTGAACCTGCATACTGTACTCGATAACCTGCAAGAGTTGACTCCAACTGAGTGATGTGAGCATCTAGCTGAGATAAGGCCTGCTGTTTGGCTTCCGATCCCTGCTCTTTTGTTGACTGATAAGACTGATAAATTGCGTAAGCTGGATGGCCACTCTCTAAGAGTCCATCAGTTTGAATAGCAGACTTTGCTTGCTGATATTCTTTAATTTTGGACTGGGTTTCTCCGATGAGATTCCCTAACTCTGCCTGACTACCACTGGCTGCTGCATTTTGGGATGATATACTAGCATTTTGTTGCTCAACCTGACTTCGCAGACTAGTAGCCTGATTCAGATAATCTAAAAAACTATGCTGATAGCCAAATTTATCTGTTTCAGGAAATTGATCACTTCCTGATTGAAGGCTTGCTTTTAAATACTCTAGTTGAACCTTCTGATCCTTGAGCATTTCCAACTGACTAGCATAAGACTCCGCTTGGACACCCTCTGCCCCTTCCTGATATTGAACAAGAAGCTCCCCCTTCTTGACCAGCTTATTTTCTTCCAAATGATTGACAAGAATGCGATTGCTGCTAGTTGACTGAATATTAGCAAGAATACGACTAGGTTCGATAGTCGCTCTAGTGGATAAACTCATCTCCTTCTCTGCAAGAGTTGCAAAGCCAAACAAGAACACGAGCAGAAGGGACATGGGTACAATCACCCGACTGGAAAAATTATGATAACGACGGTTATAAAACTCCGCACTTTCTAAAAATTCTGGTTTCATCCTCTCCTCTTTCTAGCTATTCACCAAATGGGCGTAAAAGCCACCCTGTGCAAGCAAATCAGCATGTTTTCCTTCTTCAACAATCTTGCCCTGATCCAAAACAACCACCTTCTCTGTCCGCTCAGCAATGGTCAAGCGGTGAGCAATGAAAATCAAGGTCTTATCCAAAGCCATTAGATTATCGACAATTCGCTTCTCGGTCAAAATATCTAGACTGCTAGTTGCCTCATCCAAGATCAAGACAGGCGCATCGGTCAAGAGAGCACGCGCCAAAGCGATCCTCTGACGTTGCCCACCTGAAATGCCCGCTCCATCCGAAGTCAGTTCTGTCTGGTAATTCAGTGGCATCCGCTCGATATCCTCCCGAATCTCAGCCAACTCCACTGCTCTCAAGATATCCTCCTGGGTCGTCCCCTCCTTAGCTCCAAGGAGAAGATTCTCCAAAATCGTCCCGTTAAAGACGTAGGGTTGCTGAGGCAGGTAGTTGATATACTGGCGTAGAGCCTTTTTATCAATCTGATTGAGGTTGACGCCACCCAGACTAATCTCCCCCTGACTAGGATCATAAAAATTAACCATCATCTTAGCCAAGGTCGTCTTACCCGATCCTGAAATCCCTACAAAAGCCACTTTAGAGCCTTGTGGAATGGTTAGATTGATGTCCGACAAGACATCTCGACCATAGCCATATTTGTAGTGAACCTGCTTGAAATCCATATCTCCTTCTAGCAAGCTCAAATCTGAGACTGTTTTCTTTTCCTCAAACTCAGATGCAACCAGATAAACTTCATTGAGACGGTTATTGGCTACCTGCGCTGTCTGAAGTTTGGTTTGCAGGTTGATGATATTTTCCAATGGATTTGTAAAGTAAATAAGCAAGGTATTATAGGTAATCAACTGGCCCAAACTCATCTTATTATCCATGACTAGGAGAGCCCCCATCCAGAGAATACCAACATTGAGTAAGAGCTGGGCAACTTTTTTCAGAGCCTTTTGCTGACTTTCTGCCCGACTGTAAGTAAAAGATTTTTTCAGATAATCTACAAATTCCTTGTCAATCTTTTGGTAGCGTGAATTTTCACTAGTTAAGGACTTGATGGTCTCAATGCCATTGATGTCCTCAATGATAGAAGAAGACAGAACCGCATTGGCTTCCATAGTTTCCCGATTCATCTTTTCAAAGGGCTTCATAAAAGCAAAGATGATCACTGTGTAGATAGGAAGGGCTAGTAAACTCATGAAAAAGAGATTGCTATTCTGCGAAAATAGAACTACTGAAATAATCAAGACAGTAGATACATCCAAAAAGATTGACAGAATGGTCGAAGCCAGCGCATCGATGATACTATTTGCATCCGTGAAACGAGATACGATTTCCCCTGTACGACGTGTCGCAAAGAAGGACATAGGCAGGTGAAAAACATGCTTGATATAGGACAAAATCACATCAATAGACAAGCGTTGCCCCAAAACAAGTAAGAGATACTCCTGAGCATAAGATAAGATTTGCTGAAGGACATAAACGATGACTAGCCCTATCGAAATAATTCCCAGTGTCGAGCGCATCTGATCTGGTACATAAGTATCAATGATAGACTGCAGATAATAAGAACCCACAATGTTAATCAAGGTCACCAAGAGGGTCGCCAAAACGATATTAACAATCAAACCTCGCTGTTTCACTAATATAGGGATAAAGGAAAGCAGACCATTTTTTTGTTCCTTATGAGGCTTATAACTCGGAGATGGTGCCATAAAAATAGTGATTCCTGTCCACTCCTTGGCAAAGCGCTCACGAGAAATCTTGGTCAGCTTAACACTAGGATCTGGATCAGCAATATGAATGTTGTTCTTGTCCTGGCCAGTCACCACATAATAATGGAGCAATTTCCCTTCCTTAAGCACATGAGCCACAAAAGGAAAAGTTACATCCGGCAAATCAAACAAGGTCATGTCCGCCTTTATTGCTCGCGTCTCAAAACCTATCTCCTCAGCAACCTTGACTAAGCCTAAAGCCGTAGTCCCATCCATGGTCGTCTTGGCCAACTCTCGCAAGTGAGCCAGAGAATAATAACTACCATAATAACCAAAGACCATGGCTAATGAAGCTACACCGCAGTCCATCTGATCCACCTGCGGACGATAGTGACGTTTCCCAAATTTCATATCCTACTCCTTTTCCTAACAATCTCCAAAGAAAACTTTGTAAGATTATTTTATCCAAACAAAGAAGCAAAAAGAAAATTATTTCTAAAAAAACAATAACTGCACCTGAACAGCACTTTTTGGACAAAGAAAATAGGCAGGATAAACGTCCTACCTAAAATATATATTTATAAAGATTTCTTTTTCTTCCTAATTCCTTTGTCAATCATGTACAAAACGATAATCGAAAACAGCGGTGGTACAATATAACTCTTTTCACTCATTGTCAGCTGAAATCCCAGAGTTGCTAGTATCTTAAAGATGAAAATATTCATTAAAAATAGAAAAACAAATACTAAAAAATATCCTAAAATCTTCTTCATTTCTTTTCTTCAACTTTCCTAATTTCTACACCTATTTTATCACATTTTATCAAAAAATACATGTAAAATTCCAAATAAACTATAAACGATGCAAATAGACACATCAAATGTACCTTTTGGACAAAGAAAATAGGTAGAACAAAGGTCCTACCTAGAAAAAATAATGATTAATATTTCTTATCTTTTTCAATTTTTTTACGATTTGCCACAAATTTTTAAATTAACGTCTACTTCCCAAATGACGCCCATACATATAGGTAACGACTCCTAAAACACCCCAAGCTACTGCTGTAGAAGTAGTAACAATGAAACCTCCCTTAGTTACAGCCAAGTCTTCCTCTGTCATAATAGCAAATTTTTCATCCAGTTTCTTCATCTTTCATCTACTCCTTTTAAATAATACTAGCTAATCCAATAGCTACTCCAACCAAAAGTCCTACTATTCCTGAGGCTGATATAATTATAGCCGCACATTCTTCTGAGATATTCATTTATTTCTCCATTTTTTTAGTTCTTATTTCATTGATAACAACTAAAAGATGATTATTCTATAGCATTTGCCACATACTAATAATAGTTCTCTTTAAACCTTGTCTTTACCTGAATCTAAATAACTCATCATCAAAATAAGCATCGGAACAAATAACTCTGTTTGGAAATATTTTTCAACATTAAAGGTGATTACATGTAAATCCCCCAATATACAAAGCACTCCAAAAATAATTAAAAAGGCTCCCATTACATTTTTTAGATTTTTCATACAAGTTCACTTTTATCCAAATTTACGTTTTAAATCTTGACCAATTAATCGACCACCAAGGAAAATTGCCAATCCTGCACCAACCGTGGCTATGGTAATTGATCCACCTTCTGTATTCATCAATTCTTCTTCTGTCAATTCTGTCCATTTATTTAAATTCATTTTTTCTCTCCTTATTATTACATAAAATAGCCCCAAGCAATACCACCAATTAGTAAGACACCTCCTACAACTACAGCGGTAACCGACCCCCCATCCACTTCCATCAGCTCTTCTTCCGTAAGAGCTGCAAAGTTCTGTTCCTTTTTATCAAAGTTTGTCATTTGTTTTCTCCTTTATTTTTATATTTGTGATTTCTAACCTTTAAACCATTTTAAAAGCCAAATTGGATAAATAAATGAAATAATCATTCCCAATCTCCTTCCTTTTCTTCTTACTTATCTATTCGAAAAATAATTTAAAATAAATTTATTTATTTCAAAAACCACTTAATTAACCATGGATACAAGCTTGGTATAAACATGAAGTAATCTCCTTCCTTTTCCTTCTTACTTATCTATTCGATAAAATCATTTTAAAATAAACAACTAAGTCAAATTTATTTTAAAAACCACTTGATCAACCACGGATAAAGACATGTCACATACATCAACAATCCTCCTTTTTTCTTCTCATCTTTTTATTCGTAAACTCGACTATAAAACTTCAAAATATTATCTTTTTTCGAGAAATAAAAAAACAACATGACTTGCATGTTGCTATATGTTAGATTTTATCTTTAATGGTTTTTAATACATCTGCCACACTTTGGAGGTGGTCGATTTCTTCATCACTAATTTCGATTCCAAATTCATCCTCAACGGTTAGAACAAATTCCATTAAATCTACTGAATCAGCATCCAAATCATCCTTCAAACTCAAGGCCTCTGTTACTACAAAGTCTTCACCCTGACGTTCTTGGATGATAGTCACGATACGGTCAAAAATTTCTTTATCTGTCATATATATATTATTCTCCTGAAAATTCACGCGCAGTTTGGGCAACTACGTCTGTTTCTAGCATGGTACGAATCTGACGAATCGTACTGTACACAGCCTTGGCATCACTTGATCCATGAGTCTTGACAACCGGCGCCTTGACACCAAACAAGACTGCACCTCCAACGTCAGAATAGTTGAGTTGCTTTTTCAAACCTCTAAGACTATCCTTAAGAAGAAGAGCACCTAATTTAGCTCGCAAACCGCCACCTGTGATAGCATTTTTTAGCAAGCCCATGATCCCCATGGCTGTACCTTCAATGGATTTGAGCACAGCGTTTCCCGTGAAACCATCTGTTACGACTACATCAGCAACGCCATCCATCAAATCACGCGCTTCCACATTACCGATAAAGTTCAAACTCTCATCAGCTACTAGCAAGTCATAAGTTTCCTTGCGGAGTGGATCTCCCTTACTGCTCTCTGTCCCGTTATTAAGCAAACCAACTCGTGGTTTTGCAATTCCACGAACATTTTTAGCGTAGAAAGAACCTAGGATGGCATATTGATGAAGGTGATGGGCTGTGTTTTCTGCATTGGCACCGAGGTCTAGCATATCAAAGCCTTTTCCATCCACTGTTGGTAGGGTTGACATAAGCCCAGGTCGATCGATGTTCTTGATGCGACCTACGATGAAAAATCCGGCCGCAAGCAAGGCACCTGTATTTCCTGCAGAAAGAACTGCATCTGCCTCCCCATCTTTGACAGCCTTAGCCGCCAAGACCATACTGGCATTTTTCTTCTTACGGATGGCTCTTGTAGGCTCATCGTCTGAATCGATTTTTTCATCAGTATGGATAATACTAACGCGCTCTGTAGCTGTTAGATATTGCTTAATTTTACTTTCATCTCCGTAAAGTTGAATCTCAATATCTGAAAAGTCAGCAAGGGCTTGATTGACTCCCTCAACGATGGCTTGAGGTGCGTAATCGCCACCCATTGCATCTACTGCGATTTTTTTCATTTGTCTTCCTCTTTTAGTAATTGTCCCCAATCAGCTAGGGAATCAATAAATTTCTTTGATTTTAGGTGAATTCCGACGTACTCTTCATAAATTTGATCCATGAACTGACGTAATTCTTGCTTGATTTCAGACTTGAGAGAAATAGTCTCCAAGGTTTCAAAATCAATGGCTTGAAATTGATTGAGCAGATAAGGAATATTGGGATTTAAGTGACATCGTTTCTCGTCCTCATGGTAATGATCAGGACATAAGCAAGCACCATATTTGAAAGAAAAATCAAAGGCCTGACCCACCCGATGGCAAAAAACACACTCATTAAAATTAAGACTAATCCCAAAACGGGTTAAGATCTGAATTTCAAAAATATTGGTCAAGACCTGATAATCTAAACCCTCTTCCATCAACTCTAAAGTCTTTTGTAAAAAAGCAAACAAGGGAGCATCTTGGTGATTGTCCTGCAAACTAGCATCTGCCAAAGCTGCCACATAGGTCGCATAGGCCATGACAAAGAGATCACTATTGATTTTTGGAAAGGTCATCACCTCATGATAGTCTTCAATATAACTAAGTCCATCATCATTGATTCGCAAAAGAAAACGAGCCAGCACCAAAGGTTGAATAACTGGAGCCAGTTTGGACTGACCGGCATGTTTGACAAAAAACATCCGCTTGCCGACCTGCTCTGTAAAAATCTTGACTAGCTTATCATCCTCACGAAAATTACGATTGTAGAGCACCAACCCCTGACTCGTAATAGACTGAATCATGCTTCTCTCATGTACTCCTCAAGACGTTTCATAGCTTCTCTGATGATTTCCATGCTAGCTGCATAAGACAAGCGCACATAACCTTCTCCGTAACGCCCAAAGGATGCACCAGGGATAAAGGCAACAGCCTTCTTCTGAGCAAAATCCTTGAGAAAAGCAAAGGAATCTTGATTATATCCTGCTGGAATCTTAGCAAAGATATAGAAGGCACCGTCTGGTTTAATAATCTCAAAACCAAGAGCAGTCATCTTTTCGATAATATAGTCCCGACGCTGGATGTATTCCTTCTTCATAGACTCCGCATCGTTTTTACCAGCCGTCAAGGCTTCTACCGCAGCATGTTGGGCCATGGTATTTGCAGCAGTAACCAAATATTGGTGACTCTTGATTAACTGGGCTGTAAAGGCCGCAGGAGCGAAAATCAGACCCAAACGCCAACCGGTCATAGCATGTGATTTAGACAAACCATTGATAATAATAGCCTGGTCCCTCAACATAGTTCCCAGAGATACATGGGCTGCCCCTGTATAGGTCAATTCTGAGTAAACCTCATCACAGACAACGAAAATCTCGTACTTGCGTAAAACAGCTGCCAAGGCCTCCAACTGCTCCCGACTGTAGGTAATTCCTGTCGGATTTGCTGGATAGTTGAGAATAACCGCCTTGAGCTTGTCACCCTGCTCTAAAATGGCCTTTTCCAACATCTCTGGAGTCAAGACAAAATTATTTTCAGTCGTATCAATCTCGACAACCTCTGCCCCAACCAGATTGACAATCGGTTCATAACCTGGATAGGCAGGAGCTGGCAAGAGCACCTTGTCTCCCTCTTCCAAAATAGCTGTCAAAGTAGCAGATAAAGCTTCTGTCGCCCCAATTGTAACCAAGATTTCATTTTCAGGAGCATAGTCCAGTTGGTATTTTTCCTTAACAAAGTCACTGGCTGCCTGACGTAGAGTCAGCAAACCACTCATCCCTGTATAGTAGGATTGGTTCTGGTCAATCGCTCGCTTGGCCGCCTCCTTGACATGATCTGGCGTTGTAAAATCAGGTTCTCCCAAGGTCAAACGCAAGACCCCAGGAATCTCAGAGATGGCCTGATCAAACTGACGAATCAAGGAAACTTGAATCTTATCTAATTGTTTATTAAAGCGTTTGGTTAAGTCCATAGATACCCTCCTTGATCAAAGAACATATGTCTATTATACTACAAAAGATCTCTGACCGCAAAATTACATCTAGAATTAGCCTTCCAAAGGCTTTCTATTTACTTTTTTCCGAGATAAGATTATAATAAGGAGTATTTATTTTCGGAGGTTTTTATGTCATTTCTATCAAAAAATTGGGCAGGACTGTTAGCCTGTCTGATCATTTCTATCATCTCTTGGGTTTTAGGAGGCTTTCTGCCTGTTGTAGGAGCTCCTGTTTTTGCCATCTTTATTGGCATGATTCTCCACCCATTTCTCACTTCCTATAAACAACTAGATGCTGGTTTGACTTACAGCTCCAAGAAATTGCTTCAGTATGCTGTTATCTTGCTTGGGTTTGGACTCAATATCTCTCAAGTTTTTGCAGTAGGAAAATCTTCCCTTCCTGTCATCCTCTCAACTATTTCAATTGCTTTGATTATAGCTTTCTTTTTCCAACGCTTTTTTAATCTGGATACTAAGCTAGCTACCTTGGTTGGTGTAGGCTCTTCTATCTGTGGCGGTTCTGCCATTGCAGCGACCGCTCCCGTCATCCACGCCAAGGAAAAAGAAGTGGCCCAAGCCATCTCAGTAATCTTTTTCTTTAATCTCTTAGCAGCTCTTATCTTTCCAACGCTAGGAACCTGGCTTCATCTCTCCAACGAGGGTTTTGCTCTCTTTGCGGGTACTGCGGTCAACGATACTTCCTCTGTAACAGCCACAGCTAGCGCCTGGGATAGCCTTTACCAAAGCAATACTCTCGAATCTGCTACTATTGTCAAACTGACCCGCACTCTGGCTATTATCCCTATTACTCTCTTCCTCTCCTATTGGCAAAGCCGTCAACAAGGTGATAACCAAGGAGTAAAACTCAAAAAAATCTTCCCCGTTTTCATTCTCTACTTTATCCTAGCTTCTCTGCTAACTACTCTTCTCACATCATTCGGTGTTAGCAATAACTTCTTTTCACCTCTCAAACAACTCTCCAAATTCCTCATCATCATGGCCATGAGTGCTATCGGTCTAAAAACCAATCTTGTAGCTATGATTAAGTCCAGCGGTAAATCCATTCTGCTTGGAGCTCTCTGCTGGATTGCCATCATCCTGACTAGTCTTGGCATGCAGACCCTTATCGATATTTTCTAATACTCTTCGAAAATCTCTTCAAACCACGTCAACGTCGCCTTGCCGTACTCAAGTACAGCCTGCGGCTAGTTTCCTAGTTTGCTCTTTGATTTTCATTGAGTATAACACAAAAGGTAGCCCGCAAGCTACCTTTTTATTGTTCAAGAATTAAGCGTGTATGTTCTCTCTTAATACAACGATTCATCACGATATCATCGCAACCTCCAGCACGCAAGATTTCTTCCGCTTCTAGACTTTCAAGTCCTAATTGCGCCCAGAAAATCTTAGCATCAGCCTTGAGAAAATCTCGTGCCACATCTGGTAGAAACTCACTACGACGATAGACATTAACGATATCTACAGGAAAAGGAATCTCAGCTAGGCTGGCATAAGCCTTTTCTCCCAAGATTTCACCACCTGCAGCCTTGGGGTTTACTGGTATGATTTTATAGCCACGAGCCTGCATTTCCTTTGTCACTCGATTGCTAGTTGTTTCTTCACGATCAGACAAGCCCACTACTGCTAGAGTCTTACTAGTTGCTAGATACTGACGAATCACACCATCACTTGGATTGATAAATTCTTGAGTCATAAAAATCCTCCTTTTTCATCAGTATAGCATATTTTGAAAGGGTTTGCAGAATTCTGCTACCAAAAAACTCCCAACAAGGTCTATCACTTTGTTAGGAGTTTTGTCTTATCCAATGAATTCGTTAGATTTTTTTCTCAATACTAAATAATGGAGATAGAGGACGTTTTTCGTGGATACGGACGATAGCATCCGCAAGAAGGTGAGCAATAGAGATTTGCTCAATCTTATCAATCAAACGTTCTTCTGGTAAGTAGATGGTATCCAAAACAACTAATTTTTTAATCGCTGATTTCTGGATATTGTCCATAGCAGGCCCTGAAAGAACTGGGTGCGTACAGCTTGCGTAAACTTCGACAGCACCAGCTTCTGCAAGAGCATCCGCCGCATGGCAAATAGTTCCAGCTGTATCGATCATATCGTCAATCAAAATACAAGTCTTACCTTCTACCTTACCAATGATGTTCATCACTTCACTGGTATTCATCTTGTCCACGCTACGACGTTTATCAATAATGGCAATCGGAGTTTTCAAAAACTCTGCCAATTTACGAGCACGAGTCACCCCACCATGGTCCGGACTGACAACCACATAGTCAGAACCAACCATGCCACGACGCTCAAAGTAGTCTGCAATTAAAGGAGCACCCATCAAGTGATCGACAGGAATATCAAAAAATCCCTGAATCTGTGCAGCATGCAAGTCAATCGTCAACAAACGATCCACTCCAGCCACTTCAAGCATATTTGCCACAAGTTTTGAAGTGATTGGCTCACGCGCTCTCGCCTTTCTATCCTGACGTGCATAGCCATAGTAAGGCATAACAACGTTGACAGATTCTGCACTGGCGCGTTTCAAAGCATCTACCATAATCAAAATTTCTAGCAGATTGTCATTTACAGGTGAGCTAGTTGATTGTAGGATAAAGACGTGTTTCCCACGGATCGATTCTTCGATATTAACTTGAATTTCTCCATCTGAAAATTGACGTACAGTCGATTTTCCCAACTCTATCCCAATCTCTTGCGCCACACGCTCTGCCAATTCTCTATTTGAAGAAAGGGCAAACAGCTTTAAATCAGAAAAAGACATGATTTCCTCCAGTATTTATGTATCACTTGTGTTTTTTCACAACATTTTTCCAACTACCATTGTAGCGCTTTTTTCTTGATTTTTCAATAAAAAATAAGACAATAGTAGACATTTATACCCTTGCCTTGTGCTCATTTATATTCCTTATATTCAAGCTGAAATGTGACAACTTAGACATTCTATCTCATGGGAAGATAGGAACTCAAAAAGGAAACGTTAGTAGACCTCTCTCATACTACCTGTATCCACATCATAAACAGCCCCTGAAATAACCACATCATCTGGAATCAATGGGTATTCTCGAAGTAACTGCATATCCTCACGAACACTCTCCTCAACATCTTGAAAGGGAAGAAAATCTTGACCCGAGACATCAACCCCTAATTCTGTTTTTAAATGTTCTTGAAACTCTTCGTTTTGAAATGTCTGAGCACCACAGTCTGTATGGTGAAGAACCACAATCTCTCTTGTTCCCATTTGTTGCTGGGAAATCACAAGCGAGCGAATCATATCCTCCGTCACTCGACCACCCGCATTCCGCAAAATATGAGCATCTCCCAGAGCCAACCCCAAAGCTTGTGCAACGTGCAGACGTGAGTCCATACAAGTCACAATGGCTACTCTTGTTTTTGGCTTGATTGGCAGATTTAACTGCCCATGCAGGGCAACATAAGCCTGATTGGCTTGCATAAACTGTTCAAAATACGACATGACAACACACTTTCTTACTTTTAAGATAATTTGAACACCAAATTATTTATATCCTATCTTACCATCTTTTCTTTGTCTTGTCAGTTGTCAACCTTCATATAAAAAAACTGGGACAGAGACATCCAGCTTCTAGCTTGGGCTTCTGTCCTAGTTTTATTTTTATGAACCTTTTTGGATATACTTATTGAGCGATCCTGCAAAGCTCTGAAGATTGAGACTTTGTACGTAGACCTCACCAGTTCCTCGGAAGGTATTCACCACTCCTTCGCCTGTACCAATAGACTGCCAGAAGCTATTTTCTAAGTGGATATTATAGTCCAAAGATTGACTCCAAGCCACCACATGGGCATTGTCAATGGTTATTTCTTGGTTTTGTAGCTCAATTTTCTTGATAGAGCCAAAAGCATTGGCCAAGAGAGTTCCCTGACCTTGGGTAGTCATCACAAAGAGACCTCCTTGCCCTCCGAACAGAGCTTTACCAATAGACTGACTCTCCATAGTATAGGAAGCTGTACCATCAAGAGCTAGAAAAGCCCCATCATTCAGTCGATATTGTTTTTCACCTAGTTCAAGAGCAATCACTTGACCGGGAGTATCTGGTGCTAAAGCAAGGTTGCCGTTGTCAGACTCTGCAACTGCTTGAGTAATGAAGGTGCTTTCGCCAGAAACCATTGAACGTCCTACAGCTTTGACAAAACGTCCCAAACCAGAACCGCTGGCATTGAGCTGGGTATTGAGGCTTACGTTAGGCGTGTGGTAGACCATACTACCTCGCTGGATATAGACGGTTTCTCCTTGATTGAGTGACAACTCTACCAAAGGAAATTGCATATGACTGTCCATAGAAAATTTCATCAGAAATTCCTCCTTGTTTTTAATAAATATTGGCTATAAAGTGTTTTGCAATCTAAAACTGAGTAAGACTATTAGGAAAATACTTTCTTCAAGACTTCTCCAATAGTGGTCACTCCGATCACCTGAATTTCTTTAGGTGGTTTGATTCCAGTTAAAGAATTCTTTGGTACATAGATTTTTGTAAATCCAAGTTTTGCTGCTTCATTGATGCGCTGCTCGATACGATTCACACGCCGAATCTCTCCAGTCAAGCCCAACTCTCCCACAAAACATTCCTGAGGGTTGGTTGGTTTATCCTTGTAACTCGAAGCAATGGCAACCGCAACAGCCAAGTCAATGGCAGGCTCATCCAATTTGACACCACCAGCTGATTTGAGATAGGCATCCTGATTTTGCAAGAGAAGCCCTGCACGTTTCTCCAAAACAGCCATAATCAGACTAGCACGATTGAAATCAAGGCCTGTTGTAGTCCGCTTGGCATTACCAAACATAGTCGGTGTTACCAAGGCTTGAACCTCCGCAAGAATAGGACGGGTTCCTTCCATGGTCACAACGATTGATGAGCCAGTCGCTCCATCCAAACGTTCTTCTAGGAAAACTTGACTAGGATTGAGCACCTCAACCAAGCCACCTGACTGCATCTCAAAAATCCCAATTTCATTTGTCGAACCAAAACGGTTTTTGACCGCCCTCAAGATACGGAAGGTATGGTGGCGTTCCCCTTCAAAGTAAAGCACCGTATCCACCATATGCTCCAACATACGAGGTCCCGCCAAGGTTCCTTCCTTGGTCACATGCCCGACAATAAAGATGGCAATGTTATTGGTTTTGGCCAGCTGCATGAGTTCTGCAGTCACCTCACGTACCTGGGAAACAGAACCCTGAACTCCAGAAATCTCAGGAGACATGATGGTCTGGATAGAGTCGATAATGAGGAAGTCTGGCTGGATTCTCTCTACTTCTGCCCGCACGCTCTGCATATTGGTCTCAGCATAGAGATAAAACTCACTATCAATATCACCCAAGCGCTCTGCTCGTAGCTTGATTTGCTGAGCAGACTCCTCCCCACTGACATAGAGGACTGTCCCCACTTGAGACAGCTGGGTTGAGACTTGTAAGAGCAGAGTTGATTTCCCAATCCCAGGATCCCCACCGATAAGGACAAGACTTCCTGGTACTACACCTCCACCAAGAACTCGGTTGAACTCCTCCATCTCAGTCTTGGTTCTATTGACATTGATGGAGGTCACTTCAGCCAGTTTCATGGGCTTGGTTTTCTCACCTGTTAAGGACACACGCGCATTCTTGACTTCTGCAACCTCGACTTCCTCAACAAAAGAAGACCAAGACCCACAGTTTGGACAACGTCCTAAATATTTAGGGGAATTATATCCACAATTCTGACATATAAATGTCGCTTTTTTCTTTGCGATGATTCTAATCCTTTCATTTTTAAAATCTCTTATTAATTTTCCAAATCAGTAACTATTTCTTTTCAGAACAATCAGTCCACCATCATCCACATGGACATAATACTCCCCATCAGGACTAAATCCAAAAATATAGGGTAAATAACCTTTATAAATTTGAGTCCTAGTTTCTTTATTCTCTTCCCAATAAATGGTTAAAATCGGATATTCTTCAGATTGGTCTTTATCCATTGTCACTCGGATGTCTTTACCATTATACAAAGGAAGGCTTCCACCATATTGTCCAGCGATAGGGATAGGAGAATCGTAACCTTCACACATAGCTACTAACTCTATCTCATCGTAATCCCCATCTATTAGAGTGACTTGACTTTTTTCACTATCGATGATGGACATATATTCTGAAGAAATGCAAAGGATTTTTTGATAGTCTACTGGAAGAAAAGCCAAGTAAAGAAAACCTCCAATACTAATCTCAGACACCTTCTTATACCCTTGACAATTTTCTGCGGTAAAAGCTTGAAAATCCTTATAGCTCATTTAATTGTGCTTCTTTCTATATCTCTATCTCACACTCAATCACTTGGCAAAAATCAATCTTCTCATTTGACACAAACTGGCGCATGAGCATTCGATGAGTGACAACAACGACTGTCTGATAGTCTCGATACTTGCGCATAGAGTCTAGAAACCGAGACCTCATTTCCTCAGCTGTCTCATATTGAATAGGACTATTAGGAGATAACTCCCCATTATTTCCTAGAAACAGAGTACGAGCTTTTTCAAAATTCTCTACGCCACTTTCATAGACTTGCCATTCATGCAATAATGGCTCCACTCTCAAAGGAAGTCCAGTAGCACAAGCCACATAGCTAGCAGTCTCTAAAGCTCTTGTGACTGCAGAAGAAACTAGTAGATCAGCTGAGTGTAGCAAAGAATTTTTGCTCAGTTCCTGAGCTTGCTGTCTTCCCTCCTCTGATAAGGGCGCCAAATCCATCCCGAATCCAGTATAGGAACGCTCCTCTAACTCACGGTAATCTGGCTCCCCGTGACGTACAAAGATAATCTTCATCTTAGTGCCCAGTTGATCCAAATCCACCGGTCCGAACACCATCTGCCGCATCGCCATCCGCAATCAAAAATGGAGCAAAGACAGCCTGAACCACGCGTTCCCCAACTTCAAGAATCACTTCTTGGTCAGTAATGTTTTTCATCTGTGCAAAGATATGTCCCTCGTTCCCAGGATTACCATAGTAATCCCCATCGATGACACCCACAGAGTTAATCAAAACCAAGCCCTTCTTACGAGGGTTTGAAGAACGATCATAGAGATAAAGCACTTCTGTCGGTTGCATATAAGCCTTGACCCCTGTCGGAACAAGGACAATCTCACCTGGAGCAATGACCGTACGCACAGCAACCTTTAAGTCGTAACCAGCTGCATGTGCTGTCTCACGCTTCGGTAGCAAACTCTCATCTGTAAAACTAGAAACTAATTCAAAACCACGAATTTTCATATTTTCCCTCTTTTTAATCTTTCATTCTAGGCTATTTTATCTTATTTATTCGAAAAAAGCACGAAAAATCTTCTATATAAAATAAAGAAAAGCGTCCGGTAATTTCTCAAAGTAACTTCCACTTTCCTGACCAAAGTGGAAATCAGTCTAAAACGGATTTTTATGGTGGAATTAAGTGTGAGACGTTTGAGTTAGAAATGAGGTCCACTATGACAAAACATAAACACCTTACACTTTCAGACCGTCATGATATCCAACTAGGTTTAGAGCGCAGTGAAACCTTCAAAGCTATTGGGCAACTTATTCTAAAAGACCCGACTACTGTTTCTAAAGAAGTCAAACGAAACAAACAAATTAGAGACTCTACCTCTAACAACCTTCCTTGCCCTCTACTTGATAAAGCTCCCTTTGTCTGTAATGGGTGCTCTAAAAGAAGACAAAACTGTGGCTATCAAAAAATCTTCTACCTCGCTAAACAAGCTCAAAAGCACTACGAACAAACTCTTGTCGAAGCTCGTGAAGGAACTCCTCTCAACTCTCAGACTCTCTGGGACATGGACAAAGTCATTTCTGATGGGGTTAAAAAGGGCCAACACATCTATCATATCCTCAAGACTCATAACCTTAATGTCAGCTCCTCAACCGTCTATAGACACATCCGAAAAGGATACCTGTCTATCGCTCCTATTGATCTAGCCAGAGCCGTTAAATTTAAAGAAAGAAGAAAAAGTAAGCTACCTTCCATCCCTAAAGAAGCTAAAGAAGGCCGTTCCTATGAGGATTTCCAAAACTATTTAGCACTTAATCAACTAGACTCTTGGTTGGAAATGGACACAGTTATGGGCATAATGGGAGGTAAAGTCCTACTTACCTTCAACCTGTCTTTCTGTAACTTTATCTTCGCTAGGCTTCTGGAGAATAAAACTGCCCTTGAGGTTACCAAACACCTTTATAAAATCAAGAACACTCTTCACCAAGCGGACAAAGATTTCTTCCAACTCTTTCCTGTCATCCTCACAGATAATGGTGGTGAGTTTGCCAGGGTCGATGGCATCGAAATGGATGTCCGAGGAGAGAGTAAACTCTTCTTTTGTGACCCTAATCGCTCTGACCAGAAAGGGAGAATTGAGAAAAATCACACGTTGATTCGCGACATTCTACCTAAGGGAACTTCCTTTAACAATTTAACTCAAGAGGACATCAATCTCGTTTGTTCACATGTCAATAGCGTCAAGCGCGCTGCTTTGAATGGAAAATCAGCCTATGAACTCTTTGCTTTTACTTACGGAGAAGAAATTCCTAAGCTTCTCGGCATTTCTAAAATACCTGCAGAAGACGTCTGTCAGTCTTCTAAATTACTCCAACATAAGATCTAAAAACTAACCTTCAACCCCATTCAAACGTCTCACACTAACTTCCACCATAGCAGAACTTAATTTGAAACGCTTTCAGATGTGGGGATTTTGTGCGCTCTTTTTTTCGATTCTTTTCGGATACAAAAACGATGAAATCAAGCATTATTAAAACCAGTGGAACTTAGTTTGGGAATTTAGCAAGAAAAGTGTCCTATCAAAAAGCAAACAATAAAATCATACAAAAAAATTTAAAGATATTTCAAGTGTCACTTATTTTCCCTTCTATTAACAAACTCATTCTTTTTTAGCCACACTTAAACTATTTTCTTTAAAGCACAAAAAAAGAGCACACAATTCACTTCGCTTAGGGCTGCTGGATTCCTCCCCTGACCCGCTTCACGCAGAACTGTTGCTCCATTAGTTATTATACCACATTCCCAAAGATTTTAAAAGAGAAATTATTTTTTCCGTCGATTTCTAAAAAATTCCTGCATAATACCTGCACATTCACTCTCTAAAATCCCCGTCTCAACATTCACACGATGATTAAGACGCTCATCTGTCAAGATATCATACAGACTTCCAGCTGCACCAAATTTCTGATTTTTAGCCCCATAGACTACCTTTGGGATACGGGCAAGCCCAATCGCCCCGCTGCACATGACACAAGGCTCAATGGTCACAAAAAGTGTGCAGTCCAACAAACGCCAGCTCTCTTCCCTCAGATTCGCATTCTCGATGGCCATAATTTCCGCATGCATGACCGCACGTTGCAACTCCTCACGTGCATTGTGGCCCCTACCAATGATTTCTCCATCCTTTACAATTACGCAACCTATTGGGATTTCATTATGCTCTAAAGCAATCTCTGCCTCCTTCAAGGCCTCTCTCATAAATGCTTCTTTTTCTTCAACTGTATAATCCATAGTTTCTCTCTTTTCCTGCTTATTATCTTTTAAAATCTCTTCCAAATATATCAGAATTCCCTTAGCATAATGTAATACTAACATCTGCAACTTCAAAATAATATTTTTATCGATTCATAACTAATTTACTCTTTAATTTTCACTGACTATCATCAATTTTATCATTATACCATGTTTCACTACATAAAAAAAGCCACCGAATGCGGTGACTTTATAGGGAGATTATTATGAAAAAGAAAAGTTTAGGATATTTGTTACAACAAGTTAGGAGGTCTTCTTGTAACTGTCTATAGTATAGCTGAACTATCTTAAACAAATCTTAAAAATCTCTTATGACCAAACACTTTCTAAAATATTTGTTTGTTCACGACCAGGACCTACTGAGAAAGTAGAGATACGAACGCCAACTAATTCGCTAACACGACGAACATAGTTACGTGCATTTTCAGGAAGATCTTCCAAAGTACGTACTCCAGTGATGTCTTCTGACCAACCTGGCAATTCTTCGTAGATAGGTTTGCAACGTTTCAATTGCTCAAGACTAGCTGGATAGTAGTCAATACGTTGACCATCCAGATCATAGGCTACACAGATTTTAACTGTATCCAAACCACTCAAAACGTCGATAGAGTTCAAAGAAAGATTCGTAATTCCAGAAACACGTCGACTATGACGCATAACCACTGAATCAAACCAACCTACACGACGTGGACGACCTGTTGTAGTACCATACTCATGACCTACTTCACGAATGCGTTCTCCCACTTCATCAAACAATTCAGTCGGGAATGGACCATCACCAACACGACTTGTGTAAGCTTTACATACACCTACAACCTTGTCAATCTTGCTTGGACCAACACCAGAACCAATTGTCACACCACCAGCAACAGGGTTTGAAGAAGTAACAAACGGATAAGTTCCTTGGTCAATATCTAACATGACCCCTTGTGCACCTTCAAAAAGAACACGTTTGCCATTATCAAGTGCATCATTCAAGATAACAGAAGTATCTGTGACATATTGCTTGATTTGTTGACCATATTCATAATATTCTTCAAAAATATCATCAATTGAAATAGGGTTGCTTTCGTACAATTTTTCAAACAAACGATTCTTCTCAGCAAGGTTACGTTCTAAACGCTCACGGAAAATCTCTTTATCCAAAAGATCTGCAATACGGATTCCAACACGAGCAGCCTTATCCATATAAGCTGGACCAATACCCTTGATAGTAGTACCAATCTTATTTTCACCCTTAGCTTCTTCTTGCAGACGGTCTAACTCGATGTGATACGGCAAAATAACATGCGCACGATCAGAAATACGTAGATTATCTGTTGTAACACCTTCATCATGAAGATAGCTCAACTCTTTCACAAGTGACTTAGGATTTACAACCATCCCATTCCCAATGACAGAAATTTTTTCAGGGAAGAAAATTCCAGAAGGAATCAAGTGCAGCTTAAATTTCTTTCCATCAATCACAATTGTGTGACCAGCATTATCACCACCTTGGTAACGTGCAATCACTTCTGCATTAGCTGAGAGGAAGTCTGTAATCTTCCCTTTACCTTCATCACCCCACTGGGTACCTACAACAACAACTGAAGTCATAATCTTGTCTGAGCCCTTAGGCTCTTCCTTTCTCACATACATGGCAGGAATCTCACCTGCAATTATATCTTACAATTTATTATAATAAAGATTCTCAATTTTTTCAAGACCAAAAACCAGAAACATTAGGGAATTAGAGAAAATTAGAAAATTAATATCAAAAAAATATTGTAAATTTATATTATGAAAAGAAAAAACTATAAAATCGTTCGGAAATATGAAAATTATAAATTATCCCCCAACCCAGTCATTTGAAATCAATAACTGTTCAATGTACAAACGGTAGCAAGCTCTATAGTGGTAAGAAAATAAAGGATGCATAATATCAAACTTGTACCGAGCTAAATAATAGAGTAAAAATCTAAGATGAAAAACTTCCCATTCTAAATCATTATCTACTAAATAACTATATTCCTTTTCAATAACATCATAAAAATCAAGATATTGTTCATAAATCTGTTCAATCATTTTATTTGACTCCATTTCTATTGATAAAATGAGTATAACAAAAAAATAGAAGAACCAGGGAAGATACTTCTATCATGTACTATAATGAATATTCAAATAAATAACAGATAAAGACAACTAACAGATCAGGTGCACAATACTACATTTCAAAAAAAGATCTAAAATTTTCCTAATGAAAGAGAAACAAATACTGTCTAAACTATGATGGCAAGACCACACAATCCACTAAAGAATTACTTATAAGACCTATTAAAAAAAACTTAAAATAAAACACTCAAATCTAACAAACTTATAAAAATATTAAATATTAATAAAGTGGCAAATATAAAAAGACAAAAATGACCTCTGAAAGATAAATAATGACAACCCGTCTAACAGGTGGTTTGAACCAGGACTATAAGCCCAAATTACCAGCCAGCGCCTAAAGACGCTGGCTTTCACCTTATTCAAGCTGGCTCGTCACTCGCCTCTTAAAGAGGCCTTGGTATTACTTACCACTATCCCTAAAGGGATCCTCATATTCTTTTACACTCAATTGTACATGGTCTGGCATTAAGTGACCCTCGATAATCTCAACTCCTTTATAACTACACAAGCGATGAAATATTTCGCCTAAACTACTTCGATATTGATTATAGATTACTTTTCGTCTATACTTAGGGGTGAACACAATATGATACTTACAGTGCCACTTTGTGTGCGATAAACTATGTGCCTTTTGTGCCATATTTTTCTCCTTTCGCTTTACAATTGGCTTGAACACCTTTATTGTATCGCGTTTGGAGTTTTTTTGTATAACCTTCGACGCGCACCCGCATAGCGGGTGGTTTATTTGTCTCGCTCCGTGAGGTGCAAGACAGACTGAAAGTCACATAAAAAAAAGACGTTCCAAGGAACGTCTACATACTCCGCCAGTAGGACTCGAACCTACGACATCATGATTAACAGTCATGCGCTACTACCAACTGAGCTATGGCGGATTAAAGCTAAGCGACTTCCTTATCTCACAGGGGGCAACCCCCAACTACTTCCGGCGTTCTAGGGCTTAACTTCTGTGTTCGGCATGGGTACAGGTGTATCTCCTAGGCTATCGTCACTTAACTTTGAGTAA
>NZ_JASHGH010000010.1:0-83591 GCF_047460405.1 Streptococcus infantis | reverse complement strand
CAGATACAGTAACCTACAAACCACTTGGAAACTTGGTTCCAAAACCAGGAACACCAGATGATCCAAACTTCCCATCAACACCAAAAGTGAAGTATCCAAATGATCCAACAGATCCAGGTAAACCAGGTAAACCAGTTGTTCCAGACGTACCAGGCTACAAACCATACTTGCCAGATCCAAAAGATCCAAGCAAACCAGGTAAACCAGTCGAACCAGGAAAACCAATCACTCCTGAAAACCCAGGTGACGACACACCAATTATCTACGTACCAATCGTAAATGATGTGAAGAAACCAACTAAACAAACAGTTAAGTTTGAAGGAGCAGGCGATAAGACTCCAGGAGACAATGTCCAAGATGACTTTACATTTACTGGTAAAGAAAACAAAGCTTCTGGAACTACAACATGGACTGAGAAGAGCCATACTTATGGTAAGGTATCTGTACCAGTAATTCCAGGTTACTACGCTGATAAGACAGAAGCAGGTGGTAAGACAGTTACTCCAGAAAATCCTGAAGCAACAGATACAGTAACCTACAAACCACTTGGAAACTTGGTTCCAAAACCAGAGAAACCAAACGATCCAAACTTCCCATCAACACCAAAAGTGAAGTATCCAAATGATCCAAACGATCCAGGTAAACCAGGTAAGCCAGTGGTTCCAGACGTACCAGGCTACAAACCATACTTGCCAGATCCAAAAGATCCAAGCAAACCAGGTCAACCAGTAGAACCAGGTAAGGAGCTACCAAACCTTCCAACAAACCCAGGTGACGACACCCCAATCATCTACGTTCCAATCGTAAATGATGTGACTAAACCAACTAAACAAACAGTTAAGTTTGAAGGAGCAGGCGATAAGACTCCAGGAGACAATGTCCAAGATGACTTTACATTTACTGGTAAAGAAAACAAAGCTTCTGGAACTACAACATGGACTGAGAAGAGCCATACTTACGGTAAGGTATCTGTACCAGTAATTCCAGGTTACTACGCTGATAAGACAGAAGCCGGTGGTAAGACAGTTACTCCAGAAAATCCTGAAGCAACAGATACAGTTACTTACAAACCGCTTGGCAGTTTGGTTCCGAAATCTGATGATCCGAAATTCCCATCAACACCAGATGTGAAATATCCAAATGATCCAACAGATCCAGGTAAACCAGGTAAACCAGTCGTTCCAGACGTACCAGGCTACAAACCATACTTGCCAGATCCAAAAGATCCAAGCAAACCAGGTCAACCAGTAGAACCAGGTAAGGAGCTTCCAAACCTTCCAACAAACCCAGGTGACGACACCCCAATCATCTACGTACCAATCGTAAATGATGTGAAGAAACCAACTAAACAAACAGTTAAGTTTGAAGGAGCAGGCGATAAGACTCCAGCCGACAAGGTCCAAGACGACTTCACATTCACTGGTAAAGAAAACAAAGCTGATGGAAGTACAACATGGACTGAGAAGAGCCATACTTATGGTAAGGTATCTGTTCCAGTAATTCCAGGTTACTACGCTGATAAGACAGAAGCTGGTGGTAAGACAGTTACTCCAGAAAATCCTGAAGTAGTAGAGATTGTTACCTATAAACCACTTGGAAGCTTGGTTCCAAAATCTGATGATCCAAACTTCCCATCAACACCAGATGTGAAATATCCAAATGATCCAACAGATCCAACAAAACCAGGAAAACCAGTTGTTCCAGACGTACCAGGCTACAAACCATACTTGCCAGATCCAAAAGATCCAAGCAAACCAGGTAAACCAGTAGAACCAGGTAAGGAACTTCCAAATCTTCCAACAAATCCAGGTGAAGACACCCCAATCATCTACGTTCCAATCGTACCAAAAACTCCTAATGTCCCAACTCCAGAGCCAAGACCAGAGACACCTGGCACTCCAAATCCAGAACCAAAACCTTTGAATCCTGAAAAAGTAGTTCGCGAATTGCCAAATACTGGTACAGATTCAAATACGGTTATGACTGGACTTGGAATCATTGGAATGGCAACAACGCTATTAGGTTTAGCCCAAAAGAAAAAAGAAGATTAGAATAAATATTTAATCTTATTGAAATTACTTTGGACTAGATGATAGAGTCTATAGCATTAAGAGGGCAAACATTTTAAGAATGTTTGTCTTCTTTTTATATAATGGATTGAACCTAGAATAGTACGATACAGATTCTAAAACATTTCTAGAAATTACTTTGACTTTCCTAATCTCTTTGTTCATACCTTATTTCAATCTACTATATATAGTAGGTGTAATACTTAAAATGAATCAAACTTAAATTTTTATGTCTAAATTTGCAAACTAACTTCTAGAGAAATTAGCCAAATTACCCAAAATGTGTTTTAGCCAGATTTATCTGCATTAGTCTAGCTTTTATCAATGGAAAATGTTATAATAGACTGTATTTAAAAAAATTTTAAGGAGAAATGACAGAATGTCTGTATCATTTGAAAACAAAGAAACAAACCGTGGTGTCTTGACTTTCACTATCTCTCAAGACCAAATCAAACCAGAATTGGATCGTGTATTTAACTCAGTAAAGAAATCTCTTAACGTTCCTGGTTTCCGTAAAGGTCATCTTCCACGTCCTATCTTCGACAAAAAATTTGGTGAAGAGTCACTTTACCAAGACGTTATGAACGCTCTTTTGCCAAACGCTTATGAAGCAGCTGTAAAAGAAGCTGGTCTTGAAGTCGTTGCACAACCAAAAATTGACGTAACTTCAATGGAAAAAGGTCAAGATTGGGTTATCACTGCTGAAGTTGTTACAAAACCTGAAGTTAAATTGGGTGACTACAAAAACCTTGAAGTATCAGTTGATGTAGAAAAAGAAGTAACTGATGCTGATGTTGAAGAACGTATCGAACGTGAACGCAACAACTTGGCTGAATTGGTGATCAAAGAAGCTGCTGCTGAAAACGGCGACACTGTTGTTATCGACTTTGTTGGTTCTATTGACGGTGTTGAATTTGACGGTGGAAAAGGTGAAAACTTCTCACTTGGACTTGGTTCAGGTCAATTCATCCCTGGTTTCGAAGACCAATTGGTTGGACACTCAGCTGGTGAAACTGTTGATGTTATCGTAACATTCCCAGAAGACTACCAAGCAGAAGACCTTGCTGGTAAAGAAGCTAAATTCGTGACAACTATCCACGAAGTAAAAGCTAAAGAAGTTCCAGCTCTTGACGATGAACTTGCAAAAGATATCGACGAAGAAGTTGAAACACTTGCTGAATTGAAAGAAAAATACCGCAACGAATTGGCTGCTGCTAAAGAAGAAGCATACAAGGATGCAGTTGAAGGTGCAGCAATCGATAAAGCAGTTGAAAATGCTGAAATCGTAGAACTTCCAGAAGAAATGATCCACGAAGAAGTTCACCGTTCAGTAAATGAATTCCTTGGAAACTTGCAACGTCAAGGTATTAACCCTGACATGTACTTCCAAATCACTGGAACTACTCAAGAAGACCTTCACAAACAATACGAAGCAGAAGCTGAGTCACGTACGAAGACTAACCTTGTTATCGAAGCAGTTGCGAAAGCTGAAGGATTTGACGCTACTGACGAAGAAATCCAAAAAGAAATCGAGCAATTGGCTGCAGATTACAACATGGAAGTTGCTCAAGTACAAAACTTGCTTTCAGCTGATATGTTGAAACACGATATCACAATCAAAAAAGCTGTTGAATTGATCACAAGCACTGCAACAGTAAAATAATCTGAAAAGATAAAAGCCCACCGATTCGGTGGGTTTTCTTATACTTTATTTTCCGAAAAATTCTTGTAGGTCTTCTTGGCTAATCCCAATCATAGCTGGGATACTAGTCCAGTTTTCTTCGGTTAGAATATAGGATTGTTCAGTGTATGTTGAGATGGCAGTATCGGTTGCAAGTTGGTTTGTTTCCTCTGCATTCTCCATTAGGTCAGCGAAACGTTCAATTAGATAGGTCTTGCGTGCTGTCCCGATGTGCTTGGTTGCATAGTCAAAGGCCTGTATTTCGCCTAGTAAAATCAGTTTACTTTTGGCCCGAGTGATAGCAGTGTAGATGAGATTGCGCTCCAGCATGCGTTTGCTAGCACTAGTAATCGGAAGAATCACAACAGGAAACTCGCTACCCTGAGACTTATGGATACTCATGGCATAGGCTAAGCGAATCTTGTACCATTCATTTCGAGGATAGGAAACCTCGTTCCCATCAAAATCAATCATCATTTCATCTTGTTTAGATTCAGTGTATTTTCCAGGAATGAGGTCCGTGATGTAGCCTAAGTCTCCATTAAAAACATTGACCTCTGCATCGTTAACTAGGTGGATGACCTTATCTCCTGTTCGATAGTGACACTGAGGAGCTTCAAAGCTAAGCTGGTCTTTTTGTGGAGGATTGAGTAGGTCTTGCATGAGCTGGTTGATGGCATCAATACCAGCAGTTCCACGGTACATAGGGGCAAGAACCTGAATATCACGAGCAGGGATGCCACTTCTGATAGCAGCACCTAGGATTTTTTCAATGCTAGCAGGGATATGGTTACTAGCGATTTCAAAGTAGGAGCGATCTGCTTTTTTCTGGGTAAAATCTGCAGGCAATATTCCCTGACGAATCTGACTTGCAAGAGTGACGATGGTCGATTCTTCGCTCTGACGGTAGATTCTTTCCAAACGTGTTTGAGGGATGGTTGGTATCTGGAGTAAATCTGCTAGGACTTGACCAGGACTGACAGAAGGCAGCTGGTCACTATCACCAACGATGAGGATTTTACTGGTAGAGGAGATATTGGAGAAGAGCTGGTTAGCTAGCCAAGTATCTACCATGGAAAACTCGTCAACAATGATAAAGTTAGCATCCAGATAATCTTCCAGATGGCTGGTATCGTCGTCTCCAGTCATGCCCAGGTGGCGGTGAATAGTTGCACTAGGCAAGCCTGTCAACTCATTCATGCGACGAGCCGCGCGACCAGTGGGAGCGGCTAGGAGAATGGGCAGATTGCTCTTTTTCTTGATATCCAGTCCTTCTAAGAGAGCATAGACAGCGATAATGCCGTTGATAACAGTAGTCTTACCTGTACCAGGTCCACCTGTAAGGATAAAGACTTTGTTTTGGATTGCATCGCAGATGGCCTGTTTTTGAATGCTATCATACTCAATCCCCAGTTCTTCCTCAACAGCTGTGATATGATCTTGGATGGTTTCTAGATCCTGTTTTTTACTCTGACCTTTTTCGAGGATTCTGATGAGATGACTACGAATCCCTTCTTCTGCAAAAAAGAGGCTATTATCAAAGATTTTGGTGTCAATCTGCTGAACCTTATCTTCTTCAATCAGATAAGCAAGTTCTTGGGCAACTTGACTCGGCTCTAGTTCGACTGGACGGGAGGATTCTAGAAGATTAAGGGTTTGCTCCAACAAGTCTCTAGCTTCCATATAGGTATCTCCTGTTTCCATGCAACCTTGAAAGAGGCTATGGACGAGACCAGCACGGAAGCGCTCGGGAGCCTGGCTCTCAATCCCCAATTCTTGGGCCAGTTGATCAGCGATGGTAAATCCCAAGCCCTTGATATCCTCGACCAGTTGATAGGGATAGTTCTCGACAATATCTAGCGTTTCTTCCTTGTAAAAGTCTTGAATCTGGAAGGCTAGTTTATTTGGGATGCCGTAATTAGCCAGTTTGGCTAAGACCATCTCTGTTCCGTAATTAAGACGAAGGGTTGAGACAAAGGCTTCACGATTTTTAGCAGAGAGGCCAGCGATAGACCGGAGTTTGTCTGGATTTTCTAAGATTTTGTCAATAGTGTTTTCACCGTAAATATCCACAATTTTCTGGGCTGTTTTGAGTCCAATTCCCTTGAAATGACTGCTGGAGAAATACTTGACCAAGCCCTTACTAGTCGGCTTGGCTCTCTCATAGCGAGTCATTTGTAGCTGTTCACCATATTTGGAGTGTTGGACGATTTGTCCCCAAAAGGTGTATTCCTCTCCTTCAATGATATCAGCCATGGTACCTGTGACGATGATTTCATAATCATCAAAGTCTTCAGCATTGGTATCATCAATATCTAGGAGCAAAATACGGAAAAAATTGCTGACATTTTCAAAGATAATGCGCTCAATGGTGCCTGAAAAATAAACTTCCATAAAATTCCTTACAATAGTGTCTGAGAAAATTTATCCCAGATTTAGTCAAAATAGAATGAGAAGAGGCTGAGATGGAAAATTCTCGGCCTCTTCCTAGTTTTTAAAATGTTCCGATACGCTTGAGTGGCCAGAAGCGGAATTTGGCTTCACCGGTGATATCTTTTGCCTTAAAGGTACCAACATGTCGACTGTCGCTAGATACCAGACGGTCATCACCCAGTAGGAGGTATTCACCCTCTGGTACAGTGAAGGTAAAGCTAGTGTTGTAATTAACATCTAGGGTAAAGGCCTGAGCCTTTTGAGCTAAAGTTCTAAAGTATTCTCCCTTTTTACCATCCCAACCAGTTCCAGTATAAGTGCTTTGGAGTTTATCTTCCTTGAAACGCTTGAGGTATTCTGCTAAATAGGGTTCATCAGTTTCTTGACCGTTAATATAGAGTTTATCGTTGTCATAACGAATGGTATCTCCTGGCATACCAATGACCCGTTTAACGATATCCTTGTTCCCATCGTCTTCATGAGCAACCACAATATCAAAACGATTGATTGGGAGATGTTTAACCACAAAGAGGACTTCTCCATCTGCTAAGGTAGGATCCATTGAATGTCCTTCTACACTGACATTCCTCCAGAGAAAGAGACGACTAAGGGCGATAAGAGTGATAATGAGGATAAAACTCCACTCTTTTAAAAACGATTTAAAATATTTCATAATTTACCTTTCTAGCAGTTTTTTTGCTTTTTCAGTATTTTTAAAATGAAGTTTGGCGCAGAAGTTAAGTCCCTGCATACCATAAGCTTGAAGGATTTGGCTAGCTACCTTATCAGAAGCTGTCCCAGCCCCGCTTGGAAGTTGGTAGCCAAGTTCTCTACCCAGATTTTCTAAATTTTCCAGAAATAGATCACGCGCAATGATAGAACTTACTGCGACAGCCAAGTACTTACCTTCGGCTTTTTCCTCCAGACTGACTGGATTAGAAAAATGATTGGCTTCCTTTTTTAAGTACTTCTCATAGTTTTGAGCACTCGTAAAAGCATCGATCACAATCTTTTCTGGCTGGACTCCCTTTTGGAGGAGGAGAAAAATTGCTTGATTGTGCAGGGCTACCTTTACGGAAACGGCATTGTAGCGCTCCCCAATGACTTCATTATACTTACTGGGAGAAAGAAGTAGCGCTTGGTGCTGGATTCTCTCCTTAAGCAGGGGGGCAAGCTGACGAATCTTTTGGTCTGTCAGAGTCTTAGAATCCCCTACACCTAGTTTTCGTAGGAAGTCATGCTGGTCAGGAGTCACAAAGGATGCTACTACAGCTAGACCACCGAAGTAGGAACCATTTCCCACCTCATCTGTTCCAATCAAGGGGAAATTTTGTCCGCTAGTTCCTTGACTGACTTGATAACCAAAAAAACTGGCATAGTTTTCAGCCATTTCTCCCTGAAGCAAGACTTTTCCAGAAGTGTAGATGGAAACACTTGCCTGCGGAAGCTTCAAAAAGTAGCGAATATAAGGATTTTTACTAGGAGTCAGTGCCTGTTCATATTGCTGAACAAAGACTTGGATTTCCTTTTCACTCGGGGTTAATGTAATACTTGCCATAGTTCTTATTGTACCATAAAAGCCGCAGAATTGGTAAAAACTGACAAACTTAGTGAAATTTGGTATAATATCGTGAGGTGAATTTTATGGCAAATTTAAATCGATATAAGTTTACATTCGGAAAAAAAACATTGACCCTAACAACTGAGCATGACAACCTCTTTATGGAGGAAATTGCCAAGGTTGCAACTGAAAAATATGAAGCAATTAAAAAGCAAATGCCTGGAGCGGATGATGAGACAATCGCTATTTTATTAGCAGTCAATAGCTTGTCAACCCAACTCAGCCGTGAGATTGAATTTGATGATAAGGAGCAAGAATTAGAAGCTCTCCGTCATCAGGTTGTAGCAGCAAAACAAGAACAGAGCAAGACTGAGGATTCCCTATGATTTCTGTTCTTCTCTTATTGGTTCTTGCATGGAGCTTTTATATCGGTTATCGTAGAGGATTAGTTCTACAGATTTATTATTTTGTAGCAACTGTGATTTCAGCTCTTCTTGCAGGAAATTTTTATCAATCTTTAGGGAAACAATTTGATTTGTTGATCCCATATGCAAGTCCACAGGAAGGACAGGGAACCTTCTTTTTCCCATCAAATCAACTTTTCCAGCTGGACAAAGTCTTTTATGCAGGTATTGGATATCTATTAGCATTTGCCGTATTTTACTGCATCGGTCGTTTGATTGGACTCTTTTTTAACCTAGTACCAACCAAAAAGTTAGGTGGCAAATATTTTCGCATCGGTGCAGGTGTTTTATCTCTGGCTGTGACCTTATTTGTCCTCCAGATGATACTGACCATTCTTGCGACTGTTCCTTTACAAATTGTTCAAAATTCACTTGAAAACAGCTTTGTAGCTAAACATATTATCCAGAGTGTTCCCATCACTACTCATATGATTAAACAACTCTGGGTAACCAAAATAATCGGATAAAAAGGGCGGGAACTATTCCTAGCCTTTTGTTTACAATTCCAAAAGTTAAGGAGACTTTTAAGAAAGCTTTAGAACTTGAATACAGGGTTCCTAGGCTTATAACTAAGGAAAAGAAAATGAATAAAAAAATACTAGAAACATTAGAATTTAATAAGGTCAAGGCTTTATTTGAGCCCCATCTTTTGACGGAACAAGGATTAGAGCAGTTGAAAGAACTTGCTCCGACTGATAAAGGAGACAAGATTAGACAAGCTTTTGTAGAGATGAAGGAAATGCAAGAACTCTTTGTCGAGCATCCTCATTTCAGCATTTCTGCAACAAAAGATATTGCAGCGACCTCCAAACGTTTGGAAATGGGTGCTGATCTCAACATCGAGGAATTTCTCCTTCTCAAACGTGTCATCTTTGCCAGTCGTGAATTGCAGAATTTTTATGACAATCTTGAAAATGTACGTTTAGACCACCTGGCAAGTTGGTTTGAGAAACTTCATGATTTTCCACATTTACAGGGAAATCTACAAGCAATCAACGAAGCTGGATTTATTGAGAACTTTGCTAGTGAGGATTTGGCACGAATCCGTCGAAAAATCCATGATAGTGAAAGTCAAGTCCGTGATGTCCTGCAAGATCTTCTCAAACAAAAAGCTCAGATGCTGACAGAAGGTATCATCGCAAGTAGAAATGGTCGCCAAGTTCTTCCAGTTAAGAATACCTATCGTAACAAGATTGCTGGTGTAGTACATGATATTTCTGCCAGTGGGAACACTGTTTATATCGAACCACGTGAAGTGGTCAAGCTAAGTGAGGAAATCGCAAGTCTTCGTGCAGACGAACGCTATGAGATGATGCGTATCCTCCAAGAACTCTCTGAAAGAGTAAGACCTCATGCAGCTGAAATCGCCAATGATGCATGGATTATTGGACATTTGGACCTGATTCGTGCTAAGGTTCGCTTTATTCAAGAGACGGAGGCAGTAGTACCTCAAGTGTCTGAGGGACAGGAGATTCAACTGCTTCACGTTCGTCATCCTCTTGTAAAAAATGCAGTCGCAAATGATGTGCACTTTGGGAAAGATTTAACAGCTATCGTCATCACTGGTCCTAATACGGGTGGTAAGACCATTATGCTCAAGACCTTAGGTTTGACCCAGTTGATGGCCCAGTCTGGTCTGCCAATTTTAGCTGATAAGGGTAGTCGTGTAGGGATTTTCGAGGAGATATTCGCAGATATCGGAGATGAACAATCCATCGAGCAAAGTCTCTCAACCTTCTCTAGTCACATGACCAACATCGTTGATATTCTGGGTAAGGTCAACCAAAACTCGCTCTTGCTATTAGATGAGCTTGGTGCTGGTACAGATCCCCAAGAAGGTGCAGCCCTTGCCATGTCTATCTTAGAAGACTTGCGTTTGCGTCAGGTCAAGACTATGGCAACCACTCACTATCCTGAACTTAAAGCCTATGGTATTGAAACTGCCTATGTTCAAAATGCAAGCATGGAGTTTGATACAGCTAGCTTGCGCCCAACTTATCGTTTCATGCAGGGAGTTCCTGGTCGAAGTAATGCCTTTGAGATTGCTAAACGTCTAGGCTTGTCAGATGTCATCGTAGGTGACGCTAGTAAGCAAATTGACCAAGACAACGATGTTAATCGTATCATTGAGCAATTGGAAGAGCAGACACTTGAAAGTCGAAAACGTCTTGAAAATATTCGCCAAGTCGAGCAAGAAAACCTCAAGATGAACCGTGCCCTTAAAAAACTTTATAACGAGCTCAACCGTGAAAAGGAAACTGAACTCAATAAGGCGCGAGAACAAGCTGCTGAGATTGTTGACTTAGCACTATCTGAGAGTGATGATATACTTAAAAATCTTCACAGTAAATCCCAACTGAAGCCACATGAAATTATCGAAGCCAAAGCTAAGCTCAAAAAATTAGCCCCTGAAAAAGTTGACCTTTCTAAAAACAAGGTTCTTCAGAAGGCCAAGAAAAAACGAGCTCCAAAAGTTGGAGATGATATTATCGTTTTAAGCTATGGTCAACGTGGTACCTTGACCAATCAACTCAAGGATGGACGTTGGGAAGCACAGGTTGGCTTGATTAAGATGACGCTTGAAGAAAAAGAGTTTGACTTGGTTCAAGCCCAGAAAGAAGCGCCAGTCAAGAAGAAACAAGTTAACGTCGTTAAACGTGCAGCAGGAAAAGGTCCACAAGCTCGACTAGACCTTCGTGGCAAACGCTACGAGGAGGCTATGGAAGCCTTGGATGCCTTTATCGACCAAGCCCTGCTCAACAATATGGCCCAAGTTGACATCATCCATGGTATCGGTACAGGAGTCATCCGTGAAGGGGTGACTAAGTACCTACAAAGAAATAAACAGGTCAAGAGCTTTGGCTATGCACCACAAAATGCAGGCGGATCTGGAGCAACCATCGTAACCTTTAAGGGATAAAGCAAAATGAATGAAAATTTGATTCAAGATAAACCACCTCTACCTGCAAGATAATCTGTTACAGTCTTTTCTTTTAACTCTGAACTATATTTCTTCCAGCTATGACGCTCCTTGAGCCCTTCGACACCTTCTGTTTGATACTTACGAATCCAATTTCTGATTGTGTCACCATTTACTCCAAATGCTTTGGTCAAAATAGATATTGACTTCCCTTGTTCAAGGTAAAGATGAACAACTTCTAACTTCTCCTCCACTGATTTCGGACCTCTTTTTGACATACGAAAACTCCCCCTGTAGTTTCTAGTGAAATTTTGTTTTTTTCACTGTCCACTATAAGGGGAGTATAT
Source organism: Streptococcus infantis (assembly GCF_047460405.1). Taxonomy (GTDB): domain Bacteria; phylum Bacillota; class Bacilli; order Lactobacillales; family Streptococcaceae; genus Streptococcus; species Streptococcus infantis_Q. The sequence goes on along the minus strand of NZ_JASHGH010000010.1, from coordinate 72,116 downwards.
CAAACTTTAGTAGTAAGCAAAAGGGGGGCAAAAATATTATAGTCAATTGAAATAAGAACAAGACAAGAGAGCCTCAAAAAAGTATTGCAAGTTGGTAATACCTTTTTGAGGTGCTTTTTGATATGAGCCCATGTTTTCTCAATTGACTATAGAAGCAGATTCTAATTTTGAAGTCGAGTATGAAGGTAATTTAGAAGTTTATTTTTATAAAAAAGGTGGTGGAGTGTTTAGTGATAATTCTGAAAATGAATTAGATATTTATTGCAATAATGAACTCTTTGTGACTGTAATTTTAGAATAATAAAGTGAGTATAGCAAGCTATTATTAGTAGACTGTATAAATTTATGAGTAATAGGAAGTTGTGCAAGAACGTTGTTTTATTAGAAAATAAAGTAAATCTTTTTAGTAGAGGATAAGAAACTTCCAGATGGAGATGCAGAGCAAGTCTACAAAAAGATTTCAACACCGGTAACTCCAGAGAAAGCAAACTATGCTAAAGAAAATACTCCTCAGTTGCCAAATACTGCTACTGAAGATAGCAGCACTTGGACTTCTTGGAGTAATGTATGGATTTGGTCTTGTAGCTCATAAGAAAAAAGAAGGCTAATATTCTGATTAAAAAAGATTAGCTATTTGTCAACTATAGTGGGTGAAGAAAAATTCTGACCACATAGTCTATCATGTCTGCCACATAGACAAAAGCTATTGTTGACCATTTTTATTTCTGTTATAGTTGTAATTGTTAAAGGGAGATAAAACTTCTTAACAAAATAGAAAATGAGGTCGTATCATGAAAAAAGTATTAGGTATTGGATTTTTAGTTGTTGCAGTAGTAGTCTTGTATTTTGGCTTTGTTGGATGGCCGAGTTTGGATGTTAACATCTGGGCACTATTTCCAGTAGGTTTATTTCTGTTTTTTACTCTTGAGAATTTGGTGAAAAAAGATTATAAGGCCAGTATTATGTGCTTGATTATTGCTTTTATCATCGCCAATGCCACTCTTGATCTCTTGCCACTTTCAAGCGGTTTGGTTATCGGTGCTGGAGTTCTGGCCTGTGTGGGGATTGGTTTTCTCTTTCCTGAAGCCAACAAGTAAGAAGAATAATACAAAAAATCTCGAGATTTTCTCGAGACTTTTTCTTTATTGACCTGCGTAATATTTTTGAATTCCCTTAACGATACCTGCAACCAATCTGTTTTGGTAGGCGTCACTGCGGACTTGTTGATTCTCATTGAAATTATCAATATAGCCCAATTCCAATAGAACAGCTGGTTTATCAGTTTCTCGAAGGACAGCAAAACTACTTTGTAGGAGTCCTGCATCCTTAGCACCAGTTTCAGCTAGTAGTGAAGAGTGGATATCTGCAGCAAGGCGATTGCTTTCACTGATACGGTCAGGGTGGTTATGCCAGTATGGATTGATCTTAGCACGATAGCCACTGTCTTCTTCGTAAGAGTAAGTTTGAATACCAGATCTCCCTGAAGCAGGATTCCCGCTTGCATTGAAGTGAATACTGATGAACATGTCTGAGTCCGTTTTGTTAACCATTTTTGAACGTTCAGTGACAAAGTCGACATAGACATCACTATCTCTCGAAGAAAGAACGGTATAACCAAGACCCTGGAGTTCCTTACGTAGTTTTTGATAAATTTGCATGGTTAGGTCTTTTTCCTGAGTGTTATAATAAACAGCACCAGGATCTTTTCCACCATGTCCTGGATCTAAGAAAACAGTTTTCGTGTATTTCCCTTTTTCAAATCCACGACTTATAGGTACTTCACCAATCCATTTTCCATTACTTTGGAACTGATGTGCTGTTCCATCGATTTTTCGAGTTCCCGTGACATAGACACCATTTTCATCCACATAGTAACGGGCATTGTAGTAGCTGTCGTCAATCCATTCGCTCTTAGCCATGTAACCACCTGACTTGAGGTAGTAAGAGCCGATCCATTCACGCGCTGCATATGCACCACCAGATTTTAAGTAGAACCAGCTATTATAGTTTTTATCGAAAATCCATTCTTTTTCGGCCATAGCTCCGCTAGCTTTTAGATAGTAGCTACCTATCCATTGGTTATTGGCCATAATACCTTCTTTGTTAAAATAGTACCACGAGCTACCGACTTTTTCCCATTTCTCTTGAGTTGGACGACCAGATGTTTGGGCGAAGTACCATTTTCCTTCTAAATAAACCCAGGACCTTTCAGCCATAGCTCCACTATTGGAGAGAAGGTATCCGTTAAAAATTGTCTTACTTAGCATGATACCATCTTTGTCAAAGTAGTACCAAGAACCACCAATTTTTTCCCACTTGTTTTTGATGACTTTACCAGAAGCAAGTGCATAGTACCATTGTCCATCTTGTTTTACCCAAGCACTCTCAGCCATGGCGCCGCTATTCGTTAATAGATAGCCGTCAAAAATTGTGTTGCTGAGCATGATACCGTCTTGGTCAAAATAGTACCAGACACCACCAATCTTTTCCCATTTCTGTTGAGAAATTTTTCCATAAGTGTTAGCGTAATACCATTTATCTTGGAGTTTACTCCAGCCAGAATCGACCATAGCCCCGCTACTAGTCAGGATATATCCATCAAAAATAGTATCGTTCAACATGATTCCATCTTTGTTGAAGTAGTACCATTTCCCGTGGATTTTTTTCCAGTTTAGAACAGGGGCATTATTTTCATAGAAGCGCCAGATATTTTCCTCGAATACCCAACCATCTTTTTGGACTTCAGGAGCCTTGTCTTCTTCTTTCTTAGCTGGATTTGTTGTTTGATTGGCATTTGCCTCAGTTGAAGGTTCAGTTTCCTTGGCTGGGAGACTGTTTTTCTCCACTTTGTCAGTAGAGGTTTCACTGTGTGTTGTTTCTACTGGGGTAGACTGTGCTTGGTTTTCCTCAGCATAGCTAAGGTTGCTTGTTAGACCAAAAACTGAAAGCGTAATGGCACTTGCCAAGAGCGTTTTTTTCACTTGATTTATCTCCTATTTTAACTTTTTTATAATTTTATCAGAAAAGTGCCTCAGATGGAACATTTAGTGGCCAAGATCGAGGTGCTGGTGGGCTATATTATAATAGTTGACTATTTCATCACGAAAATTTGAACAATCATGATGATATAGATGAGCAGTGTTAGTAAAAATCCAGCTCGCCAAAAGAATTTAATAAATTTGGGATAATAAAAGCTACGTCTTTTGTTTAAGAAGAAAAAGACCAACACAATTGCTAGTATTGATAAGGCCGTTCCCAATACTGGAAGTTGATTGTGTGTAAACATCTTAGCCGTAATCAAATAATATTCAAAAATTAGAAAAGGAAAAGCTAAATCAGCAGCATTGATGCCCTTTTTCTTTAACTTAAAGAGTCTGCTTAAAATAATCGCCAGAGCTAAGGTTAGTACCAAAAGCAAGATGGAAGCAAGTTTCATTAAAATCATACCATTATTGTATCATAAAATTTTGAGAATAGAAAAGTAAATTCCGTGATTTATCACTGTTTTAGCAAAAAATCATTGGTAAGAAACAGATTTTATAATTCCTGCTTGAATAGAATGAATCATGTGTTCGGTACGATGATAGTTTGAACTCTCAATATAAATCTTTTTTATGTTCAACAAAGAAAATATATATTAGTCAGAAGTGAAGAATAGTAGTAGAATGAGTAGCAAATAAAACAAAGGAGTTTCTTATGAAATTAGTTACGTTATGGTCAAAACTCTCACTAGGAATTCAATTATTGGTGGCTTTGGTCTTGGGGGTGATTGCTGCAGTCATCTGGCCACAATTTGCAGGCTTTTATCAATTTTTAGGACAAGCCTTTATTAAATTGATCAATATGGTTATCATTCCGCTAATCTTCCCAACTATCGTTGTTGCGGTAGCTGGTGTTATCGGGAAAAAATCTTTTGGAAAAATATTGACCAAGAGTTTGGTTTACTTTTTCGCAGTAACAACTGCAATTACTCTTTTGTTTGTATTTGCTAGTTACTATTTAGGATTTGGTCAAGTAGTGAATATCGGTCAAACTGGTGGAAACCTTGATGGAATTGCCAATAATGTCAAATTTAGCGAATTTTTGCTTGGTTTTATTCCATCAAATATCGTCAAGTCTCTTTCAGAAGGTGCTCTTTTGCCCATTATCGTTTTTGCTATCTTTCTTGGTTACGGAATTGGGAATCTTAAAGCAGAGAAATCTCAGAAGATTATCGAAGGTTTCCAAATCTGGATTGAAGCCATCTACAAGATTGTTGCAGTAATTGTCAAACTTTCACCGATTGGAATTTTTGGATTTATCGCAAAAGATGTTGCAACTACTGGCCTTGATAAATTGATAGGGCTTGGTCAATTTGTCATTGGAACTTATTTGGCTTATGCTGTATTGGTTCTCCTTATTTTCCCTTTGATCGCTCTATTCTTTAAAGTACCGTATTTGTCAGCCTTTCGTGAAAATTGGAGTCTCTTAACTTTGGCTTTTGTTACTGGAAGTTCTAGTGTGGTCTTACCATCCCTTCTTAAAGATTTGAAAAAACAGGGGCATGATGAGCATACAATTGATTTAGTTATTCCTTTAGGATATACTTTTAACTTAGAGGGAGCAGCAGTTTATTTCTCAGTAGCGACAATCTTTATCGCCCATGCCTACGGCATTCAATTTTCTTTATCAAGTCTCTTGTTTACTGTTTTGCTTTTGACCTTGATTGGAAAAACTGCAGCAACTGTACCATCAGGTGCTATCGTGCTTCTACTAGCTGCAGCACCTCAATTGGGCTTGCCAGTTGAAGGAGTAGCCTTGATTTTTGCAGTTGATTTCTTTGTCAATGCTGGCCGTACTATGATCAATGTTTTAGGTCAAATCTTAACAGTCGGCGTTATTGAAAAAACAGAAGGATATATTTTAGAAGAAGAAAAGGAAAGCCAACTATCAGTCAGCTTTTCTTAAGGAGATATGAGTAATGAGTGAAGCAAAAGTTTATGTAATTCATGAGAATCTTGAATGGACCCAGCATTTGGTCAAATGGTTGGAAGAGTTAGAAGTTCCTTATGAATTGTGGGATTTGTCTAGTGGAATTTTGGATCTGCAAAGTCCACCGCCACAAGGTATCTTTTATAATCGCATGTCTGCATCCTCTCACACAAGAGGACATCGCTATGCACCAGAATTTACAGAGCAGGTGATTACTTGGTTAGAAGCACATGGACGCAAGGTTGTGAATGGAACAGCTGCTATCAATCTTGAAATCAGTAAAATCAAACAATACTTGAAGTTAAACGAGTCGGGCATTGAGACTCCTGCGACAGTTGCAGTTTTGGGTCAAGAAAATATCATTGAAGCAGCCAGAAAATTGAACATCTATCCTTTGATTACCAAACATAATCGAGCAGGTAAAGGATTGGGGGTTCAACTCTTTCAAAATGAAGAAGAACTTGAAGCCTATGTCAATAGTCCCCTCTTTGAACCTTCAGTGGACGGTATTACCTTGTTACAAGCCTACATCAAGCCAAGTGATGGACGTATCCGTCGTTCAGAGTTTATCAACCAGAAGTTCCTTTATACTGTTTCAATCGATTCTTCAGATGGTTTCCAACTGTGCCCAGCAGATGGTTGCCAAATCGGTAAGAGACCAGAGCAACTGGAAACGTCTGAGAAATTCCAGATTACAGAACCTCTACCAGATGACCGAAGAGAAGCTTATGAAAACTTCCTAAAAATTGCTAAGATTGAAGTTGCGGCGATTGAATGGGTTCAATCAGAGAGTGGTGACATTTATGTTTATGATGTAAATACCAACACAAACTACAATCCTACCGCAGAAAAGAATGCCAATATTTTTGCCCACCAACATTTGGCTCACTATCTAAAAACAGAATTGCAAGCCCTAACGAATGGACAATAAAGTAACTAATTCAAAAATCCCCCAGTATTAAATGACTGGGGGATTGATTTGTTTATACTCTTCGAAAATCTCTTCAAACCACGTCAGCTTCCATCTGCAACCTCAAAATAGTATTTTGAGCTGCCTTCGTCAGTTCTATCCACAACCTCAAAACGGTGTTTTGAGCAACCTGCGGCTCGCTTCCTAGTTTGCTCTTTGATTTTCATTGAGTATTAATCGATAAAAATTATTGATTTGCTTTAAAGTCTGGATCCTTAAGGCTTTGAACACTGGCATTGATCACTGCACCGACAATCAATAACTTGGCAATGATTATAAACCAGAACATCATGACAACAACGATGATGGAACTGAAAAATCGAACGTCAACTAGATAGTTAACATAATTGTTGAAATAAGCTGAAAAGATCGTTAATAGAGATATAAGAGTGACAAACACGAACAGACTTCCAGGAAGGACGTAACGAATACGACCGACTTTCACATTCGGAAGGAAATAATAGAGCATGATCAAGATCGCAAACAGAAAGACATAAATCAGCGGTCCTGTAAAATCCTGTAAATATGCAAATAGAGAACTTTCGGATTTCCAGTAGTTTTTTAGCAGATCTAATAACATATGACCAAACATACTTAGAAATAAGGCAAGTGCAAAGAGAAATTGAAGTCCCAAACTAACTAGGAGACTCATCAGTTGGTGTGAGATAATTCCTCTATTTTTTGCAATTCCATAGGCTTTGTTAAAGGCCTTTTGAAGGAAATTCATGGATTTTGAAAATGTCCAAAGAGCTGATATCACCGCAAAACTCAATAGTCCAGCAGACGGTTGCGTCAGGACTTCACGAGCAATCTTTGCTACCACATCATAGATCGTATCTGGTAAAAATTCCTTTAGGATGATCAAAAAATCAGAGATCGGAATTTGAAAATAAGGCAAGATATTGACGGCTATCATAAGTAAAGGGAAGATTGAAATCAACCAATAATAAGCCACAGCTACACTGGTTAATTCAATATCTGAAACATGATAGTAGTGCAAAAAAGCTTTCAATAAAGGCCTATTGGTTAGTTGTTTCCACAACTTTTTCATTGCATAATCCTCCACAATAATAACCTAAATCTTAATTTCTGCGAACTAATTCCATCATATCATAAGGCAGTGTGTTGGCTGATTCTTTTAGAGAATAGGTTTCTAGGTTGTTCACATTTTGTCTCAGTTTTTTAGCATACTGGGCTGAAATAAGTTTTTGTTTCTCGTATTCAAAGATAGACTTACGTTCTAGATAGTAGCCTCTCAACATTTCGTCGATATTATTGGGTTTGATACGATTGATAACCCGTTCCACAAAGGCACCACTGGTAATATGACTGGTTTCACGGAGACGTGATTCCTGCATAAAACTAATCAAGGAACTCTTATAAATCCCTTTGAGGTTTTCTAAACTTTCGATGATGATTTCAGTGTTGGCTAGATAGAGTTCTGCAATCTGATCATAATCGATGGCAAGAAGTCTTTGGTTTTCCTTGTCTCTCCAAGAACGAAAGGTTTTTCCAAATGTGAGCAACTCATGAAGGAGAAAGCGCACAATCCGTATAGAAACAAGGAAGTAGTAGGTTAGTCGAGAAGCAAAGTTTCGCTTAATATTTTTCTCCATGCTTTTCAAGTACCGTTGATAAACACGATAACCTCTTTCACCGATTTTGCCTTCTTCATAGGCCTGTTCCAAACCATCGTTCTCGATACTGAGAATCAAGAGTTTCAGAGCTTCCCAGTCTTCTTGGATTTCTTTATTTTCTTGGCTGAGGATGAGATTTTCGATCCGTCCGTGATAGTTATCAATCGCAGCATAGAGGGGAACCTTGTTTTTAGTATGGTCCAAATCTCTCTCTAACTCCATGGCAACATCATTTAGGATAGCGATGTGCATGAGATGATCCTTAGATGGCTCTTGCTCTTCAGAAAGGTGTGGCAAGACCAATAATCCAGTAAGAAAACTGACCAGGGTTACACCAGCTACGAGGAAGAGAAGGAGCGGATATTCCTGCTCTAAGTTAGACGGTATCAAGAGGATGGTAGCAATAGAAACTGTTCCCTTAACTCCAGAAAATGTCAAGAGAAGCATATCTTTAACATACTTGTGGAGGCTTTTTTGAAGTTTCTTTATTCGAAACGCGTAAAAGCCGTAAATCATCACAAAGCGGATGGCAAAGAGTAGGAAGGTTAAAAGAAAGACTGTGACGAGAAGAAGCACATTGTTATAAAAAGCACTCTTCAGAATGGGCTCCGCAATCATCTCCAGTTCCATCCCCAACAGAACGAAGACAGAACCATTGAGCATGAAGGTTACTGTGTGCCAAACGGTTTCAGTCACAGTATCCACCTGGGCTTCAAGAAGATTTATCTTTTTAAAACGACTCGCTTTCAAAATACCAGCAACAACGACTGCGATAATTCCAGAAACGTGAATCTCTTCAGCGATGAAGAATGTTAAAAGTGGTAAACTGAGATCTAACAGAAGTTCACTGGCTATATCAGTAGCTCGAACACTGAGTAGAAAAGTATGGAGGAAACGATTGATTAAGGCTGTTATAAAGCCGACTGCAAACCCTCCCATGATGGAAATAGCTAGGGAAATTCCTGCTTGAGCGATTGAAAAGGTTCCCGTTGTCCATGTGATGAGAGCAACACGAAAGGCAATTAGCCCAGAAGCATCATTAAGGAGTCCTTCCCCTTTTAAGATATTTGAAATTCGTTTTGGAAAGGTAAATCGTTCAGAAAGGGAAGCAAAAGCAACCAGGTCAGTAGGACCAAGTGCAGCACCTACTGCTAGGCAGGCTGCTAATGGTAAGCTCGCCCAAAGAACATGGGCAAGTCCTCCCATACTTAGAGTAGATATAAAGATGACAGGGAAAATTAGATAGAGAACGATTCTCCAGTGCTTTAGGATAGAGGTTACATCTGCTTCTTGAGCTTCACGAAAGAGTAGTGGACCAATGACTAAAGCTAGAAACAACTCAGTATCTAAGTGATATTGGTTGTTGGGTAAGCAAAGCCCAATTCCTATCCCTAACAAAATTTGAATCAGGGGCATGGGTAGGAAGGGAAGAAGTTTATTGGTCGTACTAGAAACAATGAGAACAAGCAAAAATATCAAGAGATAAAAAAGTAAATCCATCTTCTACCTCCTTATTTTTGTTTTCGACAAGCTTCAAAAAGTTCTTTTTGTTCTTGGATTTTTTGATCAATTTTCGAGCAGTCCTTGTGCTCGATTTTCTTCTGACAACGCTCCATTTCAAGTGTTATCATTTTTTTCTTGATTTTCAGCATCTTCTTGCTCATATGAGCTTCATCTAACATACCAACTGCCCGTTCATGTTGGGTTGATTCTACAAAGTTGTGGCGAAGAGCTTCTATTTTATCTCGTAGGTATTGTTTATCCATGTCGATACCTTTCTAATTTTTCAATCATGACTAAAAACGGTGGATTGTTGATTTGGTTGAGAGTGCGATAGATCGTAGCAGTATATTCTTGTTGTGGTAAGTGACTGACAAAATCCATGACTGCATCCCGTTCAATATCTCCGCCTTCATGCCCGTAATAAATCATGATGGCTATTCGTCCACCCTTAACTAGCATTTGGCAAAGTTTATCCAGTGCTTCAATAGTTGTTTGAGGTTGGGTGATAATGCTTTTATCAGCTGAAGGAAGATAACCAAGATTAAAGATAGCTGCTTTCACCTCGGTTACAAACTGATCCACGGTTTCATGACCTTGTAGAAGTAATTCAACATTGGTCAAGCCAGCTTCTTCTAGACGTTGACTTGTCTTTTCCAGAGCTTGTTCCTGTATATCAAAAGCGTAGACTTGTTTAGCTAACTTAGCTAGAAAAAGGGTATCATGACCATTTCCCATGGTCGCATCAATTACAATATCCTCTTGGGTGATGACTTGGGCAAGAAAATCATGCGCCATTTCAAGTGGTCTTTTCATTCATAAACTCCTGTTTTACAGCCTTGCATCCTTGAACACTACCTCGACGTCTCATTTCAGCCTCAATGCTATTTAGAACTTCCCATTTATTGAGACTCCACATAGGACCAATCAGCATATCCCTAGGCGCATCACCCGTAATCCGATGGATAACGATATGCTTGGGAATGATTTCTAGCTGATCACAGATGACCTTGACATATTCATCCTGACTCATGAGCTGCAAACGACCTTCATGATAATCACGTTGCATCCGAGTATTGGTCATGAGGTGAAGTAGGTGAAGTTTAATCCCTTGAATATCATTATCCGTCACACAGCGACGAACATTTTCCACCATCATGTCATGAGTTTCCCCTGGCAAGCCATTAATCAAATGGGCAACAATTTCAATCTTGGGATATTTTCTCAAGCGTTTAACTGTCTCCACATAGAGTTCATAGGAGTGGGCACGGTTAATCAATTCAGAAGTAGCTTCATATGTTGTTTGTAAGCCTAACTCTACGGTAACATGCATTCGCTCTGATAATTCTGCCAAGTATTCGATAGTCTCATCGGGTAGACAGTCTGGACGAGTACCGATATTGATGCCGGCAACACCAGGTTCATTGATAGCTTGTTCATAGCGTTCTCGAATCACTTCAAGTTTTTCATGTGTATTGGTAAAATTTTGGAAGTAAACCAAATATTTTTTAACTTCAGGCCACTTACGATGCATAAAGTCAATTTCTTTATAGAATTGCTCACGGATAGGAGCATCAGGTGCAACGATTGCATCTCCAGAACCAGAAACTGTGCAAAAAGTACAGCCTCCATGTGCCACAGTCCCATCTCGGTTTGGACAATCAAATCCAGCATCAATAGGAACTTTAAAGGTTTTTTCTCCAAATAAGTTTCGATAATAATCATTCAAAGTATTATAGGATTTCATAGCTAATATTATATCAGAAAAGACCGACAAACTCAAAAAAGGTTAGCAAGAGAGAGCATGCCTAGAAAGTGAAACGAAAGAAAAAATCAAATTTTTTTTATAAAAGCCTTTACAAAAAAATAAAAAGTGGTAAAATTAAAACATAAACACGCGCAAACGTTTTCGTAAAACGTTTGCCGAATAAATATAAAGGAGATTTGAATGATGAAAGATACATTCAAAAATGTCTTGTCTTTCGAATTTTGGCAGAAATTCGGTAAGGCTTTAATGGTGGTTATCGCTGTTATGCCGGCGGCTGGTTTGATGATTTCAATCGGTAAGACGCTTGCAATGATTGACCCAAACCTTGCTCCCCTAGTTATTACTGGTGGCGTACTAGAGCAAATTGGTTGGGGAGTTATCGGTAACCTTCATATTTTGTTTGCCCTCGCTATTGGAGGAAGCTGGGCTAAAGAACGTGCTGGTGGTGCTTTTGCGGCCGGTCTTGCATTTATCCTTATTAACCGTATCACTGGTACAATCTTCGGTGTATCAGGGGATATGTTGAAAGATCCTAACGCTATGGTTTCAACAATCTTTGGTGGATCTATCAAGGTTGCTGATTACTTCATTAGCGTACTTGAGGCACCAGCTCTTAACATGGGGGTATTTGTAGGGATTATCTCAGGTTTTGTTGGAGCGACTGCTTTTAACAAATACTACAACTTCCGTAAACTTCCTGATGCCCTTTCATTCTTTAACGGGAAACGTTTTGTACCATTTGTAGTTATTCTTCGCTCAGCAATCGCTGCAATTCTTCTTTCAGCTTTCTGGCCACTTATTCAGACAGGTATCAACAACTTCGGTATCTGGATTGCCAATTCACAAGAAACAGCACCAGTTCTTGCACCATTCTTGTATGGTACTTTGGAACGCTTGCTCTTGCCATTTGGTCTTCACCACATGTTGACTATCCCAATGAACTATACAGCTCTTGGTGGTACTTATGATATTTTAACTGGTGCAGCAAAAGGCACTCAAGTATTTGGTCAAGACCCACTTTGGCTTGCATGGGTAACAGACCTTGTAAACCTTAAAGGTACTGATGCTAGTCAATACCAACACTTGTTAGATACAGTACATCCAGCTCGTTTCAAAGTTGGACAAATGATTGGTTCATTCGGTATTTTGATGGGTGTGGCTGCTGCTATTTACCGTAATGTTGAAGCAGACAAGAAACACCAATACAAAGGAATGATGATTGCAACAGCTCTTGCAACATTCTTGACTGGTGTTACTGAACCAATTGAATATATGTTCATGTTCGTTGCAACACCTATGTATCTTGTTTATTCAGTAGTTCAAGGTGCTGCCTTTGCTATGGCTGACGTGGTTAACCTACGTATGCACTCATTCGGTTCTATTGAATTCTTGACTCGTACACCAATGGCGATTAATGCGGGTCTTGGTATGGATATTATTAACTTTATCTGGGTAACAGCGCTATTTGCAGTTATCATGTACTTCATCGCCAACTTCATGATTCAAAAATTCAACTATGCTACTCCAGGACGTAACGGAAACTACGAAACTGCTGAAGGTTCATCAGAATCTGCTGCTTCTGGTGAATCAAAAGTTGCAGAAGCTTCTCAAGCTGTTAACATCATCAACCTTCTTGGTGGACGTGCTAACATCGTTGACGTTGACGCATGTATGACTCGTCTTCGTGTTACTGTAAAAGACGCTGAAAAAGTCGGAACAGAAGAACAATGGAAAGCTGAAGGAGCTATGGGACTTGTCATGAAAGGGCAAGGTGTCCAAGCTATCTATGGACCTAAAGCTGATGTTTTGAAATCAGATATTCAAGATCTTCTTGACTCAGGTGAAGTGATTCCTGAAACTCTTCCAAGTCAAATAGCATCATCTTCTAAAAATGCTGTTGTATATAAAGGTGTAACTGAAGAAGTTTATTCAGTTGCTGACGGTCAAGTGGTTGCCTTGGAACAAGTAAAAGACCCAGTATTTGCTCAAAAAATGATGGGTGATGGATTTGCGGTGGAACCAGCAAACGGAAACATTGTATCTCCAGTATCAGGTACTGTATCAAGTATCTTCCCAACTAAACACGCTCTTGGTCTTGTGACTGAAGCAGGCCTTGAAGTACTTGTTCACATTGGTTTGGACACAGTAAGTCTTGAAGGAAAACCATTTACAGTTCATGTTGCTGAAGGACAAAAAGTTGCGGCAGGTGATCTTCTTGTCACAGCTGACTTGGATGCTATCCGTGCAGCAGGACGCGAAACTTCAACAGTAGTTGTCTTCACAAATGGTGATGCGATCAAATCAGTTAAATTAGAACAAACAGGTTCTCTTGCTGCTAAAACAGCAGTTGCAAAAGTAGAATTGTAATATTTAGGAGGTTGGAAGCTGTTTCCAACCTCTTGTTTATAGGAGAAAAGTATGAAGTTTTTAACACTCAATACCCATAGTTGGATGGAAAAAGATCCTGAACAAAAGTTCCAACTTTTACTTCAAGATATACTTAAAAACAGTTATGATTTGATTTGTTTTCAGGAAATCAACCAAGAAATCACCTCAGCTCAAGTAGAAACAGGCCCACTTTATCAGCCATTACCATCGGCTGAGCCGATTCATCAAGACCACTATGTGCGACTTTTGGTAGAGAAGTTGGCAGAGCAAGGTCAAAACTATTATTGGACTTGGGCCTACAACCATATCGGTTATGATCGCTATCATGAGGGTGTGGCAATCCTATCTAAAACACCAATTGAGGCGCGTGAAATTTTGGTTTCAGATGTCGATGATCCGACAGATTACCACACTCGTCGAGTTGCTCTAGCAGAAACAGTAGTTGAAGGTAAAGCACTTGCAGTTGCGAGTGTCCATCTCTCTTGGTGGGATAAAGGCTTCCAAGAGGAATGGGCGCGCTTTGAAGCAGTTTTGAAAGAATTGAACAAGCCACTCTTGCTAGCAGGTGATTTTAACAACCCAGCAGGTCAGGAGGGTTACCAAGCAATTCTTGCTAGTCCATTAGGCTTGCAAGACGCCTTTGAAGTTGCAAAAGAAAGAAGTGGAAGCTTTACTGTTCCGCCTGAAATTGATGGTTGGAAGGGGAACAGCGAACCTCTTCGAATCGATTATATCTTTACGACAAAGGATATGCAGGTAGAAAACCTTCACGTGGTCTTTGATGGTAAAAACAGCCCACAGGTGAGCGACCATTATGGTCTCCAAGCAGAATTAGCTTGGAAAGACTAAATAAGGTATTTTAGTAAAAATAAACCAGTCCCCCTTCTACTAGCAGAAGGGGTTGATTTATTTAAGGAGTTAATATAGTTAAAGTTTTTTATTGAATAACTTGTAAAAAAAGATAAAATCCTTTAAAATAAAAAGTGTTGGAGGAATTTATGATTGTAAATCAAATAAAGCGTATGATCCCGACGCTAAAGGTAAATAATAGAAATCTAAATGAATCATTTTATATTGAGACTTTGGGGATGAAACCCTTGCTTGAAGAGTCAGCCTTCTTATCACTAGGAGACCAGTCAGGCATTGAAAAGTTAGTTTTAGAAGAGTCACCAAGTATGAGGAGCCGTAAGGTTGAAGGGATTAAAAAATTAGCTAGATTACTTGTAAAGGTAGAGAAGCCATCTGAGATTGAAGCACTACTAGCTAGAATGGAAGAAATCCCTCAACTCTATAAGGGGGCTAAGGGATATGCTTTTGAGCTTCTTTCTCCAGAAGGGGATTGTATTCTTATTCATGCTGAAGATAATATCAAAGATTTGAAAAAAGTTGAGGAAGAAGTCACTTTTTCAAAAGATGAGAAACTGAGATATTTGACAGCCTTTGAAATCTCTGTGGAAATCAACTTACCAGATGAGATATCAAGCCTACTTGAAAAAGAAGAAATCGAAAATCGACTAGCTTTTAATCAAGCTCAAGGGAGCGATTTACTGGTTGAAAATAATGTAACTTGGGATTTGTCCATGTTGAAATTTCAAGTAGAGAATTTAGATTTGCCTGTATTGCGTCAGCGTTTTGAAGAAGCTGGTTACTTTATTCCAAAATCGGAGAAGTTTTTCCTAACTAAGGATACCAACAATATTGAATTGTGGTTTGAAGCAGTATGAAACAAAAAATCATTCAAAAAATAAAGCAACAAATTGAGGCGGGGATTTATCCTGGTGCCTCTTTTGCATATTATCAGGATGGCGTTTGGTCTGACTGGTATCTAGGAGAAGCAAATCCAGAAATTGGTGAACAGACGCGTGAGGGCTTGGTCTATGATTTGGCAAGTGTCAGCAAGGTTGTTGGAGTAGGAACGGTCTTAACCTTCTTGTGGAAGGAAGGCAAGATTGAACTAGATCAGTTCATAGAAGCTTATCTTCCAGAAGTAGATTATCCCGACATTACCGTTCGACAATTATTAACGCATGCAACGGATTTAGATCCTTTTATCCCAAATAGGGATCAGCTTTCAGAAGACCAGTTGAGGAACGCCATGTTTCATCTTAATAGACGAGAGAAGAGAGCCTTTCTTTATTCGGATGTGCACTTTCTCTTGCTAGGTTTTCTCTTGGAAAACTATTTTGAAAAGGACTTGGATCAGATTTTACAAGAGCAAGTTTTGGATCCTTGGGGAATGAAGGAAACTCAGTTTGGTCCAGTTAACTGTGCTGTTCCAACGGTCCGTGGACAGAAAGCAGGAGTGGTCCATGATCCCAAGGCTCGTTTGCTTGGAAAGCATGCAGGTAGTGCAGGTTTGTTTTCGACAGTTCATGATTTAAAAATCTTTCTAGAGCATTATTTGCAGGATGATTTTGCTGCAGACTTAAGTCAGAATTTTTCGGATCTGAGTGATAAAGAACGCTCATTGGCCTGGAATCTTGAAGGTGATTGGCTGGACCATACAGGCTATACTGGGACCTTTATCATGTGGAATCGTAAGAAACAAGAGGCGGTAATCTTTTTATCTAACAGAACCTATGAAAAAGATGAGCGTGCCCAGTGGATATTGGACCGTAATCAGGTTATGGACTTGATTCGAGAGTCAGACTAGGGAGGAAGTATGTCAAAAGCTTTAAAAGGAACTCTTTATACAGTCATTGCAGGTATTGCCTGGGGCTTATCGGGAACCAGTGGTCAGTACTTGATGGTTCACGGGATTTCAGCCCTCGTTCTGACCAATATCCGTTTGATAATCGCTGGTTTACTCCTGATTCTTCTTGCCTATACTAAATCGAGGGATAAATTTATGGCTTTTCTGAAGGATAAATCAAGCCTGTTTTCTCTCTTGTTATTTTCTTTATTTGGTCTTTTTCTAAATCAATTAGCCTATCTATCAGCTATTCAGGAGACAAATGCTGGGACAGCGACAGTTCTCCAGTATGTCTGTCCAGTTGGAATCCTTGCTTACACTTGTATCAAGGATAAGGTGGCTCCGACGCTTTCAGAAAACATCTCTATGTTTTTAGCTATAGGTGGGACTTTTCTCATTGCAACCCATGGGCAATTGGATCAACTCTCGATGACTCCAGCTGGTCTATTCTGGGGCTTGTTCTCGGCCCTAACCTATGCTCTTTATATCATTTTACCCATAAAATTGATTCAAAAATGGGGGAGCATATTGGTTATTGGTGTTGGAATGACCATCTCTGGTTTTTTAGCAGTGCCTTTTACGGGGCTTATCGGTGCTAGTGTTCCCTTGTCTTTTGATACCATTCTAGCTTTTGCAGGCATCATTCTGATTGGAACGGTCTTTGCCTATACAGCCTTCCTCAAGGGAGCTAGTATGATAGGACCAGTCAAGTCTAGCCTTTTGGCTTCGATTGAGCCTATCTCGGCAGTATTTTTTGCCTTCATGATTATGGGAGATATCTTTTATCCTGTAGATTTTCTTGGTATGGCAATGATTTTACTAGCTGTAACAATTATTTCATTGAAGGATCTAATGTTGGAAAAGAAACATCACTCCGTTTAATGGATTAAAACAGTTTTTGAAGACTGGCTGACACTCAGCACTATAAAATATTCTGAGTTCACACATCTTATGAGTGAATTAAAAGACGGTTCAAAATGAGCCGTCTTTTTCATATATTCAATTATCGTTCACTAAAGGAAATTTGAAAATTATACATTGTACAATTAGGATTTTTACAAACTTTTATAACTTTACCACGCGCTCTATCTTCTGCATAAAATCATAAAACTTCGTTACATTTTGTGCATTTTTCAGTCATATTTATACTCCTATAGTTTATTACCGCAATGACTACACCGTTCTGGTCGGTCGCTTGTTTTTCGTCCACAAATAGGACATTCAATAGTTGCTGTAAGAATTTTTTTAACTTGTTTAATCATAATGATTACCATCCAGATTTCTTTTGACAAGTTCCATAATCACACCTATGGTAAGAAAGATTGTGGTAAATAGCTTCTTTACACCAATCGCATTTATTACCACTTAAAGCACGTTCACAAGCACAATACCATTCATTAAGGTTTCCCATAATAAAAACCTCTTTCTATTTACAATATTTTATAGCAAAATACCGCAATCTTGTGCTAATTCTTCTAATGTAAGTCCAGAATAACGTCGTAGGTTCAAAAGTTCCTTATCGATTTCCAGTCTTCCACCTGAAGAATCAACTCTCCACTGCAAAATTGACTCCAGAGCTCGAATACTTGCTTCAATTGTCTCTAAAGTTTCTTGAAGCGATTCTCTTTCTTGAGTTAGACTGATGTATTGTTCACGGTCTGCCGAAGCCATTCGTCCACCCAGCTCGTTAATATCAGCCATTACTTCTAAGCGAATTCTTTTCGATTTCTCAAGAATTTTCATCGCTAATTCTTGTTTTTTAGTGTATTTATCAATGTCAGATTTTCTAATAAACCATAAAATCCCGCCAATAATTGCAATTATAAAAATTAAACCCATATTTTCTCCTTAATAAAACCTCTAAGTATTTGTAGCACATTAAAAATCGTATTTATTTTAATACGAAATACCTCCTTTTTTATTTTCACTCAAAATCCCTGCTACAATAGGGGGTGAGCTTGTTTTAGTGAACGGTCGTCAACTAAAACAATGAAAAAATAAAAATGCCAATTCAACAAGGTAACCAAAACCTTATTGAATCAGCATTTTCGTTATTTTTTATTGATAACTTTGCTTGTTTTAACAAACGACCGT
Source organism: Streptococcus infantis (assembly GCF_047460405.1). Lineage (GTDB taxonomy): Bacteria > Bacillota > Bacilli > Lactobacillales > Streptococcaceae > Streptococcus > Streptococcus infantis_Q. Next base: position 54,096 of record NZ_JASHGH010000010.1, on the reverse strand, counting down.
TTGCTAAAACTGTTGATAGGTTTAATTTACTATTTTTCTAAGGATTTGTCAATCAATTATAGGCGATTTTTTCTATTTATCTGGATACCATTGCGCTTTAGCACATTATAAATGGTTGCGGTGGAAATATTCAGCTGATTTGCAATCTTTCGCACAGATAATTCTTTTCGTAGGTATTGCTCGATTATTTGTTTTTCGGTATCTTTAGGCAACCCTTTATTGCCAAGTTTCACACCTTTTTCTTTGGCTTTACGGAGTCCGTCTTTAGTACGTTCAGAAATTGCTTGAAGCTCCCATTCTGCCACATAGCCCAACATCAAACAAAAGAACTTTCCAGTTAAAGAATCTGTTTCAATATTTTCATGAATTGATTGAAGATGAATACCATACTTAGTTAAATCTTCAATAATGGCAGATAGGTGAAGCATTTTTTTGGTAAGTCTATCCAATTTATATACGACAAAATTTGTTTTAACAACCTTGTTTAGCATAATTTTTGGCTAATTTTAACGCCTTATCAAGCTTCGGTCTATCTTGATTTCCGCCTGAGTCTTTTTCGATATAGAGTTTGTCGCAAAAGCCGAGTGCTTCTTTTTGAACAGATAACTCCAATTCTTGCTGATTATCTGTTGAGCTAACGCGAGCATATCCGATAGCTATGGTTTTGATATTTTCTAATTTGTTCTTGTGATGATTTGCCAAAATTTCTCCTTTCCTTACTGTTGTAGCAGGCTAATTGTATTGTAAAAGGAAATTTAGACAAAATAAAAGACCTACAGTTTATATAAAAGGCTTCTTGTTCATAAAAACGAGGTCGGGATTTTTGGTCCCGGCCTCGTGTTGATTCTATATGGATTAGTTTTTGTTTTCGTATGGCAAGATCAAGTTTAGGATGATACCTGTCATAGCTGATAGGGCAGTACCTGAAAGGGTAACTGGTCCAAGTTTAAGGATTGCCCCACCAAGTCCAAGCACTAACATAGCACTTGCGATGATAAGGTTACGCATTTGACCGAAGTCAACACGTTCTTTGATCAAGACTTTCAAACCGTTACTTGCGATAACCCCGTAAAGAAGGATAGACATACCACCAAGTACAGCGTTTGGAATTGTTGAAATCAAAGCAGTAAATTTACCAAGGAAGCTGAGGGCAATTGCGATAAAGGCAGCGTTACGGATAACTGAGACAGAAGCGATACGAGTCATACCGATAACCCCTGTATTTTCACCGTAAGTTGTATTGGCTGGTCCACCGAGGAAGGCAGAAACTGAAGTTGCGATACCATCACCAAGAAGAGTACGGTGTAGCCCTGGTTCTTTCAAGAATTGGCGTCCACAGATTTGACCTAGAACGGTGTGGTCTCCGATATGTTCAGAAATCGTTACGATTGCGATTGGTAAGATGGCAATTGTTTCAGGACCGAAGTAAAGGTTGTATTGTTTGAAGGCACCACCTGTATTGAATGGTAGGTAGAAACCAGGGATTTCAAACCAGTTAGCTTCAAGAACAGGAGTGAAGTCAACCAATCCAAGTGCTAGTGCAAAGAGGTAACCACCGATAATGGCAAATAGGAATGGGATAATTCGTAGGAAGCCTTTTCCTTTTGTATTGATAAATGCAGCAATCAAGAAAGTAACAACGGCTACAAGAGCGTTTTTCCAGTTTCCGTCAGCTACAAGACCAGCGTTGGTAACAGCTGAACTAGCAAGTCCAAGACCGATAACGATGATCATAGGACCGATAATGATTGGAGGTAAGAGTTTGTCGATCCATTTTGTACCTGCAAAGCGAACACTTGCAGCAACAAGGACATAAACAAAACCAGTCAGAATAACCCCTGTCTGAGCAGCAGATACATCGCCACCCATTTCTTTCATGGCAAGTGACATAGCTGTGATAAAGGCAAAAGAAGAACCCAGATAAACTGGAACTTTAAAGCCAGTAGAGATCATGTAAATGAGTGTTCCTACACCTGATGCAAAAAGGGCAACCGATACAGGCATTCCCAAGATCAAAGGTACCAAGATGGTTGCACCAAACATGGCAAATACGTGCTGGAAGCTAAGGAGAATTCCTTTGCCAGCTGAAGGACGTTGGTCAACGTCTAAAAGCAAATCAACAGTTGATTCCTGTTTCATATTAACCTCACTTTTGGGCATCAAAAAAGAGCCCATTATTTTATAGCAATAGGCTCCCAGAGTAAGACCTCTCTAAAACAAGACTCCTTTATCAAGTTTTAAAGAGTTTTATATAGATCTGCGCCTTCGTCACCTCACGGGATGACATTAAAAACCTTTGCTTAGGATAGTATAGCAGAAAAAAATGATTTTGTAAATCATTTTTTCCCGAGCTTGAAAATAAAAAAGCGAGGTTTGATTTTGTAAATCATTTTTTCCCAAGCTTTGAAATAAGAAAGTGAGGTATGATTTTGTAAATCATTTTTTCCCAAGGTTTGAAATAAGAAAGCGAGGCATGATTTTATAAATCATTTTTCCCGAGCTAAGAAATAAGAAAGTAAGATGTGAGTTTGTAGATTTTTAATCTTTCTAAAGCGGACGTTTGTTAGGCATGCCAGCCTTTCTTGGGTATTTATTTGGAGTTTCTTTTTTCTTCTCGACAATAGTAATGTAGCGAGGGTCTCCGTTAGGAAGAGTGTAACTGAGGTTTTCTTCAACCTTACTAAAGAGAAGATTGAGGGCATTTTTAGCTTCAGTTAATTCCTCTGGTGCATTACTTGCCTTAAGTGCAAGCAGTGTTCCTCCGACTTTCAGGTAGGGGATAGTCAACTCAGATAATACCTGCATACGGGCAACTGCACGAGCTGTAACGATATCAAACTGAGCACGGAAGTTCTTATCTTGGGCGAAGTCTTCGGCACGTCCATGATAGAAGTGAACATTTTCTAAATCTAGTTCTTGGGCTAATAGATTCAGAAAGTTGATTCGTTTATTGAGAGAGTCAATAATGGTTACATCTAGTTGAGGATAGAGAATTTTCATGGGAAGGCTAGGAAAACCTGCTCCAGCACCGATGTCTAAGAGTTTAATGGGCTGGTTTTCAATCAATCCCTGTAAAATAGGAGCGATGGAATCATAGAAGTGTTTGAGATAGACTTCTTCTTTTTCTGTAATAGCAGTTAGGTTGATTTTTTCATTCCATTCGACCAAGAGTTCAAAATAACGCTCAAATTGAACTTTTTGCTTGTCAGAAAGAATAATATTTTGTTCAGCAAGTAATGTGTAAAAAGTTTCTGGTTTCATAGTAGTTTCCTTCTTAAGTATCATCTTATTTTACCACAAAAAGATGGAAATTTGATATACTAGTATTAATCTAAAAGCAGAAAGGAATTATATGATGACTTGGATTATTCTTGGAGTTCTTGCTCTTATTGTTATTTTCGTAATTGTTAGTTATAACGGTTTGGTTAAAAATCGCATGCAAACTAAGGAGGCATGGAGTCAGATTGATGTTCAGTTGAAACGTCGTAACGATCTCTTGCCAAACTTGATTGAGACCGTGAAAGGATATGCAAAGTATGAAGGTTCAACGCTTGAAAAAGTTGCAGAACTTCGTAATCAAGTAGCAGCAGCAACTTCACCAGCAGAAGCTATGAAGGCTAGTGATGCTCTTACACGTCAGGTTTCAGGAATCTTTGCGGTTGCAGAAAATTATCCAGACCTAAAAGCAAGTGGCAACTTTGCACAATTGCAAGAGGAGTTGACCAATACTGAAAATAAAATTTCTTACTCTCGGCAACTCTACAATAGTGTTGTTAGTAACTATAATGTTAAATTAGAAACATTCCCAAGCAACCTTGTTGCTGGACTCTTTGGTTTTAAAGTGGCTGATTTCCTTCAAACACCTGAAGAAGAAAAGGCAGTACCAAAGGTTGATTTTAGTGGTTTAGGTGACTAGGATGTTGTATGATCAAATCGCTAGTAATAAGCGAAGAACTTGGATTTTACTACTAGTATTCTTTTTACTTCTGGCTTTGGTTGGATATGCAGTTGGTTACCTCTTTATGCGGTCTGGTCTTGGTGGCTTAGTTATTGCTCTGATTATCGGCTTTATCTATGCCTTGTCCATGATTTTTCAATCAACAGAGATAGTCATGAGTATGAATGGTGCGCGTGAGGTGAATGAGCAGACTGCACCAACCCTCTATCATGTCGTGGAAGATATGGCTATGGTGGCGCAAATCCCTATGCCACGAGTCTTCATCATCGATGATGCCAGCTTAAATGCCTTTGCTACGGGTTCAAATCCCCAAAATGCAGCGGTAGCAGCAACGTCAGGACTCCTTGCAATTATGAATCGTGAAGAGTTAGAGGCGGTTATTGGTCATGAAGTCAGTCACATTCGTAACTATGATATTCGTATTTCTACGATCGCGGTTGCCCTTGCTAGTGCTATCACCATGCTTTCTAGTATGGCAGGTCGTATGATGTGGTGGGGTGGTGCAGGCCGTGGTCGTAGAAGTGATGACCGAGATAGTGGTGGACTTGAAATTATTATGCTAGTTGTTTCTCTTCTAGCAATTATTTTGGCTCCCCTAGCAGCAACCTTGGTACAACTAGCCATCTCTCGTCAACGAGAATTTTTAGCAGATGCTTCCAGTGTAGAGTTGACTCGTAATCCTCAAGGTATGATCAATGCCCTTCGTAAGCTGGACCATAGTCAGCCTATGAGTCATCATGTGGATGATGCTAGCAGTGCACTTTACATCAACGATCCTCAAAAACGAGGTGGCTTGCAAAAACTCTTTTATACTCATCCACCAATCTCAGAACGGATTGAGCGTTTGAAACATATGTAGAAAGAGAGAGTGGGACAGAAATCGGTAATTCGTTAGAATTCGATTTCGTCGTCCCACCTCCGCACAGTTGAGTAGGGCTGTAAAAGCTGATGAAATCAGCGTAGTAGAGCCCACTCAACCACTGCGTCTTGCTCGACAATCCAAAGACAATTGAGAGGCCAGGACTTTTGTCCCAGCCTCTTTTGAGATTTTCTACATTTATAAATCTTGTAAATCAACTATTTCTAAACCATTTTTTGTCAAACGATAGATACTCCTACAGACTTCTTTTAAGAAACGTCGATCATGCGAAACAGTAACCAGACCACCGGGATAATTGGCAAAGAGTTTTCTGATTTCGGGTTGAGAAGTTGGAGAAAAGTTTCGTGTGGGTTCATCCAGAAGGAGAAAGTTTGGTTTTCGCAGCACTAAATTCAAAAGAAGGAGTTTGCCTTGTTGACCGCCGGATAGGGAGCGAATTTGGTGGTGCATTTCTGGATAACTGAAATTGAGACTGGCTAGGAAGGATTGGATTTTCTGTACTTCCTCTTTATGTCCAGTTTGGCTGAGAAATTCTACTGGAGATAGATACAATTGTAGTGTTTCTTGATAATCTTGTGGCATAAATCCAAGTGAAATCTCACTTTTGTCACTTAGTAGTTGTTGTAACTTGCCTAACAGAGTCGATTTGCCAACTCCATTGGGACCGATGATGCCGATTTTTTCTTGTCCACGGACAGTTAATTGTAGCCCTTGAGCTAAAACACGCTCACCAATGGATAGAGTCTCATTTTCAAGTCGAACCAAGACTTTAGAAGCTGCTAATGGATCTATATCTGAAAAGAAAAGTTGGATTTCTTCCTCTTCAAGTGGCTTTTGGGTCAGCGATTGAGCTACTTTTTCGTAGCGTTTTTCTTGAGAGAGAACATTTTTCATCTTTTTAGCCAGTAGTCGCCCGGCAGTACTGTCTTTGGTAGCTCGAAGTGCAGTTTCTACCTTTTGCTTGACTCGGCGATGCTTTTCCATGGTTTTATCATAGGATCGTTGGTCGTTGGCAGCTTGCTGGCTTTGTCTAGCAAAATTAGCCTTTCTATGTTGACTATAGCGATCATAGTCTAAGTGCTCGACTAGGGTTTCAGCTTCCTTTCGATGCTTGACCAGTCGTAAGTGGATAATGGTGTCTGCAGTTTGAGAGAGGAAGTCTTCATCATGAGAAATGAAAATAACGGTCTGCCTGATCTTCTGAATCTGAATTTTTAGCCAATCAACTGTCTCAAGATCTAAGTCATTTGAAGGTTCATCTAAAAATAGAATCTCAAAGGGTTTGGATAATTCATGGATGAGCTGAATTTTCAAAGCTTCGCCACCTGATAGGCTACCAATCTCTTGGTCACTAGCAAAACGACTGCTATCAAATTGCAATTCCTCAGCTAAACGGTAGAGAATGCTGAAGTCCAAATCAGCAGACTCTAAAAAGAAGTAGTCCTGTAGAGATTTTTTCTTCAATTCTTCAGGGAGATGTTGGGGAATGTAGGCCAGGGACTGAAGGTCAGATTGAATGTCGCCCCTGATAGTGAAATCCTCTAATCTTTCTCCCATTAAAGTTTTAAGTAAGGTTGATTTTCCATTTCCTTCTTCGCCGATAATAGCGACCTTTTCTCCGTCTTGGATCGTAATATTTAAATCGGAAATAAGGTCTCGTAGGTCTTTGTTTTGAGTGATGGTTAGCTGGTTGATTTTTATCATCATGTTTCCCTTTCTAAATTTGGATAATACATAACAAAAGCTCTACTTTACCTAGTAGAGCCAATCGTTTATGTCAAAAAATCCTCTTTTAAAAGGGCTACAAAAAGCAGCAGAAAAAGAGTATACAAAAAGAGACAAGAACAAGATCTACTAAATAAAGGTTCTTTATTTGATAGACTTAGTTGTTCATGTCTCCCTTACCTCCAAAAATTACTATGTTTATTTTATACCTTTTGGGACACTTTGTCAAAAGAAATGAGAAATTCAAATCTTTCTAGAAACCAAAAACAGGTCCATAGAGAGTCAGTACGTGTTTGACTTGATCGTAGTGGAATTTGTCATAGTTTCGCCAAGCTGTACGAGCTTCTTCATTGAGTTTAAGGGTGCCAAGTCCAATCAAGAGACTGGTATGTTGGTAAAATTTCTCAAGATCAACTAAGATAGAGTTATCTAGTTTCTTTGTCTTTTTAAGTTGTCTGAGTAGCTCGTCAATATTTTGTTGCAAGTGCAGATCATCAGGCAATCCTTGTTTACAAGTTTGGTAAGCTTTGTTTAACTCGGAAATGAGTTGATAAGCTTCTAAGATTAGTTCTTTGTCTTCCATATGAGCGTCCTCCTTTGCCCATGTATTGATGTCTATAGTATAGCACAAAAAATAAAATTGTCATAATAAATATATCAAAAAATAGAGAATGATTTTTTGAAAGTTTAGTTGCCTTGCTTGCGGTTCTTTCATGGTATAATCAAGTGAGTAAATCTTTATGGAGGAAGTATGAAATTAAATATTCAAGAAATTCGTAAGTTGCCTGAAGGTTTGCACTTTGAGCAGACTTTAGACTTAGCAGCTGACTTGCGTGCCCGTAATCAAGAAATTTTAGATGTAAAAGATATTGTCGCTATTGGAAAAGTTCAGTACGAAGACCTTATGTTTTTCCTAGATTATCAGTTGTCTTATACAATCGTCTTAGCCTCTAGCCGTAGCATGGAACCGGTAGAATTGAAAGAGTCTTATCCAGTAACAGAAGTCTTTATGGAAGGTGCAACCAATCAACTGGACCAAGAAGTTCTAGATGATGACTTGGTCTTGCCGATTGAAAATGGAGAAATCGACCTGGCTGAAAGTGTTTCAGATAATATCTTGCTCAATATTCCTATCAAAGTCTTAACAGCTGAGGAAGAAGCAGGTCAGGGATTTGTATCTGGAAATGACTGGCAAATCATGTCTGAGGAAGAGTATCAAGCCCAACAAGCAGTCAAGAAAGAAGAAAATAGTCCTTTTGCAGGTTTGCAAGGACTGTTTGACGGAGACGAATAGATGGTTTTGTCCAAGAAACGTGCCCGTCATGTCATTGAGGAAATCATCGCTCTTTTTCCAGATGCGAAACCAAGTCTAGATTTTCGCAATCATTTTGAACTCCTGGTTGCTGTTATGCTGTCTGCTCAGACGACAGATGCGGCAGTCAACAAGGCTACACCAGGACTTTTTGCGGCTTTTCCAACCCCACAAACCATGGCAGAAGCCAGTGAGAGTGAGATTGCCTCGTATATTTCTCGCCTAGGCCTTTATCGCAATAAGGCTAAATTCCTCAAAAAATGTGCCCAACAACTACTGGATGATTTTGACGGTCAAGTCCCTCAGACTAGAGAAGAATTAGAGAGTTTGGCAGGAGTTGGTCGTAAAACAGCCAACGTAGTTTTGAGCGTGGGATTCGGTATTCCAGCTTTTGCAGTAGATACTCACGTAGAGCGAATCTGTAAACACCACGATATTGTTAAAAAATCAGCTACACCCCTTGAGGTCGAAAAACGTGTCATGGATGTTTTGCCACCAGAAGAATGGCTTGCAGCCCATCAGGCTATGATTTACTTTGGTCGTGCTATCTGTCATCCGAAAAATCCAGAATGCGATCACTATCCACAGTTGTACGATTTTAGTTCGTTATAAAATTGATTTCTTGTGTTTTTTCTTGCATCGATTCCTGGTTTGTGTTATAGTAGTACCAATCAAATATTCCTTTAATCCTGTCCCGTGAGGCAGGCAAGGAGCTGAATCAAGTAGAAGGGTGGAGTCTCTGCTGTTTTGGTAGGGCTAGCTTAACTATACATTCTGAAGTCTCCTTGTTTAAGGAGACTTTTCTTTTTGGAGGTTTGTCATGAAGACAAAAGAAGTTGTAGACGAATTGACCGTCAAGCGAGCGATTACTCGAATTACCTATGAGATTATCGAGCGAAATAAAGATTTGAACAAGATTGTACTGGCTGGGATAAAAACACGTGGTGTCTTCATTGCCCACCGTATCCAAGAGCGATTGGAACAGTTGGAATCTATCTCAGTGCCAGTCGTTGAGTTAGATACCAAACCATTCCGTGACGATGTCAAAAGCGGTGAAGATACTTCTATAATCTCTGTTGATGTGACAGAACGTGAGGTCATCTTGGTGGACGATGTGCTTTACACAGGTCGGACCATCCGAGCAGCTATTGACAACATCGTAAGCCATGGTCGTCCTTCTCGTGTGAGTTTAGCTGTTCTAGTTGACCGCGGGCATAGAGAATTACCGATTCGTCCAGACTATGTAGGGAAAAATATCCCAACCAGTCGTTCAGAAGAAATCATCGTAGAGATGACTGAACTAGATGGACAAGATCGTGTTCTTATTACCGAAGAAGCTTAGATAGCCAAAGGAGTTAGCCATGTCAGAAAATCAACAAGCCATTCAACATGTAGTCTCAATGGAAGACCTTACTGTAGAACAAGTCATGAAATTGATTAAACGAGGGATCGAATTTAAAAATGGAGCAAAGGCTTCTTATGAAGACCAACACATCGTCTCTAATCTCTTCTTTGAGAGTTCGACTCGTACCCACAAATCTTTTGAAGTAGCAGAGATTAAACTGGGCCTTCACCTACTGGACTTCGATGTAAAAACAAGTTCAGTCAACAAGGGTGAAACACTCTACGATACAATTTTGACCTTGTCAGCCTTGGGAGTAGATGCCTGTGTCATCCGACACCCAGAGGTAGATTACTACAGAGAGTTGATCGATAGTCCGACGATTACGACTTCGATTATCAATGGTGGCGACGGTTCTGGGCAACATCCTAGCCAGAGCTTGCTTGATTTAATGACGATTTATGAAGAATTTGGACACTTCGAAGGACTCAAGGTAGCCATTGCTGGTGACCTTGACCATTCGCGTGTGGCTAAATCCAATATGCAAATCTTAAAACGCTTAGGAGCAGAACTCTACTTTGCTGGACCTGAGGAATGGAGAAGTCAAGAGTTTGCAGACTATGGACAGTTTGTAAGCATTGATGAAATCATTGACCAAGTTGATGTGATGATGTTTCTCCGTGTTCAGCATGAGCGTCATGAAAGTGGAACAGTCTTTTCAAAAGAGGGCTATCATGCTCAGCATGGTTTGACTCAAGAACGTTACGATCGCTTGAAAGATAAAGCTATTCTGATGCATCCTGCTCCTGTAAATCGCGATGTTGAAATTGCTGATCACTTGGTCGAAGCACCAAAATCACGTATTGTTCAACAAATGACCAATGGTGTCTTTGTCAGAATGGCAATTTTAGAATCTGTATTGACTTACAGAAACGCAAAATAAGACACAAAACGTTAAAAGATGCCTGAGAGCATCCACGAGAGGTGAATTTATGACTAAACGACTTCTAGTTTTAGAAGATGGAACAATTTTTGAAGGAAAAGCCTTTGGGGCTGATATTGATGTAACTGGTGAAATCGTCTTTAATACTGGGATGACTGGTTATCAAGAATCTATTACGGATCAGTCTTACAATGGACAAATCCTAACCTTTACCTATCCCTTGGTTGGGAATTATGGGATTAACCGTGATGACTACGAGTCTATCAGTCCAACCTGTAAAGGTGTAGTGGTATTTGAAGAAGCTCGTAGAGCCAGTAACTGGCGTAACCAGATGACGCTGGATGAATTTTTGAAATCTAAGAAAATCCCTGGTATTTCAGGTATTGATACACGTGCTTTGACAAAAATCATTCGCAAACATGGGACTATGAGAGCGACTCTGACACATGTGGGAGATAGTATTGATCACATCACAGATCAGCTTCAAGCAACTGTTTTACCAATTGATAATATCAAACAGGTTTCTACAAAAACTGCATATCCAGCTCCAGGAGTAGGTTTAAGTGTGGTACTTGTAGACTTTGGTCTCAAGCATTCAATCTTAAGAGAGTTGTCTAAGAGAGATTGTAATGTAACGGTCGTTCCTTATACTACAACAGCAGAGGAAATCCTTCACTTAAATCCAGACGGAGTTATGTTGTCAAATGGACCGGGAAATCCAGAAGATGTACCAGAAGCACTCGATATGATTCGTGGTATTCTTGGCAAGATTCCAATCTTTGGTATTTGTATGGGGCATCAACTCTTTGCCATGGCAAATGGTGCTAAGACCTACAAGATGAAATTTGGTCACCGTGGTTTTAACCACGCAGTGCGTGAAATTGCAACAGGGCGCGTGGACTTTACTAGTCAAAACCATGGATACGCAGTGAGTCGTGAAGATTTTCCAGACCATTTGATGATTACTCATGAAGAAATCAATGACAAGTCAGTTGAAGGTGTACGTCACAGATACCAACCAGGTTTCTCCGTGCAATTCCACCCAGATGCTGCACCAGGTCCGCACGATGCAAGTTATCTATTTGACGAGTTCATCGAGATGATGGAAGCTTTCAAACAAGCAAACTAAAGACGAGTGTGAAATCGTCGGAGAATTTATGTAACTGAACACGGACGGAAAGCTCGGAATTTAGAGAACCCAACTCGGATTGTCAATCCTTCCTTGGTTTCCTAAAATTCAATCGCTTTCTATTCGTCCTTTGTATCTTATTTAATGTCGCCCTGTGAGGCGACGAATAGAAAGGCAGGTCGTTTCTTTTAGTCGCTATTAGGCGAACTAAAAACTCCCTGCACTAGATTTTTTATCGAAAATTATCGTTTCTCTAAAAAATCGTCGGAGAATTTATTTAATGTCGCCCTGAGAGGCGACGAATAGAAAGGAGAAGGGTGAGCCGTATTTGCTGAACTGAATACGGGCTACGGACGGTACTAAAAAGATAGTTATTCCTAGAACTGACAGTTCTTCGTCATAACTCCTATTTTAGCTTTGTCCGCTTGACGCCCTTAATATCTTATAAATGCCTAAACGTACTGATATTCAAAAAATTATGGTGATTGGTTCTGGTCCGATTATTATTGGTCAGGCTGCTGAGTTTGACTATGCTGGGACTCAGGCTTGCTTGTCTTTGAAAGAGGAAGGTTATGAGGTTGTCTTGGTGAACTCAAACCCTGCAACTATCATGACTGATAAGGAAATTGCAGACAAGGTTTACATTGAGCCAATCACACTTGAGTTTGTAACTCGTATTCTCCGTAAAGAACGTCCAGATGCCTTGCTTCCAACTCTTGGTGGGCAAACAGGGCTGAACATGGCCATGGAATTGTCTAAAAATGGCATTCTTGATGAATTGGGAGTAGAACTTCTCGGTACTAAATTGTCTGCCATCGACCAAGCGGAGGACCGCGATCTCTTTAAACAATTGATGGAAGAGCTGAACCAACCAATTCCTGAATCAGAAATTGTTAACACAGTGGAAGAAGCCGTAGCCTTCGCAGCAACAATTGGTTACCCAGTGATCGTCCGTCCAGCCTTCACACTTGGTGGTACTGGCGGTGGTATGTGTGCCAACGAGGAAGAATTGCGTGAAATTGCTGAAAATGGTTTGAAGTTGTCACCTGTTACTCAGTGTTTAATTGAGAGATCTATTGCAGGTTTCAAGGAAATCGAGTACGAGGTTATGCGTGACTCAGCTGACAATGCCCTTGTTGTATGTAACATGGAAAACTTTGACCCAGTCGGGATTCATACAGGGGATTCCATCGTATTTGCCCCAGCACAAACCATGTCAGACTATGAAAACCAAATGCTTCGTGATGCAAGCTTGAGCATTATCCGTGCTCTCAAGATTGAAGGTGGATGTAACGTTCAGCTTGCACTTGATCCACATAGCTTTAAGTACTATGTCATCGAAGTAAATCCTCGTGTATCTCGTTCTTCAGCCCTTGCTTCTAAGGCAACAGGTTACCCAATCGCCAAATTGGCTGCCAAGATTGCGGTAGGGTTGACCTTGGATGAAGTTATTAACCCAGTTACAGGTTCAACTTATGCCATGTTTGAACCAGCCCTTGACTATGTGGTGGCTAAGATTCCACGTTTCCCATTTGATAAGTTTGAAAAAGGGGAACGTCGTCTTGGTACCCAGATGAAGGCAACTGGAGAAGTTATGGCCATTGGACGCAACATCGAGGAATCTCTTCTAAAAGCCTGTCGTTCACTTGAAATTGGCGTCCACCACAATGAAATGCCTGAGCTTGCAGCGGTTTCAGATGATGCCTTGATTGAAAAAGTTGTCAAAGCCCAAGATGATCGTCTCTTCTACGTTTCAGAAGCCATTCGCCGTGGCTACACACCAGAAGAAATTGCAGAGCTTACAAAAATCGATATCTTTTATCTCGATAAACTCCTACATATCTTTGAAATTGAGCAAGAATTGGGTGCCCATCCACAAGATCTAGAAGTTTTGAAAACTGCGAAACTCAATGGCTTCTCAGACCGTAAGATTGCTGAACTCTGGAAAACGACTGCTGATCACGTTCGTCAACTTCGCTTGGAAAACAAGATTGTTCCAGTTTATAAGATGGTAGATACTTGTGCGGCAGAATTTGACTCTGAAACACCATATTTCTATTCAACTTATGGTTGGGAGAATGAATCCATCAAATCTGATAAGGAATCAGTATTGGTTCTAGGTTCGGGTCCAATCCGTATCGGTCAAGGGGTTGAGTTTGACTACGCAACTGTTCACTCGGTTAAGGCTATCCAAGCAGCTGGTTATGAGGCTATCATCATGAACTCAAACCCAGAAACAGTTTCAACCGACTTCTCTGTATCAGATAAGCTTTACTTTGAGCCATTGACATTTGAAGATGTTATGAACGTCATTGACTTGGAGCAACCAAAAGGGGTTATCGTTCAGTTTGGTGGTCAAACAGCCATCAACCTAGCTGAGCCATTAGCAAAAGCTGGTGTGACTATCCTTGGTACTCAAGTTGCTGACTTGGACCGTGCGGAAGACCGTGACCTCTTTGAGCAAGCCCTTAAAGACTTGGATATTCCGCAACCGCCTGGGCAGACTGCAACCAATGAAGAAGAAGCAGTACTTGCAGCCCGCAAGATTGGTTTCCCAGTCCTTGTTCGTCCTTCTTATGTCTTGGGAGGACGTGCCATGGAAATCGTTGAGAATGAAGATGATCTTCGTTCTTACATGCGTACTGCGGTTAAGGCAAGTCCAGACCATCCTGTTCTTGTAGACTCTTATATCGTCGGTCAAGAGTGTGAAGTAGATGCCATTTCAGACGGACAAAATGTCCTCATCCCAGGTATCATGGAACATATCGAACGTGCCGGTGTCCACTCAGGTGACTCCATGGCTGTTTACCCTCCACAAACCTTGTCTCAAAAAGTGCAAGAAACGATTGCAGACTACACAAAACGCCTAGCAATCGGCCTTAACTGTCTTGGTATGATGAACATTCAGTTTGTCATCAAGGATGAGAAAGTCTACGTTATTGAGGTCAATCCACGTGCCAGCCGTACTGTTCCATTCCTATCAAAAGTAACCAATATCCCAATGGCTCAGGTTGCAACTAAGTTAATTCTTGGTCAAAGTCTTGAAGAACTTGGTTACCAAGATGGACTTTACCCAGAAAGTAGTCGTGTTCATATTAAAGCACCAGTCTTCTCATTTACCAAGCTAGCGAAAGTAGATAGCTTGCTTGGTCCTGAAATGAAGTCAACAGGGGAGGTTATGGGTTCTGATACGACTCTTGAAAAAGCTCTCTACAAGGCCTTTGAAGCTTCTTATCTTCACTTGCCAACCTTTGGAAATGTTGTCTTTACTATCGCTGATGATGCCAAGGAAGAAGCTTTGGATTTGGCTCGTCGTTTCCAAAATATTGGTTATGGTATCCTTGCGACTCAAGGAACAGCAGCTTTCTTTGAAAGTCATGGCTTGAAGGCTCAACTCGTTGGTAAGATTGGTGATGATGAACATGATATCCCAAGCTATGTTCGTAAAGGGAAAATCCAAGCTATCATCAACACAGTTGGTACCAAGCGAACTGCTGATGAAGATGGTGAACAAATCCGCCGTTCAGCTATTGAACACGGAGTTCCTCTCTTTACAGCTTTGGATACAGCGGATGCTATGCTTAAGGTACTTGAAAGCCGTAGCTTCGTTACAGAAGCAATTTAGTTTCTTGTTAAATGATCTAAGTAGCTTTTATCCAGCGTCAAAAGACGCTGGTTTTTCCTCTTTTATAGAGAAATCGAGTTAGAAATAATAGTTACAGTTCACTATTAAATGTCAAAGTTTATCAATAGATTTATCATTATCGTTAATGAGTAGACTTATTCTGACTTTCCCTAAAATTTTGTTGAATTTTCTTAAGTTTTTATCATATTTTTTATAATTAAGGTGCCTTAAGAAAAATAATGAAAAAACTAAATGTTTTTCATATAGTTTTCATTTTTTGTGTTATAATTAAGGTGCCTTAAGAAAAATATTAAGGTGCCTTAAGAAAAATAATGAAAAAACTAAATGTTTTTCATATAGTTTTCATTGTTTTAATAGTTTAAAGTCAATCTTATTTTTCTCTAATAGAAAATAATGAAAAAGTAGGTTTAGAAAGAGGTAAGTATCTATGTCTTCTCATAAAAAAGTGTCACTCTCTGAGATTAATCAATCTATCGATACTCCAAATAACAATCATTTCTGGCAAAATTTAAAGGCCTTTTTAGGTCCGGGTGCTCTTGTCGCAGTTGGTTATATGGATCCAGGAAACTGGATTACCAGTGTAGTCGGTGGTGCTTCCTATAAGTATAGTCTCTTGTTTGTTATCTTGATTTCATCTCTCATTGCCATGCAACTTCAGCAGATGGCAGGAAAGCTTGGGATTGTAACCCAGATGGACCTGGCTCAAGCAACGGCTCATCATTCACCTAAATGGCTTCGTTATAGTCTATGGGTGATTTTAGAATTAGCCTTGATGGCGACAGATCTGGCAGAAGTTCTAGGTTCAGCGATTGCTCTCAATCTTCTCTTTAAGATTCCGATTATGATAGCCATCCTTTTGACGGTTCTAGATGTCTTTCTCTTATTGCTACTGATGAAGTTTGGCTTTAAGAAGATTGAAGCTATTGTGACAACACTGATTTTAACGATTTTAGCAATCTTTACTTATCTGGTAGCTTTGTCACATCCAAGCTTCCAAGGAATCGTTGAGGGTTATCTACCAAATGCAACCTTGTTTGAGAGTCCTCTGCCTGGACATGAAAGTCAATTAACCTTGGCGCTGGGGATTGTGGGTGCGACAGTGATGCCCCATAACCTCTATTTACATTCTTCCTTGTCTCAGACTCGGAAAATCAATCATAAGGACAAGAATGATGTTCGAAAAGCCGTGCGCTTTATGACCTGGGATTCTAATCTCCAGTTATCCTTGGCCTTTGTGGTTAACTCCCTTCTTTTGATCTTAGGGGCGGCTCTCTTCTTCGGACATGCATCTGAGATTTCTGCTTTCTCTCAAATGTATAATGCCTTGCAGGATTCAACTATTGCGGGAGCTATAGCCAGCTCAACCCTATCAACCTTGTTTGCCTTGGCCCTATTAGCAAGTGGTCAGAATTCGACTATCACAGGTACCTTGACAGGGCAAATCGTTATGGAAGGTTTCTTACATATGCGATTGCCTCAGTGGTTCATTCGTTTGGCGACTCGTCTCTTTGCCTTACTACCTGTCATGATAGTAGCAGTTTTGTTTGGTCATCAGGAAAAAACCTTGGATCAGTTATTGGTCTATTCACAGGTCTTTCTTTCTATCGCTCTTCCATTTTCAATCTTCCCCTTGATTTATCTTACTTCAAAAAAATCACTGATGGGAGAATTTACCAATGCCAAATGGAATACCATCCTTGGTTATATCGTTTCCATTATCTTGACCATCCTCAATGTGAAATTGCTGTTTGATATTTTTTAAGAGCATCTGAGATGAAGTAGAAAAAAATCACCCGAGAGTTAACTCTTGGGTGATTTTTTGGAATTCAAATCTTTGATAGACGAAAATCCATTATAAAAAGCTGCATGAAGATGCAGCTACACTATAGCAACGGAAGACATGGGATTCGAACCCACGCACGCTTTCACACGCCTACCGCGTTTCCAACACGGCCTCTTAAGCCTCTTGAGTAATCTTCCAATACTTACTAAAATAGTTTATCATAAAGGGAATTATCTTGCAAATAAAATTCAAACAATTGGCAAAATGACAGAAAGTGAAAGAAAATGATAAAAAGTGCTTGACTTTGATTTTTTTTTGTGGTAGAATGATTATTGTAATCGTTAACAGGAGGTGAGTAAGTGCTAAAAACCGAGAGAAAAAAAATGATTTTAGAGGAGCTGGGCAAACATAAAGTCGTTTCTCTAGAGAAATTAGTAGGTTTGTTAGACACGTCAGAATCAACGGTTAGACGAGATTTAGATGAATTGGAATCGGAAAATAAACTTCGCCGAGTTCATGGAGGAGCAGAGTTGCCTCACTCCTTGCAAGAAGAAGAAACCATTCAAGAAAAATCTGTCAAAAACCTTCAAGAGAAAAAATTGATTGCGCAAAAGGCAGCTTCCCTCATCAAAGAAAAAGATGTTATCTTTGTGGATGCAGGAAGTACGACAGCCTTTCTCATTAAGGAATTGGAGCGAAAAGACATTACTGTTGTGACCAACTCCATTCACCATGCAGTACAATTAGTGGATAAGCAAATTCCAACTGTGATTATCGGTGGTGGAGTCAAGATGACAACGGATGCCAGTATTGGGGGTGTAGCTCTCAACCAGATTAACCAATTGCACTTTGATCGTGCCTTTATCGGAATGAACGGTGTGGATGAAGGTTATTATACAACTCCAGATATGGAGGAGGGAGCTGTTAAGCGAGCTATCTTAGAAAATGCCAAACAAACTTATGTTTTGGCGGATTCATCTAAGATTGGTCAGTCTTGTTTCGCTAAGGTTGCGCCTATAAAACGAGCAATTGTTATTACAAGCAAGGGTCACGAACTCTTGCCAGCTATCAAAGAAAAAACGGAGGTTATCGAAGTATGATTTATACAGTCACGCTAAATCCATCTATTGACTATATTGTTCGTCTGGATAAAGTGGAAGTTGGTAGTGTTAATCGTATGGATAGTGATGATAAGTTTGCTGGTGGTAAGGGAATCAATGTTAGCCGTGTCTTGAAACGCTTGGATATTCCAAATACAGCGACTGGATTTATCGGAGGTTTTACTGGTAAATTTATCACAGATACTTTAGTTGAAGAGCAAATTGAAACGCGATTTGTCCAAGTGGCAGAAGATACGCGTATCAATGTCAAGATCAAAGCAGACCAAGAAACCGAAATCAACGGAACTGGTCCTACAGTTGAGCCTGAGCAATTGGAAGAGCTAAAAGCTATTCTTTCAAGTCTAACAGCAGAAGATACAGTGGTATTTGCTGGTTCAAGTGCTAAAAACTTAGGCAATGTCATCTACAAGGATTTGATTGCTTTGACTCGTCAAACGGGTGCTCAAGTGGTCTGTGACTTTGAAGGTCAGACCTTGATTGATAGTTTGGATTATCAACCTCTTTTGGTCAAACCAAATAATCATGAACTTGGAGCTATCTTTGGAGTCAAGCTCGAAAGTTTAGATGAGATTGAAAAATACGCTCGAGAATTGCTAGCTAAAGGTGCTCAAAACGTTATTATTTCTATGGCTGGCGATGGTGCCCTTCTGGTAACATCAGAGGGAGCTTACTTTGCTAAACCGATCAAGGGAACAGTGAAAAACTCAGTTGGGGCTGGTGACTCTATGGTTGCTGGATTTACTGGTGAGTTTGTCAAATCAAAAGACGCAGTAGAAGCCTTCAAATGGGGAGTGGCTTGTGGAACAGCAACGACATTCTCAGATGACTTGGCAACTGCAGCATTTATTAAAGAGACTTATGAAAAAGTTGAGGTAGAAAAAAGATGAAAATTCAGGATTTATTGAGAAAAGATGTCATGTTGCTCGATTTGCAAGCAACTGAAAAAACAGCAGCTATCGAAGAAATGGTTCATAGCTTGGTAGAGCACGGATATGTGTCAGATTTTGAAACTTTTAAAGAAGGAATCTTAGCGCGTGAAGCTTTGACTTCTACAGGTTTGGGTGATGGTATTGCAATGCCACACAGCAAAAACGCTGCTGTCAAAGAAGCGACTGTTCTCTTTGCTAAATCAAACAAGGGTGTTGATTACGAAAGCTTAGATGGACAAGCAACTGACCTCTTCTTTATGATTGCGGCTCCAGAAGGTGTCAATGATACTCACTTAGCTGCCTTGGCAGAATTGTCACAATATTTGATGAAAGACGGATTTGCTGATAAACTTCGTCAAGTAACATCAGCTGATCAAGTCATTGAACTCTTTAACCAAGCTTCAGAAAAAGCTCAAGAACCAGTTCAAGCTCCTGCAAATGAATCTGGTGACTTTATCGTAGCAGTTACAGCTTGTACAACAGGAATTGCCCACACATACATGGCCCAAGAAGCTCTTCAAAAAGTGGCTGCTGAAATGGGGGTTGGTATCAAGGTTGAAACAAATGGTGCCAGCGGTGTTGGTAACCAATTGACAGCAGAAGATATCCGTAAGGCTAAAGCTGTTATTATCGCAGCAGATAAGGCAGTTGAAATGGATCGTTTCGATGGCAAACCATTGGTAAATCGTCCAGTTGCAGATGGTATTCGTAAGACAGAAGAGTTGATCAACTTGGCTCTTTCTGGAAATGCTGAAGTTTATCATGCTGCTAACGGAGCAAAAGCTTCAACAGCGTCTAACGAAAAACAAAGTATCGGTGGTGCTTTCTACAAACACTTGATGAGTGGTGTATCTCAAATGTTGCCATTCGTTATCGGTGGTGGTATCATGATTGCCCTTGCCTTCTTGATTGACGGTGCTTTGGGTGTTCCGAATGAAAACCTTGGCAATCTTGGTTCTTACCATGAGTTGGCTTCTATGTTCATGAAAATTGGTGGAGCTGCCTTTGGTTTGATGCTCCCAGTCTTTGCAGGTTATGTTGCCTACTCTATCGCTGAAAAACCAGGTTTGGTAGCAGGTTTCGTGGCTGGTGCTATTGCTAAAGAAGGTTTTGCCTTTGGTAAAATTCCTTATGCTGCAGGTGGTGAAGCAACTTCAACTCTTGCAGGTGTCTCATCTGGTTTCCTAGGTGCCCTTGTTGGTGGATTTATAGCAGGTGCCTTGGTTCTTGCTATCAAGAAATACGTTAAAGTTCCTCGTTCACTTGAAGGTGCTAAATCAATTCTTCTCTTGCCACTTCTTGGAACAATCTTGACTGGATTTGTCATGCTAGCTGTGAATATCCCAATGGCAGCAATCAACACTGCTATGAATGACTTCCTAGGCGGTCTTGGTGGAGGTTCAGCTGTCCTTCTTGGTATCGTTCTTGGAGGAATGATGGCTGTTGACATGGGTGGACCAGTTAACAAAGCGGCTTATGTATTTGGTACCGGTACGCTTGCAGCGACTGTTTCTTCAGGTGGTTCTGTGGCTATGGCAGCAGTTATGGCTGGAGGAATGGTGCCACCACTTGCAATCTTTGTTGCCACTCTTCTCTTTAAAGACAAATTTACTAAGGAAGAACGCAACTCTGGTTTGACAAACATCATCATGGGCTTGTCATTTATCACTGAGGGAGCGATTCCGTTTGGTGCAGCTGATCCAGCTCGTGCTATCCCAAGCTTTATCCTTGGTTCAGCAGTAGCAGGAGGCCTCGTTGGTCTTACTGGTATCAAACTCATGGCGCCACACGGAGGAATCTTCGTTATCGCCCTTACTTCAAATGCTCTTCTTTACCTCGTTTCTGTCTTGGTAGGAGCAATTGTAAGTGGTGTGGTCTATGGTTACCTACGCAAGCCACAAGCATAAAACTTAGATAGAAAATGAAAAGATTGGACCGTTTGGTGCAGTCTTTTTCTCTTTCCGAAATGCCTGTGAAATATGGTATAATAGAAGAATGGCAAACAAGAATACAAGTAAAACAAGACGGAGACCGTCTAAAGCAGAACTCGAAAGAAAAGAAGCGATTCAACGAATGTTGATTTCGTTGGGAATCGCGATTTTATTGATTTTTGCAGCCTTCAAATTAGGGGCTGCAGGTATAACCCTTTACAATCTAATTCGCTTGCTAGTAGGTAGCCTAGCTTATCTGGCAATATTTGGTATCCTGCTCTACCTCTTCTTTTTCAAGTGGATTCGAAAACAGGAAGGACTCTTATCAGGATTTTTCACCATATTTGCTGGCTTGCTCCTGATTTTTGAGGCCTACTTAGTTTGGAAATATGGTTTGGGCAAGTCCGTTCTAAAAGGAACCATGGCTCAGGTTGTGACTGATTTGACTGGTTTTCGAACGACCAGTTTTGCTGGAGGTGGCTTGATTGGGGTTGCTCTTTATATTCCAACCGCCTTTCTCTTTTCAAATATCGGCACTTACTTTATTGGTTCTATCTTGATTTTAGCAGGCGCTCTCCTAATCAGTCCTTGGTCTGTTTACGATATTGCTGAATTCTTCAGTAGAGGATTTGCCAAATGGCGGGAAGGGCATGAGCGTCGAAAAGAGGAACGCTTTGTCAAACAAGAAGAAAAAGCTCGCCAAAAGGCTGAGGAAGAGGCTAGATTAGAAAAAGAAGAGGCTGAGAAAGGCTTGCTTAATATGCCTCCTGTCGATATGGAAACAGGTGAAATTTTGACAGAAGATGTTGTGCTTGACGTTCCACCTATTCCAGAAGAAGAGTGGGTGGAACCAGAAATCATCCTGCCTCAAGCTGAACTTGAATTCCCTGAAAAGGAAGATGGCTCTGATGATGAAGATGTTCAGGTCGATTTTTCAGCAAAGGAAGCCCTCGAATACAAACTTCCAAGCTTACAACTCTTTGCCCCAGATAAACCAAAAGACCAGTCGAAAGAGAAGAAGATTGTTCGAGAAAACATCAAAATCCTAGAAGAAACTTTTGCTAGTTTTGGTATTAAGGTAACGGTTGAACGGGCTGAAATTGGGCCGTCCGTTACCAAGTACGAAGTCAAGCCAGCCGTTGGTGTGCGGGTCAATCGTATTTCCAATCTAGCAGATGACTTGGCTCTGGCCTTGGCTGCTAAAGATGTCCGTATTGAAGCTCCAATTCCAGGGAAATCCTTGGTCGGGATTGAAGTGCCTAACTCTGAAATTGCGACCGTATCTTTCCGAGAACTCTGGGAACAATCGCAAACAAAACCAGAAAATCTCCTAGAAATTCCTCTTGGGAAAGCCGTTAATGGTACAGCCCGTAGTTTCGACCTTGCTAAAATGCCTCACTTGCTAGTAGCTGGTTCGACTGGGTCTGGTAAATCTGTTGCAGTCAATGGTATCATTGCAAGTATTCTCATGAAGGCGCGTCCAGACCAAGTCAAGTTTATGATGGTGGATCCGAAGATGGTTGAGTTGTCAGTCTATAATGATATTCCTCATCTTTTGATTCCGGTTGTGACCAATCCTCGTAAGGCCAGCAAGGCCCTTCAAAAAGTCGTGGATGAGATGGAAAATCGCTATGAACTCTTTGCCAAAATTGGGGTTCGTAATATTGCTGGTTTCAATGCTAAGGTGGAGGAATTCAACGCTCAATCTGAGTACAAACAAGTACCTCTTCCTTTGATTGTTGTAATTGTCGATGAGTTAGCTGACCTCATGATGGTAGCCAGCAAGGAAGTAGAAGATGCTATTATCCGTCTTGGACAGAAGGCGCGTGCAGCTGGTATTCATATGATTCTTGCGACGCAGCGTCCGTCGGTTGATGTTATCTCTGGTCTGATTAAGGCTAATGTACCGTCTCGTGTGGCCTTTGCTGTTTCATCAGGAACGGATTCTCGAACTATCTTAGATGAAAATGGTGCTGAGAAACTTCTGGGTCGAGGAGATATGCTCTTTAAACCAATCGATGAAAACCATCCTGTTCGACTGCAAGGCTCCTTTATCTCAGATGATGATGTTGAGCGTATTGTTAGCTTTATCAAGGCTCAGGCAGATGCGGATTATGATGACAGCTTTGATCCCGGAGAGGTTTCTGAGACAGAAGGTGAGTCTGGCACAGGAGATGAAGGTGGAGATCCGCTATTTGAAGAAGCTAAGGCTTTGGTTATTGAAACCCAAAAAGCAAGTGCTTCCATGATTCAACGTCGATTATCAGTTGGTTTTAACCGAGCAACTCGCTTGATGGAAGAATTAGAGTTTGCTGGAGTTATCGGACCTGCAGAAGGAACGAAGCCGCGAAAGGTTTTACAACAATAAAAAACGTAAAAATAGTATAAAAATGCATGGAAACTTTATTAAAAAGTTAGTCAAAATTGGTCTAACTTTTTAGATGAAGTTTCCTTTTTTGTGGCTATTTCTTTAGAAATAAAGCCATCTGAAAATCGTTTCAGACTTGCCCAATAATTGGATTTTACTTTTACTAGTTTTACCTATTAAACTATTGATTTTTCAAACTGTTTTTGATATATTAAATTGGTATAGAAAAAATTATATGTTTATCCAGAAGTGTTTAAAAATTGAGGAGGATATTTTTTTAAAATAAAATGCAAACGCTTACTTGGTAAACTGAAAGGAACAAAAAAACCGATGGATAAAGGATTATTTGAAAAACGTTGCAAATATAGTATTCGGAAATTTTCATTAGGGGTTGCTTCTGTTATGATTGGTGCAGCTTTCTTTGGAACTAGCACTGTTCTCGCAGATTCGGCACAAACAGGTTCAACAGCGAATATGCCAGCTGATTTGGCGGCAGCTCTTGCCAATGCTAAAGAGGATGATGGGCATGACTTTGAAGCACCAAAGCCAGGTGAAGATCAAGGCTCTCCTGAAGTAACTGAAGGACCAAAGACTGAAGAAGAATTGCTGGCCAAAGAAAAAGAAACTGCAACAAGCTCAGCAACTTCAGATACTCTTCCTGAAGAACTACGTGGAAAACTTGATAAGGCTGAAGAAAATGGCCGCACTGCCTCAAAAGAAGAACTAGAAAAAGAAGATAAAAGTTTAGTCCCAGAAGATGTTGCAAAAACAAAAAATGGAGAATTAAACTACGGTGCGACTGTCGAAATTAAAAGCCCTGCTGGGCTCGGTAGTGGTATCGTTATCGGGGAAAATCTCGTTTTGTCTGTTTCTCATAACTTTATCAAAGATGTTCCAGATGGCAATAATCGTAAGGTAGCTGATAATGTTGAAAGTGATGAAGATGTTTACACAATTTCTTATCAAGGGGCACCAGACGTCAAATTCAGTAAAAATGATGTGAAACACTGGGATCGTGAAGGATTCCTCAAAGGGTATAAAAATGACCTGGCAATCGTTAAGCTTCGTACACCTCTTGCAAATGCGCCTGTTGAAGTGACTGATAAACCTGCAACAACTAAGGTAGGAGATAAGGTCCATGTATTTGGATATCCAAAAGGAGAGCTTGATCCGATTTTGAATACAACTGTTGAGGATATTAACAATCACGGAGAAGGTGTTCGTGGGATCAGTTATCAAGGAAGTGAACCAGGTGCCAGTGGTGGTGGCATTTTCGATGAAAATGGGAAATTGATTGGTATTCACCAAAATGGTGTATCTGGTAAACGTAGTGGTGGTATACTCTTCTCACCTGCTCAGCTAGAATGGATTCAAAACTACATCAAGGGTATTGAAACAACGAAACCAGCTGGTCTAGATGCTTTGGATAAGCAAGTAGAAGATAAAGAAGAAAAACCAAAAGAGGATAAACCTAAGGAAGATAAGCCAAAAGAAGAAACACCAGCAGAAAATAAACCTGCTGAAAACAAGCCAGCTGAAAATAAACCAGCTGAGAATAAACCAGCTGAGAATAAACCGACTGAATCAAAAGAAGTTACTCCAGAATGGAAAACAGTTGAAAATAAAGACCAACAGGGAACAGTAACAATCCGTGAAGAAAATGGAGTTCGTTACAACCAACTAGCTTCAACTGCTCAAAATGACAATGGTAAGAAACCAGCCTTGTTTGAAAAAGATGGTTTGACAGTCGATGCTAATGGAAATGCCACAGTTGATTTGACCTTTAAAGAAGAATCTGAAACTGGTAAATCTCGCTTTGGTGTCTTCATGAAATTCAAAGATACCGATAACAACGTTTTTGTAGGTTATGACCAAGGTGGATGGTTCTGGGAATACAAGTCAAATGGAAGTGGACTTTGGTACCAAGGTGGACGTGTTGCAGCTCCTGTTAATGGCTCAACCAACCACTTGACCATCAGTCTTAAATCAGATGGACAACTTAACGCAACAAACAATGATGTCAAACTTTTTGACACACTTACCTTACCATCTGCTGTAAATGACAAGCTCAAAGATGAGAAGAAAATCGTTCTTAAGGCTGGAAGCTATGGCAGTGAGAGAACCATTGTAAATGTTAAAACAGATGACCAAGAAGGTGTGAAAAACGACCAAGAGGCTGCTGAAAAAGAAAAGGGCGATACAGTAGATGATAGCAATGTAAAATACGACACTATTCAATCTACAGTATTGAAAGCAGTCATTGACCAAGCCTTCCCACGTATTAAAGAATATGTCCTTAATGGCAACAAACTTCCGGGTCAAGTGCAACCAATTAATCAAGTGGTGATTAACAAGCACGCTGTGACTCCTGAAGTTACCTATAAAAAGGTCAACGCAACGACTGCCGAGTATGACATGAAACTCCGTGATGAGAAAAATCTCATCAATACAGATATGACCGTTCGTTTGCAAGTAGTGGACAACCAACTTCACTTTGATGTAACTAAGATTGTCAACCATAACCAAGTAACACCAGGACAGAAGATTGATGATGAACGCAAACTACTTTCTTCAATCAGCTTCCTAGGAAATGCCTTGGTATCTGTATCAAGCGACCAAGCAGGAGCTAAGTTTGATGGGGCAACCATGTCAAACAACACTCACGTAAGTGGTGACGACCATATCGAAGTAACAAATCCAATGAAAGATTTGGCAAAAGGTTACATGTATGGATTTGTTTCAACAGACAAGCTTGCAGCAGGTGTATGGAGCAACTCACAAAATAGCTATGGTGGTGGTTCTTACGACTGGACACGTTTGACAGCTTATAAGAATACGATTGGCAATGCTAACTACGTGGAAATTCATAGCTCTGAATGGCAATGGGAAAAAGCCCACAATGGAGTTGTCTTCCCAGCATACACTCAAGAACTTCCAAGTGCAAAAGTTGTCATCACAGAAGATGCCAATGCTGACCATAAAGTTGACTGGCAAGATGGTGCGATTGCTTACCGTAGCATCATGAACAACCCTCAAGGTTGGGAAAAAGTCAAAGATATTACAGCTTACCGTATCGCTATGAACTTTGGTTCACAAGCGCAGAACCCATTCCTCATGACCTTGGATGGTATCAAGAAGATCAACCTCCATACAGATGGTCTTGGTCAAGGTGTACTCCTTAAAGGATACGGAAGTGAAGGACATGACTCTGGTCACTTGAACTACGCGGACATCGGTAAACGTATCGGTGGTGTTGAAGACTTTAAGACTCTTATTGAGAAAGCTAAGAAATACGGTGCCCACCTCGGTATCCACGTCAACGCTTCAGAAACTTATCCAGAGTCTAAATACTTTAATGAAGATATTCTTCGTAAAAATGCAGATGGTAGCTACAGCTACGGTTGGAACTGGCTTGACCAAGGTATCAACATTGATGCTGGTTATGACCTCGCTCA
Organism: Streptococcus infantis; assembly: GCF_047460405.1. Taxonomy (GTDB): domain Bacteria; phylum Bacillota; class Bacilli; order Lactobacillales; family Streptococcaceae; genus Streptococcus; species Streptococcus infantis_Q. The sequence continues at coordinate 27,574 of NZ_JASHGH010000010.1, read as the reverse complement.
TGGGCGTCTAGCTCGTTGGGAAGAGTTGAAGAAAGAGTTGGGTGAAGGTCTAGACTTCATCTACGTCGACGTTTGGGGTAACGGTCAATCAGGTGACAACGGTGCCTGGGCAACTCATGTTATTGCTAAAGAAATTAACAAACAAGGTTGGCGATTTGCTATTGAGTGGGGCCATGGTGGTGAATATGATTCTACCTTCCAACACTGGGCAGCTGACTTGACCTATGGTGGCTATACAAATAAAGGTATTAACAGTGCCATTACTCGCTTTATCCGTAACCACCAAAAAGATTCTTGGGTTGGGGACTACAGAAGTTATGGTGGTGCAGCTGACTACCCACTTCTAGGCGGTTATAGCATGAAGGACTTCGAAGGATGGCAAGGACGTAGTGATTATAACGGTTATGTAACAAACTTGTTTGCTCATGATGTTATGACTAAGTACTTCCAACACTTCACAGTCAGCAAATGGGAAGATGGCAAACCAGTAACCATGACTGACAATGGTAGTACCTATAAATGGACTCCAGAAATGAAAGTCGAGTTGGTCGATGCTGCAAATAACAAGGTTGTGGTGACTCGTAAATCCAATGATGTCAACAGTCCACAATACCGTGAACGTACAGTAACGCTCAACGGACGTGTCATCCAAGATGGTTCAGCTTATTTGACACCTTGGAACTGGGATGCAAATGGTAACAAGCTTGAGAGTGACAAGGAAAAAATGTACTACTTCAATACTGAAGCAGGTGCAACAACTTGGACACTTCCTAGCGACTGGGCAAATGGTAAGGTTTACCTTTATAAACTAACTGACCAAGGTAAGACTGAGGAAAAAGAAGTTGCCGTGAAAGACGGTAAGATTACCCTTGATCTCACTGCAAATCAGCCATATGTTCTCTATCGTTCTAAACAAACAAATCCAGAAATGTCATGGAGTGAAGGAATGCACATCTATGACCAAGGATTTAACAGTGAATCTTTGGATCATTGGAAGATTTCGGGAGATGCTTCTAAGGCTGAAATCGTGAAGTCTCAAGGTGCAAACCAAATGCTCCGCATCCAAGGCAATAAAGAAAAAGTTAGTCTCACTCAAAAATTGACTGGCTTGAAACCAAATACTAAATACGCAGTCTATGTCGGTGTAGACAACCGTAGTAATGCTAAAGCAAGTATTACCGTTAATACTGGTGAAAAAGAAGTAACCAACTACACCAACAAGTCACTAGCACTTAACTATGTAAAAGCCTATGCTCACAATACTCGTCGAAGCAATGCAACAGTTGATAACACAAGTTACTTCCAAAATATGTATGCATTCTTCACAACAGGTTCAGATGTATCAAATGTAACCTTGACCTTGAGTCGTGAAGCAGGCGATGAAGCAACTTACTTTGATGAAATTCGTACCTTTGAAAATGAATCAAATATGTACGGTGACGGTCACGATACTGCAACAGGCATCTTCAAACAAGACTTTGAAAATGTTGGTCAAGGTATCTTCCCATTTGTTATCGGTGGTATCGAGGGTGTTGAAGATAACCGTACTCACTTGTCTGAAAAACATGGACCATACACACAACGTGATTGGAATGGCAAGAAAGTTGATGACGTTATCGAAGGAAATTGGTCACTCAAGACAAATGGTCTCGTAAGTCGTCGTAACTTGGTTTACCAAACAATTCCGCAAAACTTCCGCTTTGAAGCAGGCAAGACCTACCGTATTACATTTGACTATGAAGCTGGATCTGACAATACTTACGCCTTTGTAGTCGGTAAGGGAGAATTCCAATCTGGACAAGCAAGTAATTTGGAAATGCATGAATTGGCAAATACTTGGACAGATTCTAAGAAAGCGAAACGTGCAACCTTCCTCGTAACAGGTGCAGAAACTGGCGATACCTGGGTAGGTATCTACTCTACAGGCAATGCAAGCAACACTCGCGGAGACTCAGGTGGTAATGCTAACTTCCGTGGCTACAATGACTTCATCATGGACAGACTGCAAATCGAAGAAATTGTCTTGACTGGTAAGATGATGACAGAAAATGCTGTCAAGAACTATCTTCCAACTGTTGCTATGACCAACTATACCAAAGAAACAATGGATGCTTTGAAAGAAGCAGTCTTCAACCTCAGTCAAGCAGACGATGATATCAGTGTAGAAGAAGCTAAGTCTGAAATTGCTAAGGTCAATGCTCTTAAAGACGCTTTAGTGATGAAGAAAACAGCTCTTGTAGCAGATGACTTTGCAAGTCTTACAGCTCCTGCTCAGGCTAAAGAAGGTCTTGAAAATGCCTTTGATGGCAACGTGTCAAGTCTATGGCATACATCATGGAGCGGAGGAGATGTTGGCAAACCAGCAACCATGGTATTGAAGGAACCAACTGAAATCACAGGCTTCCGTTACGTTCCACGTGGTTCAGGTTCAAATGGTAACTTGAGAGATGTGACTCTTGTAGTAACGGATGAAACAGGTAAGGAACATACCTTCAATGCAACCAATTGGGCTAACAATAATAAACCAAAAGATATTGACTTTGGTAAGACTATCAAGGCTAAAAAGATTGTTCTAACTGGAACAAGAACCTACGGTGATACTGAAAACCAATATCAATCAGCTGCAGAATTGATCTTCGCTCGTCCACAGGTTGCTGAAACTGGTCTTGATACTGCAGCCTATGAAGCAGCCTTGGCAAAAGCTCAAAAATTGACTGATAAGAGTAATCAAGAGGAAGTAGCAAGTGTTGTTGCCAGCATGAAATTTGCAACAGATAATCATCTCTTGACAAATAGAATCCTTGAATTCTTTGCAGATTATCTCGACCAATTGAAAGACCAAACACCTACTCCAACTCCAGAACCTAAACCTGAAACTCCAACATCAAGCAAGGGAGATGAAGCTGCGCCAGTTGTTGACCTTCCAGAATTCACAGGTGGTGTAAATGGTGTTGAAGCCGCAATCCATGAAGTTCCAGAGTACACAGAACCAATCGGTACAGCAGGCGATGAAGCAGCCCCAGTTGTAGAGGTTCCAGAATACAATGGCGTTCTTGGCACAGCAGGCGATGAAGCAGCCCCAGTTGTAGAGGTTCCAGAATACACTGGAGTTCTTGGCACAGCAGGCGATGAAGCAGCCCCAGTTGTAGAGGTTCCAGAATACACTGGAGTTCTTGGCACAGCAGGCGATGAAGCAGCCCCAGTTGTAGAGGTTCCAGAATACACTGGCGTTCTTGGCACAGCGGGCGATGAAGCAGCCCCAGTTGTAGAGGTTCCAGAATACACTGGCGTTCTTGGCACAGCGGGCGATGAAGCAGCGCCAGTTGTAGAGGTTCCAGAATACACTGGAGTTCTTGGCACAGCAGGCGATGAAGCAGCGCCAGTTGTAGAACTTCCAGAGTATACAGGAGTAGTTGGAACGGCAGGAGAAGAAGTAGCTGTAAATGAAGTTCCAGAATTCAAGGGTGGAGTTAACGTAGCAGAAGCAGCTGTGAGCCAAGCACCAGAATTCACAGGTGGTGTAAATGGTACCGAATCCGCAATTCATGAAGTACCAGAGTTTACCGGAGGTGTGAATGGAAGTGATGGCGCAATCCATGAAATTCCAGAATACAAAGGCCAAATTGGTACAGTAGGTAACCAACCTGCCCCTGTAGTGGAAAAACCAGAGTATCGAGAAGATTTAGTAGAGAATAAAGATACATCTAAAGAGTCACATTCAAATGTTCTTCCAAATACGGGTGAATATAATTCTGAAACAGCTCTCTTCATCGCTAGTGTCAGCATGGCAGTTTCAGCAGCACTCTTAGCTGTCAAAAGAAAAGAAGATTAAAATACAAAAAAGTTTTCAATAAAAGAGAGCTTAGACTCCACAATCATTGTCGTGGAGAAAAAGAAAACCCAGAGAGGACCCTCTAGGTCCTCTCTTTTTCTAAAGAGGAATGAGAACGCTTACCACTTGTGAGCGTATGAAAGGAAATAGGAAAAAATGGGAAAACATTTTTTTGAGAAACGGTGTCATTACAGTATACGTAAATTTACAATCGGCGCAGCTTCTGTTATGATTGGTGCCAGTATCTTTGGAGCTAGTGTGGTTCAGGCTGCTGAAACAGAAGGACCTGCAGAGACAGAAGGTACGGTAACACAAGCTCAGCCTCTTGATAAACTGCCAGCAGATATAGCAGCAGCTATTGAAAAAGCAGAAGCAAGTGCTGGAACTGTAGATGAACAACCTGCAGGGTCAGAAACTGGAGCAACTGCAGCTGAAACAACTACTCCAAAACCAACTGAAACTCCTGCTCCTAAAGAGGAAGCAGCTTCTGAGGCGAAACCAGCTGCAACTCCTGCGACTAAAGATGTAGTAGATACACCAGATGTCAATCATCTAGAAAAGGCTACTGCAACAACTTCAAACCATGAAGCCAACACACCATTTACAGCAGAAAAGGCAATTGATGGCAAACCTGATACTCGTTGGGCTACTGACCAAAACGTTGAGAAACCAACAATCGAATTTACACTTGAGAAGACAACAGTGATTAAGCATGTGGAGATTGATTGGGATCGCCGTCTTCGTGGTCAACAAAACGATCCAAATATCAAATCTTGGAATCTCTACTATGCTGGTCAAGATGATGTAAATGGTTCAGGTAACAAAGAATGGAAGTTGGCTCATCAAAGAACAGGAACACCTGTACTTGATGAAAAGGTTGACTTAAAAGAAGCTATCCAAGCCAAATACCTTAAACTTGAAATCACAGATTACCAAGCTGGTACAATGAACTGGAAAAATGTTGGGATTCAAGAAATTCGTGCCTACTCAAACATTCCAGACGCTAGCAAACCAACAGATATTCGTCAAGTGACAGAACTAGCAGTTGCTGAAGATGGGAAATCACTTGTTTTACCTAAATTACCAGGCCAAGTAAGCTTAATTGGTAGCAACAAACAGGGAGTTGTTGACCTAAATAACAAGATCTACAAACCCTTAACAGATCAAACTGTTAAGGTCATGGTCCAACAAGTCAAGGATACTCATACCTTCACAAAAGAATTTGAAGTCCTTATTAAAGGATTACATGCAGACGAAGGCGTTGGTACTAAGCCAGCAGTTGCACCAGCAGTTCAACAATGGTATGGAACTGAAGGCAAAACTTCTATTACAGCTGATACCGTGATTTCAGTTGGCGATTCTGGATTTGGTCAAGAAGCTAAATTTTATCAGACTGACCTTGAAAGTCGTGGGCTAGAAATCGCTACAGGTGATCAAACAGCTCAAAAACGGATCGAATTTAAGAAAGTTGTAGATAAAGGCTATGGCAAAGAAGGCTATGGTATCACCATTAAAGATGGAGTTATCACAGTAGAAGCGGCGACCAACGCAGGAGCCTTTTACGCAACTCGTACTCTCCTTCAGATGGGAGAAAAGGATTTGCAAAACGGAGAAATCCGTGACTTCCCAAGCTTCAGTCACCGTGGCTTTATGCTAGATACAGGTCGTAAGTTTATTCCTTATGATACGCTTGTAGACATCATGCTTAACATGGCCTACTACAAGATGAACGATCTTCAGTTGCACTTGAATGACAACTATATCTTCCTAAAAGACCACTTGGCTGGTAAGAATCTTTCTCAAGATGAAGAACTAGATTATGTTCTTAAAAATGCCAAGACAGGCTTCCGTGTAGAGACTGATGTTGTCGGTGAAAATGGTGAAAAATTAACATCTGACGAGCATTACACTAAGGAAGAAATGCAAGAAATTATCAAGTTAGCAAAAGCTTTGCATATCAACCTTGTTCCTGAAATTGATACACCAGGTCACGCTCTTTCATTTGTTAAGGTTAGACCTGATCTTATGTATAAAGGCAGTCTTAGTGACTATAGAGGTAAACACAATGTTGAACGAGTTGCCATGTTGGACTTGGACAACAAGTACGAAGAAACACTTGCTTTTGTTAAATCAGTTTATGATAAATTGCTAGATGGTGAAAATGCACCACTTCATGGTGTCTCAACAGTTCATATCGGAACCGATGAGTACTATGGTAGTCGCGAAAGCTATCGTCGCTATGTCAATGATATGATTCAGTACATCAAAGGCAAAGGCTATACACCACGTATTTGGGGTTCGCTTAGTGCAAAACCTGGTACAACGCCAGTTGATTGGAAAGATGTAGAAGTTGATATCTGGAGTATCGGATGGCAACGTCCAGCTGATGCTATTGCTCAAGGTGCTAAGATTATCAATATCACAGATATTCCAACCTATAGTGTTCCAAGTGGTAGCAATAGTCAAGGTGGATATGGAGATTATGCCAACTATGAAACTCAATACAATCGCTGGACACCAAATGATTTCTCAACAGGTGGAGGACCACGTCTAGAAGCCTCTAATCCAAATATCCTTGGTGGTGGTCATGCGGTTTGGAATGATAATATTGACCTCCATGAAACTGGACTGACTTCTTACGATATCTTTAAACGCTTCTTCAAGAGTATGCAATCAACTGCAGAGCGCACTTGGGGTTCAGACCGTGCAGCCAAGACCTATGCAGACCGTGTTCAACCAGCAAGTGTTTATGCACCACAATCTAACCCAGATAAGACCGTAGCTGAAGAAGACTTGTTCAAGATCAATCCTGAGACTGTCAAAGATTATCTTGCTAAGAAAGTACAGAAGACTGAAGCAGGTTTGAATTTCGAAAAAGATAGCACTATCGAAGGACTTGTTGGTGATGTCGGTCCAAGTCATGTCTTGAAATTGGATGTGACTGTGACTGGTGATGGCGAGCAAACCTTCTCAACAAGTGGCAACAACCGACTTTATCTTGCGGATAAGGATGGCTACCTCGCTTATAAATTTGAACAATTCCATATCCAATTTAACAAAAAACTTGAAAAGAACAAACGTTACCAAATTTCTGTCGTAACCAAACCTCAAGTAACAGAAGTTTATGTAGATGGTGAAAAGGTTGAGCGTATCGCAAATCCAGCTTACCCTCGCTTTGCTCATAATAGTTTGGTTCTACCTCTTGAAACAATCGGTGGCTTCAAAGGAATCTTGCATAGTGCTGAGTTGTCAAATGAAGCATTTGTAAACCCACGTTTGATTCCAAATGATCATTTTACAGTTTCTGCAACAAGTCAAGAATTACCAGGAACCAATGCAGAAGGTCCAGTCGAAAAAGCCTTTGACAATGATCCAAATACCTTCTGGCATTCAAAATGGTCTGGTCATCAGGCTCCATTTACAGTGGCAATGAACTTGAAAGCAGCTGAAACAGTTAATGGTCTGACCTATCTTCCACGTCCAGGTGGAGGTAACGGTGTCGTGACATCTTATGAAATCTATGCTCAAAAAGATGGTCAGATGGTTAAAGTTGCCTCAGGAACTTGGGAAAACAATGCCAAAGAGAAAACAGTTAACTTTGATGCCATTGAAACCGATAAGGTAGAATTTAAAGTTCTAGCTGGTGCCGCAGGATTTGGTAGTGCTGCAGAAATTCAACTTCTTAAGCCACTTTCTGATAGCAAACCAGAAGAGCCAGTTACTCCTGAAAAACCAGTCACTCCAGAGCAACCTAAAGTTGAAGAAGTAAGTGATGGTACAACTGAACTTGCTGATAGCTTTGTAGCTAGCAAACCTGCTAGTGACGACGTAGTTGCTGCAGCAGCACAAAGCCAAGACTATCTCAAGAAAGAATACAAGGTATTCCCAACACCACAAAAAGTAACTTATGGTGAAGGTGTTACGAAACTCCATAAACAAGTAAATATTGTAATGGGCAATCAGTTGGATATCTATACTCGTAACCGCTTGAAGAGTGTTCTACAAGATCATCAAATTTCATACACAAGCAGTCAAACACCTGTAGCAGGTGCAACAAATATCTATCTTGGCGTTCATGGACAAAATTCACAAGCTGAAAAAGAAATGCCAAGTCTATCTCAAGGACTCTTTGATAAGATTGATGCCTATGCCTTGTCAATCAAGAACAATACAATCTCTATCGTCGGTAAGGATACAGATGCTGTCTTCTATGGTTTGACGACTCTCAAACACATGCTTAATGAAAGCAAAGCTCCAGTCTTGCGTAATGTAACAGTTGAAGACTTCGCTGAAATTAAGAATCGTGGCTTTATCGAAGGTTACTATGGAAATCCATGGAGCAATGCTGATCGTGCTGAGTTGATGCGCTATGGTGGTGACTTGAAGTTGACTCAATACTTCTTTGCACCAAAAGACGATCCATACCATAACAAGAAATGGCGTGAACTTTATCCAGAAGAAAAATTAGCTGAAATCCGTGAATTGGCACGTGTCGGAAACCAAAACAAGACTCGTTATGTGTGGACCATCCACCCATTCATGAACAACCGTATCCGTTTTGGCAACGATGCTGATTACCAACAAGATTTGGAAACCATTAAGGCTAAATTCACTCAATTGATGGATGTCGGTGTCCGTGAGTTCGGTATTCTAGCCGATGATGCTCCAAGTCCAGTTGGTGGCTACAATAGCTATAACCGCTTGATGAAGGACATGACAGATTGGTTGACTGAAAAACAAGCAACTTATGTTGGCCTTCGTAAGGAAATGATTTTCGTTCCAGGTCAATATTGGGGTAATGGACGTGAAGATGAGTTGAAATCACTCAACGAAAATCTTCCAAGTTCAGCATCAATGACCCTTACTGGTGGTAAGATTTGGGGTGAAGTGTCTGAAAGCTTCCTCTCTAACCTTAAGAATAACCTGACTGCAGGAGGTAAGACCTACCGACCAGTTTCTCTATGGGTAAACTGGCCTGTTACAGATAACTCTAAACAACACTTGATCTTAGGTGGTGGTGAGAAATTCCTTCATCCGAATGTAGATCCTAGTCTCCTATCAGGTATCATGTTGAACCCAATGCAACAATCTGAACCTTCTAAGATTGCCCTCTTCTCTGCAGCCCAATATGCATGGAAACAATGGAAGTCAGAAGAAGAAGCTAAGAGAGTGAATGATATCGCCTTCAACTTTGTTGAAAACGGTAAGTTTACAGATAGCGAAGCATCAGTTGCCTTCCGTGAGCTTGGTAAACACATGATCAACCAAAACATGGATGGTCGTGTTGTGAAATTGGAAGAGTCTGTTGAACTTGCACCGAAATTGGCGACCTTCATGTCTAAGTTGAAAGCTGGTCAAGATGTCAGTGCAGAGCGTCAAGAATTGCGTGCAGAATTTGCTAAACTAAAAGCAGCAGCTCAACTTTATAAAGCATCTGGTGATGAAAAGATGCGTGCTCAAATCCACTACTGGTTGGATAATACTATTGACCAAATGGACGCCTTGAGTGCTCTTCTTGATGGTACAGAAGCTATTGAAAAGAACGATTCTGCAAAACTTTGGGATAGCTACTACAAGGGCTTGAAACTTTATGAACAGTCTCAAACTTATACCTTCCATTATGTAGACCATGATGAGAGAGCTGAGTTGGGTGTTCAACATATCCGTCCATTCTTGCTTGGACTGCGTGAAATCCTCGCAACAGAAGTTCAAAAAGCCTTGCATCCTGACCAAGTTATTAGTACCTTTATCACAAATCGTACAGGTGTAGAAGGTGGATTAGCTGAAGTAACGGACGGAGATTTGGGAACACATGCACTTATCAAGTCACCAAATAGCATTCAAACTGGTGACTACATTGGCTTGAAATTTAATAAGGCTGTTTCAGTTCAAAACTTGACCTTTGCAATGGGCACTCAAGCAAATCCTCGTGATACCTTCAACAATGCTAAAGTTGAGTATCTCAATGAAAATGATGAGTGGGTAACCCTTTCAGAACCAAGCTACACTGGTAATGAGCCTCTGCTTAAATTTGAAAACCTCAACATCAATGCTAAAGCTGTTCGCATGATTGCGACTTCAGATCGTGGAAACACTTGGTTTGCGGTAAGAGAAATTGCTGTTAACCGTCCTGTAGAAGTTGTTCGTAACAAACAGACAGCTACTGTGACAATCAGTCCAAATCTTATGTACAAGTACAACACAACAGTTGGTCAGATTACAGATGGACGTGATAATACTGAAGCCATGCTTGCAAATGCTGATAGAACAGACACAACTCCAGTCAATGGTTGGGTACAACTTGACTTGGGTGAAGTCAAACCTGTGACCAAGGTTCGTCTAGTTCAAGGATCAGGAGATAAATTGGCAGAAGGTGTTCTTGAATATTCTGCAGATGGTAGCTCATGGCAAGAATTGGATCGCTTGACTGGTGAACAAACAAAAGAAATCGAAACTCCAATTTCAGCTCGCTACGTTCGTGTTCGCAATACTAAGAACATCAACTTATGGTGGCGTATCGCTGACTTCTCAGTTGAAACACGTGCAGGCAATAGCGAATTGACTGATACAAACGTTGAAAGCCTGAAGTCAACTCCAGTTTATGATAGCCTAGGTCGTTATGACTTGCAAATTCCAAGCGGAACTAAGCTTCCAGCTAATAGCTACTTGGGTATGAAACTTGATCGTCTTCACCAAGCTGAAAGCATTCAAGCACTTGGTATTGAAAATCCATCCCTCAACTTGGAATACTCTCCAAATGCCCAAGAATGGTATCCAGCTGATCAAGTGACTGATAAGTCCTTGGTACGTTATGTTCGTCTAGTTAATAAGACTGATCAAGAACAAGCAGTGACAGCAACATCTCTACTTGTTAAGACAAAAGAAGTTCAACCAACGACACTTGATTCTACATCAATGGGAATCCACCCAACATACGGTCGAAATGATGTTCGCAAAATCAAGAATTTGGATCAGTTGTTCGATGGTGTTTACAATAACTTTGTAGAGTTTTCTGATTATGCTCGTAAAGATGGTCATATTACCTTGAAACTTGGTAGCGAGCGTGACATTAAGAAGATTAGAGCTTACATCCAAGACGGCACTCAAAACTATCTCCGTGATGGTAAGATTCAAGTTAGTCAAGATGGTAAGACTTGGACAGATGTTGTAACAGTTGGTGACGGTGTTGCTAATGAAACACGTGATGATTCCTTGACAGATGGCTGGACACACGATTCTAAGATGCCAGGAAATCGCTATATCGAGGGTGAACTTTCAAGTCCAGTTAAAGCCAACTACCTCCGTGTTCTATTTACAGCAGACTATGATGCTCGTTTTGTAGGCTTCACTGAGTTGGTTATCAATGATGGTGAATTCGTGAAACCAATCAATGACCCAACTGTTGAAGGAAACAGCGGTGAAAGCCAAGGAAACCTATACACAAACCTTGTGGATGGCAAAGTATTGACAAGCTACAAGGCTGAGAAAGAACAAGGTGAGCTTGTCTACCACTTGTCAGAACCAACAGACGCAAATCATATCCGACTTGTTTCAAGTCTTCCACAAGGAGTGAAAGCTCGTGTGCTTGCTCGTACTCTGAAAGAGGATAAAGCAGATGCTTGGTCAGAACTAGGTGAGATTACCTCAAGCTTCCAAACATTTGCTGTCAGAGATAAGTCTCCATTATTGGATGTCAAACTTGTTTGGGAAGGTGGCAAACCAGAGTTCTACGAAATGACTACATTCCACCAAGAACTTCCGGAAGAACCAGAGAAACCAGCTCCAACTACAAGTAAGGGTGATGAAGCAGCACCAATAGTAGAAGTTCCAGAATTTACCGGTGGCGTAAATGGTGTCGAAGCAGCTGTTCATGAAGTTCCAGAGTACACTGAAGCTATTGGCACAGCAGGTGATGAGCCAGCACCAGTAGTAGAAGTCCCAGAATTCACAGGTGGCGTAAATGGTGTCGAAGCAGCTGTTCATGAAGCTCCAGAATACACTGAAGCTATTGGCACAGTAGGTGATGAAGCAGCACCAGTAGTAGAAGTCCCAGAATTCAAGGGTGGCGTTAACGCAGTCGAAGCAGCTGTTCATGAAGCTCCAGAATACACTGAAGCTATTGGCACAGCAGGTGATGAAGCAGCACCAGTAGTAGAAGTCCCAGAATTTACAGGTGGAGTAAATGGTGTCGAAGCAGCTGTTCATGAAGTTCCAGAGTACACTGAAGCTATTGGCACAGCAGGTGACGAAGCAGCTCCAGTAGTAGAAGTCCCAGAATTCAAGGGTGGCGTTAACGCAGTCGAAGCAGCTGTTCATGAAGTTCCGGAATACACAGGAGCAATTGGCGCAGCAGGTGAAGCAACTATTCATGAAGTCCCAGAATTTACTGGTGGAGTGAATGGTGACGAAGCAGCTGTTCATGAAGTAAGCCCAGAATACACAGGCAGTGTCAATGGAGCAGAAGCCGCTATTCATGAAGTTCCAGAGTTTACTGGTGGTGTGAATGGTGTCGAAGCAGCTGTTCAGGAAGTAAGCCCAGAATTCACAGGTGGTGTCAATGGAGCAGAAGGAGCAATCCATGAGGTTCCAGAATACAAAGATGAGCAGTCTCTTGTAGCTCTTACTATGTCACAAGATAAGACTTACCAAGCACCTGCAAGTCATCAATACAAACTCCCAGAGACAGGTACTAAAGAAAATGCCGGCCTTGCAGCCGTTGGTGTTGTAGGAGCACTTCTTGGTATGTTTGCAATAGGCAAGAAAAAAGACGACGAATAAGATGATGTAAAAGCATCTAAATCATAGAGATTGGATCAAGAGACTAATCTCGATTATAAAAAGCGGACAAAGCTAGTTTTCTGATAAACAGAAGCTGGTCTTGTTCGCTTTTTCTTAAAGTGATACTCTTCGAAAATCAAATTCAAACCGCGTCAACGTCGCCTTGCCGTACTCAAGTACAGCCTACGGCTAGTTTCCTAGTTTGCTCTTTGATTTTCATTGAGTATGAGGAAGCTGATGGTCACTGAAGTTCTTTGACCAGAATATTTTTAACTTGGGACGAAGAACTTTCGATTGGGTTAAGTCGCAAGCCAATTTCTACCATTTAGGATGTTTTGATGACAATTTAAGAAAGAGCAATCTTTTCCTAGAAATAAATGCTAAACTATAATTGTTCCTAAACATGATTTAGTAGATCGGTGGTCTGGTTCAACCCTAAAAGAATAGAGCTGATCTTACAAGTTAATCATGAAGAGTATTATTAGATTGGATTTAGAGGTAGCTAGTAGAAAAAAGTAAATCTGAAATTTGATGCTCTTATGTGAGCAAGACTAAGAAGTTAATTCTATTCATTCATTCATTTATTTGTAAAAAGCTTTGGGGAGTATCTATGAAATTTAATAAATATGCCTATCCCTTAGCGCAAGCCTGCTTGGGTTTGTATTTATTCGCTAATGGAGGTAGTTTGATCAATTTAGATATTGGGGTCATCCTTGTGTTATTATCCCTGATTGAGGGAGTAGAAATCTATAAAGAAGAAAGAAAGCATAGATAAGCATCGTTAGTAAGTGGAGATGCTGGAGTTCAGGAAAGAAGAGGTAGTGGTTTGCAAAAGTTGAAAAATAGTTTAAAATTTGTAGGAATGATCTTACTGATTATAAATGTAAATACATTTCCCATGAGAATGTTGGCTCTCGAAGATTCTAGTTCTCTGCCCTTAAAGTGGACGACTAGTATTGGGTATTTGGTACTGGCTACTTTCTTGCTAGTTGCTGTTTGGCGACAATACAAAAAGAAAATTCTGAATCAGCAGAAGGTTTTCAAGTTCACATGGAAGGATTTTGGAATAGCCCTTTTATTTTATGTGGCTACTCGACTAGTAGCGATTGTAGGTACCCTCCTGATCCAAGTGGTTACTGGAAATCCAACATCCGCTAACGATGCTGCCTTGCTGGCTACAAGCGAGCAGGTTACTCGTGTTTTTCCTCTATTTTTCATCGCCTTTCATTTTGCAATTGGTATATTTGCTCCAATCATGGAAGAATTAGTATTTAGAGGATTCTTCAGCCACTATTTTTTTAAAGAAGATCAAAAGTGGTTGAAATTGCTAATAAGTTCTGCGATTTTTGGCTATCTGCATATGTTTTATCCGATAGAGTTTGTAACTTATTTTTTACTGGGAGTGATATTTTACTTAGCCTATGCTCGTAGAGGGAATATCCTTGATTCCATAGCTGTTCATTTGCTAAATAACGGAGTTCTAGTACTGGTATCTATTTTAAACTATCTATTTTTAGTTTTTAGCTAATACTCTTCGAAAATCTCTTCAAACCACGTCAGCGTCGCCTTGCCGTATATTTGTTACTGACTTCGTCAGTTCTATCCACAACCTCAAAACAGTGTTTTGAGCAACCTGCGGCTAGCTTCCTAGTTTGCTCTTTGATTTTCATTGAGTATAAAATATATTCAAAAAATGATTGGTTTAAAGGCTGATCATTTTTCTGTTGCAAAGATCAACTTTTGCTGATAAATGCTGGAGACAGCAATAAAAAAACCAGCGATTCAATCACTGGCTGTTAGATCGTTCTTTTAGGAAGCTCCATTAGTAGTAGACGTTTTTGTATCTGTTGTTTGAGTGCTAGAAGAAGGAACAGTCGGTTGTTCTTTTTTACTGCTAGTATCTTCTTTCTTATCTTCTACACTACTACTAGATTGTGTTGTCGTCTCTTCTTGTGTGTTGTCCTTTGTAGAAGTATTGTCCTTGTTTGGAGTAGTGTTCTCTTTAGGGGATTCCTTTTGAATCTCTTTTATGACAGTTGTCTGGGTTGTCGTAGTTTCTTTTTTAGAGTTATTATTATTGTTGTTGTTATTCATAGCATTCATGATGGTGATGCTTGCAGTAATCAGCCCCAGAATACTACCGATAGTAGCAATCGTTTTTTGAAAAACAGTAAATCCTTTTTTGATGTGTTCCGTTTTGGGTTTTGATGTTCTACGATAATTAGACATAATATCTCTCCTTTACTAAAATTCATTATACCGAAAATCTTTAAAAAAAACTTAAATGAACCTGAACTGCCTTTCTTGTCGCCTGAACTGTTTCGTGATACAATAGAAGGAGTGATTTTAGAAAGCGTGAGAAACCATGATTTACTTTGATAATTCGGCAACTACAAAGCCCTATCCAGAAGCACTTGAAACCTATATGCAGGTGTCTGCAAAAATTATTGGTAACCCATCTAGTCTCCATCGTTTGGGGGAGCAGGCAACACGAATCTTAGATGCTTCTCGTCAACAGATTGCAGATTTAATTGGTAAGAAAAGCGAAGAAATCTACTTTACATCTGGTGGCACTGAAGGAGATAACTGGGTTATCAAAGGGGTTGCGTTTGAAAAAGCTCAGTTTGGTAAACACATTATTGTGTCTGAGATTGAACACCCAGCGGTTAAGGAGTCTGCTCTTTGGCTGAAAAGTCAAGGTTTTGAAGTGGATTTTGCGCCAGTAGATGAAAAAGGTTTTGTAGATGTAGATGCCTTAGCAAATTTGCTTCGAGCTGATACGACCTTAGTTTCTATCATGGCTGTTAACAATGAAATTGGTTCAATCCAACCTATTGAAGCTATCTCAGAACTTTTAGCAGATAAGCCGACTATCTCCTTCCATGTTGATGCGGTTCAAGCCTTGGCTAAGATTCCGACAGAAAAGTATTTGACAGACCGAGTGGACTTTGCGACTTTCTCGAGTCACAAGTTTCACGGCGTTCGTGGTGTTGGATTTGTCTATATCAAGTCAGGTAAGAAGATTATGCCACTATTAACTGGTGGTGGACAAGAGAGTGATTATCGTTCAACTACTGAGAATGTAGCAGGTATTGCAGCAACCGCCAAGGCTCTACGTTTGTCTATGGAAAAACTTGATTTGTTTACGAACAAAACAAGTCAGATGAAGGAAGTCATCCGTCAAGCCCTTCTAGAATATCCAGATATTTTTGTCTTCTCAGATGAGGAAGACTTTGCACCTCATATTCTGACCTTTGGGATTAAGGGGGTTCGTGGTGAAGTCATCGTTCATGCTTTTGAAGACTATGATATTTTCATTTCTACAACGTCAGCTTGCTCGTCCAAGGCTGGGAAACCTGCTGGGACCCTGATTGCTATGGGCATTGATAAGGATAAAGCCCAGTCAGCAGTTCGTCTCAGTCTAGACCTAGAAAATGATATGAGTCAAGTTGAGCAATTTTTGACTAAACTAAAATTAATCTACAATCAAACTAAAAAAGTAAGATAGGAGTATTCATGCAGTATTCAGAAATTATGATTCGCTATGGTGAGCTTTCAACCAAGGGTAAAAATCGTATGCGTTTCATCAATAAACTACGTAATAATATCTCAGATGTCTTGTCCATCTATCCTCAAGTCAAAGTGACAGCAGACCGCGATCGTGCCCATGCTTATCTAAATGGTGCAGACTACACAGCAGTTGCCGAGTCACTCAAGCAAGTTTTCGGGATTCAAAACTTTTCTCCAGTATATAAGGTTGAAAAATCTGTAGAAGTTCTGAAGTCTGCTGTTCAAGAGATTATGAAGGACATCTACAAGGAAGGGATGACCTTTAAAATCTCAAGTAAGCGTAGCGACCACAACTTTGAACTCGATAGTCGTGAACTCAATCAAACGCTTGGTGGAGCAGTTTTTGAAGCTATTCCAAATGTGCAGGCACAAATGAAAAATCCTGACATTAACCTTCAGGTGGAGATTCGTGAAGAAGCAGCCTACCTTTCATATGAAACCATTCGTGGTGCAGGTGGTTTACCAGTTGGAACTTCTGGTAAAGGTATGCTCATGTTGTCAGGTGGGATTGACTCACCTGTTGCTGGTTATCTAGCTCTAAAACGTGGTGTAGATATTGAGGCTGTTCACTTTGCTAGCCCTCCTTACACAAGTCCAGGTGCCCTCAAGAAAGCGCAAGATTTGACCCGTAAATTGACCAAATTCGGTGGTAATATCCAGTTTATCGAAGTGCCATTCACGGAGATTCAAGAGGAAATCAAGGCTAAAGCTCCAGAAGCCTATCTGATGACACTGACTCGTCGCTTTATGATGCGGATTACTGACCGTGTCCGTGAGGTACGAAATGGCTTGGTCATCATCAATGGGGAAAGCCTTGGTCAGGTAGCAAGCCAAACTCTTGAAAGTATGCAGGCTATCAACGCGGTGACCAATACCCCAATTATCCGTCCAGTTGTGACTATGGATAAGTTGGAAATCATTGATATTGCTCAGGAAATTGATACCTTTGAAATTTCCATCCAGCCATTTGAAGACTGTTGTACGATTTTTGCACCCGATCGTCCCAAAACAAATCCTAAGATTAAGAATGCAGAGCAGTATGAAGCGCGAATGGATGTCGAAGGTTTGGTTGAACGTGCAGTAGCAGGAATTATGATTACTGAAATTACGCCTCAAGCTGAGAAGGATGCTGTCGATGAGTTGATCGATGATCTCCTTTAATCAGAAAAACCAGAGGAAAAGATAAAATAAGTAAAAAAAGTTAGTTTATTGTCCTAAATTTGGACGGAAACTGACTTTTTTTCTATTTTTATGATATAATTAGATAAAATTTTGAATATAGAGAGTTTTCTGACAATGAATCAATCCTATTTTTATTTAAAAATGCGAGAGCATAAATTAGTGGTTCCCTACACGGGTAAGGAACGCCGAGTTCGTGTTCTCCTTCCCAAAAACTATGATAAAGACACGGCTAGAAGCTACCCAGTTGTCTATTTCCACGATGGACAAAACGTCTTTTATAGTAAGGAATCTTACGTTGGACATTCTTGGAAGATTATTCCTGCCATCAAGCGAAATCCAGATATCAGTCGTATGATTGTTGTGGCTATTGACAATGATGGACTTGGACGGATGAACGAGTATGCGGCATGGAAATTCCAAGAGTCCAACATTCCTGGCCAACAATTTGGTGGTAAGGGAGTCGAGTACGCTGAGTTTGTCATGGAAGTGGTCAAACCCTTTATCGACGAAAACTATCGGACAAAGTCTGATCGCAAGCACACTGCTATGGTTGGATCTTCTCTAGGCGGCAATAT
Source organism: Streptococcus infantis (assembly GCF_047460405.1). Taxonomy (GTDB): domain Bacteria; phylum Bacillota; class Bacilli; order Lactobacillales; family Streptococcaceae; genus Streptococcus; species Streptococcus infantis_Q. The sequence goes on along the minus strand of NZ_JASHGH010000010.1, from coordinate 9,637 downwards.
TACCCAGTTTATTGGCTTGGAGTATCAGGATCAGATTGGATGTTTGGGAGTTTTCTCATCAGCTAACTGGCTTCACCAAGAGGCCTTTGATCGCTATATCGAGCGTAAAAAACTCTTACCTGACCAACGAATTTTTATCTATGTTGGAACGGAAGAAGCTGATGATACAGACAAGACCCTCATGGCTGGCAATATTAAGCAGGCCTATATCGACTCTTCCCTTCGCTATTATCATGATTTGATAGCGGGAGGAGTGCAGTTGGAAAATCTCTCACTCAAGGTTCAGGCTGGAGCCATTCACCATGAAGTGCCATGGTCAGAAAATCTTCCAGCTTGCCTACGCTTTTTTGCAGAAAATTGGTAATTAGTATAAAGGAGACAGGATATGCATATTGAACATCTTAGTCACTGGAGTGGTCATCTTAACCGTGAAATGTATGTTAATCGTTACGGACACGCAGGTATCCCAGTGGTTGTCTTTGCTTCCTCAGGTGGTAGCCACAATGAATACTATGATTTTGGCATGATTGATGCATGTGCATCCTTTATCGAGGAAGGTCGAGTGCAATTCTTTACCCTTTCAAGTGTCGATAGTGAGAGTTGGCTAGCAACATGGAAAAATGGTCATGACCAAGCTGAAATGCACCGTGCTTATGAGCGATACGTGATTGAAGAAGCCATTCCTTTTATCAAGCACAAAACAGGCTGGTTTGACGGTATGATGACAACAGGATGCTCTATGGGAGCCTATCACGCTTTGAATTTCTTCCTACAACATCCAGATGTCTTTACCAAAGTTATTGCATTAAGTGGTGTCTACGATGCTCGTTTCTTTGTTGGAGATTACTACAACGATGATGCTATCTATCAAAATTCACCAGTAGACTACATCTGGAATCAAAATGATGGTTGGTTTATCGATCGTTACCGTCAGGCTGAGATTATTGTTTGTACTGGACTAGGTGCTTGGGAACAGGATGGCCTGCCTTCTTACTACAAGTTAAAAGAAGCCTTTGACCAAAAACAAATTCCTGCCTGGTTTGCAGAATGGGGGCACGATGTTGCCCATGACTGGGAATGGTGGCGCAAACAAATGCCATACTTCCTCGGTCACATGAGTCTATAAAAGGAGTAGCTTATGAATTATCTTGTAATTTCACCCTATTACCCACAAAATTTCCAACAGTTTAGTATTGAACTAGCCAATAAAGGAATCACCGTTCTAGGGATTGGGCAAGAACCCTATGAACAACTAGATGAGCCATTGCGCAATAGCTTGACTGAGTATTTCCGTGTTGATAATCTTGAAAATATTGAGGAAGTTAAACGTGCAGTTGCCTTTCTCTTTTATAAGCATGGTCCAATTGACCGCATCGAATCTCACAATGAATACTGGCTAGAGTTGGATGCTGCTCTTCGTGAACAATTTAATGTCTTTGGTGCCAAACCAGACGACCTCAAAAAGACCAAGTTCAAGTCTGAAATGAAGAAACTCTTCAAAAAAGCTGGTGTTCCAGTGGTTCCAGGTGCTGTCATTGAAACAGATGCAGATGTTGACAAAGCTGTGAAAGAAATTGGCCTTCCTATGATTGCCAAACCTGACAATGGAGTGGGAGCAGCAGCTACCTTTAAGCTGGAAAGTCAAGAAGATGTGGACAAGTTCAAGCAAGAATGGGACCGTTCAATCCTTTATTTCTTTGAAAAATTTGTAACTTCGAGTGAAATCTGTACCTTTGATGGTTTGGTAGATAGAGATGGAAATATCGTCTTTTCTACGACCTTTGACTATGCCCATACACCGCTTGATCTCATGATTTACAAGATGGACAATTCTTATTATGTTCTTAAAGATATGGATCCAAAATTGCGCAAGTATGGTGAGGCAATCGTTAAAGAATTTGGCATGAAAGAACGTTTCTTCCATATCGAGTTCTTCCGTGAAGGTGATGATTATATTGCCATTGAGTACAATAACCGTCCAGCGGGTGGCTTCACCATTGATGTTTATAACTATGCCCATTCTTTTGATTTGTACAAAGGCTATGCAGCGATTGTTGCGGGTGAGCCATTCCCTGCTTCACAATTCGAGCCCCTGTACTGCTTGGCAACATCTCGTCGCGCCAATGCCAACTATGTTTATTCAGAAGAAGACTTGCTCGCCAAATACGGTCAACAGTTCAAGGTCAAGAAAATCATGCCTGCAGCCTTTGCTGAATTGCAAGGAGACTTTCTCTATATGCTAACGACACCAAGTCGTGAAGAAATGGATCAGATGATTAAGGACTTTGGTCAGCGTCAAGAATAATCAAAATTTTGACTTAACAAACTAGCTTTGTTAGGTCTTTTTTTAAGAACAAAAATAAAAGCGTTTTCCCGCAGTATTCTTTTAGAAAATCTGTTGCTAAAAGGCTTAAAAATTGATAGAATAGGGATTGTCTAAAAAATATTAAGGAGAATCTATCAATGGATTTCGCATGGGCAGTCAAATATGCCACTGAATTTTTGGGAACAGCCATCTTGATCATCTTGGGAAATGGTGCAGTTGCCAACGTTGAACTTAAAGGTACGAAAGGTCACCAAAGTGGCTGGCTCGTTATCGCTGTTGGTTACGGTATGGGGGTTATGATCCCTGCCTTGATGTTTGGTAATGTTTCTGGTAACCACATCAACCCAGCCTTCACTCTTGGTCTAGCAGTTAGCGGACTTTTCCCTTGGGCACAAGTAGCACCATACATCGTTGCACAAGTCTTGGGAGCAATCTTCGGACAAGCCTTGGTTGTTGCAACTCACCGTCCTTACTACTTGCAAACTGAAAAAGCAAACAATATCTTGGGAACTTTCTCAACAATTTCAAGTTTGGACCACGGTACAAAAGAATCACGCTTCGCAGCAACAGTTAACGGTTTTATCAACGAGTTCGTTGGTTCATTCGTTCTCTTCTTTGCAGCACTTGGTTTGACAAAGAACTTCTTTGGAGCTGAAGTTCTCCAATACATGAAACAAATGGCAACTCAAGCTGGTCAAAATGTTGACTTCTCTGATTTGGCAATTAAAGCTCAAGTAGCGCCTCATACAGCTTCAGGACTTTCTGTTGCTCACTTGGCACTTGGTTTCCTAGTAATGGCCTTGGTAACTTCTCTTGGTGGGCCTACAGGACCTGGTTTGAACCCAGCTCGTGACTTTGGACCACGTCTCCTTCATGCCTTCCTTCCAAAATCAATCCTTGGTCAACACAAGGGTGATTCAAAATGGTGGTATGCTTGGGTACCAGTAGTTGCACCGATTGCAGCAGCTATTGCAGCAGTAGCGCTCTTCAAATTACTTTACCTATAATCACTCAAAACTGGGGAATCCCAGTTTTTTTTGTCTAGGAAAGTCGAGTTTTTAAATAGAGATTCTTAAATCGTCAGACTTTTTTCATTTTAATGCTAAAAGTGAAAATGTGGCGAAAATATGGTAAAATAGAGTACTAAGTAAACGTTAAAAAGGAATATTATGCGTAAAGAGATTGCACCCGAATTATATAATTACAATAAATTCCCTGGTCCTGAATTTCATCTATCTGGAGATAAAGTCGAAGCTGAAGGGTTTACCTTTACTTTGGTTGAAAATAGTAAGGATGCTTTTGATGCAACGGCATTTACTCAACGCTTTTCTGAAGTTTTAAGTAAGTTCGATTATATTGTTGGAGACTGGAGTAATGAGCAGTTGCGCTTACGTGGTTTCTACAAGAATGAGCGAGCAGAAGAGTCTCTTGAGAAAATCAGTCGTTTACAAGATTACCTACTTGAGTATTGTAGCTATGGTTGTGCCTATTTTGTTTTAGAAAATGAAGTTCCTAAACGAGCACCGTTTGACCAAAAGATGCGCAAAAAAGAGGAAGAAAAGGATTCTCGCAAAGGGAAAAAGACTTCCCAAAGTAAGAAAAAAAATCATACGGACAAGAGAAATAGACGCCGTTCAAAAGAACAGAAATCTCAGAAAGAAGACAAGGGGCAACGTCATTTCGTCATCCGTAAGAAAGATTAGAGAATAAGGAGAAAAGATGAAACCGTCTATTTATAGTTTAACACGTCAAGGCATGCAAGAATGGGTCTTGGAGCAGGGAGAAAAGAAATTCCGTGCCGACCAAATCTGGGAGTGGCTTTACCGTAAACGTGTCCAGTCATTCGAAGAAATGACCAACTTGTCTAAGGATTTGATTGCCAAACTCAATGATCAATTTGTAGTCAATCCTTTGAAACAACGCATCGTGCAAGAATCAGCTGATGGTACTGTAAAGTATCTCTTTGAGTTGCCAGATGGGATGTTGATTGAGACAGTGCTGATGCGTCAACACTACGGTTTGTCAGTCTGTGTAACGACTCAGGTAGGATGCAATATCGGTTGTACCTTCTGTGCATCAGGCTTGATCAAGAAGCAACGTGACCTCAATAACGGTGAAATCGTTGCGCAGATTATGTTAGTCCAAAAATATTTTGACGAACGTGGACAAGATGAACGTGTTAGTCATATCGTTGTAATGGGGATTGGAGAACCATTTGATAACTACAATAATGTCTTGAACTTCATCCGTACTATCAATGATGATAAGGGAATGGCTATCGGCGCTCGTCATATCACCGTATCAACTTCTGGCTTGGCTCACAAAATCCGTGAATTTGCTAATGAAGGTGTACAGGTTAACCTTGCTGTCTCACTTCATGCGCCAAACAATGAACTTCGTTCAAGCATCATGAAGATTAACCGTGCCTTCCCAATTGAAAAACTCTTTGCAGCTATCGAGTATTACATCGAAACAACCAACCGTCGTGTGACTTTTGAGTATATCATGCTAAATGAAGTCAATGACGGAGTCGAACAAGCACTTGAGTTGGCAGAATTGCTCAAGAATATCAAGAAATTGTCATATGTCAATTTGATTCCTTACAACCCAGTTAGTGAGCATGACCAGTATAGCCGAAGCCCTAAAGAGCGTGTAATGGCCTTCTATGATACGCTCAAGAAAAAAGGCGTCAACTGTGTTGTTCGTCAAGAACACGGTACAGATATCGATGCTGCATGCGGACAATTGCGTTCAAATACCATGAAGCGTGATCGTCAAAAGGCTATCTCCTCAGTTAATCCATAAGATGGAGAGAAGAAAACGACTAGGTTTGGGTCTAGTCTGTTACAGTATTTGTATCGTTTGTTTTTGTTTTAGTCCCCAACCTCAACTTCCTACAGGAGTGGAAACTCCAGGTATTCAACATCTTGGACGCCTGGTTTTTCTTTTGACTCCATTCAACTCTTTTTGGAAACTTGGAGAAGTAACCAGCCTTTTTCAGCTATTTTGGATTTTTTTGCAGAATGCCTTAAATATCCTCTTGCTTTTTCCATTGATTTTCCAGCTTCTCTATCTCAATCCTAAATTAAGAAAAACGAAGAAAGTGATTTTGTTAAGCTTTTTATTGAGCTTAAGCATCGAGTGCACACAGCTAGTTTTAGACTTTTTCTTTGATTTCAATCGGGTCTTTGAGATTGATGATTTGTGGACCAACACTTTGGGTGGCTACCTGGCTTGGATCCTCTATAAACTACTACATAAACACAAGATAAGGAATTAAAATGAGTATCTTAGAAGTTAAAAATTTAAGTCACGGTTTTGGTGACCGTACGATTTTTGAAGACGTGTCCTTCCGTCTCCTCAAGGGGGAACATATCGGACTAGTCGGTGCCAACGGTGAAGGGAAATCAACCTTCATGAGCATCGTAACTGGTAAAATGTTACCTGATGAAGGTAAGGTGGAATGGTCTAAATATGTGACTGCAGGCTACCTTGACCAGCACGCTGTGTTAAAAGAAGGCCAAACCGTGCGTGATGTTCTTCGTACAGCCTTTGATGAGTTATTTAAGGCAGAAGCACGTATCAATGAACTCTACATGGAAATGGCAGAAGAGGGCGCTGATATTGATGCCCTAATGGAAGAAGTCGGCGAACTTCAGGACCGTTTGGAAAGTCGTGACTTCTATACCTTGGATGCTAAGATTGACGAAGTCGCGCGTGCTCTTGGTGTCATGGATTATGGTATGGATACAGACGTAACAGCCTTATCTGGTGGACAAAGAACCAAGGTACTTTTGGCCAAACTTCTTCTTGAAAAGCCAGATATCTTGTTGCTTGACGAGCCAACCAACTACCTGGATGCTGAGCATATTGACTGGCTTAAGCGCTATCTCCAGAACTATGAGAATGCTTTTGTCCTTATTTCGCACGATATTCCATTCCTCAACGATGTGATCAATATCGTCTATCATGTAGAGAATCAACAGTTGACACGCTACTCTGGCGATTACTACCAGTTCCAAGAAGTCTATGCCATGAAGAAATCGCAGCTAGAGGCAGCCTATGAACGTCAACAGAAGGAAATTGCTGACCTCAAGGATTTCGTAGCCCGTAATAAGGCGCGTGTCGCAACTCGTAACATGGCCATGTCTCGCCAGAAGAAATTGGATAAGATGGACATTATCGAGCTTCAAAGTGAAAAACCAAAGCCATCCTTTGATTTCAAACCAGCTCGTACACCAGGTCGCTTTATCTTCCAAGCCAAAGACTTGCAGATTGGTTACGACCGCCCACTTACAAAACCATTAAATCTTACCTTCGAACGTAATCAGAAGGTTGCCATTATCGGTGCCAATGGTATCGGGAAAACAACCCTCTTGAAGAGTCTTTTAGGAATTATCCCACCAATTGCTGGGGAAGTTGAACGTGGAGATTACCTGGAACTTGGCTACTTTGAACAAGAGGTGGAAGGTGGCAATCGCCAGACACCTTTAGAAGCAGTTTGGAATGCCTTTCCGGCCCTCAATCAAGCAGAAGTTCGTGCAGCCCTTGCTCGTTGTGGTTTGACCACCAAGCATATTGAAAGTCAGATTCAGGTCTTGTCAGGTGGAGAACAAGCCAAGGTTCGTTTCTGTCTCTTGATGAACCGTGAGAACAATGTCCTTGTTCTAGACGAGCCTACCAACCACTTGGATGTTGATGCCAAGGACGAACTCAAACGTGCTTTGAAAGAATATAAAGGGTCAATCCTTATGGTCTGCCACGAACCAGACTTTTATGAAGGCTGGATGGATCAAATCTGGGATTTTAACAACTTAACTTAAAATGAGAGTAAAAGAAATACAGTACCTAACGAGGATACTGTATTTTTTGGTTTTTAAGATTTAAAATCGTAGTCCTTAACAATTTCGATACTGTCGATAGTGATAGCAGTAGTTGGTTTGTCTTTTTCGTCTTTTTCAGCTTTGGCAATCTTGTCAACAACATCCATACCGTCGATGACTTGACCAAAGACAGGGTGTTTTCCGTCTAGACTAGGGTTCCCACCTTCTTTGTAGGCTTCGATAATTTTATTTGGATAACTACTTGTAGGCAGTTTGGCAGAAAAGTCTGTCGTATTTTGGTTGATGAAGAACTGGCTACCATTTGAATTTGGTTGTCCAGTATTTGCCATGGAGAGAGAACCACGGATGTTATAGAGATATGGAGAGATTTCGCTCTTGAAACCAGTTCCCTGGTCTTTAGTCTTGTCCTTATCGTGCCAGATGGATTCGCCACCTGTACCATCTCCTTTTGGATCACCAGTCTGAACCATAAAGCCATCAATCACTCGGTGAAAGGTAACGCCATTGTAGTAGGCTTCCTTAGCGTGAGTTAGGAAATTTTCAACCGCAAGAGGGGCTAGCTTTGGAAAGAGTTTGATGCGGATATCTCCTTGACTTGTATGGAGAATGACTTCAGCCTCGTCTTCAGCAACTTCTTTAGATAGTTGTGGGAAATTGGCATTTTCATTTGTCAAGGCGTTTTTAAGATCCTTGGCAGATTGGGCAGCTGCTTTGGAACTTTCTTCGGCAGCCAAGCTAGAATCTACATAGTCATCCCCCCGCAGACTACGTTGGATACTGCTACATCCAGCAAGGGCAAAAGTTGAGATTAATAGAAGTGTTGCTATTTTTTTCATGGGAATCCTTTCAAAAATCATTTCTACCATTGTACCCTAATTGAAAGTGGATTTCAAATATTAGTGACAAGACAGTTTAAGAGGAAGCCAACCAGAAAGTCGCTTGTTTTGAGGCATCAATGCCATAAGTGTACTCAAAGTATTTAGGAACCAGATCTTAAGAAAGCTCGTAAAGCATCACAATTAGTAAACGTTAATTCGAAAGAATTACTATATTTTAAAAGAGCACATTTTCAAAGGATTTTTTCTTTCGACTTCAATTCCTAATTTATCAATGAACTTAAAACTAGGTCTCGAAAAGAATTATGCTTCCTCTTTCTGTCTGAGTTCAAAGAGGTCTTCTACTTTCAAATCAAAAACTTGAGCAATTTTAAGAGCCATTTCCAGTGAAGGATTGTAACGGTTATTTTCCAAGTGCAGAATTGTCTCGCGTCGCATGCCGATGAGGTCGGCTAACTCCTGCTGGGTCATGCCTGTGGACTCACGAACAGATTTGAGATTAGTAATAATATTGCTTTCTTTGGCCATGCTTATCCTCTCCGTTCCAAGATAAGATAGACAACCGCAAAGATGTAAATCAAGGCAGCTATGCTAAAAAATATCTGTCCCATGTAAAGAGTGAGAGACCCCATATACCCAATGATAACTGCTAGGATCATCAGTGCGCCTAGTATAAAAACAAACATCAAGCTAGCTGCCTTGGCTAAATTAGCATAAAAGCGTTCGTCCGGAGTTTCCTTGACATTTTTCAAACAGAAAAAAGCAAATAAAATCACTTCAATAACGAGGCCAATTCCCAAAATCCATTCTTTAATACCAGAACTTAAGCTTGGGGTCGCAACCCAAATTCCTAATGTATAAAAAATACTTGCTGCAAACAAAAGTATCGTGTAAAGCTTAGCAGACAAGTCAAAAATAATCTTTCCCTTACCTTTCTGACTTTTATGAGACCATAGTTTCATATGTAGCCAGCTCCAAATAGCTATAATTTGACCTGACACTGAAATACCAGTAATAACTAACTTGGGTCCCCAACTAAGATTAGAACCAAATAAAACAATAAAATCAATAATGAGAGCTACGGCAATCATTGCAATGAGGCCACGCATTTTTTGACTTTTTTTCATGATAGACTCCTTTTTTTGTGTTATAAATATATAACATTTAAATGTTATGTTATAAATATATCACACTTAAATTTAGAAAGCAAGAATTTTATGTGTCAATGTGGTAATTATTTGAAAAAATTTTTTAATTAAAGACCTCGCTAGTCAAACAACTAAAGAATTCTTTGAAGCAATGCATCTGATTTGGTTTGGATAGTTTCGTTAATAATATTTGATGATAAAGAATTTTTGGAAAATCTAGATACTGTATGAATCTCTGCTTTTTCTTAGACTGTTATAAAGTCTGTCAGAATAAGCTTTGTAGGTGTAGAAGTTAATTTTTACAGAAGTGAAGTAAGCATTCAATACGAATCAATACATAAGAAAAACTCTGATTTTGAACTGCACCCCAAAAGTTAGACAGAAAAAATCTAACTTTTGGGGTGTTTTGTTATGAAATTAACTTATGAGGATAAAGTCCAGATCTATGAACTTAGGAAGCAAGGTCATAGCTTCAAGGAGCTT
>NZ_JASHGH010000009.1:0-90503 GCF_047460405.1 Streptococcus infantis | reverse complement strand
ATTATAATCAGGTTTTTCTTTGTGAAACATAGGGATTACCTCACAACTCTTCTTACCTCTATTATACGACTTTACACAAAGAAAAGCCCTTAGAAACTTGAGTTCTAAGGACTTTGTCTTCAATCTGGGACTTGAGAATATCTCTCAAGTCTTTTCTTTTTATGGATGGCTTACAATCAATTCTAGACCTTGCCCTTCCAAGGTCCAAGCTTCAACATCACTTGGTAAGATAAAGTGACTACCTTTTTGAATTGGATAATCTTTTCCGTCTACAGTCAGTTTCCCTTGACCAGCCAAGACGCTGAACAAGCTGTAATCAGCTGTCTTCTCAAATTCAACTTTTCCTGTGATTTCCCACTTGTAAACAGCAAAGAAATCATTAGAAACAAGTATAGTTGAACGCAAATCATCTACTTTGACAGTCACAGGACGGCTGTTTGCAGGCTCACCAATATTCAATACATCGATTGATTTTTCGAGGTGAAGTTCACGCAAGTTTCCCTTGTCATCCTTGCGGTCAAAGTCATAGACACGGTAGGTGGTATCGCTAGACTGCTGGGTTTCAAGAATCAAGATACCTGCTCCGATAGCATGCATGGTGCCACTTGGCACATAGAAGAAATCTCCAGCCTTAATAGGCACTTTTGTCAGCAAGTCCTCCCAGTTTTTATCCTCGATTTGCTGACGGAGTTCTTCTTTTGACTTGGCATTGTGACCGTAAATAATCTCTGAACCTTCATCTGCTGCAATGATGTACCAACATTCTGTTTTTCCGAGTTCGCCTTCATGCTCTAGTCCATAGGCATCGTCTGGATGGACTTGGACGCTGAGCCAGTCGTTGGCATCGAGGATTTTGGTCAAAAGTGGAAATACAGGCTCTGGACGATTGCCAAACAATTCACGGTGCTCTGCATACAAAGTAGCTAGGTCTGTTCCTTCAAAGCGACCATTGGCAACTTTAGAGACTCCATTTGGATGGGCTGAGATGGCCCAGTATTCTCCGATTTTTTCACTTGGAATGTCGTAGCTAAACTCATCACGTAGCTTGGTTCCACCCCAGATTTTTTCTTGCATAACTGATTGTAAAAATAACGGTTCTGACATGTCAATCTCCTGTCTGATTTTTCTCCCCTCATTATAGCAAAAAAAGAGTTCGAATTGAACTCTTTTTCACATCTTATAAATTAGGGAGAAGATTTTATAAAAATAGTGAACAAATGTGCTCTACTCAATGCTTGCACCATTGCTGGCAATGACATCCTTGTACCAGTAGAAGGATTTCTTCTTGCTACGTTTGAGAGTCCCATTTCCTGCGTTATCTCGATCCACATAGATAAAGCCATAGCGCTTGTTCATTTCGCCTGTTCCAGCCGAAACCATCCGGAAAAGTCAGTTTTTCGGTCATAAGTCTACTCAACTTTCTTATTTGCTTGTTCATTTACTTATATTATAGCTCATTCTGAAACCTTTTCTTATAAAATACTGTGACATACTGATACTATTCTACTATTTAAGTTGATCAGATTGTTTTTTAAAAAATTATCCTCTCGAAAAAGCAAATAGCCTCCCCGGAAACAAAAAAAGAAGACTGAAAACTAGTCTCCTCTGTTCCTTTTAAATCAAAGCTGTGATAGCGGTTACTAGGCCAAAAATAATACCTGGTGCATTCGCTGCTGCAAGGGGGATATCTCTTTCTTTTTTGAAAAGACCGTAGTAGACCCATAGACTACAGTTGATCGCTGCAACCAAGGGCTCAATGAAATTTCCTTTTTGACCAGCCAGATTGTCCATGATTTGTGGGAAGTAAGACATATACATCATAACAGACATAAAGGTCGCTACCCAACCTAACATTTTCATTTGTTTTTCAGTTATTTTCAAAACCTATTTCATTTTTACTGAATCTTATTTTATAATCTTCTTTCAAAACAATCAAGACTTTGAAGCTTTTGTTATAAAGATGTAAACTATCACAATCTTGTGAGAAGAAAGAGGGAACAGAAAAAAGACTGGATTGCTCCGATCTGTTTAGTCAATCAAATATTAGAAAATGAATACTCCTTTTCAATGAATCGATTGATGGTAAATAAGCTGTTAGAAATTATTGACAGTATCGAAATTTTCTAGTAAAATGAATTTTGTTAATACCTAAATGGTGTGTAATTTTCTATCAACATAGTCAGGAGAAAAGGAACTTATGCTAAAAAAATTTAATGAATTGTCACTGAAAGATAAGGCTTATCTAATTGGCGGTTTGATCTTATTAGTCATTGTGATCTCCTTTGGTCTGCTCAATCGTCAAACAGTAACTGTCAGTCTTGTCTTTACACAACTATCTGCTCCCTTGATTTTGGTGATTTTTACTTGTCTAGTAATCGGGATCATTGTTGGTAGTGCTATTGGTTTTAGCTATCACCATGGCAAGACTCAAGAGCTGAAAAGCCGCATTGCTGAAGCAGAAACGACTATCCATAAAAAAGACAAGGAGCTTCTCCAGTACAAGGAACAGGTGCAACAATTAAAACAGGAAGCCAAACAATAAGTGTAGAAATCATAACCACCCGTCAGCGGGTGGTTTTTTGTCTCGCACCTAATGGAACGAGACGGACTGAAAATCGCATAACAGAAAAAAAACCGGATTGCTCCGATCTTTCAATAGTTCATATTCTCACATTCTGTTTTAAGAATAGTTAAGGTTATCTTCAAATGACTAAGCCCCTTATTTCATACGATAAAAATCAAGCACTAGACCAGCAGGACCTTTAACTAATAAGGACTCTGTTCCCCAATCCGTTTCACAAGGACCGTGTAAAATCTCGACACCTCTCTCTTTTAAACGTTGGTAATTCTGATTTAGATCCTCAACCTCGATATGAAGAATGATTCCTGACTGAAAATCTTCCAAAGGAATCAAATGATTTTGGGACAACATCAGACAGTGACTGCCAATCGTAAACTGAGCGAAACTGTCATCAACATAATCTGACTTTTTATCCAAAATACGCTCCAAGTCAGCACAGACTTGGGGAACATCTGAAACGATAATATCTAATTGATTTAAATTCATTTACTATCCTCCATAAAAAGACCGGATTGCTCCGATCTTTTTAAGTTCCACGAAGGAATTATTTAATTGCGCGTGATTGCAAACCTTCTTCTTCCAAGAATAGGCGGAATGGTACGAGTTCTTCTGCTTCGTATTTTTCCTTGAAGGCTTTGATTGCTTCTTCTGAGTGAAGTTTTGGATCCAATTCAAGTACTTCTACTGGAAGTGGACGGTGTGGAGTGATGCGAGCATCGATAACAACAGTTTTACCTTCTTTGTTCAATTTAACAGCTTCTGCAACAACTGCATCGATATCTTCGATACGGTTTACTGTAAATCCAACAGCTCCTTGAGCTTCAGCAATTTTAGCGTAATCAGCGTTTGTGAAGTCACAACCAAACAAGTGTTTGTTTGTGTCTTCGTATTTGTCCTTGATGAAGGCATATTTATCATTTGAGAAGACAACGTTGATAACTGGAAGGTCGTATTGAACGTTTGTGATAACGTCTGGGTAGCACATGTTAAATGCTCCATCACCCATGATGTTCCATATTTGGCGATCTGGATTGTCTTTCTTAGCAGCGATACCACCAGGAAGGGCAATACCCATTGTCGCAAATAGTGGAGATGTACGCCACATGTTCTTAGGTGTCATGTGAAGGTGACGAGTAGATGTTTGAGTAGTGTCACCTACGTCGATTGAATAGATAGCGTCTTGATCAGCATGTTTGTTGATTGCATTGTAAACTTGGTACAATTGCAATTCACCCTCAGTTTTACCTTCGAGTTTGTTCATGTAATCACGCCAGTTTTGGTTGTTCTTAACGTTTGCACGCCACCATGGAGTTGATTCAACTGGGTTTACTTTGTCAAGGATAGCTTTAGCTGCTTGACCTGCGTCACCAAGGATTGAAGCGTCAAGGGCATGACGTTTACCAAGTTTGTAAGGATCGATATCCACTTGGATGAATTTTTCAGTGTTCTTGAATGCTTCGTAAACTTCAGCAAATGGGAAGTTTGAACCAAGGAAAAGAACTGTGTCTGCTTCAAAGACAACTTCGTTGGCTGGTTTCCAACCAACACGGTAAGCAGAACCTGTCAAACCTTCATAGTTCCATTCGAAAGCTTCAAAGTTTTTACCAGTTGTGATGATTGGTGCTTTGATTTTACGTGACAATTCAGTAATCACTTCACCAGCTTTAACACCACCGTAACCAGCGTAAATAACTGGACGTTCAGCATTGTTCAAGATTTCAACAGCTTTGTTGATTTCAACTTCGTTCAAAGCAGGAGCGATGAATGAACGTTCGTATGAACCTGAACCGTAGTATGAGTTTTCGTCGATTTCTTGGAAACCGAAGTTTACTGGGATTTCAACAACAGCTGGACCTTTTTTAGAAACTGCAGCACGGCAAGCTTCGTCGATTACTTTTGGTAATTGCTCAGCGTAAGCTACACGTTTGTTGTATACAGCGATACCGTTGTACATTGGGTTTTGGTTCAATTCTTGGAAAGCATCCATGTTCAATTCGTTAACTGGACGTGATCCAAGGATCGCTAGGAATGGAGTGTTATCCATAGCTGCATCGTAAACACCGTTGATCAAGTGAGTTGCACCAGGTCCACCTGAACCAACTGCAACACCGATAGATCCGCCAAATTTAGCTTGCATAACCGCTGCAAGAGCACCTGTTTCTTCGTGACGAACTTGCAAGAAACGGATATCTTTGTCTTCAGCCAAAGCGTCCATCAATGAGCTGAGTGTTCCTGATGGGATACCGTAGATAGTATCTACGCCCCATGTTTTCAATACGTTGAGCATTGCTGCAGATGCAGTAATTTTCCCTTGAGTCATAATGATAACTCTCCTTCAAAATAATTTCATATATTTACAAAAAACGCTTTTATATGTTATTTGAAAACGATTCAGTAAATTTACAATCCTAATTTATCACATTTGATTTTAGATTTCTAAGTATATGCTCAGAAACTTTCATTCTCTATTACAGTACAGTTTGGAAGCGTTTTGAAAATCTGTTTTAGAATAGAAAAAAGCGGTTAAGACCGCCTTTTTAATCGACTTTAGTAAAATTAAGCATGAGAGAGCTGATTAAAACAGATACTGAACTAAAGGCCATGGCCAATCCTGCAAGTTCTGGATTGAGTACCAAACCAAGACCAGAAAACACTCCTGCTGCAATCGGAATACCAATGAGGTTATAGATAGAAGCCCAGAAAAGATTGAGTAGAATACGATTAAAGGTCTTCTTACTCATATCAAAAGCACGTGCCAATCCTAGTAAATTGTTGGTTGTAAGGACAAGATCTGCTGATTCAATGGCAATATCTGTCCCAGAGCCCATGGCAATTCCGACATCCGCTACACTGAGGGCCGGCGCATCATTGATACCATCTCCAACAAAGGCCAATTTGCCATTCTTTTGAAGCTTGTGAATTTCATGTGCCTTTTCCTCTGGCAAGACATTTGCGATCACTTCTTCGATTCCAATTTGCTCTGCAATCGCATGGGCTACTCCAGCATTATCTCCAGTAAGCATAACCGTTCTAAGACCACGTTTTTTCAATTTAGCAATAGCTTCTCGAGCATTTTCCTTAGGGACATCCTGCAAGGCAATTAAGCCTTTTAACTGACCATCTACGGATAGGAAGACAACTGTTTTTGCTTCTTTCTCAAGCAAATCAAATCGTTCTTGATAATCATGTGGAATAGCAAGGTCAGCTAAGAGCTTAGCATTCCCAAGCAAGACTTGTTTACCATTAATAATCCCAGTCACACCTTTTCCATGCAAGGCTTGGAAGTTTTCCACTGGGTAAAGGCTAATTCCTAGTTCAGATGCACGATTAACAATAGCTTGAGCTAGCGGGTGTTGAGATACATCTTCCAGTGAAGCAGCCAAACTTAGCACTTCTCTTTCATCACCAATAACATCTGTCACTACTGGCTTCCCTTCGGTCAAGGTTCCTGTCTTATCAAAAACAACCGTTTGGACCTTTTGGATTTCCTGTAAAACTGTACCATTTTTGAGAAGAATCCCCATCTTGGCACTTCGTCCTGTTCCAACCATGAGTGCTGTCGGTGTCGCGAGTCCTAGTGCACAAGGACAGGCAATTATCAAAACAGCAACTCCGTAGAGAAGTGAAGTCACAAAGCTATCTCCAAGTAAAACAAACCAGACCCAAAAAGTAAGAAGTCCTAAAATGACAACTGCTGGTACAAAAATCCCTGAAATCTTGTCGGTCAAATCTTGAATAGGAGCACGACTCGTTTGAGCTTTCTTCACAAAGTCCACAATCTGAGCCAGCATAGTCTCAGAACCAACTTTTTCAGCTCTAAAGATGATCGTACCACTATTATTGATAGTTGACCCAATAACAGCATCTCCAACTGATTTATCGACTGGAATACTTTCCCCAGTCACCATTGATTCATCAATACTCGTTTCACCTTCTAACACAGTCCCATCAACGGCAATTTTTTCACCTGGTCGAACGCGAATGAGATCCCCAACTTTGACTTGTTCTAGAGGGATTTGAACATAAACATCATCACGCAAAACCTCTGCTGTCTTTGCTTGTAGGTCTAATAATTTTTCGACTGCCTGCGAAGTATTTTTTCGCATTTTTTCCTCAAAAACTGCTCCCAAAAGAATGAAGAAGAGGATAAATGCAGCACTTTCAAAGTAAACGGGCAGACCAGTGAAGAGGGCTACTAAGCTATAGAAATAGGCCACTAGGGTTCCCAGAGCAACCAAGGTATCCATGTTGGAATTGTGCTTTTTAAAACTAGCCCAGGCGCTTCTGATATATGGAACTCCAGCTACCAGCATAATGGGTGTTGTGGCTAAAAAGGTGCCCCAACGCATGACTTGGTGACTAATTCCTCCTGTAGACATCCCAATCATGAGAATCACAAGAGGCACAGTAAAGATACTAGTAATCCAAAAACGCTGTAAAAGACTGAGAGACTTTTTAGTTTTTTCAACAACGGTGTAGGTCCCCTTTTGCATCTTCATGCCGCATGAAAATTCATGCTCGCCCAAGTCTTGAGGCGTAAAGCGAATGACTTTTTCCTCGTCTTGAGCGATTGGTTCTAGGATTCCTTCTTCTTCGAAGAGAATCTCCTTATAGCAGTTTGATGGTGTCACACGGTGAAAGGTAATCTCAGCAGGAATCCCTTTTTGCAGTTGAATGTGGGCTGGATGGTAGCCTTTGTCTGCCGTGATACGGATTTTTTGAACACCATTTTCAAGACTTGCTTTTACAATTTCAGTCATATCATTCTCCTATTCTACAATCATCTTACCGTGCATCATATTCATGCCACAAGAGAAACCATACTCACCTGCTTCTTCAGGAGTGATTTCAACCACATATTGGTCTCCCATAGGCAGATTTGCATGCACTCCAAAGTCTGGAAAAACGATTTGGTCCAAGCAAGGTGAAGGATCTTTTCGATCGAAAATAATGCGAGCAGGTTGCGATTTTTTTAGAATAATAGTTCCTGGAGTATATCCCCCCATGACTTCCACTCGAATTTCTTGATAGCCATTCTTTTGTTGAGCTCTCTTACCGTCTTCTTGAGGTTTTTTGAAAAACCAAAAGAGGATAAAAGCAATCAATCCTAGAACAATAATAGATACAAATAGATTTAACATAGCGTCTCCTTTACATACAATTACATCTTACTTCTGTTACAGCACTTGCTTTTTTCTTTGAAATTACTTCTTCCAAGCCTTCCAAGTCAGCTAGGGTAAAGTCACATTCTTCAATCAAATCAGCTAGCAAGAGCTTTATTCTTCGAGAACAAAGCTTGTCTTTGATATCCTGAACCATTAAGCCCTTACTATCATCTAGCGTTAAAAGGGACGAATAGACAAAGGACTTGCCCTGTTTTTCCCGAGTCAAACATTCTTTCTCTACCAGACGGGCTAAGAGTGTCTGGATCGTGGATTTAGACCAGCTAAACCTTTTCTCTAATACTTTTATGAGATCAGTACTAGTCTGTTCTCCCTGCATCCAGATAATCTTCATGACCTGCCATTCTGCATCCGAAATCTGCATCAGCACACCTCCAAAATCTACATTTGTCAATTACAATTATCAGTATACTCTTAAAATCTACATTTGTCAATTATAAAATTCAAATCTTTCTCTTTTTTTATTCTTCATGACAAAAGTGATTAATACTCAATGAAAATCAAAGAGCAAACTAGGAAACTAGCCGCAGTCTGTACTTGAGTACGGCAAGGCGACGTTGACGCGGTTTGAAGAGATTTTCGAAGAGTATAAAACACAAGCAAAAACCTCCACATTAGTGGAGGAAATTTCTTTTATCAATACAATTTTAAGTCACGTGGGTCAACTGGGAAGGTTGGGTTGTATGGATTGTGACGGAGCTTGAAGTGTTTGACATCCTCAATAGTCTGAGTTCCGGATAACTGCATGACTGTCTTCAATTCTGCATTCAAGTGCTCAAATACTTGACGAACACCAACACTACCACCAAGAGCCAAACCATAAATAGCAGGACGCCCAATTGCTACCAAGTCTGCTCCTGAAGCCAAGGCTTTAAAGACATGTTGACCACGACGAATACCAGAGTCAAAGACAATCGGTACACGTTTGTCAACTGCTTCAGCAACTTCTTGAAGTGAGTCAAAGGCGGCTGGGCCACCATCGATTTGACGTCCACCGTGGTTGGTTACCCAGATACCAGATGCACCTGCAGCAAGAGAACGTTCAACATCTTCACGGCATTGGGGACCTTTAACGTAAACGGGTAGGCCTGAGTATTCAGCGATGAATTCTACATCTCGTGGAGACAGGCGTTGTTTAGCTGATTTGTAGACAAAGTCCATTGACTTACCAGCACCTTCAGGTAGATATTCTTCTACGATTGGCATACCAACTGGGAATACAAAGCCATTACGCTTGTCCACCTCACGATTGCCCCCTACAGTAGCATCTGCTGTCAAGACAATCGCTTTATACCTCTCAGCCTTCACACGGTCCATGATATGGCGGTTGATACCGTCATCCTTACTAAAGTAAAATTGGAACCAGTGAGGTGTCCCTTGAAGAGCTTCTGTAATTTCTGGAAGATCTACAGTAGAGTAAGAGCTGGTTGTATAAAGAGAACCAAACTCATGTACACCACGCGCAGTAGCTACTTCACCTTGTTCATTTGCCAATTTATGAGCCGCAACAGGCGCCATAATGATTGGTGAAGACAATTTTTCACCTGCAAATTCAATCTCTGTACTTGGATTTTCCACATCACAAAGCGTATGCGGAACGATGAGTTTGTGGTTAAAGGCACGGATGTTCTCCCGTAAAGTAAAGGTATCTTCTGCTCCACTAGCGATATAGCCAAATGCTGCTTTAGGAATAACTTGTTGCGCCATGGGCTCTAAATCATAGGTATTGATGAAATCTACATGACCTTCTGCATTGCTTGTTTTATATGACATAAAATATCCTCCTTAATAAGTAAGCGCTTACTTTGTATATTACAAAAACATCTTAACTCTTTTTTCAAAACTTTTCAAATATTTTGTTTGGAAATTTCAGAAATTTTATGTCTATGATAAAAAATCCTTATAACGGCAATAAAAAATACATATTATCCAAAGCTCTCTTTTAATGCTACAATAACTGTATCATTTTTCTAGATGGGAGGTTCTACTTTTGGATTGGTCCATTGTTGAACAATATCTACCACTCTATCAAAAGGCATTCTTTCTGACCTTGCATATTGCAGTTTGGGGAATTCTAGGTTCTTTTTTGCTGGGGCTCATCGTCAGTGTCATCCGGCATTACCGCCTTCCTGTTTTTTCCCAGTTGGCAACAGCCTATATCGAACTTTCACGAAATACACCCCTTTTGATACAACTTTTCTTTCTCTACTTCGGCCTACCTAGAATAGGGATTGTTCTTTCTTCAGAAGTCTGTGCAACAGTCGGGCTCATCTTTTTAGGTGGTTCCTACATGGCAGAATCCTTCCGAAGCGGGCTAGAAGCAGTCAGTCAAACCCAGCATGAAATCGGTTTAGCCATTGGGCTTACTCCATTTCAGGTTTTTCGCTACGTGGTTCTGCCACAAGCGACAGCGGTTGCTCTACCATCCTTTAGTGCCAATGTTATTTTCCTCATCAAGGAAACATCTGTCTTCTCAGCAGTGGCTTTGGCCGACCTCATGTACGTCGCCAAGGACTTGATTGGGCTCTACTATGAGACAGATATCGCACTAGCCATGTTGGTGGTTGCTTACCTTATCATGCTTCTACCTATTTCACTAGTTTTTAGTTGGATAGAAAGGAGGCTCCGCCATGCAGGATTCGGGAATGCAAGTACTCTTTCAGGGAAATAATCTCCTGAGAATCTTACAGGGATTGGGCGTCACGATTGGGATTTCTATCCTGTCTGTCCTCTTATCCATGATTTTCGGAACGGTGATGGGAATTATCATGACTTCTCATTCTAGAGTGATTCGTTTCTCGACACGTTTTTATCTAGAATTTATCCGGATTATGCCGCAGTTAGTGCTTCTCTTTATCGTTTACTTTGGCTTGGCTCGAAACTTTAATATCAATATCTCTGGTGAGACTTCTGCTATTATCGTTTTCACTCTTTGGGGAACAGCTGAGATGGGAGACTTAGTTCGTGGAGCTATTACTTCTCTCCCAAAACATCAGTTTGAGAGCGGACAAGCGCTTGGTTTAACTAAAGTGCAACTCTACTACCATATCATCATCCCACAAGTCTTGAGAAGGCTTCTACCGCAAGCCATCAACCTTGTCACTCGGATGATTAAAACAACTTCCTTGGTTGTTTTGATTGGAGTTGTTGAGGTTACCAAGGTTGGACAACAAATCATCGATAGCAATCGTTTGACTATCCCAACAGCTTCCTTTTGGATTTATGGAACCATCCTAGTCTTGTATTTCGCAGTTTGCTTCCCTATTTCCAAACTATCTACTCATCTAGAAAAACATTGGAGGAATTAAATGTCTGAAACTATTTTAGAAATCAAGGAACTTAAAAAATCCTTCGGAGACAATCCAATCCTCCAAGGACTTTCCTTAGATATTAAAAAGGGAGAAGTGGTCGTCATCCTAGGACCATCTGGTTGTGGTAAAAGCACGCTACTTCGCTGCCTCAATGGTTTAGAAAGTATTCAAGGAGGAGATATCCTGCTGGATGGCCAGTCCATCGTTGAAAATAAAAAAGATTTTCACCTGGTTCGCCAAAAGATTGGTATGGTCTTTCAAAGTTATGAACTCTTTCCTCACTTGGATGTCCTTCAAAACCTCATCCTAGGCCCTATCAAGGCTCAAGGGAGAGACAAAAAAGAGGTTACTGAAGAAGCTCTACAACTACTGGAACGAGTTGGACTTCTAGACAAAAAACATAGCTTCGCTCGTCAATTATCTGGTGGACAAAAGCAACGGGTTGCGATCGTCCGTGCCCTGCTCATGCATCCAGAAATTATCCTCTTTGACGAAGTAACTGCTTCACTGGATCCAGAAATGGTGCGTGAGGTTCTAGAACTCATCAATGACTTGGCCCAAGAAGGTCGTACCATGATTTTGGTAACCCATGAAATGCAGTTTGCCCAAGCCATTGCGGACCGCATTATCTTTCTAGACCAAGGAAAAATTGCTGAAGAAGGAACTGCTCAAGAATTCTTCACAAATCCACAAACCAAACGAGCACAAGAATTTTTAAACGTCTTTGACTTTAGCCAGTTTGGCTCATATCTATAATCAATAAAGGAGATTATTATGAAACTACTTAAACCAATTCTAACTGTTTTTGCTCTAGCATTTGCGCTTATCTTCGTCACAGCTTGTAGTTCAGGCGGAAGCTCTGATGCTTCATCTGCTAAGGCGACTGCCAAAGCTCGTACTATTGATGAAATTAAGAAAAGTGGTGAACTTCGAATCGCGGTATTTGGAGACAAAAAACCATTTGGTTATGTTGATAATGACGGTTCTTACCAAGGTTACGATATCGAACTAGGGAATCAATTGGCACAAGACCTTGGTGTGAAAGTTAAATACGTTTCTGTTGATGCTGCCAACCGTGCTGAATACTTGATTTCAAACAAGGTTGATATCACCCTAGCTAACTTTACAGTTACTGACGAACGTAAGAAACAAGTTGACTTTGCCCTTCCTTACATGAAAGTTTCTCTCGGTGTTGTGTCACCAAAGACTGGTCTAATTACAGATGTTAAGCAACTTGAAGGCAAAACCTTAATCGTTACAAAAGGAACGACTGCTGAAACTTACTTTGAGAAAAATCACCCAGAAGTAAAACTTCAAAAATATGACCAATATAGCGATGCCTATCAAGCCCTTCTTGATGGACGTGGAGATGCCTTTTCTACTGACAATACTGAAGTCCTAGCTTGGGCGCTTGAAAATAAAGGATTTGAAGTAGGAATTACTTCTCTAGGTAACCCAGATACCATTGCACCAGCAGTTCAAAAAGGTAACCAAGAACTTCTTGACTACATCAATCAAGAAATCGAGAAATTAGGTAAGGAAAACTTCTTCCACAAGGATTATGAAAAAACACTTCACCCAACTTACGGTGATGCTGCTAAAGCAGATGACCTAGTTGTTGAAGGTGGAAAAGTCGACTAAGTTTTAAAAAGAAAAACGAACAAGGCTAGAATTCTGGTAATCAGAATCTTATCTTGTTCGTTTTTATCTAGTCCATCATAGATGCAATTTCCATCATAGCAACAACATTAATTGCTTTACCAGAGGTTAGTGAATGATTAGCAAATCCAAGAGCTACACGGAATTGTACATTCTTGTTTGCTGGGCTATAACCATCTCCCATCATCATAGCTGCATAGTGACTTTTAGAGTGTTTCCATCTAGTATAGAAATTATGAGCTAATGCCTTTTCATTTGTAAGACTCACAATATCCCAAACATCAGTTGCTTCTGCTGCGTTTTCTGTCATTGCATTTGTTTGTTTGTAGAACTCTGGATCATAAGCAGTTGACCAACGAGAACCATCAGGACGTTTATGCTTACCTTCCTTCTTACCTTGATAACGTAAAGATCCATGATCTGCCATTTCATTAGCACGAATATTAGCAACTCGAGTTAATTCGCTATCATCTGCTGCGATTGTTGCAGGAGTCAAGCCTTTACGAGTGCGTTCTTCATTAAGAAGTTCCATGAAGTGTTCATTAAGTTTACGATTATCTATAATCTGTTCAAGCTTGTCAAGTTCTGCTTGAGAAAGGCGTGATGCTTTCCAAACTGAGACAAGTCCCATGTCTCGAGGAAGATCATCTCCGTCATCTGTTTCATCAACAGCCACACGATCTTTATCAGCTTGAGAAAGATTATCGTGTAGATACTTAGCACTGCGGTGATCTTCATTGTTCGGATCTAAACCGTTTTTACCTAAACTCTTAATATCTTTCCATGTGCCATCAATATCATAATTGTCATCACTTGTTGGAACAATGACATCTGTTGGATCAGCGACACGTTTTTTCTTAGTACCATTAAAGGTAATGGTATCAACTGCATCCTTAGTTTCAACTAGCTCACGACTTTTAACAGTTCGTTCACCAGTTTTATTGTTTACTGAAATAACTTTGCGGTAACGTTTGAATCCGTCACGCCCATTTTCAGTACGACTTTCACCCTCAAAAAGGTTAGAGTCATTTTCAGTTCGAGAACCATGAGAAATTGTTTCAGTTTCTTCTTCAGTAACTTCAGACATCAATTTCTTAGTTCCATAATGAACAACTTTTTGTTTTGCTGGAACAGAGTTGATAAGTTCACGACTGATTTCTGTGCGGGTTTGATTTTCATCATTTAGATACTTAACTTTATAAGTTTCTTTACCATTTACAGCATCTTCAACAGTTTCATCACCTTCAAAAAGATTAGAATCTGCTACTCGTTTTTCACCTACAGAAACAATGACTTTATCTTCATTCACATAAGTATAACGTTCTTTTGTTCCCTTAAAGGTAATGGTATCAACTGCATCCTTAGTTTCAACTAGCTCACGACTTTTAACAGTTCTTTCACCGGTTTTGTTGTTTACTGAAATAACTTTGCGGTAACGTTTATAACCGTCACTTCCATCTTCAGTACGAGATTCACCTTCGAAAAGGGTAGCATCATTTTCTGTTCGATAACCATGAGAAATTGTTTCAGTTTCTTCTTCAGTAACTTTAGACATCAATTTCTTAGTTCCATAATGAACAACTTTTTGTTTTGCAGGGACAGTTTTGATTAGTTCACGACTGACTTCTGTACGGTTTTGATTTTCATCATTACTGTACTTAACTTTGTAAGTTTCTTTACCATTTACAGCATCTTCAACAGTTTCATCACCTTCAAAAAGATTAGAATCTGCTACTCGTTTTTCACCTACAGCGGTAATAACTTTGTCTTCGTTAGCATAAGTGTAACGATCTTTGGTTCCAACTTCGACTACTTCATCAACTGCTGGAACAGTTTCAGTATTGACTAGTTCACTCTTAACAAGTTTACCATCTTCATAGTAGTCTTTGTAGTTTTCGATAATCTCACCGTTTTTACCTTTAGTTTTAACAACTCGTTGATCAGAGAAAAGCTTGTCACTTTTAACTTCTACAGTCTTGAAGTTTTCTCCAGCTTTACGCTCAACTCGAGTTTTGTTTTCTGTCAAAACTTTATGTGTTCCAACTCGAACAACTTCTTTAACAGGTTTGACCTCATCACTTTTCACTACAGATGAACGACCATTTCCGTAAACAATTGTAGTTTCTGTATAAGAACCTTTTTGACCCTTAGTTTCTACTACACGTTTCCCTTCATTTAGTGTCTCATCTTTAACTTCTTCAGTTTCGTAATTTACTTCAACTGTTCGAGAAGTGCGGCTTGTTTCAACATTTTCACCGGTTCCGATTTCAACAATTTCATAAACTGCAGGAACTTCATTTTCTCGTTTTTCATCACGAGAAACTTCTTTTCCATCTGGAGTAGTGACAACAATAGTTACAAGTTCATAAGAACCATCCTTGCCAACTTGAATTACTTTTTTCTCGCCTTTTGGAAGGTCTGGATTTGTGCTGCTAGTAACTTTATGTTCAACTTTGTGAGTTTCTCGAGTTACTGTTTCAAGATTTTTCTTAGAAACTTTTGTTCCTACATGAACAACTCTGTTTTTTGCATCTTTTTGAGTAGAAGAAACAAGAGTACGACCAATTTCTACACCATCTTCAAGTGTTACAGTATAGACTTCAAGTTTTTCACCAGATTGACCAGCTCTCACTTCTTTTTCTACTCCAGCATCTAAGTTTTCATCTGGAACGTATTCTGTACCAGGAAGAATAGGAGTACGAACTACCTCTTCTTTTGTAGTACGAACTACTTCTTTAGAAGTTTTAGCACCAACATGGATAACTTTATCAACTGCAGGAATTGTTTGAGTTCCTGTTGCTACACGACTAACTTCTACACCATTTTCAATGGTAATTGTGTAAGTTGTTTCTGTTTTTCCTGCAACACCTTCTTGAACAACTTGAGTTTCACCAACATTAAGATTTGCATCTGGGACATGTTGGACTCCAGGTTCAATTACAGAAATTTCTACTTCAGTTCGAGTAGTTACAACTTTTTTAACTTCAGGCTGAGCTGGAATGGCTGGCTGAGCTTCTACAGCTGGTTTTCCATCTTCTGCTGGTTTAGCAAGCACTTCTGGTTTTGCTGGAGTAGCAGGTTTAATAACTTCTTCAGTTGTTTTTTCACCAACTACAGTATTAGTTTTACCAGTTTCAACTTGTTCTTTGTTTCCTGGTAAAGTTGCTTGGTTATTACCTTCAACCTTATCTTTTTTCTCTTCTAAAGTTTTTTCTTCTTTAGTTGGAGTACCAGTTGTTTGGTCTTTGTTTTCTGGAACAGTTGGAGTTGTAACTTTAGTTTCAACTTCTTTTTTCTCTTCCTTCTTATCTAAGACCTTATCTTTTTCCGGCTTAGCTTCAGGTAATTTTTCTTGAACTTCAGGAGTTCCTTTTTCGCTAATTACCAACTCAGGTAGTTTAGGCTGAACTTCAGGAGTGCCTTTTTCGCTAATTACCAACTCAGGTAGTTTAGGCTGAACTTCTGGTGTTCCTTTGTCACTAACTACCAATTCTGGTAGCTCTTGTTGAACAGCTGAAATACCTTTGTCATCTGTAACTACAAGTGATGGAAGTTCTGGTCGAACAACCAGCTTCCCTTTTTCTAATGTCGTTTTTTCTACCTCAACTTTTTTAGTTAAGCTATCAGATTTTTCCAGTATTTTATTATCTTTATTACCTACCTCTTGTCTAGAAACTTGCTTAACTGCTTCTTCACCCTCATTTGTTACCTGTGACTTAAGCTTTTCCTCTACCTTCGTTATTTCTGATAATTTTTCATATGATTTATCGAGAGATTTAATCGAATCTTCAACACCAACTTCTTTAGTAGCTACAAATACTTTGGACAATTCCTCTTTGGCATCTACTTTAGGTAGGAAACTCTTCTCTGTTTCTTTAATAGTATCCGTTGTTGAGTATTCTTTTTCTTTTGAAGAAGAATCTGAAACAGTAACACTTTCAGATTGTCCTTGGTTTTGACTCGATTGATTTTGCAACACAACAGTTCCAGCTGAAATTCCTAAAAGTGCGACAATTGCTGCTGAGATTACCCAACCTCTTCTACCTTTTTTCAAAGTCTTTTTTTCGTTAGTATTTTGTCTATCCATCTTTATTTTCCTGACTTTTCAATGATTCTCTCTTTAACATACCTACACTATCTAATATATTTTTTAGAAAAACGATAATTTCGAACAGTACCTATAATACCTCCTATGCTGCATGTAAATAAAATCAGAATAAAAATGGAAAAGCTATCGCCAATTACTTTAATACTATATAGATAATTAAAAATTAAAAATAAAGGTAGCGAAATCGGCAGTATAGTACAGCTCACAGCAGCTCGTCTCATTTCTTTGGTCTCTCCACTCATAAACCAAGTCAAAGGCAAAAATCGCATCCAGTTTAAATATTCTTTCTGTTGGATTTTTTCTTCAAACAAATGAGTAAATAAAGTATAAAACGGCAATGCAACATAGTAAGTTGCTTTGACTAAAAAGTACATTACAGTTATAAAAATGGCAAAACCCCACCACATATCTCTATCTGTTTGATCAATATCACTTTCATATTTCGGTTTTCCAAACATCTTATTTCTCCTAATCTATTATTTCATTAAATTTGTAAATGTATTAATTGTTGTCATTTTGTTATTGTAATCAACTTTTCTTTGTAATTCTTGAAACTGATAATTTAATTGCTCTGTCCTTATCAAATCTTCATACATATTTTGCGCTTGTCCTAGGTCATAGGCTCTACCTTGATCAATTACATTAACCATATAAGCAAAAGCATCAAAATGAATATCTAATCCTGCTTGTTGCCTTGCATAAACAAATGGGATACTATTCAATTTCTCTATACAATAGTTTCTAGCTTGAGCAACTTCATCCTTATGTTCTTTTACTTGATTTGCTATTGGTTTTTCATGCTTCACTCGTTGATAAGCAAAATAAATTGGAGACCATAGCAGAACCCATGCTCCCACCCAAAGGGAGTATTCAAAAGGTTTACTTAAGATTCCTAAACCAGAACTAGAAAATTCACCAAGTCTATCCATATAGGCAACTAAGAACAATGAACCTAAAATTCTGAAAATCCATCCCAAAACACTTAATTTCAGGTTGATAAGAGAAACATGTTTTCCATCTACTATATAAAAATACTTAGTCAGGTCTTCTACTCTTTTAGACCAAATAGCAGCTTCAACTATTAAGTTTCTACTCCGTTTAGGCTCTTCTATTGTCGAAAGATATTCTTGTAAAACAGTCTGGTATGATTGCGGATTAGCGATAGGATAATATTCATATTTTTTGCCTTCTGCAGTAATGACATCAAGTGAATGGTATGTCCCATTATCAAAAACTTCAGACCAATGTTTATTTGGTAACCGCCCTTTTACATAAGCTTCCCAAATAGTCCATTCATCAAACAAATCTGACTTATATTCATCCGGAATAATTCCTAAAAAATAATCTAACTCATTCTCCTCTTGAGAAATAATATCACTCTTATTCATCTATAACTCTCCTTTCCTAGTTATTTTATCATATTATGGATATATACACAATATGAAGTCAGATACTTTTTTCTTATAATTAAATAAAAGGAGTTGATGACGATAATCAGTTTTAACCCACTCTGGGCTACAATGAAGAAAAAAGAAATTTCTCAATATAAGTTATTAAAATCCGGAGTTGATAACAAAACTCTTGACAGCTTAAAGAAAAACAAAAACATAACTTTACTAACTCTAGAAAAGCTATGTCTCATTTTAGATTGTCTTCCAAATGATATCGTTGAATTTATCGAAGAAACTCCCGATTCAAATATTAGTAACACATTTATCTAGTTCTAATATTTATTCTTGTATTGGAACATTTACTTAATCTACCTTCTATGACATTGTTCACAGTATAAATCCAATAATCAGAACAAAAACTCAATTTGACTAGAAACTTCGAAAAACATTTCCACAATAAAACGCATCATATCAAGCTTTTCTGAACTGCACCCCAAAAGTTAGACAGAAAAAAATCTAACTTTTGGGGTGTTTTTATTATGAAATTAACTTATGATGATAAAGTTCAGGTCTATGAACTTAGAAAACAAGGATATAGCTTAGAGAAGCTTTCAAATAAATTTGGGATAAATAATTCTAATATTAGGTACATGATTAAATTGATTGATCGTTACGGAATAGAGTTCGTCAAAAAAGGAAAAAATCGTTACTATTCTCCTGATTTAAAACAAGAAATGATTAATAAAGTCTTACATGAAGGCTGGACTAAAGATAGAGTTTCTCTTGAATACGGGCTCCCAAGTCGTACGATACTTCTTAATTGGCTAGCACAATACAAGAAAAACGGGTATACTATTGTTGAGAAAACAAGAGGGAGAGTACCTAAAATGGGACGTAAGCCAAAAAAGAGACCTGAAGAGAGAACAGAATTAGAACGTCTTCAAGCAGAAAATGAGTATCTGAGAGCGGAGAATGCCGTCCTAAAAAAGTTAAGAGAACTCCGATTGAAGGAGGAAAAAGAGAAAGAAGAAAGACAGAAATTGTTCAAGAATTAATGACCGAGTTTTCGTTAGATATTCTTCTAAAAGCCATTAAACTAGCTCGTTCGACCTACTACTATCACTTGAAACAGCTAGATAAACCAGATAAGGACCAAGAGCTTAAAGCGAAAATTCAATCCATTTTTATCGAACATAAGGGAAATTATGGTTATCGTCGGATTCATTTAGAACTAAGAAATCGTGGTTATCTGGTAAATCATAAAAGAGTTCAACGCTTGATGAAAGTACTCAATTTACAAGCTAAAATGCGACAGAAACGAAAATATTCTTCTCATAAAGGAGACGTTGGCAAGAAGGCAGAGAATCTCATTCAACGTCAATTTGAAGGCTCTAAAACAATGGAAAAGTGTTACACAGATGTGACAGAATTTGCCATTCCAGCAAGTACCCAAAAGCTTTACTTATCACCAGTTTTAGATGGCTTTAATAGCGAAATTATCGCCTATAATCTTTCAACTTCACCCAACTTAGAACAAGTAAAAACAATGTTGGAACAGGCATTCACAGAGAAGCACTACGAGAATACGATTCTCCATAGTGATCAAGGCTGGCAATATCAACACGATTCTTATCATCAGTTTCTAGAGGGTAAGGGAATTCAAGCATCCATGTCGCGTAAGGGTAACAGCCCAGACAATGGTATGATGGAGTCCTTCTTTGGGATTCTGAAATCGGAGATGTTTTATGGTTATGAGAAGTCATTTCAGTCGCTTAAGCAATTGGAACAAGCTATTGTAAACTATATTGATTATTACAACAACAAACGAATTAAGGTAAAACTAAAAGGACTCAGTCCTGTGCAATACAGAACTAAATCCTTTGAATAAATTAATTGTCTAACTTTTTGGGGTCAGTACATTCTACACCTGATATGATGCGTTTTTATATTATGAAAGTCTCTTTCTCAAAACTCTTTGATTTTTCTACACTTCTTGCCAATTTTCCTGGTCTTCTTTAAATCGTTTTAAAAGGTCAAGTCCTTCTGGTGTGATGTAGCCTTCTTCTTGGGCTAGGTGAATTAGCTCACTATAGTTTGAAAGAGTCACCAGTTTGACACCAGCATCCGCAAAGTTCTTATCTGCTTTTGCTAGTTGATAGCTGAAGATAGCTACAACACCCAGAACATCTGCTCCTTCACGCTTGGCAGCAGCCACGGCCTCAAGAACTGACCCACCAGTTGAAATCAAATCTTCAACAACGACCATTTTTTGCCCTTGGGCTACACGGCCTTCAATTTGGTTGCCTGCTCCGTGATCTTTTGGTTTGCTACGAATATAAGCAAATGGCAGATTCATCTTATCAGCGATGATGGCTCCGTGTGGAATCCCTGCTGTCGCAGTTCCTGCAATCACTTCTACTTCAGGAAAGGCTTCTTTGATAGCTTCCACAAAACCATTTTCAATCAAGTTGCGTGTTTCTGGGTATGCAAGCGTTACACGGTTGTCCGTATAAATCGGTGACTTAATGCCTGATGCCCATGTGAAGGGCTCTTCTGGTTTGAGGTAAACAGCCTGAATTTTCAATAGATGGCTGGCAATATCTTTAGCAAGTGTCATGGTGTGCTCCTTTTTATAGCGTTAAATGAATCTTCTTTTTAAACCCAATCTTGTGTCCATTCTTCTTTGATGGCATGGTAGGCTGCGACTGGATCAGCTGCTTGCGTAATCGGACGGCCAACTACGATGTAGTCACTGCCAATCTGGTAAGCTTGTCCTGGGGTTACTACCCGTTTTTGATCTCCTGCTTCTGTCCCTCTTGGGCGAATCCCTGGTGTCAGACAGATAAAGTCTTCATGAGTTGCTTGTTTGATGAGCTTGGCTTCTTGAGCCGAGCAAACGACTCCATCTAGACCAGCTTCAGCTGTTTTCTGGGCATAGTGGATAACCGACTCTTGGAGGCTAGTTTGGATATTTTGACACTCCTGCATTTGTTCTTCCGAGGTTGAGGTTAATTGGGTCACCGCTATGAGAATCCCCTTGTCTCCCAATCCTTCACGCGCTGCCTGCATCATCTCAACCCCACCTGCTGCCTGCACATTGGTCATGTCAACTCCCAGGTTGGATAAGATTTTCATGGTTGATTTGACTGTATTGGGAATATCATGCAGTTTGAGATCCAAAAAGACACTATGTCCTAATGACTTCAAATAACGGACAACTTCAGGTCCTACAGCATAGTAGATTTCCATTCCTACTTTGACATAGAGCTTTTCCTCTGCTGGAAATAGGGCTAAGAACTCCTTGGCTTCTTCAAAACTTGGAAAATCCAGAGCTATGACTGGGCGACTTTCACGCATGCGTTTCTCCTCTTATCTTTCTTATCAGCCCAGCTTCCGTCAAAGAGACTACAAAAAAGGAACCTGCCAACAGCAAGGTTCCACGAAAAATGGGTAGAATCCACCCTTTCACCGTTTAACCTTAGCTGCCTCTCTGGACTACTTTAAAGGTTTTTTACTATTCTATTATTTAAAGCGGGACTTGTCAAGTAAAAACTAGTATCCGAAGAACTTTAAAGCCAAGACTCACAATCAAGCCGATAGAATGTTCTCAAGTTTATCGACTCTGTGATTGTTGAGTGGTTTGGTTTTGATTACCCTGTTCCTCTTGTTTTTTCTTTTCTTCCTCCTGCTTTTTCTTCTCCTCTTCTTTAGCCTTGATTCTTTCTTCCTCAAGCGCCTTATCCGCCAAACTATAACTATAGATCCCAACTTCCATATCAATACCACTTGGTACTGTCAACTGAGGTTTAATCTTACTATAGTAAGGCAATTTTTTACCTAGTTCTGATAGAGGAACCAAAACTTCATCCGTATCATACATGGTAATCTTGAGCAGATCACTGGTTACACTAGTTGGAGCCAATTCAATCGTTTTGATCGCTTGCTTAATCTCTGGGCTGATTTCAGCCAGTTGTTCAATCAAGGTTTTGACTTGCTGCTCATCGTTAAAGAGTACAGACATATAGGTTTCTGGAAGACTGACTAGACTAACCGGACTGGTTTCCACCGTCCCACTAGAAAGAATCGGATAATGGTCCTCTCCAGAAACATAATAGGCTACAATCCCGTATTCCTTGACCTGGATGGTGAAATTAGTTGGGAATTGATAGTGAATGCTAGCAGATTCAATCCAGTGATTGGACTTAATCATCTCAGCATGTTTGTCTTTATTGAGAAGTAGACTAAAGGTATAGTCACTATCACGAATCCCTGAAGCCTCTTTGATTTGATCTACATTGGTCTCTACTGTCCCAGTGACTTCTATGTTTTTCAGAGTTGAGTATGGCGTCAAGAGATAGATCGAAAAGACCAAGAAAAGCAAACTCGGGATTAGAATCGTAACAGCACGCCAGATATGAACTCTAGGAATAGAAGGCTTGGTAGCCTTTTTCTTGGTTTTAACCTTCTTTTCTTCTACCTTTTCTACTTTTGCAGCTTCTGATTCTTCGGCCTGGTCTTCCACTTGTTCTGCTTCAGCTGCTTCCTCTGTATTTTCGGATATATCTGACTCTTGCTCTTCTTTGGTTTCTTCAGCCTTTTTGCGCAGATACTCTAGGTTTTTCTTCTGCCACTCTGATAAGCTAGTTTCTACATCAGAAGTTGTTGAAACTTCCTTTTTGCCTGAATCTCTCTTGGCTTCTTCTTTAGCTAAGTTGGCCTCTTCTTCAGCCTTTTTTCGAAGATATTCTTGATTTCGTTTTTGCCACTCTGACAATTCCTTGCCTTGCGTTGGCTCTTGTTTCTTATCCTTTGACATCGATTTTCCTTATGATAGATCTTTTTTTAGTAGCGCATAAAAATCCGCCACAGATTTTAATTCATGAGAATTCTTCATCGTGTTCTGGTAGTCTTCTTTGTGGGTCAAAAGCTTGCTTACTTTTTCTTCTAAAGTAGACAAGGTCAAATCGCCCTCTTGCAACTCCTCAGCATAGCCTTTCTTCACAAAATAGGCTGCATTTTCAATCTGGTCTCCACGACTAGCTTCACGACCCAGTGGTACAATGACGTGCAATTTAGCCATAGCAAGGAGTTCAAAAATCGTATTGGCACCACCACGAGTGATGACCACATCAGCCATATTCATGAGTGGTTGATAGAGTTCAGTCACGTAGTCAACACGGTAGAGGTTTGAACTTAGTTCATTTAAGCTAGCATCCCCTGTTAGGTTGATGATATTATAACGACTAGTCAGCTCTTCCTTATGATCTGTAACTAATTGGTTAAAGACACGTGCTCCAGCAGAGCCCCCAACAAAGAGAAGGGTTGGTAGTTTGCTATCAAAATATGTTCTGATGTCCACCATTTTCTCAGGCTCTTCAATAACAGGACCAGAAACTTTTGTAACGGCTCCTACATGCTCGACCTTAGTGAGACTAGACGCTTGTTCAAATGTAGAATACATCTTGGTCGCAAACTTATAGGCGATTTTATTGGCCAATCCCATAGAGAGGTCAGACTCGTGGATAAAGACTGGTACTCTGCATACTCGCGCTGCAATAACAGGCGGAACAGATACAAATCCACCCTTAGAAAAGAGGGCTTGTGGACGAACTCGAAGCATGATAAAGAGCGATTGAAGAATTCCAAAAGCAACCTTAAAGACGTCAACCATGTTTTGCCATGAGAAATAACGACGCAATTTCCCAGTTGCAATAGAATGGAAGGTGACATCTAAACCTGACTTGAGAATTTCATGATGCTCAATTCCGTTTTTGTCACCAATATAGTGGACTTCCCAGCCATCTTCGATGAACTTAGGCATTAACAAAAGGTTGAGGGTAACGTGTCCAACCGTTCCCCCACCTGTAAATACTATTTTTTTCATATTATCCCTTTAATTCCGCTACAGTGTCGATGAAAAGATCTCCACGCACTTCAAAGTTGGCATACATATCCCAGCTTGCATTGGCAGGACTGAGGAGAACAACATCTCCCTCTTCCGCAAGTTCATAAGCCTTTCGAGTTGCGTCAGCAATATCTGTTGCATCCACATAAGCCACACCAGCCTTGTCCGCTGCACGTTTGACACGCTCTGCAGACTGACCAAGGATGACCATTTTCTTGAGTCCAGTAATATCAGGAACCAATTCGTCAAACTCATTGCCACGATCCAGTCCGCCGGCAATCAAGATGACCTTACTATTGTCAAATCCAGACAAGGCTTTTTGAGTTGCCAAGATATTGGTTGACTTACTATCGTTGTAGAATTTCACTCCATTGATTTGGTCTACAAATTGGAGACGGTGTTTGACACCGCCAAAGGCTGACAAGGTTTCCTTGATGATTTCATTGTCCACAACACGAAGTTTAGCTACAGCAATGGTTGCAAGAGCGTTTTCCACATTGTGGCTACCAGGAACACCGATCTCATCAGCTGCCATGACTTTTTCACCACGGAAGTAAAGAAGACCATCTTCAAGATAAGCACCGTCAACCTTTTCAAGTGTTGAGAACGGTACTACAGTCGCATTTGTCTTTGTCGCAAGTTCTTTAGCTAGTTCCTGGTTGAAGTTCAATACTAAGTAATCAGCCGCTGTCATATTGCTTTGGATATTCCACTTGGCTGCCACATAGTCCTCAAACGAACCATGATAGTCAATATGCGTTGGCATCAGGTTGGTAATAACAGCAATTTCAGGATGGAATTCCTGAATTCCCATTAATTGGAAAGAAGAAAGTTCCATGACAAGGGTGTCCTTATCTGTCGCAGTTTGAGCCACTTGACTAGCAGGATAACCAATGTTACCTGATAAAAGCCCATTTTGTCCTGCAGCAGTCAGAACTTCACCAATCATGGTTGTGGTCGTTGTCTTACCATTTGAACCAGTAATACCAACAATCGGTGCATCAGAAATCAAGTAGGCCAACTCAACCTCTGTCAAAACTGGAATGCCTTTTTCTAGCGCTTTTTCAATCATAGGATTGCTATAAGGAATTCCTGGGTTTTTCACCATGAGGGCAAAATCTTCATCCAATAATTCCAAAGGATGTCCACCAGTGACAACCTTGATGCCTTCTTCCAAAAGACTTTGCGCAGCTGGATTTTCCTCAAAGGGCTTGCCATCATTCACCGTTACGATGGCTCCTAGCTTGTCCAAGAGACGAGCTGCAGATTCACCAGATTTGGCCAAACCGAGGACTAATACTTTCTTATTTTCAAATTGATCAATTCGTTTCATATCTAGAACTCCATTTCTACTCTTACTATTTTACCATTTTTATGAAAATAAAAAAGCCACAAAGGGCTTTCTTATTTGTTTTTGTCCTCTACCAATTATTCTACAGACTTGAGGGCTTCTAGCATATCCACCTTTCGGAGATAATGATTGACAAAAACTCCTAGGATGGTCAAAATGACACTGACAGCTAGAACTGGAATGAGATAAACTTCCCAGCCGACCTTTGGTTGAAAACGGAAGGTACCGGGTGCGATCATCTGAATGAGAAATTGATGGAGATAAAAGCCTGATACCAATCCTACAATCATTCCAATTAGTGACAATAGGATGGTTTCCCGATAGATGTAAAGGGTCACTTCTTTGTTATGAAAACCAAGAACCTTGATGGTTGAGAGTTCCCGAATCCGTTCAGCAACATTGATATTGGTCAAATTATAGAGAATCACAATGGCTAATAGCACCGATACCAGCACCAAAATCGCCATGGTGTGATTCAGAGAATTGGCAAAACTCTCAAAGAGCTGAATGGTGGAGGCGTTTTGAACGAGGCCACTGACAGCAGCTAGATCCATAAATTCTCCTGCGACGGTTTCAGTATTTCCTTCACTTTTATCCTTGAGTTGGACCAGATAGGTGTTCATCTTGGGAGCTTGACCATAAATTTTCTCATAGGTCTCCTGATTCATATAAACAAAATGGCCTACATAGTGCTCGGTAATAGCTCCTACTTTAAAGTTTTTCCCATCTATTGTAAAGTTGTCACCAAGGGAAACTCCTGCCAACTGGGCTAATTTTTCAGTCAGAACAAGTCCGTTAGATAAGCTCAGTTTTTCCCCATTTCTTTCTAGGACGACAAAGGGAGCCAGGTCATCTTGATCCGTTACCATCATGGTCACGGTTTGAACACCAGCCTTGCCAGCATACTTTTCCTCAACCTGTTTGGAAGAAATTAAACGATAGTTTTCAACTTCATCACTCTGCAATTTTTCTTCTAGCTTTGCCTTATCAGAATCTGAAGCTCTAGAATTGACAGAGAGAACCATCTGGTATTGTTGCAGATCATTAAACTGCCTGTCAGCTACTCCTACAACAGAGGATTGAATACCAAGCCCTGCAAAGAGGAGGGCTACTGAACCTGCAACCCCAAAAATGGTCATCAGCATGCGTTGTTTGTAACGGAAAATGTTGCGGGCAGTTACCTTTTGGGTAAAGCTCAAATGAGACCAGATAAAGGTTATCCGCTCCAAGAGAATCTTGGAACCTTTGACTGGTGGCTTGGGTAGTAATAATTGCGCTGCTTCTTCATGCAACTCTCTGCGAGATACAAGGTAGGCTGGTAGAACACTAGCCACTAAGCTTAGTCCCAAAGCCAAGCAACTATAAGTCCAATAGAAATACTGCTGACTCTCACCAACGATCATTCGCTCAGTGATGATATGCGAGATTGTGGGTGCCAAGATGTAATGTCCAATCAGAATTCCTAGAAGGGTTCCAAGAGTTCCAGCAACCAAGCCATAAATCACAAACTTAGCAATGATGTCTTTGCTATGGTAGCCTAAGGCCTTAAAGATACCAGCATTAGTTCTTTCTTCGTCTACAAAACGGGTCATAGTAGTAAAGGTAACCATGGCTGCAACGGCATAGAGAACAACTGGAAAGATATTGCCAACAGCCCGAATACTCATGGCCGAGTTACTATACATGAGATAACCTTGACCAGTAGGAGAACTCTTGCGATTGTAGACATGATAGCTTGGCTCTGTCAGAGCATTGACTTCATCCTGACTGGTCTGCCATTTAGCCTTTTCCTTAGTAAGATCTGTTTCGGCTTGGCTTAGTTTTTCCTTTTCCTGCTTCAGTTGTTCCTTAGCTTCTCCTAACTGACTAGATGCTTGACT
Organism: Streptococcus infantis; assembly: GCF_047460405.1. Classification (GTDB taxonomy): domain Bacteria; phylum Bacillota; class Bacilli; order Lactobacillales; family Streptococcaceae; genus Streptococcus; species Streptococcus infantis_Q. Next base: position 63,134 of record NZ_JASHGH010000009.1, on the reverse strand, counting down.
TTTGTAGGGTTCTGGTAGTTGGATCACTTGATTTTCTTGAGCTTGTAAACGCGTTCCGATTTCTTGCAGGCGTTTCTTACCCGCTGTCAAGTTGGTCTCTGCCTCGTCTAGTTGTTTCTTGCCCTCATCAAGGGACTCTTGGGCATCCTTCTTCATTTTCTCTAGCCGCGCTTGTCCATTATCAGCAACTAGTTCCTTTAAAGTCTCCTCTTCTTCCTCTAGCTTCTTTTCGTAATCACTAGAGAAAGGATTGACATCTGTTAGGCTAGCAAAACGCAAGCGGGCAATCGTGTATACAGAGCTCTTAAAATTTTCTTTAGTTACGACAGCGTAAGCTGCTAGATTCCCATTACCACTGGCTGAACTCCCCATATCCGTTTTTGAAAAAATATCTGGAGAGTGGACAAAGCCTGTAATGGTATAACTATCCCGCTTTAATTGAGAATTACTGCCATTCTTTTGACTCAAATGAATGACTTGACCAATCTGATAGCGATCTTTCCAAAAATCCGCCAAGGCTAGTTCATCTTCTTTCTCAGGCAAACGACCTTCCGTTACTTGAAATTTTGAAATCTTATCAGTATTTGAAAAGATTCGTATGGCATCTTCACTATTTGCCAGAGTCAAATCTGTCATATAACCAAACTCGACATCTGCTCCTGATAGAGTTTGCAATTCTGCCTGGTCTGCCTGATCTAGACCATAATCTGCTATGACAGTAATATCAGCCAGATTGGCTTTTTGAATATAATCCCATGCTGTTTGCTCCATATTGGGACTGGCTACTTTGAGACCAACCACGGCTAAAGAACCTAACATCATCAGAGTTAGGATGGATAAAAACCGTCCCTTTGAACCTGTGAAAGACTGGAGCAGGTCTTTCCAATATGTCTTTCTTTTCATCTCAATACTCCAAATCATCAATATCCTGTGGTTGAGGATTGAGGTCAACACTCTTGACACTGGCATCATGCATCTGAATCACGCGATCAGCTATGGGAGCTAGCGAAGCATTATGGGTCACGATGATAACGGTGGCTCCTTTTTTACGTGACATATCTTGCAGAATCTTCAGAACCTGCTTACCAGTCTGGTAGTCCAAAGCTCCCGTTGGTTCATCACAAAGGAGAATTTTAGGATTTTTAGCCACAGCTCGAGCAATGGAGACCCGTTGTTGCTCACCACCTGACAACTGAGCTGGAAAGTTATTAAGACGGTGTCCTAATCCTACGTCCTTGAGAACCTGCTCAGGATCCAAGGCATCGGCAACAATTTCTGAAGCTAGCTCGACATTTTCCTTAGCAGTCAAGTTAGAAACCAAGTTGTAAAATTGAAAGACAAAGCCAACGTCATCTCTACGATAGTTAGTTCTCTGATGAGAAGTGAAATTCGAGATATTGGTCCCATCAATCCAGACTTGCCCTTCATCGTTTGTATCCATACCACCAAGAATATTTAAAACTGTTGACTTCCCTGCACCAGATGACCCAAGGATAATGACTAGTTCTCCCTTTTCAATCTCGAAGTTGACATCTCGATTGGCTACGATTTCTGTATCACCAGTATGATACCTCTTATAGCTGTTTTTCATTTCAATATAAGCCATCCTATCTCCTCCTCTTCTCCTATTTTCATCTTTATTATAACTCTTTTGAGGAGAGAAAGAAAGCTTATCCCTGTATACATTAGAGTGATTTTAAGACTCCTTAAAATCGCTGAAAACAAGTCAGTACGGCCTTGCCTTAATCACCTTTGTTTATGAGGCAATTCCCCTAGTTTGCTTTTGATTTTTTGTAGAAAATCCTCACTTTTCTTCTTTCGCAATTGATTCATGAGAAAAAAAGCGAACAAGACCAGATTCTGTTTATCAGAAAACTAGTTTTGTCCGCTTTTTATTATCGAGATTAGTCTCTTGGCCCAATCTCTATGACTTAGATGCTTTTACATCATCTTATTCGTCGTCTTTTTTCTTTCCCATTGCAAAGAGACCAAGTAATGCTCCTACAACACCTGCTGTTGCAAGGCCAGCATTTTCTTTAGTGCCTGTCTCTGGGAGTTTGTATTGATGACTTGCAGGTGCTTGGTAGGTCTTATCTTGTGACATAGCAAGAGCTATTTGTGACTGCTCATCTTTGAATTCTGGAACCTCATGGATAGCTCCTTCTGATCCATTGACACCACCTGTGTATTCTGGAACTTGGTGAGTAGTCCCTTCTCCACCAGGAACGCCACCAGTGAACTCAGGTACTTCATGAACAGCTGCTTCTGCTCCATTCACACTGCCTGTGTATTCTGGAATTTCATGAACAGTTGCTTCTGCTCCATTCACACCACCTGTGTATTCTGGGATTTCCACTACTTGTGCTGCTTCATCGCCTACTGTACCAATAGCTCCTGTGTACTCTGGGATTTCATGAACAGCTGCTTCGACACCATTCACTCCGCCAGTAAACTCTGGAACTTCTACAACTGGAGCTGGATCGTCACCTGCTGTTCCAATTGCTCCTGTGTACTCTGGAACTTCTACTACTGGAGCTGGATCATCGCCTGCTGTTCCAATTGCTCCTGTGTACTCTGGAACTTCTACTACTGGAGCTGGATCGCCGCCTGCTGTTCCAATTGCTCCTGTGTACTCTGGAACTTCTACTACTGGAGCTGGATCGTCGCCTGCTGTTCCAATTGCTCCTGTGTACTCTGGAACTTCTACTACCGGAGCTGGATCGTCACCTGCTGTTCCAATTGCTCCTGTGTATTCTGGAGCTTCATGAACAGCTGCTTCGACACCATTTACTCCACCAGTAAATTCTGGAACCTCATGGATAGCTGGATCTGTTTTACCAGATACTTCTTTCTTAGTTCCGACTAAGACAATCTCATCTTGCGGTGCTTCAATAGTTTCGCGAAGTTTTTCAGTACGGCTTCCATCTACTGCTACTTCAGTCAGGATACGTTCTTTACCTTCACGACCTGCTTGAGTCACACGAGTTTCACCTTCTGCTAGAGTTGGATCTTCTTTCTTCACTGTCTTGAAGCTGAGAGCTTCTTCTACCACTTCTAGGCTAGGAAGCTCTTCCTGAACAGCTGGGGCAACTTTTCCACTTTCAACCTTTTCTTTTGTCAATTGGATACGGTATTCCTTGACCTGTTTACCACTTTCTGAAACGAGACGTACCAAGACTGGAAGTTTATCGTCACCACTATCAACAACTGTTGCCGCTACGTTTTCACCAGCTTCAACGGTCACTTTAGGACGGTTTCCACTATAGGTTACTTGGTAATCCACACGAGCTTCAGAGAAGTCAGCAAGCTCTCTACCATCTACAAGAAGTTTAGAAGCTGTATTGTCTTTTGGTGCTTCACTTGGTGCGATAAAGGCCATTTCAGTGATAGCCACACCCTTCTTGTCTGCTTTTCTGTCCATGCGCCATCTCATAGCTTTAGCTTTGACTGGTGCAAAGGTTACATGGATGTCAGTTCCTGCTTGAACTTCTTGATCCGCACGGTATTCAACCTTCTCCCAGTTAGAAGGAGTGTTGAATGGATGTTCTGGATCGTATGGTTGATAGTTAGAGTAATATTCTGGTGAATCAAATTCTGGTCCCACATAGCGTTCTAGGACGAGTTTAGAAGGTGCATCTGTTCCACCATCTGCAAAGAAGCGAATGCTTCCTTCAGCTACTGTACGTTCAACAATCTTACCATTTTCTCTGAAGATAACCCCTACTGAAACTTCTGGATTTTCAGATGGAGTTGGAGACCAGTTGGTCCAACGACGGGTTTCATCATCTGAACCATCGTTAACATAGTCTACACGGTCATGAGAGTTTGGATCAATATCGTTAGTTGCTGAGGCAAATGAACGGTTGCTATCGTCATCGAAGTCTGGGTTGTCTGATAGGTTTTCACCGAGTTTATCAGTCACACGTACAGCCACTTCAGCAGTTAAATCAGTACCCAAAACGCGACCATGAACTGTAAATTCACCTGCTTTTGTTAGATTTTCTGCTGGGACTGCTTCCCAATCAACAGCCAAGTCTTTCACTTCATAGTCAGATTTTCCTGTGAAGTAGACAGGAACTTTTGCTGGTAGCTCAAGGGTTTGTCCTTTAGCAACCAAGCGAGAGGATTTGGCAACAGCAACAGGTTTACTTGCGAGCAAATCTTTATCATTTGTGAAGTGTAGACGATATTCACCCAGGATATCACCGTTTTCAGCCTTGACAACAACACGAACTGGATCTCCTTCACCTACGCTTGGTACAACTGTTGCAATACCATTTTCAGTGACACTTGCTGTTACAGTTGGAGCTTTTCCTTGGCTTGCTTCTAGATAGTAGTCAGTCAAGCCTGGGTTAAAGTTTGGCAAATCTTTTCCATCCACTTGGATTTGTGCTTGAGCTTTCTTAGCTGCTGCTACCTGTTTAGAGAAGACTTGCATTTCTGTAATAGAAGTACCCCATTTACCATCTGGTCGAACCATGCGGATACGAACTGCGTAAGTGTTGACTTTATCAAAGCTAAAGTGGGTCATTTCTCCAGCTCTTACTTGATCTGGAGCCTTGAGATTTGTTACTTCTTTCCAGTTTTTATCGTCATTAAAGACATGATCTTCGCGTGCTACGAAGCTTGGATTCTTAGGAACTGTTGGAGTTGCTGAACCGACATAGTATTCGATGACATAGGATTTAGGTGCACCAACACCGTGGTCTTCGTGGAAGGCTACATTGAGGTTATCAACTGATCGTTTAGACATGATACCAGAGTCACCAAAGAGAATTCCTACGGATGCTTCACTTGTACGGTTCCAGTTTGTCCAGCGGTTTGCTGGTTGGTTGTTATATGAAATTAGTTTGTCATTGACATTGGCTACTGAGTCACTTGGATTTGAGTCTGATGCAAAGGCAAGTGGCAATTCTGAACCAGTCCACTGGTCAGAAATATTAGCACCCGTTTCTGTCTGAGCAGATACACGAACATGAAGTTTAGTTGGTAGTTGAGTACCTTCAACATGTCCTGTCACAGTAAACTTGCCTTCTTGTGCGTATTGGCTTGGTTCAATTGCGTCCCAAGTTACTTTAGCTGAAGAGACTTGGCCATTTGAGTGGTAAGTACGAACGCTCTCTGGTAGTTGAGGAGCTTCTGCAACTGGAGTTGTTACGCTCACTTCTTCGACAGCAATGATACCTTCGACAGATACCTTAGCATGTGCTTCTTTCTCGATTCCTTCAACTTTACCTAGGACTTCAAAGCTATGGTACTTAGCAAGGTCTTCCTTAGCAACTGCTTGCCAAGTCACCTTGTGAACCTTTGGAAATCCTTTGTCATACTCTACAGTTACAGTAGCAGGTAGACTTGGTTCTTGGTTCAAACCTGTCACGACACTGACTGGACGGATGGCTTGGACAACTTTGCTTTCAGTATTTGGTTGAATGTTTAAGTCAATCTGACCTTCTGCTCCTTCAAATTGAGCTTTCAGAGTTACTTGACCAGGTTTATGCAATTCAAGCATACCTTTACGAACAGCTACATCTCCTTCACCTGTAGTGGAGAAGGTAACCTTATCAGCTTTCAAGACTGCTTGTGTACCGTCTTGATAGTGAGCCAAGACCTTGATACCGACAGTTTGGTCTTCTTTCAAAGTAGCTGCATTTTCAACTTCTAGGCTCAAACGTTCAATTTGTGGAGCTTCTTGTAGGAATTGGATAGCATAGGTTTGTAGTGGGCCACCATTGTTTGGTTGAACATGGATGCTTGCACGCATACCATTTGCTTCATTAGCTTGAATAACTGTCACTTGAGCATTTTCAGCTGTAGCTTTGACCTCTGGCAAGGCTGCTCCATAAGCAAGCTTGTGATATTTTACAGGTTGGTCTGTTGAAAGACCTTCAACCGCTTGATCTGCTACAGTTACACTTGGAACTACTGGATTAGCAGCTTCCCCTTCTGCAACTACCAAGGTCGCAGCGATTTCTTCATCTTCTAAAATACCTTTTGCTGGGATGCGAGAGCCTGGGATTGCTAGTTTAGCTTGGTCTTCAGCTGCAATTTCCCACTTATTAACATCATAGCTTGCTACAGTACCATCTGACAATACGTAGGAAACAGATTTGTCAACTGAACTTAGGTCTGTATTTGGAGCGATTCTCTTGACTACAGGTAATTCTGCTTCGAGAGCCAAGACTTCAACACGCGCTTCGACGTTTCGTCCATCTGCTACACCTTTAACAGTCACAATTCCTGGTTCATTGACATCAACTGCTGACCACTCTACTGGAAGTTTTGCACGACTGCCGTCACTGTAGATAAAGGCCACTTTCTTAGGCATTTTTGGTGCTTGCCCGATAACTGTACGTACTTTAGGTACTTCTGTACCTAAGACAGTTTTTTCTTCTTGGTCTTTCTTACCTGTGAAGATAGTAGTTTGAGCAGATTTCAAGAGATCAGAGTGAGCAGTCAAAGTAAATTTACCAGCTTGCTCAGTTGATTTGACAATCACAACACCCTTACCATTAAAGGCCTTACGGATCCATGAACCGTCAGCTTGCTCTTTGTAACGCTCACGGCTAGCTTGTTCACCGTTGTCCACACCGACAATCTGACCTTGACCGTGCAACTGGAAGCGAACAAGGTTGTTAGCTGTAGGAACTACATTACCAGCCTGGTCAACGATTTCATAGTAAATATAAGTGAGGTCTTTTCCGTCAGCTGCGATAGCATTTTCTTCTTTGACTAGGCGAACACCCGCAGGCTCACCAGCAGTCGTAACCTTATCACGAGCAATTTCATTACCAGCCTCATCGCGAGCTACTGCTTCCAAGGTTCCAGGTTTATAAGCAACCTTCCACTCAAGGTATAGTTCCTTGGCATTGGCACCTTCTTGATAAGTACGGCCATCACTTGTTTGTTTCTTGTTAAAGGTTTTCTTACCTAGAGACTCGCCATTCAAGAACAGTTCCACACTGGCAGCATTTGAAAATGCACGGACTGGAATCTTACCATCTGCATCAGCTACGTTAGCTTTAAGAGTAGGATCTTCCCAATTCCAGTGAGGAAGCAGGTGAACCATTGGTTTCTTCTGAGCAGAAACCCATTGGCTTTGGTACAAGTAGTAGTCATTCTTAGGAATTCCGGCTGTATCTACGATACCAAAGTAAGAACTCTTAACTGGTGTGTTGTTTTGGTTGTGCCATGGAGTAGGCTCACCGATATAGTCGGTACCTGTCCAGATAAACTGACCAGCATAACCAGCATTGTCTCGGTCAAAAGTCCAAGATGCAGTGGCTGTTTTACCCCAACCAACACGGTCATTACCATAGTCTGATTGCTCATAATGACGGTAAGCTTGGTTGCTGTGAACTAGCTCACTTTCTGGACGGAAATAGCTACCACGAGTACGAGTTGCTGAAGAAGTTTCTGAACCGTAAATCAACCAATTTGGATGCTTAGCACGAAGCTTCTTGTAGTTGTCTTCTGAATAGTTAAATCCAACCGCATCAAGTTCGTTGGCAATCTTTTCATGGTCACCACTACCATCACCAAAGCGGAACTTGTCTGCTCCCATAGTAACATAGCGTGTTTTATCAACTGCCTTGATCACTTGCACCAAGCGTTTAACAGTCGCTAGAGAACGAGCCTTACCGTCTGCTTCACCGATTTCATTACCGATAGACCACATGAAGATAGCAGGGTTGTTCTTGCCTCTCTCGACCATTGTACGTAGGTCAAAGTCAGACCATTTTTCACCTTTTTTAGCATCTGGGTGAGTGGCGTCTTTGTCAAAGAAACGGCCGTAGTCATACTGTTTCTTACCACCGTACCAAGTATCAAAGGCTTCTTCTTGGACCAACAAACCTAGTTCTGCAGCAATCTGCAAAGTTTGCTCACTAGCTGGATTGTGGGTTGTACGGATAGAGTTCACACCCATATCCTTCATCTGTTTCAGACGACGGTATTCTGCCTTATAGTTTTCTTCAGCCCCTAGAGCTCCGTGGTCGTGGTGAAGAGAAACTCCATGGAATTTAATGCGTTCACCATTCAAAGAGAATCCTTCATTTGGTGTCCAGTTATAGTAACGGTAACCAAACAAGTCCTTCTTAGCATCGACCAATTGGCCGTCACGATAAACACGAGTCACCAACTCATAAAGGGCAGGCTTGTCATTAAGAACTGTCCAGAGTTTTGGTTTCTCAACTTGCAAAATAGCATTCAAACTAGTTGATTGATGAGCTTTCAAGACTTGGTTATCTGTACGAACTACGTCCGTTACAGCCTGACCATTTCGTTCGATAATTTGGTATTCAGCAACAATTTCATGATCTTTGTCATCTGTATTGACGATCTTACTTGTTACATGAGTATCAACCTTACCATTTTGTTGTTTTTCAAGGTCTGGTGTTAAGATAGTTGTTCCATTTTTCTCAGCATGAACCTTATCTGTGACTTGAAGGGTAACATCGCGGTAAATACCACTTCCTGAGTACCAACGGCTACTTGGTTGTTTGTTGACCGCATGTACAGCTACGACATTCTCACGACCGTCTTTATTGAGATAGTCAGTAATGTCATAAGAGAATTGATTGTAACCATTTGGATAGTGACCAACTAGTTGACCGTTTACATAGACTTGCGAATCCATATAAACTCCATCAAAGACCAGGCGAACATTCTTATTAAGGTCTTTTTCATCAAGTTTAAAGGTCTTGCGATACCAAGCATCACCACCATTGAGTTGTCCACCCTCATTTTGGGCAGGAGAATCATGATCGAAGTCATTGTAGATACTCCAGTCATGAGGAAGGTCTAATTTCTTCCAGCTTGATACATCTGCATCTGGTTTGATAGCGTCTTTTGCATTAGCATTGAGTTTAAAATGCCAGTTTTGGTTAAATTCTACCTTACGGTCCTCAACCAATTGATTTACCTCCTCGCTGGTAGCCGGTTTTAGGTCCGGTTTTTCCGTTTGAGCAGATTGATCTTGAGTAATTGCTTGAGGTTTCTTATCTAACATGGAATCCACTTTTTTATCAGAATCTGATTGTAGAGTTTGGTCGTCCTGTGCCTTTTCAACCGCATGAGCTGGTGTAGCAACTTCACTTGCAGCTGATTCAGTTGATGCTGGCTGTTCTGGACTTCTTGTTTCACCAAGTTCCTCTTTATGAGAATCATCCGCTACTTTTTCTGCAGCAACTGCAATTGGAGTTTCATCAGCTGAAACTGGGTTTGCACCAGCTACACTTGCTCCAAATAAGACTGAGCAAGTACCGATGACTACAGAGCAAGTTCCAACGGTAAATTTTCGGATACTGTACACTCTTTTTCGATTCCAATGATCTTTTCTCATAAGATCCTCCTTATATTCGTAACCGCTTCCAATTTTATGTAAGCGCTCTACTTTTTCAGTAGTATTTTGCTTCTATTTTATAAAATAATATAAGAAACTTCAATACTGGCAGCATAAAAATCATACTTTTGATTCTTTTTTCTATAATTAGTAGAAAACTTTGAAAATCTGAATGTACATTTAGTGAATGATTTTACTAAAAAAGGCGGTGGGACAGAAATCGATAGACAAAGTCTCGATTTCGTAGTCCCAGCCCCGCGAGGATGATTAGGAGCTTTTTGGAGTCTAATACTCAATGAAAATCAAAGAGCAAACTAGGAAGCTAGCCGCAGGTTGCTCAAAGAACTGCTTTGAGGTTGTAGATAGAACTGACGAAGTCAGCTCAAAACACTGTTTTGAGGTTGTTGATAGAACTGACGAAGTCAGTAACATACCTACGGCAAGGCGACGCTGACGTGGTTTGAAGAGATTTTCGAAGAGTATAAAAGACGAACAAAAAGTTCAATCAACTACCGCGTCAAAGTTTGATTGCTAATAAAAAGTGAGGTCGGGATCTTTTGTCCCAACCTCTTTTACGGTCTATCAAACTGATATTTCCTATTAGATTATTGACTAGATTTCCCCTTTTCCAAAAGCTTGATCATCTCATTTTTACGTTCTTCAAGCTCGGCAATTTGCTGAAGCAAAAGCTCTGAAAAATCACATTCAAGCTCTTCAGTTTCGCCACTATTAAACCAATCTAGAGCTACTATATGATTGTCCTTATCAAAGCAGAAAATCACATCTCCATCACCGATGATAGACAGAAATGGAATATAGTCAACAAATCCTAAATCATGTAATTCCTTGGTTTTTATTCGAATGTCTAGGAAGTCTGGGATGCCATTTGCAATTCCCAAGACCTTGATACCTCGGCAGAAGGTCCAAAAAGGGGCTACATCGTAAGCTTTGGCTCTTGGCCATAGCTCTTCCCTGACTTCCATAAAGAGGCCTCCAAGAGATGACATGGTGAATTCCCTGAAATCTTCTGGCAGACGAATGCTGTATTGATTTTCAAAATCCTGAACATCTTCTTCCGATGGTTCATTGCCCATGCAGGCGACAACTTGATAAGTTTCCTTATCATAGTGACGAAAATAATCATAAACTTCCTTGAGTGCCATTATTTTAATCCTTTTTACTCAGAAATATAGACCACAAATCCAGCTGGCAAGATAACTTGTTGTCCATCTTCAAACTGGCAATGACTCGCTAAATCAACTGAATCTCTGTCTAAAGTATATTTCTCAGAAGACTGATTGAAGATGACTTGAACTTCTTTTCCTTGGTAGTTCCACTTCAAGGATAGGACATCTGGTTTCAATTCTTCCAAGCGATAATTACCATGCTGGATCATACTTGCAACTTCCTTACGGACTTGGATTAATTTCTTCATGAAATTCAGCATGTCATTGTCTTCAGACACACGCTCCCAAGGCATGACACGACGGCAGTCAGGGTCTGGTCCACCTATTAGGGCAAGCTCTGTTCCGTAATAGATACAAGGAGTCCCTTTTTGAAGGTAGAGGAAGGTTAAAGCAGCCTTGACATGCTGGACATTTCCTTCGGCAGTTGTGAGGATACGCTCTGTATCATGAGAATCTAAAAGGTTAAACATCACCTCTGAGATTTGTTGCTTGTAGTACATCGACTGGCTATTGATTTCTGAAATAAACTGCTCTGTCTTTTTATGCTGACGCAAGAAATAATCCTTGATACTTTCAGAAAGTGGGTAATTCATGACCGCATGGAGCTCATCCCCTTGTAGCCAAGGCTGAGAAGTATGCCAGATTTCACCTAAAATATACAAATCAGGCTTTTTAGCGAGAACTGCCTTTCTAAAATCTTTCCAAAACTGATGGTCAATTTCATTGGCAACGTCCAAACGCCAAGCATCGATATCAAAATTTTCAATCCAGTAAGTTGCAACACTGAGAAGATAGTCTTTGACTTCAGGATTTGCTGTATTTAACTTAGGCATATAGCTAGCAAAGGCAAAGGTATGATACGGTAGCTCTCTCGCGTTTTTCAGTTTATCCTCTGTAATTGGGAATTCTTGAATATGGAACCAATCTTTATAAACTGAGTTTTCTCCATTTTTTAGAACATCCTGCCATTGGACTGACTGGTTGCCAATATGATTAAATACTGCATCTAGCATAATCTTGATACCACGTTTGTGGGCTTCCTCGACTAGATTACGAAAGACTTTCTTGTCTCCAAAGTGACGGTCGATTTCAAAATAATCCGTCGTATCATACTTGTGATTGGTCGTTGCTTCAAAAATCGGACATAGGTAAAGTCCAGTGATTCCCAAATCTTTAAGATAGTCTAAATGGTCAATAATCCCTTGTAAATCTCCACCAAAAAAATCATCCATGTTAGGTGCAATGACAGCATCCCACTCTCGAGCTCCATCTGGAGTCAAATTAGGATTTCCATTAGCAAATCGTTCGGGGAAAATCTGATACCAAACGGTATTTGAAACCCAGTCAGGAACTTGGCAACCGTCAATTTCGTGAATATAAGGAAGCTTAAAGCCATTGCCTTCAGCATACAAGTTTTCTTGAGTATGTTCTACGCAACCCTTATCACCGTAAAAAACACCCTGACCTTCCTCATCAAGGAGCTCAAAGAGATACTGAATCCGTGCAAAATCAACAGAGACCGTAGCCTGCCAATAATCAAATAAAGCATCTGAGGTTACTTTGGTCATTTCTTTCTTGGCTTCATACTTATCCTCAATGAAAATAAAGGGATCTCCATAGTGTAAGATAACCTTCTGGACATCATTTTTCTTGGTTCTAATTCGGATATGTAGCTGACCTTCTTTGTAAAGATAAGCATACTCTGATTCTGGTCTATGATAAATGGCTGTTAATTCCATATTTTGTCTCCTAAATAATCTATCATCAACAAAAACGCAAACGTTTTCATAACTAATAGAACTAGTATACTATTTTAAGATTCGATTTGCAATACTTGGTCAAATTTAACGAGAAAACAGCTTAAAATAAATACTGTAGACTAATCAAAAAATATCAGCACCTATCAATAAAAAGCTCCCAAATTCAGCCTCACAGCCTAGTCAATCTGACAAAGGGCAAGTTCTTTTAATCCTCTGTCGTAGAGGTAGGTTAAACAAAAGTTGTCTGTCATATTTTGAAGCTTGTGTTTACTCATTCCTCTAGGCAAGGCTATATCGCACAATTCTCTCGTTGCTAGAGAAAATAGCTTTTGCTTGCCCTTCCAATCATCATTCTTAAATAGGGGGTTCAGGATCAGATAAGGCGAATCCGTAAAGAGTCCATTGACACCAGCTTTTTTACCTGAAGCCTTTAAATGTTCAGATTCTAATAACTTTTCGATAATACGACCATCACTAGAGATTTTAACAAGAGCATAATAGTCCATGCCCCATTTATTGACAGAGGTTTGACTTTCTCCAGAGCTAAAGGCATAGAGCTCTTGCTTCCAAGATTTCATACTATCGATTTTAGGACAAACACTTGAGTTCGTGTCGTGGTGATTTAACTCTTTTTTATCAATATGCGAATAAGTGGTCCACTTCGCCTGCTTTTTCTCTCGATCAAATTCTAAAAGGGCAAAGTTTCTTGCCTGATTTGTATAAATCTGATTTTCAAAACACACGGGGATCTGGTCGCTATCTGATACGATTTGAAAATATCTCTCTTGTGCCTTTTTAGGAAGTATACTTTGCGGATCCTTTATGGCAATGATTTCTGGATTAGAAAAATCACCAGTATAATAGACCATTTCCCTGCCAGCCTTGATGATGCCAATATTTTGTCCATCTGTAAAGACTAGAGGCTCTTCCTCCCAAACATGGTCACAATACCAAGCATCTATCTCCTTCACACCCAAAGGTGATACTTCAAGCAGACAGTAGCGATTGGAAGCTTCCTTCTCACTGGTCAAGACAAAGGCTCTACCATCATGTAACATGACAGAATTGAGAACACTATTGTAGTCCTTGTCTAGTTCCCATTTATTCAATAGACTTAACTTTAACTTCCCCATTTTCTCTCTCCTAATCCATCACCACTCGTTGATGGCAAATAGAATGGCTGATCTAATATTTCTTAGCAATTGATCTGAAAGTTCATCGTATACTTGACCCAGTCCCTTATCTTGTGCCAGCCATCCAGGTTCATCATTCCAGGAGCCCATTCCTCCAAAAACATCCGCTGCACTTGCAGCTCTAAATATGCTTAAATGTTGCGGTGGAATTTGAGGTTCTGCCAGTCCTTTACCAGATTCTGGATCTAGCAAAAAGTTTCTAGCAGAGTGAAAGACTTTGGCAAAGTTGTCACATTCAATTTTACTTGCTAAATCTTCTATACGAGACAATATGTCCTTAAATTCTTCGATATTATTTTCATAGTGGGGAATGTCTTGAGAAGGCCTTTCCCATTCATACTCGGTGTAGGTAACATCCCAGCCCCTACCTGAGGAAGCAGCTTCCCAATTTGGTAGGAAATAACTTACCTTCCCATCTTTATAAAAGCAGAGAATTGAACTCTGTGTCGTATTGGAGAAACCTAAAATACCTCTGTCATTTACTGAGATAGGGCAAAATAATTTTAAGTCCTTCAAACCTTTTTCCTTAAGATTTTCAAACCAATCAGCTACAGAAAGTTCTGCAGCTTCCCCATTTTCTGACAGCAAAATTTGAAAGCAAATCTTATTGATATATTGGTCAGGATGATACAAGATTGCCTGATCAGTTTTTAAAGCCTTCCTAGCTGCTGCCACGATACAGGCTATCTGATACATTTGTCCATTCATATGATTTCTTCCATTATCCCTTCAATCAAATTTGTAAGGCTCTCTGCTGCATAGATTACCTGATCAGGATCATGGATGTAGCAAATAATCTGCCCTTCCTGACCCTCTCGGTCTGGATCAAAATCAAGCATAAGATAACAAGAGTCACAATACTGAGCAAAAGGAAGCCATTTTTTATTAAAAAGATAGGGCTTAATTCTACTATCATGCATGTTTTCTAGGTCTTGACTAGAAAAATAGTCGGGAAATTCGGTTAACAGAGCATCTCTATTTTGAAAGTACTTTTTACAAGTCTCAATTTCCTGCAGACTCATGAGAGAAAAAGTCAAATCTCTCTGATCAATTACACAAGGTAAAATAGAGAGGTATTTACTCCCATTTTTATAGCTATAAAGCTCTTTGAAGTCACTAGGTAGACGAATACCAAATCTTTCCTCAACGACTTGAAGCTCTTCCTCGGAAGCACCAGAAATGTCCTGATAATCATCTAGGTATTCCTCTTCCACAGGATCATCCAAATCCCAGTCTTCAAAATACTCACAAATATAAGTTTCTATTTTTTTAACTTGGTCAATTAGTTGCATCATTTCACCATGATTTCTTTATTTTATCTGTCTTCCAATGCTTTTTACCGCTTATAAGTTGTTTTTTCTAGGAGAAGGGGTTCAGGATTTTGCTTAATCCAAGCAATAGCTAGCTGACACAGGCGGTCTAGGCGAGGCTCGTCATCAAAATCTTTCACATGAACCTGAGCAATAAGCTCTTTAGTCTCTGCTAATTCTTGTTCTGAAAGAGAGCTTCCTAGAGACAAGTATTGAGGGAGAGCCTGAAGCATCTTGCGGTAGTTTCTGTCCCAGTTGCCCCCACCGTTTCGATCCAGTTCATCTCGAACTCTGCCTGGTATGCGGATGACTTCTCCCTGAACAGTTTTGGCTGCTCCACTTGAAGGAATCAAGAAAGACCATAGTTGCTCATACTGCTCTTCCCACGAGCCTTCTACTAGCTCAATAGGTGAATGTCCATCATGAGTTAGGCGTTTTTCTACAGGCTTAACACCAAAGAGCTCATAGAGCTTCGTTAAGCCTTTATCTGCAGCCTCTATGTAGTCAGGATGGATACTTTCTCGATGAAATTCAAAATCTTTACCGATATTTTCGACCTTTTCTTTCATAGCAGATGTTTTCTTAGCACCAGAATCCACAAGCATTGTGGCGATTTCAGCTGTTTGGGCAATATAGATACCCCGACAAACCATCAAGACTGAAGCTAGTGGGGTTCTTCCCATATCATTTTTAGCATTGACATCTGCTCCCTTATCAATCAAAAGTTTGACAGTCTTAGGATGGAAAAACTCAGCTGCTACATGTAGGGGTGTCTCACCATAGGTATTAGGTTTTCCAATGTCTGCCCCCAATTCAAGCAAGAGTTTGACTGTATCTCTCCCCAAGATTGCTTGACGGTACAAAGGAGTCGCTCCATAATAATCAGGGATATTGATATCCAAGCCCTGTTCGACAAGCCAGATAACCAATTCATCCGGGATTCCTCCCATATGCAGAGGTGTACATAAGCTAAATCTTCCATCATGAGCGGTTAATTCACAACGATCATAGACTGCTTTAAGGGCTTCAATATTTCCTTCATCCATTAAATCCTTAAACTCTTTTGGTAATGTAACTCTTTTCTTTGCCATTTTTAGTTCCATTCTTCTGATTCAGCATCTAGGGCAAGCCAATGAAGATTGTCAACCGTTTTCAAAGTCCGTACTTGTCCATCATAATCATTTTTCAACTCAAGACCGTTTTGCTCAATAGATATATGATTGTACCAGTGGTCTAGGCTGGCGTATTCCCCCGTATGAATGTTGATGAGCATACTCGTTATGGAATCCCAAGTCCCTTTCTTAACTGTTTCTGCTAAGAGGTAGTAAGCATCTAAAAATATGAGATTTCTCCCATAGATCCAAAAGGGCAGATCAAGCCCCAACAAAGGCAACTTGGCAGAAAAAATCTCATCACCGTGTGGTGGAACAGTTTCATAATGAAATTCTATCTCACTGCCATAATAGGCAATCAGGGCTCCCTGACTTCCGATATTTTGAGGAATCCCTTCCTCAGCTACAATAAATTCCATGACCTGCTCCTTCTATTTTCAATCATAAAATCCGACCAGACTCTGCCAGAATATCAGGCTAGACGTATTCCCTATTCTAGTCATCAAGTGGATGAAGTCACTTTCACAACCCTTCCAAACTGCAGATTGGGCCGTTCCCATGGCTCTAACAAATGCTAGAAAATCTGGTGCCAGCCATATTTTTTCATCATAGTTCATCTCTGCATCAAGAGCATAGATCGCCCCAGATTGACAATCCAGCAAAATAGTGTAGGGATCTCCATTTGCAATGATGATCAAGCCGCTTTCTTGTAGAGTCGAGTAATCATGGTATTCCAAATTGCGATTGATTAGCCAAGTAAGACTAGTGTCGTCTCCATATCCAAACTGGTAACTTAAAAAACCGACCTGCCCCCAGTTATAGGCCAGAATATATTTCCTAAAAATCGGATCCAAGTCTTGGATTTGCAATTGTTTTTTCAAACGATCCAGTTCAGACACAGGCAGTTCCGTTTGGTTCAGGACAATTCCTTCTCTTATCTCAGGGTCAAGCCCTTGTGTTTCTTCTTGGGTAAGGGAAATGATTTGGTCAATTGTCAATAATTCCATTGTCAACCTCCGACTATACATAGGGCATTATCTAGGGTAAGCTAGCTGGTTTGGGACTTCATTTATCTAATGAACGTTCTTATCTCAATTATACTCCAAAACTATCAAATAGAGATAAACTACCAGTATTTTCAGGGATTATTTTTGATCAACAACTTCTCCTAATTAAAACAAAAAGCCATTCCTCAAGGGAGCAGCTTTTTCACTTATAATTAAAGGTTTCTCCAGCCAACTTATCTGCTAGTTTAGGAAAGAGGGTATAAAACTTATGGGCTAGATTGAGCAAGATTGGGAGATTGAGCTCGCGTTTGTTTTTTCCGATGGTCTTAACAATTTTTTTAGCTACTGCATCTGGCTCGAGTAGGAAGCGGTCGACCGATTTGAGGTAGGTCCCATCTGGATCTGCCTGGTCAAAAAATCCTGTACGGATAGGTCCTGGATTAACAGTCGTCACATAGATACCATAGGGCATAAGTTCAAGGCGAAGAGCATTTGAAAAACCGATAGCCGCAAACTTGGTCGCTGAGTAGAGACTGGACTTACCAGTCGCTATCAAACCTGCCATGCTAACGATATTGATGATATGCCCTTTTCGCATCTCCTTCATACGAGCTGCAACCAACCGAGACAGATTCATTAAAGCAAAGGTGTTAACCTCAAACATTTGATGAATATCTTGATTAGAAATCTTGTCAAAATCCTCAAAAATCCCGTAGCCAGCGTTGTTAATCAAAACATCAATCTTGCCATAACGGAGATAGAGGTCAGCTACCAATCCTTCTAAGGCTTGCTCATCGGTAATATCAATCTCGACCAATTCTGCCTGAGGATGATTTCCGTATAGTTGAGCTAATTTTTCCTTATTTCTACCTAACAGAATCAGTTGATCATTGGGCAAGAGTTTGACCATTTCTTGGGCTAGACCACCACTTGCTCCGGTAATCAGAATAGTAGACATACTTTTCCTTTCTCGAGATTCTAGATTTCCACTTCTTCAAGGTCTTTGACCACATGGACGTTTTCAAAGATACTAGAGGCATCCTTTTTAAGTTGGCTAATGTCTTTTGAAAGAAAACGAGCACTGATATGGTTGAGTAAGAGGCGTTTGGCTCCTGCTTCTGCCGCTACCTGAGCAGCTTGCATATTGGTTGAGTGACCGTGGTTGCGGGCAATCTTTTCGTCTCCCTTGCCATAAGTCGACTCATGGACAAGAACATCTGCATTGACACCAAGACGCACACTGGCATCTGTTTTTCGAGTATCTCCCAAAATGGTAATAATCTTACCAGGTCGCGGTGCTGAAATATAATCTGCCGCCTTGATCTCGGTGCCGTCTTCTAAGACGACATCCTGACCGTTTTTAATTTTTCCAAAAAGAGGGCCGAATGGAACACCAGCAGCCTTGAGTTTTTCAGCATCCAAGGTCCCTTCTAAATCCTTTTGCATGATACGATAGCCGACACAGAAAATAGTGTGATCCAACTCTTCTGCATACACCATGAATTTATCTGTTTCAAGGATTTTCCCAAGAGAATCTTGGTCAAATTCATGGAAATGAATCTTATAGGGTAGACGAGAACCAGAGACACGCAAACTAGTCAAAACAAAAGACTTGATACCTTGAGGTCCATAGATTTCCAAATCTGTCTGCTCTTCATTTGCTTGAAAAGCACGACTGGAGAGGAAACCTGGCAAGCCAAAGATATGGTCTCCGTGTAAGTGGGTGATAAAGATTTTGCTGATTTTTCGTGGTCGAATCGTGGTTTCCAGAATGCGATTTTGCGTTCCTTCGCCACAGTCAAAAAGCCAGACTTCGTTAATCTCATCCAAGAGTTTCAGGGCGAGACTTGAAACATTGCGGGCTTTGGAGGGCTGACCAGCCCCCGTTCCTAAAAATTGAATATCCATTCGTTACTTTCTAATTAATCAATATATAACATAGCAGTGCGGTTTTCCGAGCGATAATAAAACTTGCCAGAGAAAGATTTAGCTTCTTGTAGCAAATCCTCTTGACTATAGCCTTTGAGACGCTTGCGACCATCTGCCAAGCTTTCCAAATCTGTCAAAGCTGTAAGATTTTCCACGCTAACAACTTCCTCGTCTCCGACAGCATTCATGTAAATTTTTCCAGACTCCTCAAAAACCAGCTGATGTGGAAAAATTTGCGCAATCTCAAAGAGCAAGTCATCTGAAATCTTCTCTTCATTCTCAGAGAAAATTCGACCCAGTCCCTCAATCTCATAACAAAAACCAAAGGATTTACCAGACAGATTAAGTCGAATAAAAGGCTTATTTTCTAGAGTGAAACTAGGTTCAGCATTGTAGAGGTTCAGTTCCTGGCTGACTTCTGCAAAATAATCTGTCGCAGCTTGAGGACTCTTTTTCTGGTAGAGTTCTGCAAAGTAGGCATTCACTACGCTGGGTGGAGGGGTGATGAGAGCTAGTTGCTCTTCTTCAGACCTACCAGCTAGAAGCTGGTCCAAATATACCTTGTCTAGACTTGTATAGCCACCATATTTGAGAGCTAATGATTTGATATCAGTCATAAAATTCTTCTAATCTCCATTTATTTTTCTCAGCAATGTAGCCTCTGATGACTTCGCCATCATCTTGGTAGTCACGTTCTTCTAGGATAGCAACACTTTCTAAATCATGAATCTTGTAAGACTTAGAAAAAGTCACGCGCAAAGTAAAGGGTTCAAAAATTTCCTTGATCTTATCTAGCAATAAAGCCTGCAACTGTTCTCGACTATCCTCAGATTTGGCAGAAATCAGTGCATACGGCGTTTGGGTAGGCGTGAAATCCTCCACCAAATCCGCTTTATTATAAAGGGTTAGGCGAGGAATATCCTCCATGTCCAAGTCTTTCATGATAGACAGGACCGTTTTTTCATGTTCCTCATGGTAAGGATTGCTGGCATCAATAACATGAACCAGAAGATCCACATGCTTGCTTTCTTCCAAGGTCGACTTGAAACTAGACACCAACTCTGTCGGCAAATCTTGAATAAACCCAACGGTGTCCGTTAAAGTCACCTGTAGATTGCCACCAAGATGGATGCTTTTAGTTGTCGCATCCAGAGTCGCAAAGAGCTCATCTGCCTCATACTGGGTCTTGCTAGTCAAGGTGTTCATGATAGTTGACTTACCAGCATTGGTATAGCCAATCAAGCCAATCTTAAAAGTACTTGACTCCAAACGTTTTTCTCGAACTGTCGCCCGATTTTTCTCAACCACCTTGAGCTGGCGCTCGATATCTGTAATCTGGTTGCGAACACTACGACGATTAAGCTCCAGCTGACTTTCACCTGGACCACGGGAACCAATTCCCCCTGCCTGACGGCTGAGCATAATCCCCTGACCAACCAAACGAGGCAAGAGGTATTTGAGCTGAGCTAGATGAACTTGGAGCTTCCCTTCATGGCTTCGAGCCCGCATGGCAAAGATATCCAAAATCAACTGCATGCGGTCAATGACCTTGACCCCTAGAACTTCTTCTAAATTGACATTTTGGCGAGGTGTCAGACGGTTGTTGACAATGACAGTTGTGATTTCTTCTGCATCCACCATTTGAGCAATCTCTTCCAACTTACCAGAACCGACGAAGGTCTTGGAATCGTATTTTTCACGTTTTTGTCTGTAACTATCGACTACAACTGCCCCTGCCGTTTTAGCTAGACTAGCCAGTTCTTCCATGGAGAGGTCAAAATTGTCCATGTCCTGCAATTCCACACCAATCAGCAGGACTCGCTCCTCTTTTTTCTCCGTTTCAATCATCTAAAAACTCCTCTATCTGGCTTAAAATGCGATCTTTTACACCAGACTCTCCAATCTGATAAAAGGTCACCTGCATGCGATTACGGAACCAGGTCAACTGACGCTTAGCAAAACGACGGGTCGCCTGTTTAAGACTCTCACTAGCTTCTTCCAAGGTCTGCTCTCCACGGAAATAAGGAAAGAGTTCCTTGTAGCCAATCCCTTTAGCAGCCTGCACATCTGGATAATGGTCAAACAACCACTTAGCTTCATCCAATAATCCAGCTTCAAACATCAAATCTACACGGTGGTTAATCCGTTCATACAATTGACTACGCTCATCATCCAAGCAAATAATCAGAGGTTCATACAAGGTCTCTTGATTTTCCAAGTCTTGACCAAAATGAGCAATTTCTAAGGCTCGCATGGCACGGCGACGATTAAACTGGGGAACTTCAAGACCTGCTTGCTCTATGAGTTGGGCTAACTCCTCATCTGAAAAAGGCTCTAAACTAGCACGATAAGCTAAAATGTCCTCATGAGGTGTCTCCCCACCTAAATGATATCCTTCTAGCAGACTCTGGATATAAAGTCCTGTCCCACCAGCTATAATAGCGAGCTTACCTCGACTTTGAATATCCTCAATAGCTGTCTTGGCCTCTGAAACAAAATCAAAAGCCGAGTAAGACTCGGTTACCTCTCTAACATCAATCAAGTGATGAGGAACACTTGCCTGCTCCTCCGGACTAGCCTTGGCTGTCCCAATATCTAGTCCTCGATAGACTTGTTGGCTATCTCCACTAACTACTTCACCATTAAAATGCTTAGCAACTTCAATGGCTAGAGCTGTCTTTCCAACTGCAGTTGGTCCAACAATCACAATTATTTTTGTTTTCATCTTTTTTCCTTGAAAAATTCCCATTTTTTCGTTACTATTATTATATCACAAAAAGGTCAGTCAGAAAAATGCGACCTCTTGAGGTAGCTGGCTGATTTATAAGTTAAAGGAGGAATACTCATGGCTAAAGGATTCGCTAAAGGTCTTGTAACAGGTATTGCAGGAACTGTCGCTGCAGTTGCAGGTGCAGTATACGCAGTTAAAAAGAAAGTGATCGAACCAGAAGAACAAAAAGCAGCTTTCATCGAAGAAAACCGTAAGAAAGCAGCGCGTCGTCGCGTATCACGTTAAAAAATAAAAGAAGTTGGGATTTTTCTCAACTTCTTTTTTTCTATTCTTTTATACTCAATGAAAATCAAAGAGCAAACTAGGAATCTAGCGTGATTTGAAGAGATTTTCAGAGAGTATTAAATGGCCAAGTCAAACTTCAACTGCGGTTTCACTGGATCGTAGTCAACCAGCTCAAAATCCTCTGCTTTAATATCAAAGAAATTTGTCTTGTCTGGTACATTCAAGACCAAACGTGGTTGGCAGTTTGAAGGCTCACGACGAAGCAATTCCTGAGCTTGTTCAAATTGATTGTCATAAATGTGAAGGTTATTGATAAAGTAGAAGAATTTCCCAACTTTCCAACCAAAATGTTTAGCAATCATCATTTGAAGTGCCACATACTGCATGGCGTTGATGTGGTGAGCTACCAGCATATCGTTAGAACGCTGCGTCAAGGTCGCGTCTAGATAGATGTCCCCGTCTACACGACGAACATCAAACATAGTCTGAAAGGCACATGGAAGAAGACCATCTGTCTCCTCAAAGGCCTGATAATCCCAAAGTGAAATGATATTACGACGATTCCAAGGATTAGCTTCTAACTGTTTGAGAATTTTATTGATGATATCGTGCTTCTTAACAACAGCCCCATAACGCTCCCCAATAGTACCTGTGTCTCCCACTTCCCAATCATTCCAGTAGTGAACATTGTACTTGTCATTGAGAACTTCTAAGCTATTGGTCTGGTCTTGATAAATCCAAAGAACTTCCTTGATAGCTGATTTGATTGCGATTGGTCGCAAGGTTGTGATGGGAAATTCCCCCTTGGCCAAGTCATACTCCGCAAAAGCACCTGTGATGTACTTGGAGTTAGCTACTGTTCCATCCTTATACTTGGGACGTGCTTGCTCGGAAAACACACCCTCATTCAAGATTCGCTCGATATTTTCTTTAAAAATCATATCTGCTTTTGTCATTTACCCCTACCTCAACTTTTATTTCTTAACTAGTATAGCATAAAAAAGAAAGGAGGAAAATCACTCGCTTACGGAAAGCAATTTTCTCCTTTTTATGTTTATATTTATTGCAAGACAAGTGACGCAGCTCCGATAACTCCAGCGTCATTTCCTAGAGTTGCAAGAGCCAATTTAGTAGTTGTACGAACTTGTGGGAAGGTATTTTCATCATAAACCTTTTGTACACCTTGGAGAAGGAAGTCTCCTGCAGCTGATACACCACCACCGATAACGATTGTTGATGGGTTTAGAATTGAACCGATGTTGGCACATGCAATACCCAAGTAACGTGAGAAGTTACGGTAAACGATCAAGGCAAGGTCGTCTCCTTCTTTTGCCAAATCAAAGACAGTTTTAGCTGTTACTTCTTCTCCGTCATCAATCAAGCGTTTTAAGGCTGCATCGCCTTCGTATTCATCTGCATAACGACGAGTCAAGTTAACAATACCTGTCGCTGAAGCTACTGTCTCAAGACAGCCTTTTTTACCACACGTACATGCGATTGGTTGATCAAAGTCAACTGTTATGTGTCCAAGTTCACCTGCAGCACCAGCAACACCGTGGAGTAATTTGCCTTCTGCTACGATACCGCCACCAACACCTGTACCAAGTGTCATAAAGACAACGTCTGGTTGGTTTTCACCAGCACCCATCCAGCGCTCACCAAGAGCTGCCACGTTGGCGTCATTGTCGATGAAGAATGGAATACCCAAGGCTTTTTCCATTTTTTCTTTGATTGGTTGAAGAGTTTTCCAGTTGAGGTTATAGGCACCGATAACAGTCCCTTTTTCACGGTCAACCACACCAGGTGATCCCATACCAATTCCACGGAAATCTTCAGCAGACAATCCAAGCAAGCCCAAACGGTGTTGAATAGTTTCAATCATGTCGTCTACGATATGGCTTCCTTCATCCAAAATGTTAGTCTTGATAGACCATTTTTCTTGGATTTCTCCTTCTTGTGTTAAAATAGCGAACTTGATAGAAGTTCCACCAAGGTCAATCCCAATAATCTTTTGACTCATTTTTATCTCCTTTATGATTTATCACTTCTTTATTATTTTATCAAACTTGTTTCAGCAATTCAAGAAAACTTCTGGTTAATTCTGCAAACTCTTTTGGTTTTGCCTTATTCAAGACATGAGGGCCGTCAGGAATGATCTGAAACTGAGAATCTGGCATCAGTTCTTGAATAGCTTTCATTGAACTGAGATTAGGCTTATCCTGGCTACCACAGATCAACAAGCTTGGATAGGGACAATTCCGTGCAATCTCTCTTAAATCAAGTGTTTTTAATTCTTCGGAAACTCCAACCATAAGAGCCTTATCTGCCCCCTGCTTCTCATATATCCTCTTAGGAAGCAATTTAAATATCAGCAACTGAATGTAAAAAGGAATGTTACCTGCTAATTTCAGTGGACATCCTGACAAAACCAAGGCCTGAAGATTTGGTATCTCAGAACTTGAAAGCTCCAATGCAAGTGCAGCCCCTAAAGATAAGCCAACTAAGACAAAAGGCTCTGTTTCCTTTGATAAGTGCTGATAAATGCGTTCCTTGGCTTCTTGGTAGGTCCCAACTCCTGAAGGAAATAAGTCCAGGGCTTCAGAGGGATAATCTGCCAGCAAATCCTGAACTTCTTTCCAACTATCTGCTGACTGTCCCAAACCGTGTAAAAATATGAGTTTCAATTAGTTCTCCTTTACTGACAATTCATACAAGCCTCTGACTGCATTACAGCTATAGATGACTTCTGCTCGCATTAAATCTTCTATGGTCAAAACCTTCTCTTCTACCTTCCCATTTTCAAGCAAATATTGACGATAAATCCCTGGTAACAGACCTAGCTGACTAGGTGGGGTATAGAGCTTGCCATTCATTTTCAAAACCAGATTGCCAATAGAGGTCTCAAGCAGTTTTCCATCAGCAGTGTGATAGATGATTTCCTGCTCTCCTGTTGTCAAATGTGGTCGGTGTGTCGTCTTAAAGTAGGTAAAGGCCTGCTGCAAATCAGCTTCTTGCAGACAAAGTTTAGCCTGACAGAAGCTATAACTAAGTGGTGTCAATACTTGTCGATCAATTTCTATTTCTCCAGACTTATTGAGACTGATTCGCAAACGGTAGTCTTGGTGGAGATCACAAGCTCGACACTCTTCATCTATCCTTTGTCTCAAACTATCTTCATCAAATGGAAAGGCAAAGTAACGACTAGCCTTTTGCAATCTTTCTAGATGTTGATTTTTAAAGAGCAAAGTTTTCTGGCTGATTTTTCCTGTCGTAATCAGCTTAAAGCGAGGCTGTTTGCGATAAAGAACAGCAGCCTTTTGCTGGACTTCACGGTATTCTGACTCCCAAGTACTATCCCAAGTGATGCCTCCACCGACTCCATAGATGGCTTGCTCTCGATGCAGTTGAATGGTTCGAATAGCTACGTTGAAAATCCGTCTACCATTGGGAAGTAAGAGTCCAACAGTTCCACAGTAAACTCCTCTTGGTTGGGGCTCGAGGTTCTTGATAATTTCCATAGTCGCTATCTTGGGAGCTCCTGTGATGGAGCCACATGGAAAGAGCGATCGAAAAATTTCAACTAGGTCAACATCCGGTCGTAACTGACTCTTGATGGTTGAAGTCATCTGCCAAACAGTCGAATACTGCTCCACTTGACACAGACGCTCTACATGCTCACTGCCCACTTCAGAAATACGGTTCATGTCATTGCGCAAGAGGTCCACTATCATCATATTTTCAGAGCGATTTTTAGGATCTTGCTCCAACCAAGCTGCCTCTTTCAAATCTTCATCGTCAGTCAGACCACGTTTAGTTGTTCCCTTCATTGGACGAGTAGTTATTTCTCGGTCATTTTGCTCAAAAAAGAGTTCTGGACTCATGGAAATCACTGCCATGTCGTCATGTTCAACATAGGCATTGTAACCTGCCTCCTGCTCTACCACCATGCGATTGTAGATAGCAAAAGGATTGGCAGACAACTCCTGCTTGAGTTGAACAGTATAATTGACCTGATAAGTATCGCCCTGTCGTAAATGATGGTGAATCTGGGCAATCGCCTTTTCATAGTCCTCTGTTGCTGTTACTTCCTGCCAGTTTGATGGCAACTCCACCTCCTCATAAGTCAGAGGAATGTTAGATGTTTCAACACTGTTATGAACAGTGAAGTAAAGCAAATACTCTCCTAACAAGGGACCCTCGTGAACCGCCAACTTCTCCTCAAAAGCAGGCGCAGCCTCATAGCTGACATAGCCCACCACATAATAGCCTTGCTCTTGGTAGCTTTCCACTTGTGCCAGCAGGTCTGCCACTTCTGCTAATCTTCTTGTTTTTAACTCTTTGATAGGCTGGGTAAAGGTGTATCGCTCCCCCAAAACCCTAAAATCAATCACTGTTTTTCTATGCATATCCTAAGTATACCATAAAAGCCAGACCCCAACAGGAGATCTGGCAATTTTATTCTTTGAGAATGATAAAGTAGATGTCACTTTCTAAGAAAATCTGAACATAGCATTCTCTTTTATCACACCGACTTTTTATCTATCCTTTAGGAAAGAGTTCAGATGAAAAGGCATCTGTGACCTGCAATAGTTTTTGGAAGACTTTTTTCTTCAGAGCTACTGTATAGTTGGCAACTGAGCCTCCATACTTGAAGTTTCGGTAATCCGTTTCTACTGCTTGGTCAAACAAGTCTTGCAATTTCTCGTAAGAATCAATTTGCTGACCATCAATTTCAAAACTATGGATTCCTCGTTTTGCCTTGGCAATAATAGCGTCAAACCAAGCCTTCTTCCATTCTTCCAAGTTCTGGAACTTGCCTTTCGAAACCTTCTGGATAATGAAATCATCGCCAAGTGTATCATGCCCCTCGCTCAGCGCCTCATCTTTGTATTTATTAGAAGCATATCCTAGGAAACCATTTTCGTAACCATAATAACCCCACATACGGAAGGCATTATGCTTGAAGGAGATGGCTCCAGGAGCTCCCTGACTTGTATTTCCACCGTAGATAGCATCCACCATCTTGACATTGACATAAGCTGTCTTGAGGTCTTCTGGTCGGTAAGTTCCCTGATAATGCCTGTTGGTGATGATGTTATTTTTGATTAAATCATCCACAGAATTTAGCTGAGTCTTGGCTTCGTCATCTGTCAATGGACGGACATAGTCCCACTGGTTAGGAGCAAGGAGTTTATTATCCTGATCCTGATAGCGCATCTGCTTGGTCATCTTGCTGAACCAAGCCTTCTTCAAAGCCAGATCATTCTTAGCGAGGACTCGTTCCCCTTCCAGATAATCTAGAAGCATCAAGGCCTCATTATAACCTTTCATGTAGTGGTCAATCTGCTGGCGTGTTTGCAACTTGGTTGGATCTGGATTGTACCATTGGTCCCCATCATTTGGTCGCATATAAGCCATGTTGAGCCCGAGAGAGCCATATTCACCCTGATAGCTTTCACCTTACTTGTTTTCAAAATCAAAAATTTTCAGGAGTGATTCCTACACGTTCGATTAAATTGCCCAACCGCTTCTAAAATCCAAATTCTACACTTCTTATGAATTAAAATGTATTTCTAGTAAATTCTTTTTAAGAATATCACGTTCACTCAACATAATCTAACAAATAACCATAACCCTTTTCTTCCATTTGATCCTTAGGAATAAAACGGATGGATAGACTATTGATACAATAGCGTAGCCCTCCCTTGTCCTTAGGTCCGTCTGTAAAGACATGCCCTAGATGGGAATCACCAGTTCTACTTCTGACTTCTGTTCTGACCATATTGTAGGACTTGTCTTCCTTGTAGGTCGCAACATCTGGACTGATAGGCTGG
The DNA here is from genome assembly GCF_047460405.1 of Streptococcus infantis. Lineage (GTDB taxonomy): Bacteria > Bacillota > Bacilli > Lactobacillales > Streptococcaceae > Streptococcus > Streptococcus infantis_Q. The sequence continues at coordinate 35,446 of NZ_JASHGH010000009.1, read as the reverse complement.
GTAAAGCTAGGCCAACCACAGCCCGATTCAAATTTATCTTTCGAAGAAAAGAGTGGTTCACCAGTTGCTACATCCACATAAATACCTGCTTCAAATTTATCCCAGTAACGATTTGAAAAGGCCCGTTCTGTTTGACTATTTTGAGTCACTGCATATTCCTCAGGAGAGAGGAGTTTTTTCAATTCATCGTCACTCGGTTTTGGATATTTACTCGCATCAATAACAGGATAGGATGCTTGATTGACATTGATATGGCAATATCCATTTGGATTTTTCTGAAGATAATCTTGGTGATAGTCCTCAGCCACGATAAAATTGCTTAAGGGTTCCTTTTCAACCGCTAGAGGCTGGTCGTACTTCTGAGCAACTTGTTCAAAAACTTGATTGATGACTTCTAGGTCCTGCTCGTCCTTATAGTAGACTCCCGTTCTGTACTGAGTCCCCATATCATTGCCCTGCTTATTTTTACTAGTTGGATTGATAATGCGGAAATAATGGAGCAAAATTTCTTTTAGAGAAATTTGATTGGCATCGTAGGTCACATGAACAGTCTCAGCATGGCCTGTTTGGCCGATCAATTCATACTGGGTTGTTTCTCCTCTGCCATTCGCATAGCCAGAAACAGCATCTGTCACACCTGCTACTCTTGAAAAATACTCTTCAACTCCCCAGAAACAGCCTCCCGCTAGATAGATTTCATGTAGGTCAGCATTTTTATCTGGCACAGTTTTTTTCTTAACACCTTGACCTTGGCTAACAGCTGCCTTCTCAATTTGAGAAGTATCAGTGTAGCTTGTGCTTCTTTTTTCCCAAAAAAATAAAAGTCCAATAATAATACAAATGATGATTCCTATGAATACAATTGTTTTTAACTTATCATTCATGAGTAACCTCTAATCTATGCTTTTCAAACTCTCTACAATACTTGCCTTATCCATAAAACCTGGCTGGATCTTAACTAGTTTTCCTTCTTTATCAATAAAGGCCTGGGTCGGATAAGAACGGACTCCGTAACTTGCTAAGAGTTGTCCCGAAGGGTCTAGAAGGACAGGGAGATTTTTATAGTCCAATCCTTGATACCATTTTTTAAAGGCTTCTTCTGCTTGCTCTCCTTTTTGACCAGGAGAAACCACTGTCAAGATGACATAGTCATCACTTGCTTCTTTTGCCAGCTCATCGGTATCAGGTAAACTAGCTAGGCAAATAGAGCACCAAGATGCCCAAAATTTGAGATAGACCTTTTTGCCCTTATAATCTGATAGGCGATAGGTTTTACCATCAACTCCCGTCAGTGAAAAGTCTGGAACTTCTTCTCCTTGTTTTGCCATTTGAGAGCTAACTTGTGCATTTTTGTCTGCATTTTGCTTATCAGCTTGGTTCTCCATCTGATTGTTACAAGCCGATAGACAGACCAGACTCGCGCAGACCAATACAGTTGCTTGCCATTTTTTCATCTTCATCACCTTCTTTTTTGTTATATGAATATAGATATTCACTTTGTAGTTCTATTATATACCTACCTTGCTAAAAATACTTAGAATCTGTTTGGAAAATCAATAATCTTCTTGATTACAAAAAAACTCCCACCTGCTAAGCAGATGAGAGTTTTGGATTATTTAAAGATAGAAGTTTTAAAGCTATCTGTTTGTTGAAGAAGTTTCTTGAAGACTTTTTCTTTCAAAGCAACAGTATTATCAAATTTGACAGAGCCCTTACTTAGAGTAGCCTTATCTTTATCAACTGCTTCAGCAAATGCACGTTTCAAGTCTTCATAGCTATTGTATGTTTTACCATCAATTTCAATAGATTGAATTCCATTTTTGGCACTTGTCACCACTTCTTTGAAGTAAGCTTTCTTCCATTCTTCAAGATTGTTGAATTTTCCTTCAGAAATCTTGCTAATGATGAAGTCATCACCTAGAGTATCTTTACCAGCTTTTTTAGATTCAGCTTTTAGCATGTTAGAAGCATAGTTTAGGAAGCCTTTTTCATAGCCATAGTAACCCCAGATTCTGAAAGTATTGTGTTTAAATGACATCGCTCCTGGAGCACCTTCACTTGTATTACCACCATAGATACCAGTCATCATTGGAACATTCACATAAGCAGAATCAAAGTCAGTAGGATTATAAACTCTGTTACCTGGACCGCGGTTAGTCATGAAGTTGTTCGTAATTAAGTCATCTACTGTGCGTAAAGGAATAGCTTTTTCCTCATCACTTAAAGGTCGAACCTTGTCGAATTGGTTCTTGGTGTTATTTCCTCGGTATTGCTTATCAACCTTCTTGAACCAAGCATTGTTTAAATCTTGATTTGCTTTATCGAGGACAGCCTCTCCTTCAAGATAATCCAGAAGCATAAGAGTGTCGTTGTAGCCCTTCATGTAACGATCAATTTCGTCACGTGACTTCAGATCATTTGGATTGGTGTTATACCATTGATTGCCATCGTTTGGACGTTCATAAGCCATGTTGAGACCTAGGGCTTTGTATTCACCATTTGGATTTGATACTGATGGAGTTTGCAACATTCCTTGTGCAAATGCTTCCAAATCAGTACCTTCACGGTGTCTTGAGCCACCCAAGTATACCATACGGTCATTTACGTGAGTTGTTTCGTGGGTAAAGGCAGAAACCCCAAAGTCACTAATCATATCCGTAACCATGAAGAAGACAGAATCATCTTTATATGGATTCTGATAAACGCGAGCCACAGCTCCCATACGCCAGTCAGTCGCATGATAACGTCCTGTAGGTCCGTATAATTCACGGATAGGCGCCACATCTTTACCACTATTAGTGTGACCGTATTTATCAGTACTAATATCTTTATAGTTTTGGTTATCTAAAACAGGGGTTGGAACCATGTTATTGCTCTTCAAGAGTTGATTACGAACTTTATCGATTGATAGACGTGACCAGAAGTCTAGATAATTCTGTTGACCTTTTGCAACCTTATCGATTTCAGCTTTAAAGGCATTACGTTCTGCTTCAGTATACTTACCATATTTTTCAAATGAACTATAAGCCATTGTATTGTAAGTTGAAATCAAGAACATATGGGCATCTTTCAAGTTCAAGAGTGGCAAGATCATCTTACCATGCACATCGTTGTTTAAACCTTCGTAGGCTCTGTGTTTCTTATCGGCAAACTCAGGAGTTGTTGTTTTTGGTTCAACGATATAGACATTGTCTTTGGTTGCTTTGATGAACCAATCATTTAGGTCTTTGTCTTCTGTGAATAGACGCATATTATAGTCTAAGAAACTGTTTAACTCGCCGATACCGATAACTCCACCGATAGCTTCACGATAAGCTTCTAGAGTTCTATCACCTTTAATGTTACTTTCCTTAGAACCAATCTGAATCAAGAAGTCTAACACACTTACATTTTTACCATAGAAGTCTGGTTTGAACAACATGAGTTGCTTGATATTGAAGTTATCAAACTTTACTCCGTAATAACGGTTAAGGTAAGATAGACCAAGGAGAACCGCTGCCTTGTTATCATCAATTTTCTTGATCAAAGCACGTTTAGCAGCCTCATCTGTGTTTAATTGATGATCTTCATTTTCAAGCAACTGTTTCACAAATTTAGCCAGATTATCCTTGACTTCTTTGAAGCTTTCTTCTAGGTAAAGATCTTTGATAGCGTTAACTTTATTTGGTCCTGTTCTACCAAGTTTTTGGTAAATTGGATCTGATTGTAGCTCAACTGGACTTAATTTTTCAACGATAGCATTGATAAGATCGCTACGGTCTTTGTCAACCATATTAGGTGTGTAAACAACTTCTCCAAGTTCAGCAATGCTGTACTCTTTCACTTGTTTAACCTTAGATTCTTTCAGAGAAACAGTAAAGATGTCTTTGGTCTTGTCAGCATAATGCACCAAAATGTGGTCAGCATCAGCCAATTCTGTCACAAAGGCATTGCCTTTCATGGCAGTTACAGACAAGATTTCTTTAGTCAAGAGAGGACTGCCTGCAGCCAATTTGTTTCCTTGGTTTACGATCCATTCTTTATTATAGAAAGGTTGTAATTTTTCGATATTACGGTAGGCAAGTTCACGAGAGGCATCGTAATCTTGAGTATCTTTATAAGTATCAGCTTTTACTTTCTTATTATTGAGAGTATCCTCAACAAGAGGTTTAATTTCAAACGTATCAGCAGTGATACCGAATTCAGCGATCTTTTTATTTGCTTCTTCAAGACTGATTTCTTGAATTCTGTTAGTACGAGAACGTTTGAATGAACGTTTACCAGAGCTGACATCTTTAACAACATAGTTTCGCTCAATCCAATCGTTTGTATAGTAACCGTCTTCTTCGTCTAAGTCTTTTGAACCGTAGAACTCTTCACCATTTTCAACTTTCATCATTGAAACAGTATCAGCAACTCTACCCCATGTCCAGTTTTTACTAATGAATCCACCAACCTCAACAGGTGTCTTAACATTAATGGTTCCTTTAGTAACAGCATTACGAACAGAAGCATACTTGTCGATTCCATTAGGATCCGAACCATTATCAGATCTAGCAAGAAGACCACCAACACGAGCTTTATTTGCTGTAATATCAGCATCTACATAAGCGTGTTTGATATTCCCTCTCCAAATTTCACCGGCAATACCACCAATATCCCAGCCTTTGTCACCAACACCAGTAAGTTTACCAATGAATGCGACATTTTTAAGTAGGCCACCAACATCTGCTTTATTGACAATACCAGCAATACCATCTTTACCAAGAACACTACCAGTCACCTTGACATTCTCAACTGTAGCATTTTTAATCGTTCTTGCAAGTGGTGAAATATTTTCAGCCCAAGGCATATTGATATCAACGTTACCTAGGTTAATATTTGTAACCGAGCCACCCTCGATATTATCGAACAATTGACGAGCCATATTGTGGATTGTGTACTGCTTTCCTTCAACACTTGTTAAAGTTCCACTAAACTTACCAGGTACATATTGTTTATTTGGTGTTGGAACATTAGCTGCATTAAGATCAGCACCTAGTTTAAATGTTCCATTTTTATTGTCCTGCATGGCCTTTACAAGATCATTGAAATCGTAATAAACATCACCTTCATGAGCTTTTGGCTTAGCAAAGTAATGGACATATTCTTCTGCAAACTGATTATTTGCATTGCGTTGGACTAGGTCTGGTGCTTTAGCAGTGACTTTGAACAAGTCTTTACCATCAACTGTGACTTCTTCAATCTTATCAACTGCAAGTTTTGTCACCTTGTTATCATGAGTTGTCACTTTCAAGTAATAAGGTTTCACATCTGATGGTTTAGCTGACAATAGACTATTATCAATTTCTACACCTTGGTCATCAACACTGATAAGGCTGGTTTCCTTGATGTTTTTGACTTCGACTTTTTTGAGATCAAGTCGCAGTGGTTCTTCCGCAAGAACTACTTCTTCGTTCCCATTTCCACGATCGTAAACCATCTTGGTCGCAATCTTGTAGTCCTTGTAGTATTTCAAGTTTGTAAGATTTGCAGTCAGGTCTCCCTCAGACATGTTAACTGTTTGAAGGCTAGTGTCTCCGTCTTTCAAGACAACTTCAAGAGATTTAATGGTTACACCTGTTGGTTTGACCAATTGGTAACGAACCTTGGCACTACGCTCTAATTCTTCTTTATCAATTTGAGTAATTGTCAACGTTGGCGCAGCGAGGACTTGATCACCTTTCTTAATGAGACGATCTTGCGCAGCTTCGACAACTTCCTCTGAAATCGTTGGAGCATCTGCAGTTTTCACGCCTTTAAGAGTCTTATAGACTTTGGTAATCTTTTTCTTACCGTTTTGACCAGCTTGAGCAACAACTTCTGTTCCCTTCGGAAGAGTGCTGTCTACTTCTGTTCTTGTCTCGAAAGGAATTTCTTCAAATGAAACTTCTTCAACTTGACCTTCAATAGCCTTGGTACCACGACTAATTTTTTCGTTTACTGGCGCCTTAACAGTTTCTGTACTCGTGCTAATTGGGTCCCCAACTTTTTGGCCATTGACTGTCTTATAGACACGATGGATCAGCTGACTTCCTGCTTGACCGTTTTGAATCACTGTTTCTTCATCAGTGTAACGAGTATCATCAGCTACATACTCCTTTGTATATGGAACTGCTACTGTTTCAGTTTCTGTGACAGTTGCTTCAGCTACTTCATACGCTGGCAACTCTGGCTGAACTAGGGATTCACCTTCGTGACCTGCTTCTTGAGTTCCTTTGGCTGTAAGCTCACCTGTATAAGCTGGGACTTCTGGCTGAACAAGAGATTCGCCTTCATGGCCTTCTTCTTGCGTGCCTTTAGCACTATGCTCGCCGGTGTAGGCTGGCAATTCTGGTTGAACCAAAGATTCGCCTTCGTGGCCTGATTCTTGAGTACCTTTGGATGTAATCTCGCCGGTGTAGGCTGGGGCTTCTGGTTGAACCAGTGATTCACCTTCGTGGCCTTCTTCTTGAGTTCCTTTAGCGCTAATCTCACCGGTGTAGGCTGGCAATTCTGGTTGAACCAAAGATTCGCCTTCGTGGCCTGATTCTTGAGTACCTTTGGATGTAATCTCGCCGGTGTAGGCTGGGGCTTCTGGTTGAACCAGTGATTCACCTTCGTGGCCTTCTTCTTGAGTTCCTTTAGCGCTAATCTCACCGGTGTAGGCTGGCAACTCTGGTCGAACCAAAGATTCGCCTTCGTGGCCTGATTCTTGAGTGCCTTTAGCGCTAAGTTCGCTGGTATAGACTGGCAATGCTGGCTGAACTAGGGATTCGCCTTCGTGACCCTCTTCTTGGGTTCCTTTGGCTGTAAGCTCGCCGGTGTAGGCTGGCAATGCTGGCTGAACCAAAGATTCGCCTTCGTGGCCCTCTTCTTGGGTGCCTTTAGCGCTAAGTTCGCCTGTATAGGCTGGCAATGCTGGCTGAACTAGGGATTCGCCTTCGTGGCCCTCTTCTTGGGTTCCTTTGGCTGTAAGCTCGCCTGTATAAGCTGGCAATTCTGGCTGAACCAGAGATTCACCTTCATGGCCTACTTCTTGAGTTCCTTTAGCAGTAGCAATTTTCTCTGGTTGGTCTTGGAAATCTGATGCTTTAAAGTAACCGACGTATTCGTATCCTTCGATTTGAATGACACCTTTTGCCAAGTCCTCTTGACTACTTGCTGCAATCGTTTGATTGTAGGACACTAGGATTTTATTCTCAAATGCTTGAGCTGACTGAGGGATAAAGTAACTACCACCTAGCGCTCCAATAAAGAGAAGACCCAACATTTTATTGCGGTGTTTTTTAGACATCACCACAACAACCAAAGACGCTGTTGCAAATCCAAGAGTTGCCAGTGCTAACTCCTCGCTTCCAGTGTTCGGCAATTGTTGAGAATTCACTTCCTTCTTTCTGTAAACAAGATAGACAACATCATCTTGCTTTAAATCAGAAGGAAGTTCGCGATGGATTAAAGCTTTTTCTGCTTCTGTCAATTCTTGCTCAGCCAAATAACGGTAATGAACTTGGCTAGGTGTCGCTACTTCGTTAGCTGCAACAGTTTCAACTAAAAAGTTATTTGCCCCCAAAAGAAATGTCCCGATAACCGCAGAACCTACACCAACTGAGAACTTCCGAATAGAGTATTTAATGACTCTATCAAACTGCATTTTTCTGTTTTTCATTTTAAATCTTTCTAATGTGATCTATTGGATATTGAGCACGCGCCCCTCCAATGAGTTTTGGTCGACTAGCAAGTGCTGTCACATGAGCCAGACCAATCTCTCTTAAGACTGGTCGAATGGGTACCTGAACATGTTTGATATGCATACCGATAGCTGTATCACCAATGTCTAGACCAGCATCTGCCCTGATAAATTCGACCTCCACGGGATCCTTCATATAGCGAAAGGCGGCCAATTGACCAGAACCTCCTGCATGTAAGGTCGGGAGTACACTCACAATCTCCAACTGATGTTTTATAGCTACTTCTCGTTCAACAACTAAAGCCCGATTGACATGTTCACAACCTTGAACAGCCAGGTGAATTCCCTTAGCCGTCAACAGTTCCAACATAGTCTTGACAATAAGTTCACCGATTTCCTGACTCGAATCTTTTCCGATGTGTCCTCCCAGCACTTCACTCGAAGACAAACCCAAGACAAATAGTGCTCCCTCCTGTAAAGAAGCCTTGTCTAGTACATCTTCAAGAATCTGCTGTGTTTCTATTTGAATCCGTCTTTGGTCCATATTTCACCTCGCTTTTTTCATTCTATCATATCGTTTTTCATCAATTTTAGCAAGATTGGAAGACATAGGAATACCAATTGCTAGGATTCAAAAACTATATGAGGGCTCTTTTCAAAAACTGATTCAAATTTTATCTATTTTCAAATATAAACTAAAATTATACTTTGAAAACAAAAAAAATATAATAGTTTAGTAAAATCGTTGCTGTAGCAACATTTACACCTAAAAGATTTGTCAGTCAATTCGATTCTAAACTACCGAAAGTAACTTCCTCCATTCTACCCCATTTCTTACTTTTAAGCTACTAATTTACCTTATTTTTTGGACTTTTTTTCTACTTCGTACTAACCTTTGTCCATTCAGAAAATTTTCATGAAATTATGCTAAAATTTTAATTCTGCTATCAAATTATAATATAGCAATTTTTTGAATACAAACTGTATCCAATTTTTAAAAAATAGATTTTACAGAGAAGATAACAAAAGGCGGGGGGTGGGACAGAAATCGATAGACAAAGTCTCGATTTCGTAGTCCCAGCCCCGCGAGGATGATTAGGAGCTTTTTGGAGTCTAATACTCAATGAAAATCAAATAGCAAACTAGGAAGCTAGCCGCAGGCTGTACTTGAGTACGGCAAGGCGACGCTGACGTGGTTTGAATTTGATTTTCGAAGAGTATAAAAGACGAACAGAAAGTTCAATCAACTACCGCGTCAAAGTTTGATTGCTAATAAAAAGTGAGGTCGGGATCTTTTGTCCCAACCTCTTTTTCTAGATTAAACTTTTTGGAGTCCTTTGACGGCATCGTGGTTGATGATGATTTGACCGTATTCTTGAAGGACTGAGCGACTGATATCACTATCATCCGCAAATTCTCGCATGCGAGCCAGTAACCAAGCAGGATAAAGATTTGGACGATCCTCTACATCCACTAAAACTGTCAGATAGTACTGGTCATTCATCTTGTAGAGTTCTGAAGTTTCCATTTGGTAGTCAACCGTTTTGGCAAAAGAAACCAAACTAGATAAATCGTCAAAACGTAAGATGTAGTAGATATAAGGCTCTCTTTTTCCTTCTTCTACTTCGAGGGTTTCATCAAGCGCTGCTTCTTCTTCCTTTTCAACTTGCTCTAAAGATTGAATGGCTTCAATATCATCTTTAGTTTTTTCTGCCATGGTTTTCTCCAAGGTTTTTAAAAACTCATCTGGAGACATTTTAGCCAACTCATCCATATCAGGAAGATCTGCCAAATCGTCAAAATCTAAATTCTGGTCGATCTTAGATTTTGTCACAAAAACATCAACCTTGTCTGGCTTAGGTGTTACTCGGAAGCTAAGCATACCTGTATCCAAGAAGCTATCTGGCATCTCTAGCTCATCCAAGATGGCATAGAAAAATTCTTCTGTTTTCTCTTGCGGAACGAGAAAGTCTGCGATTTCCATTCCACGATCCATCAAATCTTCTAAAGACATGGTGATTTTTAAAGTCGTATCACTGATTTGTTTCATTTTCATAGTTCGTAACCTCATACTCTCAGTTCTATCTATTATACAAGATTTCAAAAATTTTATCAAAAGAATGGCGTTGGAATGTGATATAATACTAGTATCTATTTTAGAATGTAAGAAAGAAAGTTTCATGAAAAATATAAAAGTTAATGCTTTGGCCAGCTTGCTGGTCAATATCTTAAATATCGTTTTTCCTTTGATTACTAATCCCTATTTAACGCGGATTCTTAGTAAATCCAATTACGGTTACTTCAACACTGCCAACACCTGGGCAAGCTTTGTCATTCCACTCGCTGCCTTTGGGATTTATAATTATGGGATTCGAGCTATCAGTAAGGTTAAGGATGATAAGAATAAGATCAATTATGTCTTTTCTAAGTTGTTCTATATATCAGTAATTACTTCAATTCTGACAACTGCAATTTACTTCCTCTTTATTCATTTTGATACTAGTATTGTCAATCTGAAAATCCTTTACTATATCCTTGGAATTCAAGCCCTCTTCCAATTTCTGAATATCGAGTGGATGAATGAAGCCTACGAGAATTATTCATTTATCCTTTATAAAACACTGGTTATTCGGATTGGAATGTTGGTCGCTATCTTCGCTTTCGTTAAGACACCTGATGATATCGTCCCTTATGCTACCATCATGAGTGCGACAACTATCATCAACTATCTGCTAAGCTTCCTCTGGATTAAACGAGAGGTCTCCTTTGTTAAGATTGAGTTCATCGAACTTCTCAAATCATCTAAACCTCTCCTAACTATGCTCCTTCTAGCAAATGCTAATATGCTCTATACCTTGCTAGACCGTATGTTTATTACCAAAGGACCTGATGAGAATTACATCTCATACTACACCATCGCCTCCAGTATCGTTATGCTGATCGCTAGTGTCCTTAGCGGAGCTATCAACGTCAGCATCCCACGACTTGGTTATTATCTAGGAAAAAAAGATTTTACTTCTTATAAAAATTTGGTCAATCAGGGCGCATCCCTCTTTTACTTCCTCATGATTCCTACCAGTATTGGTATTATGGTTTTGGGAACCTATGCTACAGTTATTTACTCTTCTGAGAAATATCTAGAAGCCGGAATTGTAACAAGTGTCTTTGCCTTTCGTACCATTATCTGGGCCATCGAATTGATCCTTGCTAAACAAATCATCTTTATCAATGACCATGAAAATCACTTGACTGCTTTCTACTTTATCGGAGGTGGTGCAAATATTCTATTTAACTCCTTGCTGTTTTTCAATAATATCTTCACTCCTGAATACTACATTGGAACAACCGTTCTAGCTGAAGCAATTGTGGTTCTGCTAGAGATTCGTTTTATTAAGAAGTACAAACTATTGGATTTGAAAGAGATTTTTACAACCTTAACTCGCTACACAATCGTGTCACTCGGTTTCATCCCAATTTATTTTGTTTTTAAAACCCTCTTCCAAGTTCATAGCTATGAAGTTACGATGAATATGATCTGCATGGTTCTTTCTACAATCGCAGCTTGTGGCATCTATTACGCTATCACACTCTTTATTATCAAAGATAAAACACTTCATTATGCGCTCGACCTAGTTCGTGCTAAGATTAAAAGAGGATAGAGGTCATTAGCCTTCTCAAAAATGTTCAAATTAAATATTATGTAACAAAAAGAAGACCTTACAGAGTCTTCTTTTTTCTTTACGGCCTACACAATAAATACCCACTCAATAAGCTTGTTAGAGCAAACGAGGTCAAGACAACACCGACCTAGCTTTAAAAAAATTAGAAAGAGTATCACTTACAAATCTACTGTTAGTACCTTCCCAGCTCTCACGACTTGCTCACCTGCAATGTAGACGTCATCAACATCACTGGATTTGACAGCATAAACGAGGTGAGAAAGCATGTTTTCTTGAGGTTGGAGATGGATTTTTCCTTGAGGTTGAATAACTAGAAAATCTGCTTGCTTGCCAACTTCTAGACTACCAATCTCATCTTCCATTCTCAACACCTTAGCACCCTCGATCGTCAGGGCCTTGAGGGCAGTTTCGATTGGAAATTGGCTGGCATCACCGCTCTTCATTTTCTGTAAAAGGGCCACCGTGCGTCCTTCCTCAAACATATCGAGATTATTGTTAGAAGCAACTGAGTCCGTCGCGATACCAACTGGAACACCTGCTTTTTGTAATTGAATGATTGGTGCAATTCCCGAAGCTAGTTTGAGGTTGCTGATAGGATTGTGGGCGATAGCGACTTGCGAATCTGCCAAGCGGGTAATTTCTGCTTCATTTAACTCCACACCGTGGGCAAATACAGCCTGATGATCTAAATACCCAAGTTCATCTAGAAAGGCTATTGGACGTTTGCCATAACGTTTCAGGATAATCCCTGACTCTTCTTTTGTTTCTGCCACATGAATATGAAGTGGAATATCTTCTTTTTTTGCTAGGTTCAAACTAGCCTCTAACAATTCTCGACTACAACTGTAGGGCGAATGAGGAGCCACCATAACCTTGAAATTGGGATCCTGATATCCTTTGATTGTCCCGATGACAGCACGCGTTCTTGCAACAGTTTCATCTGTCGTCTCCACGTCTGAAGAAAAGAGAGTTGGAGAAAAATAGCAACGCATCTTAGAAGCTTTGACTGCCTCATAAATCTCAGCTATATCCACTCCATTAGGATTGTACATATCATTGAAAGTTGTCGTTCCTGACTGGAGCATCTCTGTTAGCGCCTCTTTGACGGCCTTTGTAGTCATTTCTGGTGTGAATTCTGCTTCTGCTGGCCAGATATAGTCCTCCAGCCATTCGTGGAGATTGCTATCATCACTAATCCCTCTCAAGCCTGTCATGGCAGAGTGAGTATGGCAGTTAACCAAACCAGGCATGATCCAAGCACCCTGATAGTCTATGATTTGATCTGCTTGTTTAAGAATCTCTTGATTTTCCTGACCGACATAGACGATTTGGGATTCTTTGACAGCCAAAATCCCATCTAGATAGACATGGAAATCTTGGTCACAAGTCACCATATTTACATGCTGAAAGACTTTCATTCCTAGGCTCCTTTTCTAAATTATACTCTTCGAAAATCTCTTCAAACCGCGTCAACGTTGCCTTGCCGTATGTGTAGGATACTGACTACGTCAGTTCCATCTACAACCTCAAAACAGTGTTTTGAGCAACCTGCGGCTAGTTTCCTAGTTTGCTCTTTGATTTTCATTGAGTATTAGCTTTCATACCAGATAATTTTTCTAGCTATTGTAACAAAAAAGTCACCCGAAGGCAACTTTTCTTGTTTGTTCATTGGCATTATAATGGCTTTCCCATTTATTCTGGGATAAAAGTTGCTGCTTGCTGCATTTGATAGTATTTGCCTTTTCTCGTCATGAGTTCCTCATGATTGCCATATTCGACAATATCTCCATCGACCAAGACAAGAATCAAATCAGCATCTTGAATGGTCGATAAACGGTGGGCAATGATAAAGCTTGTCCGCCCTTTCATGAGTTTGGCAAAGGCGTCCTGAACCAGCACCTCTGTCCGGGTATCGATGGATGAAGTCGCCTCGTCTAATATCAGGATCTTAGGAATGGCTAGAAAGACGCGGGCAATGGTCAAAAGCTGAGCTTGACCAACAGACAAGGATTCCCCTGCATTTTCAAGCTTGGTATCATATCCCTGTGGCAATTGTTGGATAAAGAAGTCTGCGTTTGCTGCCTTGGCTGCTGCAATGACCTGCTCTCGGCTAGCATCAGGATTACCAAAGGCAATATTGTCATGAATGGTTCCCTGCTTGAGCCAAGTTTCTTGGAGCACCATCCCAAACTGTTGTCGAAGAGATGCTCTAGTATAGTCGTAAATAGAATGACCGTCTAGCAAAATATCTCCGGAGTTAATCGGGTAAAAACGCATAAGGAGATTGATAAGGGTAGACTTTCCAGCACCCGTTGGTCCAACGATGGCAACCTTGCTACCAGCTGGAATATCAATAGACAAATCCTTAATCAAGATTTCTTCAGGATTGTAACCAAAAGAAACCCGCTTAAAGGAAATAGCTCCCTTGACTTGGTCGCTGTTCAATTCTTTAAGACCTGTTTCTGTAATCTCAGGACTTTCTAAAACAGTATAAACACGTTCTGCACAAGCTAAGGCGCTTTGCAACTCTGCTAAGACTGATGAGATATCATTAAAAGGCTTGGTGTACTGCTGCACATAGTTTAAAAAGGTTACCAATCGACCAACCGTCAAAGTTGAACCCGCCATGATGCGCAAGGCTCCAACACCAGCTAGTAGGGCATAAATGAGGGCATTGACAAAACGGGTTGAAGGATTGACTGTCGAAGAATAAAAGATAGCCGACTGAGAATAACCTGCGTAGTTGTCATTTGCCACATGAAGTCTCTCGACAAATTCTTCCTGAGCATTGAAGGACTGGATAATGGTCTGTTGGGTGAGCGATTCTTCTATCAACTGAGTCTGAATCCCCCTAGTCTCTGTCTGCTTTTGAAAGAGATGGTAGGATCTCATAGCGATAAAGTGTGAAATGACCATAGATAGAGGTGTTAAGAGCAGAACCAAGAGAGTCATCAATAGATGGATTTGGAGCATAGCAAGGATGCTGACCAAAATCATCAAAACTCCTATGAAAAATTGGTTAAAAATCATATTCAAACCCGCTGCCAACTGCTCGATATCTGTCGTTACACGGCTGACCATTTCTCCACTACCTTGTCTATCTACAAGGGCAATCGGAAGACGATGGAGTTTTTGAATAATTTTTTCTCGTAAATCTCTGGTATAGGAAAAGATGAGGCGATTATATAGAAGGGGATTGGCCCATTGTACTAGAGTATTTCCAATCACCACTATAATCATCTGGAGGAAAATCTGCCAAAATAGCTGGGATGAACCATCGACTAGGACTTGGTCAATCACCTGTCCTATCAAGATTGGTAGATAGATTGATAGGGCTACCTGAGCAATGGTACCCAAGAAAGCCAGGAAAAGAAGGACGGGATGGCCAGCTAAATCTTTTGCTAATCGTTTAAGGGTTTGACTTGCATGTTTGCCTTTCATTCTAGTCCTCCTTTCCATGTTGGGATGCATTGATTTCACGATAGACTTGGCTAGTCTCCATCAATTCCTCATGATTTCCAAGTGCTAATTGCTCCCCTTTCTCTAAAAGAAGAATTTGATCAGCAATCTTCAAGGTTGAAGTTCGTTGGGAAATCAAGATCAAACTAGTATCGGGCAAGTTTTCCCGAATGGCCTTTAGAAGATTAGACTCGGTAATGGTATCAAGAGCCGAAGTCGCATCATCCAGGATAAGGAATGGTGCTTGACGCAAGACTGCCCGGGCAATCGATAAACGTTGTTTTTGCCCACCTGAGAAATTACGACCGCCTGCTTGAACCTCTGCGTCCAGCTGGCCTTCCTTTTCACTGACAAAGTCCTTGGCTTGAGCAATTTCCAAAGCCTGCCAGAGTTCTTGGTCAGAGATAGGGTCTTCCATACCCAAAGTCAGGTTAGAACGAATGGTTCCCTTAAAGAGTTCAACCTTTTGAGGAACATAGGCCATCCAAGATCGCCATTCAGAAAGATCACGAGGACTACGTCCATCTCGATAAAGGGAAATGCTTCCCTTATCTGCCGGATAAAGGCCAAGTAGGATCTGGACCAAGGTTGACTTACCAGAACCAGTCCCCCCGATGATTCCAAGAATTTGTCCTTGTTGCATAGCAAAAGAAAGATTTTGCAAGGATGGTTGAGCAGCATCTGGGTAGGTAAAGCTCAAGTGTTCAACTCGTAAGGACTGGTTCGAGGAAGTTTCTTTTTGAGCAATTTCTGCCAGTATATCCTCAGGTTTTTCGGCGAAGACTTCTTCAATCCGCTTGGCAGAAATATAAGACTGGTTGAGTGAATTAATGAGCATGGCTAGTTTTATCAACTCTACCAAGATTTGTAGAAGATAGTTAATCAGGGCAATCAAGGCACCCTGACTGAGCCAGCCTCCTTGGATAGAAATATAGCCATTCCAGATAATCACCAGCAGAGTTCCGTTGACGATCAAATAGGTCAAGGGTGTCAAGAGACTAGACCAGTAGCCTGTTTTCATTTGGATAGCCATATAGACTTGGTTTAGTACTTGAAAATGTTCAATTTCTCGTTTTTCTTGGCCAAAAGCACGAATCACACGCATCCCTTGTATCTGTTGGCGCGTTTCCTGAACCAGCTGGTCTGTTTTCTTTCTCAAACTACTGTAGAGGGGATTGACCAACCGTGATAAAACGACAATGACAAGGGTCAAAATGGCAACCATGACCAAAAACCAGAAGGTCAATTCAGGCGAGAGACGATATGCCATGAAAATGGCACCGAAAACAATAATAGGAGCCCTTAAAAATAAGCGCAAGAATTGATTGATTCCCGTTTGAATCTGATAGGTATCTGATGTCAAACGCGTCACCAAACTCGAAGTCGTTAAACGGTCTCTACTATCCTTGGGCAATGAAAGAATATGACGATAGAGGTCATTGGTCAACTCCTTGGCAAATCCAACCGCTGCCTTGGCTGAGTAAAATTGGGCCACTAAGGCGACTAGGACACCGATGACTGCAAAAACAAAGAGGAGGCCCATTTGCATCCACAGATGACCCTGATCTTTTTGAGGGATGGATTGGTCAACAATTCCAGCTATCACCATGGGTACCAAGAGTTCAAAAACGGCTTCTAGCAGTTTAAACAGAGGTGCTAGGAAAGACTCCTTGAGGTAGGGTTTAAAGTAAGAAAGTAATTGTTTCATATGTCCCTTCTATTTTCAAAATGAAGAAGGTGGAAAAACCACCATCTTTTTATTTGTTCAAATATGGAAGTAGGTAGCCATAACCAGCCTCTTCCATTTCATCCTTAGCAATGAATCGTAGAGAGGCAGAATTGATACAATAGCGTAAACCACCTAGTTCCTGAGGTCCGTCTGTAAAGACATGTCCCAAGTGGGCATTCCCCGAACGTGACCGAACTTCGATACGCTCCATACCGTGACTCAAGTCCTGATAGTAATGGATGAGTTCCTTGGAGATAGGTCGGCTAAAGCTTGGCCAACCACAGCCTGAGGCAAACTTGTCCTTAGCAAAGAAGAGGGGCTCTCCCGTCGTGATATCGACATAAATTCCTTCCTCAAAGGTTTGATCATAGGCATTGCTAAAGGGAGCTTCCGTAGCAGCTTCTTGGGTGACACGGTAGGACTCTTCTGACAAATTTTCTCGTAACGTTGCCTGACTAGGCTTTTCATAGTTGGCGGCATCTATCAGTGGTTTTTCAGCATCTCTCACATCAATGTGGCAATAACCACCAGGATTTTTCTTGAGGTAGTCTTGGTGATAGTCTTCAGCCAGGATATAGTGACGGAGTTTCTCCACTTCTACCGCTATCTTGCGACCGAGCATGCGCTCCTGCTCTTGGACAAGAGCATAGATAGTCGGTAAATCCTTTTCATCTAGGTAATAAATCCCTGTGCGGTACTGACGACCACGGTCATTCCCTTGTTGGTTGAAAGATAAAGGATCAATGACTCGGAAATAATAAAGCAAAATCTCACGGAGCGACACTGTCTTTTCATCATAGATAACTTGCACAGTCTCTGCGTGATCTGTTTCTTTAATTAATTGATAATTGGTAGTTTCTACCTGACCATTAGCATAACCAACACTGGTTTGCAACACTCCAGAAATACGGGAAAAGTATTCCTCTAAGCCCCAAAAGCAACCACCTGCTAGATATATTTCTGCCATCTCATACCCCCTTGACCATCTATCGGTCAGCAAAAGTGGGAAACATTTCATATCCCATCTTTCATTTTCAAAAAAAGGATAGGAAGCCCTCTAATAGAGAGTTTCCCCATCCTATCGCTATATTTATTTTTCTTCAACGCGCACGCCTTGTGTGTCTACTTGCAAATCATGAAGCTTGCCTTTGAACGGTTGTTTTTCAAGCTCTGCCTTAATCTTCGGCATCTTATCAGGCTCAGCTAGAACCATGACCGTAGGCCCAGCACCAGACAAGTAGGTCGCATAAGCACCGTTTCTCTTAGCAACTTTTTTAATTGTCGCAAATTCTCGCACCAAATCTTGACGATAACGCTCGTGGAAAAGGTCACTCTCGATAGCTTGGCCAGCTTTGACCATATCTCCTGTCAGTAGAGCTGCGATAGCCACATTGGCGATAGAACTTGCTGCAACAGCTTCCTTGTATGATAATTTCTTAGGCAAGACACCACGACTATCGCGAGTTCGCAATTCATAGTTTGGAATATAAGCTAGGAAAGCACACTCTGGGAAGGGTGCTACCACTGCTGAAACCTGATCTTCGACTGAGCTCGCAATGACCAGATTACCATAGATAGCCGGCGCAACATTGTCAGGATGCCCTTCGATCTTAGTCGCCAATTGCAATTTATCGTGATCGCTTAATTTCAAATTTCCGAGTTGATTTGCCAGCTCAATTCCTGCAACGATGACTGAACTAGAAGAACCAAGTCCACGCGCAAGTGGAATATCACTGATCATTTTCAGGCGTCTGGGTTGTAGGTCTGGAACAATTTGTAAAGCAATCTTCAGCAAAAGATTACGTTCATCACGTGGAATCCATTTGCCTAGTTGGTGCTCGATCATCCATTCTTCACGTTCCTCACAAACCTGAATTTCTAGATACTTAGTTACAGCTACGCCAACCGAGTCAAAACCAGGACCCACATTGGCACTTGTAGCAGGTACAATAATCTTCATCTTAGTCTCCTAAAACCTTGAAGGTGTTGAGAAGTTCAAATTCAGCTACACCCTTCAAAGCTGCTGTAATATTTTCAAGTTGCGCCTTGTTGATTTTATGAGTGATAATGACAACACGAGCCTTGCCTTCTTGCTTACCATCTTGAAGGATTTGCTTGAAGGAAATATCTTCTGCATTAAAGAGTTCAGCCAATTTCAAGACTTGACCTTTTGAATCTGGAGCCAAGATTGAGAAATAATAATTAGCTTTGACATCTTCTGGCTTAGCCAAGACTACTGGACGGTTGTATTCATTAAAGGCTTTTCCAATTGTTCCATCATTCAAACGACGAACGATACGGGCAATATCAGCCACAACACTTGTTGCAGTTGGTTTTTGACCTGCACCTGGTCCATAGTACATAGACTCGCCGATACCGATAGATTCCACAAAGACCGCATTCATAACACCGTTAACACTTGCGAGTGGATGAGCTTTAGGAAGGAAGGTTGGCGTAACCTCAGCAGCAATACCAGAAGCCGTTTCTTCGATAGAACCAACTAATTTAACAACATAACCAAGCTCTTGAGCTACTGCTACATCTTCTGGAGTGATGTTGCGAATTCCTTGGTGGCCTACATCTTCAAACTTGACATTCATCCCAAAAGCAAACTGGCTGAGGATGACCATCTTGTAGGCTGCATCAATCCCGTCAACGTCATTGGTAGGGTCACTTTCAGCAAAGCCAAGTCGTTGGGCTTCTGCTAAAGCATCTTCATAAGACCAGCCTTCTGTTACCATTTTGGTCATCATGAAGTTAGATGTTCCATTGACAACACCAAGAACACGTGTGATTTTATCTGATGCTAGTGAGTTAACCAAGGTACGAAGGATTGGGATTCCTCCCGCAACAGCTGCTTCGTAGTATAGGGCAACATTGTGAGCTTTGGCTACCTCAAGCAATTCTGCACCATGGACTGCTAAAAGATCCTTGTTAGCTGTCACGACGTGTTTCCCTGCTTCTAAAGCACGAGTGATAAAGGTTTTAGCAGGTTCGATACGTCCCATCAACTCAACAACAATCGTGATGTCTTTGTCTGACAAAATTTCATCGATATTTGTTACAAAATTAAAATCATTTCCTGCTTCAAGCAAGCGGGCTTTCTCTTGATCGTCTTTGACCAAAACTTTAGCTACTTCAATTTCTGACTGGGCTGCTTGAACAATTTTTTCTCTATTTTCCTTTAGTAAGAATGGCACACCACTGGCTACTGTACCAAATCCAAGTAAAGCAATCTTAACTGACATGTTTGTCTCCTTGAAATTTTCTAATAGTCCTATTATACCAAAATTGTGAGAAAATTCCTACCATTCTGAACTAAAAATAGAAGCATCAAATCATAAAAAAGCCTGCCCTGATTCAATCAAGAGCAGACGCTATTTTCAATCTATTTTACAAAGACCATTTCCTTGTCACTAGACAGGTCGTCTCGATAGGTAAAACCTGCAAAACTGAGCTTTTTAATCTCTTCAACCGAAGCTACCTGACCTTCCATCAAGGCTGTTAAGAAAGCCCCTCGGGCTTTTTTAGAAATGGTTGAGTGGATTTTTAGTTTTCCATCTCTATCTTCCATGAACTTGAAGGTCACCATTTTCTCACGGATTTCTTTAGGGAAGACAGTTTCAAACTCCGAAGACAAGAGTGAAAAGATTAGTTCTTCACCCTTCACCGACTCTTCATAAGCTGATTGCCAGTGACTTTTCAAGCTTTTCCCAGCAATTTTAAGCTTCATCAAAAAGTCCAGTCTGTGAGGTGCAATCGGTGCAAAGGCTGGAATCACACCGTAAAGAGCTGACGTTATCATGAGGTGTTTCTCCAGATAGGTTTGCTCCTCCTTGGTGAGATTTTCCCGTTTGATGTTGCGATACATGAGTCCATCAAAGAGGTGCAAGGCTGGATAGTTTGTCGCAGTTTCATTTTTCAAGGCCTGGATATGGTCATACTCCTCTTGCGCTTTTTCGGCAGATATTTTGTAAAAACTTTCCAGTTCTTGGGCAGAATATGTCGCTAATGCATCCAATACAGCCTGACTTTCAGGACGCAAGGGATTTGCTTCAAAACTAGGAACATTTGTATTCATTTCTTTTGCAGTTGGGATTAGAATTTTCATAGTCTTAGTGTAGCATATTTTTTTATGACTACCAAGGTTTTGCACCTAAAAACCTCGGTGACTACCGAGGCTTCTTTTCTTATTTTGGCAATCCTAACCAGATCGCAAAGAGAACGAGTGCTGTTCCAAGGCAACTTGTCAAGATAGATGAAAGAGTAACCTTTTTCTCCTTTAGATGAGAAAATCCTATCTTCAAAGCGAAAAGACCAAGCAACATCGAACCAATCATCAGATAAAATCCCATTTGACTGTCCTCCATTTATTATTCTTTCATTTATTATCACAAATTTCAAACAATAGTTCAAGAAAAACGAGGTTTTTTAGTTATGTAGTTTGAAAAATCATCCACTATTCTAGTGAAAGATAATCTGAACCTGCTTATATGATAATCCCTTCCAAATGATCCAATTCATGCTGACAGATCTGAGCAGGAAATCCTGTCAGGGTAATGGTTTGCTCTTGCCAATGGATATCCCGATAAGCCACAGTAATCTTTTCATACCGAGTTGTTGGTCTCCCTGCTGTCAAAGACAAACAACCTTCCTCTGTTTCGTATGACCCTTCAAAAGATTTGAGAACTGGATTAAACATAACCATGGGAATCATTCCGATATTAAAAATAATAACACGTTTTTGTACCCCAATCATATTGGCCGCTAGTCCAACACAGCTTTCTCGGTTAGCCTGTAGAGTATCCTGCAAATCCTTTGCTAGGGGTAAATCTTCCTGACTAGCAGGCTGGGATACCTGCGACAAAAACAAGATATCTTTTACTATTTTCTTTTCCAAGATTCTTTCCTCCATGCGATATCATTCTCCTTGATTATAGCATAAAATCTTTGTCAGTTTACCTTTATATACAAACAAAAAGCCATCCGAAGATGACTTTTCATAATGCTTAAATAGCGTTTTTATCTTTTCCAAGTGCTCGTTGGATTGCTTTGACAATCTCAACAAGGACTACAATCATAAGCGCTCCTACGGCAACAACCATCCATTGAGTCAAACTCAAGTGTGACACGTGGAAGAGACTGTTAAATCCAGGAACCAAAATTGTCACCACAAAGAGGACGAAGGCAACTGGGATAGACCAGTTAAAGGTCTTGTTGGTAAAGAGTCCCACTTTAAAGATAGATTGGTAAACCGACTTAACGTTAAAGGCATGGAGCAATTGGATCAAACCGAGAGTTGCAAAAGCCATGGTAAGGGCATCCGCATGGATTTCAGTATGACTTTGGTGCTCTGGGAAGAGAAGAGCCCAACCATAAACACCTAGAACTAGCATGGTTTGGAAGATTCCTTGATAAATGATTGCTCCGAAGACACCACCATCAAAGAAGTTAGACTTACGTCCACGAGGTTTGTGAGTCATAACGCCTGGCTCAGCTGGTTCAACCCCAAGAGCGATAGCTGGAAGCGTATCTGTTACCAGGTTAATCCATAGCAAATGCACTGGTTGAAGCACATCCCAACCAAATAGGGTTGCAAAGAAGATAGTGAAGACCTCAGCCATATTGGCAGACAAGAGGTATTGAATTGATTTTTGGATATTTGAGAAGACCTTACGTCCTTCTTCTACCGCTACGATAATGGTTGCAAAGTTGTCATCGGCAAGGACCATATCAGAAGCACCCTTAGAAACCTCTGTACCAGTAATCCCCATACCGATACCGATATCAGCTGTCTTAAGTGATGGCGCGTCATTAACCCCGTCACCTGTCATGGCAACAACCTTACCTTCTTTTTGCCATGCTTTCACAATACGAACCTTGTGCTCAGGTGATACACGAGCGTAAACAGAGTATTGTTTGAAGACCTTTTGGAATTCTTCATCAGTGAGTTCATTCAACTCAGCTCCAGTGAAGACATGGTCTTCTGTATCATTTGGATCGATGATTCCAAGACGTTTGGCAATAGCTTCCGCTGTATCTTGGTGGTCACCCGTAATCATGATTGGACGGATACCCGCTTCCTTAGCAACACGAACAGCTTCTGCAGCTTCTGGGCGCTCAGGGTCAATCATGCCGACCAAACCAGAGAAGATGAGGTCAGATTCAACAATTTCAGATTCCAAGGTTGGAATTTCGTTACTTGTCTTGTAAGCCATCATCAAGACACGGAGGGCTTGTTTAGCCAAGTCTTTGTTGGTTGCAAGGATAGCATTTTTATCTTCTTCTGTGATTGGGCGAACTTCCCCATTGACTTCAATACGAGTCACGCGCTTGAGCAATTGGTCAGGCGCACCCTTGACAGCGATAAAGTAAGAACCGTCTGCTTCCTTATGAATGGTAGACATGAGTTTACGGTCTGAGTCAAATGGCAATTCAGCTACACGTGGCTCATCCTTCAAGACTTCACGAACATCAAAGTTGTGGTCCAAACCAAACTGTACAAGTGCTGTCTCCGTTGGATCACCAATCAGCTTACCAGATGGGTCCACCTTGGTATCATTGGCAAAGTTCATGATGCGAAGGGTATTGTTGCTAGCAGCAATCTCAGCTGCTGAGCTTTGCAATTGACCATTAGTATAGACTTTTTCAACCGTCATTTGGTTCATGGTCAAGGTACCTGTTTTATCAGATGCGATGATTTCTGTTGAACCAAGTGTTTCAACCGCTGGTAATTTACGAACGATTGAATTACGTTTGGCAAGGGTTGTTGTTCCCAAAGAGAGAACGATGGTTACAATGGCAGGGAGACCTTCTGGAATCGCCGCAACCGCAAGGGCTACTGCAACCATCAAACCTTCTAATGGATGTTCCCCACGGACGAAGACACCAACCAAGAAAGTGATAATCGCAATCACAACGATTAAGTAAGTCAAGGCTTTAGATAATTGTTCCAAGCTTTGCTTCAATGGGGTTTCAGTCTCATCGGCATTTGCCAACATATCCGCAATCTTACCAACTTCTGTATACATACCAGTATTGGTTACGACACCAATACCACGACCGTAAGTTACGTTTGAGTTTTGGTAACCCATATTAACGCGGTCCCCAATACCAGCATCTGCTTCTACCACTTGAGTAATATCTTTTTCAACTGGTACAGATTCACCAGTAAGAGCAGCTTCTTCGATTTTAAGAGACGCCGCTTCAAGCAAACGCATATCGGCAGGCACCACATCTCCAGCTTCTAGCAAGACGATGTCCCCAGGCACCAATTCTTTTGAGTCAATCTCAATGACATGACCATCACGACGAACACGAGCCATGGGGCTAGACATATTTTTCAACGCTTCAATCGCTGCTTCTGCTTGCCCCTCTTGGTAAACACCAAAGGCTGCATTCAAGACAACAACGGCCAAGATGATAATGGCATCTGTTAAACCGTCCATCCCTTCTGTAATCACAGAAAGTGCCGCTGCCGCTAGCAAGATGATAATCATCAAATCCTTAAATTGATCTAGGAATTTAGCTAGCAGGCTACGTTTTTCGCCCTCTTCTAACTCATTACGACCATAAGTCGCTAAGCGTTCTTGAGCTTGAGCAGTTGACAAACCTTCGACAGATGAGTCCAAATTCTTTAGGACCTCCTCAGAAGATTGCGTGTAAAACAAATCTTTATTTTGTTCTTTTGACAAAACAGTCTCCTCCTTTTTGGCCTCTTTTTACAAAAAAAGAGACCTGTTTTTTAAAAAAACAAGTCTCGCTGTTTAATATAGTGCCGGAAATAATTCGGAATGACGACACTATCGCGGTTAACCGCCAGCTACTCCCTTGAGTAGTTCTATTATAACAGATTTTCAAAAGTTTTCAAGTGTTGGAGTGGAGTTAGTCATTATTCTCATCATAGGTGCGGTCGCTGATAATATATCTTGGACGTTGTTTCGTTTCTAGATAGATTTTTCCGATATATTCCCCAATTACACCAAGACTAATGAGTTGAACCCCGCCAAGTAAGCTTACAATGGCGTAGGTACTGGCCCATCCAGCTACTACTGTACCAACAAATTTGCTCCACAAAACCCAGATGATCAACAAAAAACTAAACAGTGAAGTCATAACTCCCAAGCTAGTAATCAAATGGATTGGTTTAATCGATAAGCTAGTAATTCCATCCATAGCTAGACCAAGCATTTTAGAGAGTGGATAGTGACTCTCACCAGCAATCCGCTCATGGCGTTTATAAGTCACGTAGGAATACTTAAACCCTACAAGAGGCATAATGCCTCGAAGAAATAAGTTTACTTCTTTAAATTTAGCAAGTTCATGAATAAAACGTTTGGAGACTAAACGATAGTCAGCATGATTAAAAACGACATCCGCTCCAAATAGTTGCATCACCTTATAGAACCCCTCTGCTGTAATACGTTTAAAAGCCGAATCTGTCTCTCGGTTATCACGAACGCCGTAGACAATCTCTGAACCTGACTTATATTCAGCAATCATCTGATTCATACAATCAATATCATCTTGACCATCTGCGTCAATGGTAATCACGATATCCGCAAATTCTGCAGCTTCGTACATCCCAGCAAGAACACTACTTTGATGACCACGGTTTCGACTTTGAGAAATACCTACAACAAATGGATTCGATGAAGCATATTCTTGGATAAGTTCCCAAGTTTTATCCTTACTGCCATCATTCACATACATGACCTTACTATTTGGATGAACCTCTTGATTTTTCACAAGCTCCTCTATTTTTCCCACAAACATTGGGTTAGTATGAGGCAATACCTGCTCTTCGTTATAACATGGAATCACGATATATAAAATCGGATTATTTCTACTCATTTTTGTCTCCTAACCTCTTAAATCCAAAAGGGAAATTAGTCCCTCTAAATACTCTGACAATCAATTCACACCCTACCAAAGTCAATATTGTCACAACACTTGTTGTAATATAGGCATTCACAAAAATACCGGTATATCTTGTAGATAATTGTAAAACTAATTTTTCTACCAATACTAAAACAATCGGGGCATGGACACCATAGTAAATCAAGGTTCTTTGACCGATTGATTTCAAGAGAGTCATTTCAGGAATTGACTTAAAGAATATGAGGGTGGACCATATACCTGAAATTGCAGCAATGTAAAACAAGAGATGGTTTCCAATCTGTTGATAGTAAAGATCAACAATCTGTTTCCCGCTCAAATTATAGTTTAGTTTACCTATCACCATAGTTAGCAATAAGGCAAGCGGCAAATAATAAATTGCAAAAAACTTTTCCATCTGCGCTAAATATTTTCTCACTCCGACACCTAAGAGTGTAAAGATAATGGCTACAGGGACCAGGTCAATATTCCAGATAAGATAAAAATGCCAAGCATAGATTTTTTGCCCTAAAATGACTAGAAGCAAGAGTGATACACTAATCAAAAACCATTGGATAATGGTCCATTTTTTTCTGAGAATAAAGTAACTAAAAACATGTGCTAAAAACATGACATTCAGAAACCATAACTGAAAATAAACATGCAAGCGGTCTGACAACAATAACTGTTTAGTAAAATGAATAAGATTAAAACTAAACACTTGTTCAGGATACATGACAAAGAGTTGAAAGAGAAAAACAAAAATATTCAGGCAAAAAAAGGGAACGACCAAACTTTTCACCTTGCTAAGAAAATATTCCTTAAATGTTTTGTATTTAGTGACATTTAAAGTAAAACCTGACAAGAAGAAAAATAAGGGGATATGAAAAACATAGAGGAGTATTTTTGCACCAAGAGGCACAAAACTGCTATGCCCTATAATAACAAGTATAATCGCTAGCCCCTTAGCCATATCTAGGTAACCTATGCGCTTTTTCATCCTATCTATCTTCTCCTGTTCTTAGTCGATAAAGATTCATATCAGAAGTGACCAACTCAACTTCTTCAAAATAAATATCTTTCTGGTAATGTTCTTTCATAATTTTTTTGACCCGATCCATATTTCCTGAGGAAGGTGACCAAAAGAATAGGATGTTCTCCTTATCTAAAGCCGATGAAAGAAGATTACTAGGGTCCTCCACATTGTAGTTTTCCATTAATTGATAGTAATGTGGCGAAAAAGTTTGCCAATTACCTAAGGTTGTTGTATTTTCAATTAACTGATCAGGCTTCATTCTAATCGTAGCCAAGCTTGGTTGAGAATTGACAAGTGTTCCATAACCGCCAAAAACAAGCAATTTATCAGAATGTTTTTCCACTACATCATGATACTCTGATATCATGGATGATTGAATGATTGGGAACCAGTAAAGTTCTTGTCCCACACTATTTACCCAGGCCATACTCGCCAGCATTCCTACAAGTTGTAGACTATAAAAAATTCCTCTTTCTTTCAACAGTTTACGCTTATTGTAAAATAAGGGCGCATAGTAGACGAAAAAGATTAAAAAGCTAACGATAATCGGGATATAAACACGTTCTACTACTCTCTGCCTAACAAATAGTGCACCGATGAGTGCAAATGGAACAAGCGGGAGTAACCAGCCATAGACTTTCTTAGGCTTGAAGAACAAAAACCAGCCAACCATAACAAGAAGAAAGGTTGTCAAAATAATGTTTTGGAAATAATCTTTCACCATCTGAAATACATTAAAGGAGTACTTCTCAGAGAAAGAACGTACGGATTGAATTTTTGTTAACAACTCATTGTTCAAAGCATCTTTTTCAGCAAATAACCAGTAGGTTGAAGCAGATAAGTCGTTTTCACTGACCCCCAATTCCTGAAATTCCTTGGCATGCTTCTCATAATCAATTGCAGGGAAATCTCTCAAATTGGTACTCAGAGTATTCCAAGTTAGGTATTCTTGAACATCTGGTTTCGTTAAGGTGTAAACTTTATTAGAAGCAAAGATAAGTAAAATAAGAGCAGATAATACGAAAAGCTCTTTTTTCTTTTTCTCTTTGATTACTTCAAAAACTAGAAACGGCAGTAAAAGTAGCAATAAACTGGCAATGATTTGCGGTCTAATCGACAATCCAATCAGAGACAACAGAGCTCCTACGATGTATTTTCTATCGAATAATAAAAGTATCCCTGCTGTAGACAACAAATAAGCAATTACTGAAAACGAGAAATACTTCATCAAAATCATTTGAAGTATAACAAGTAGGGGAAGAACAAAATAAAGTTTCTTCCTGAAAAAAGAATCCAAGTATACACTAAAGCTCAAGCAAAAACTAAGGGCTAGGAAAATAAAATAAACATTCCAAGTTGTAAACAATTGCTGAAGGAATACTAAAGCAGATGACAACATAATCCCAATGTAAGGGAGCAACATATTATCACCAGATAGTATGGTTTGATTGACCATGATATCATCTACGACTGGATATTCAAAGCCTTTCATCAATCTATATCCATAAAAAATAAAAAATGGTAGCACAATCAAACCAATGCGAATCATTCTATCTGTGATTTGTTTTTGGGTCATGGAAAACTCTCTCTAAAATTATGATTACTTTATATTCTATCATATTTCAATCAAAAAATCTGTTGAATCTATGCAAATCTCCCCAACCACTCCATTTGAATTTTCCTTACAAAACCAGTATAATGATAGAATACAAAAATTCTAGGAAGAGAGTCAGATGAATCAATCAGTTTCAAACTTGAAATTAGCTGAGCGAGGTGCTATTATTAGCATCTTGACCTACCTTTTCTTGTCAGCAGCTAAGTTAGCAGCGGGCCACCTCCTTCACTCGTCCAGTTTGGTGGCGGATGGTTTCAACAACGTTTCTGATATCATCGGAAATGTTGCCCTCCTCATAGGGATTCGATTGGCCCGACAGCCAGCAGATAGAGACCATCGTTTCGGTCACTGGAAAATCGAGGACTTGGCAAGTCTTATCACTTCTATCATCATGTTCTATGTTGGTTTTGATGTCTTACGAGATACGATTCAAAAGATTATCAGTCGCGAAGAAACTGTGATTGACCCACTTGGAGCGATTTTGGGAGTGGTTTCTGCAGTGATTATGTTTGGAGTCTATCTCTACAACACTCACCTCAGCAAGCAATCCAAGTCTAAGGCACTGAAAGCAGCTGCCAAGGACAATCTATCAGATGCGGTCACTTCACTTGGAACCACTATCGCCATCCTAGCCAGCAGTTTTAACTTCCCTCTCGTGGATAAATTGGTTGCCATCGTTATCACCTTCTTTATCCTCAAAACTGCCTACGATATCTTTATCGAGTCATCCTTCAGCCTTTCAGATGGTTTTGATGAGCACTTGCTCGAAGATTACCAAAAGGCTATCATGGAAATCCCTAAGATTAGCAAGGTCAAATCACAACGGGGTCGTACTTATGGAAGTAATATTTATCTAGACATTACTCTCGAGATGAATCCAGACCTCTCCGTTTTCGAAAGTCACAAAATTGCAGATCAGGTTGAATCCATGTTATCAGAACGCTTTGGCGTCTTTGATACCGATATTCATATCGAACCAGCACCGATTCCTGAAGATGAAATTCTAGATAATGTCTATAAAAAATTGCTCATGAGAGAGCAACTAATTGACCAAGGAAATCAATTGGAAGAATTACTGGCTGAAGATTTTATTTATATTCGCCAAGACGGACAAGAACTAGACAAGGAATCCTATAAGGAGGAAAAAGAACTAACCTCTGCTATCAAGGAACTTCACTTGACCTCCATTAGTCAGAAGACAAAACTCATCCGCTATCAGATTGGTGACACCATCCATACAAGTATCTGGCGCAGACATGAAACTTGGCAAAATATATTCCATCAGGAAACGAAAATTGAAAAAGACTAAAGAAAGAGGCCGAGATAAATCTCGACCTCATTTTTTTTACTTATTTTGCTACGCTCTTAGCAAGAACGAAGTTTCCAAGTGTAGCCGAACCATTACCTGCAACAGCTGGTGTCACGATATAGTCGCGTACATCCGGAACTGGTAGGTAACCATTGAGTAAGGATGTGAATTTCTCACGCACACGGTCAAGCATGTGTTGTTGGGCCATAACCCCACCACCAAATACGATAACGTCTGGACGGAAAGTTACAGTTGCGTTTACTGCTGCTTGAGCGATATAGTAGGCTTGAACATCCCATACAGAGTTGTTAAGTTCGATGTTTTCACCACGAATTCCTGTACGAGCTTCTAAGCTTGGACCAGCCGCAAAGCCTTCCAAACATCCTTTGTGGAAAGGACAAACACCGTTGAATTCTTTTTCAATATCCATTGGGTGTTTAGCCACATAGTAGTGTCCCATCTCAGGGTGACCCACGCCACCGATAAACTCACCACGTTGGATAACACCAGCTCCGATACCTGTACCGATTGTGTAGTAAACCAAGTTTTCGATTCGTCCACCTGCGTTATTACGTGCTACTACTTCACCGTAGGCAGAACTGTTTACGTCTGTTGTGAAGTACATTGGAACGTTTAGAGCGCGACGGAGGGCACCAAGCAAGTCCACATTTGCCCAGTGAGGTTTTGGAGTTGTTGTGATAAAGCCATAAGTCTTTGAGTTTTTGTCAATATCAATGGGACCAAATGAACCAATTGCAAGACCTGCAAGATTATCAAATTTTGAAAAGAACTCGATGGTTTTATCGATTGTCTCGATAGGAGTTGTTGTTGGAAATTGTGTTTTTTCTACAATGTTAAAGTTTTCATCACCGACAGCACAGACAAATTTTGTACCGCCCGCTTCCAAGCTTCCGTATAATTTTGTCATGATAAACCTCTAGTTTTTATTTTCTCTATTATAGCATATTTCAAGAAGGAAAGTTGCTCTATATTTTAGTTTTTCCTCTGTAAATTTTACGATTCAATCAAAAACGAACAAACATGACATTTGTTCGTTTTTTGATCTATTAAATCGAAAGTAGTGTACTCAATGAAAATCAAAGAACAAACTAGGAATCGAGCTGCGGATTGCTCAAAGCACGGCTTTGAGGTTGTAGATAGAACTGACGAAGTCAGTAACACATACATACGGCAAAGCGAGTATGACGCAGTTTGAATTTGATTTTCGAAGAGTATTAAGCTTTAACTTCGATGATTGCATCACCTTTAGCAACTGATCCAGAAGCAACTGGATTTACTGAAGCAAAGTCTGCAGTGTTTGTCACGATAACCATTGTTGTGTTATCAAGACCTACAGCAGCAATCTTAGCTGAGTCAAATGTTCCAAGAACATCTCCAGCTTTAACCTTGTCACCTTGAGCAACTTTTTGGTCAAATCCTTCACCGTTCATTGAAACAGTGTCGATACCCACGTGGATCAAGATTTCAGCTCCGTTTGCAGTTTTCAAACCATAAGCATGTCCTGTTGGGAAGACGATTGTCACTTCAGCATCAGCTGGGGCGTAAACAACATCTTGACTAGGTTTTACAGCGATACCTTGTCCCATAGCTCCACTTGAGAAGACTGGGTCATTAACATCTGAAAGGGCAACTACGTCACCAACGATTGGTGTTTGGATTGTTTCGTCTGTTAGCTTAGATGCAGTTTCTACTACTTCTTCGCTAACTTCAGGCTTTTTTACAGTTGATTCTCCATCAGTTTCATCTTCATAACCAAACATGTAAGTAAGAGCAAAACCAAGAGCGAATGATACAGCTACCATAAGAAGGTATTGTGGAAGTTGTCCGTTACCAATGTAAAGCATTGTACCAGGGATGATTGTGATACCATTACCAGTACCAGCAAGACCAAGGATAGATGCCAATCCACCACCGATTGCACCAGCGATCAATGAAAGGAAGAATGGTTTACGGAAACGCAAGTTAACCCCGAAGATAGCAGGCTCAGTAATACCTAGGAAGGCAGAAAGAGCAGCTGGGAAAGCAAGTGTTTTAAGTTTTGGATTTTTAGTTTTCACACCAACGGCTACTGTTGCAGCACCTTGAGCAGTCATGGCAGCTGTGATGATAGCGTTGAATGGGTTAACATGGTCAGTAGCAAGCAATTGAACTTCAAGCAAGTTGAAGATGTGGTGAACACCTGATACGACGATAACTTGGTGAACTCCACCAATCAAGAAACCACCAAGACCAAATGGCAAGTTAAGGATAGCTTTTGTTCCAAGAAGGATATAGTTTTCAACAACGTGGAAGACTGGTCCGATAACAAACAAACCAAGAATTGACATTACGAGGAGTGTTACGAATGGTGTTACCAAGAGATCAAGTACATCTGGAACCACTCTACGAACAGCTTTTTCAAACTTAGCTCCGACAACCCCGATGATGAAGGCCGGAAGAACTGAACCTTGCAAACCAACAACTGGGATAAATCCGAAGAAGTTCATAGCAGTTACTTCACCGCCAGAAGCAACAGCCCAGGCATTTGGAAGTGAACCAGAAACGAGCATCATACCAAGAACGATACCAACAGCTGGGTTACCACCAAATACACGGAAGGTTGACCAAACAACCAAACCTGGCAAGATAATGAATGCTGTGTCAGTCAAGATTTGAGTGTAAGTTGTAACATCTTCTGGAAGTGTCATTCCAAGAGCATTCAAGAGACCACGAACACCCATGAAGAGACCAGTTGCTACGATAACTGGAATGATTGGAACAAAGACGTCACCAAAAGTACGGATGGCACGTTGGAACCAATTTCCTTGTTTAGCAGCTTCTGCCTTCATCTCATCCTTAGATGTCGTTGGCAAACCAAGAGCTACGACTTCATCGTACATCTTGTTAACTGTACCTGTACCAAAGATGATTTGGTATTGACCTGAGTTAAAGAAAGCACCTTGAACTTTTTCCAAGTTCTCAATAGCATCTTTGTTAATCTTCGCTTCATCTTTCACCATAACACGAAGGCGAGTAGCACAGTGAGCTACACTGTTAACATTCTCACGTCCGCCCAAGGCTTCGATGACTTTTTTTGCAATTTCTGTATTGGTCATTTGCAAAAATCTCCTTATAAAAAAATTTGTTCTTGTTTGAAAGCGATTTTACTCGCCCCACGAATATTATTCTATCACGTTTAAAAAATATGTCAAGCGTTTTGCAGAAAAAATTTTGCTATTTTTTATTTTTTGATTGTTTTTGCTATTTTTTTCATCAACACAGCCATAACACCCTCTAAAATCAAGGTTTTTACTTTAAAGTTTTTCAAAAACTTTCATATTTTCATCATTTTCCATAAAATTACGTTTCCAAACTCTGTCAATCGTTTGACATTTTTTTCTTTAATTTAGTGTAAAAGACTTGCTTTTTTATAAGGAAACGTTTACTATTAAGATAGTAGAATTTATGGAGGAAATAGAAATGGAATGGACTACTGAACGTCGTTACAGACGTTATGAAGATTGGACACAAGAAGAAAGAAAAGAAATCCAAGAAAAGATGGCGCAATCCCCATGGCATGTCAGCTATCACATTGAACCAAAGGAAGGACTTCTCAACGATCCAAACGGTTTTTCTTATTTTGATGGTAAGTGGATTGTCTTTTACCAAAACTTCCCCTTTGGAGCAGCCCACGGCTTGAAATCTTGGGTTCAACTTGAGAGTGACGATTTGGTGCACTTTACTGAAACAGGTGTTAAAATCTTGCCTGATACTCCACTGGATAGCCACGGCGCTTACTCTGGATCTGCTATGCAATTTGGCAACCAATTGTTCCTTTTCTATACAGGAAATGTCCGTGATGAAAACTGGGTTCGCCACCCTTATCAGATTGGTGCCTTGATGGATAAGGACGGTAAGATTGAAAAAATTGACAAAGTTTTGATTGATCAACCTGCTGATGCTACTGACCACTTCCGCGATCCACAGATTTTTAACTTTAAAGGACAATACTACGCAATCGTTGGTGGACAAGACCTGGAGAAAAAAGGATTTGTCCGTCTCTACAAAGCAGTCGATAACGATTATACAAACTGGCAAGAAGTTGGTGATTTGGACTTCAACAATGACCGCACTGCCTATATGATGGAGTGCCCAAATCTTGTCTTTGTCGGAGAACAACCTGTCCTTCTCTACTGCCCACAAGGTTTGGATAAAAAGGTTCTTGACTATGACAATATCTATCCAAATATGTATAAAATTGGTGCTTCCTTTGATCCTGAAAATGCACGTATGGTAGATGTTTCTGAACTACACAATCTAGACTATGGTTTCGAAGCATATGCCACTCAAGCCTTCAATGCCCCTGATGGACGCGCTCTTGCTGTTAGTTGGCTTGGTTTGCCAGATGTGTCTTATCCATCTGATCGTTTTGATCACCAAGGGACTTTCTCATTGGTCAAAGAATTAACCACTAAAGATGGCAAACTCTATCAGTATCCTGTAGCTGCTATCAAAGAACTCCGTACCTCAAAAGAGGAATTTTCAAATCGTTCTGAAACCAAAAACACCTACGAACTCGAACTTAACTTAGCAGTTAATAGTCAAAGTGAAATCGTTCTTCTTGCAGATAAAGACGGTAAGGGACTCTCCATCAATTTTGACCTTGTCAATGGTCAAGTTACTGTTGACCGCAGTCAAGCAGGTGAGCAATATGCTCAAGAATTTGGAACTACTCGCTCATGTTCAATCGACAACCAAGCTACTACTGTAAATATCTTCATCGATAATTCAGTCTTTGAAATTTTCATCAATAAAGGAGAAAAAGTATTTTCTGGTCGTGTCTTCCCTCATGAAGATCAAAATGGAATCCTCATTAAATCTGGAAACCCAACTGGAACATACTACGAATTAGAATATGGTCGCAAAACTAACTGATGTCGCAAAATTAGCTGGCGTCAGCCCTACTACTGTTTCACGTGTTATCAATAAAAAAGGTTATCTGTCTGAAAAAACTATTCAAAAGGTCAATGAAGCTATGCGGGAGTTGGGTTATAAACCCAACAACCTAGCTCGTAGCCTCCAAGGGAAATCAGCCAAGTTAATTGGGTTGATTTTCCCAAAAATCAGCCATGTTTTCTATGCTGAATTGATTGACAAATTGGAACACGAACTCTTCAAAAAAGGCTACAAGACAATCATCTGTAACAGTGAGCACGATTCGGAAAAAGAACGTGAATATCTTGAAATGCTAGAAGCCAACCAAGTGGACGGCATTATCTCTGGTAGCCATAACTTAGGGATTGAAGACTACAATCGCGTAACAGCTCCAATTATTTCTTTTGACCGTAACCTATCACCAGACATTCCTGTCGTTTCCTCTGATAACTATGCTGGTGGAGTCCTTGCAGCTCAAACTTTAGCGAAAACTGGAGCTAAGTCTGTCATTATGATTACAGGTAATGATAACTCCAATTCACCAACTGGACTTCGCCATGCTGGTTTTGCTTCAATCTTACCCAAGGCTCCCATTATCAATGTTTCCAGTGACTTTTCACCCCTTCGAAAAGAAATGGAAATCAAAACTATCCTAACCAAACAAAAACCAGATGCTATTTTCGCATCAGACGATTTAACAGCCATCTTGGTTATGAAGATTGCTCAGGAACTTGGTATCTCTGTTCCAGAACAACTCAAGGTTATTGGTTACGATGGAACTTATTTTATCGAGAATTTCTATCCTCACCTTACTACCATTAAACAACCCTTGGAAGAAATTGCTCGCCTGACAGTTGATTTACTCCTTCAAAAAATCGAAGGAAAAGAAGTTGCCACAACCGGTTATTTCTTACCAGTTTCCCTCCTACCAGGAAAAAGTATTTAAACAAAAAGAGTCTGAGACAAAATAGTTCTCAGACTCTTAATTTAGTGGCTCTATAATATTTGTAGTGGGTAAATCCCCTATAGATATTATGGAGCCTATTTTGTTGTAGAAAAAAAGTCCCATATGACCTATAATGAAAAGCGACAAAACAACTCATTAGAAAGATTCATATG
>NZ_JASHGH010000008.1:0-94339 GCF_047460405.1 Streptococcus infantis | reverse complement strand
GTTGTTCCATCGTTACCTACTTCAACTTTCGTTGCTGTTGGGTTAGCTTTCTTAACGGCTTCTTCTACTTTAGTTTTTTCTGCGTCTGTTAAGTTTGCTGGATCTTTAACTGGAGTTACTTCTGGATCTACAAGACCATTTGAGTCAGCTGTTTTAGCTGTCTTCTCTGGTGTTAGTTTTGCTGTTGATCCGTCTGGGAAGGTTACAGTTGTTGTTCCATCGTTACCTACTTCAACTTTCGTTGCTGTTGGGTTAGCTT
This sequence comes from Streptococcus infantis, assembly GCF_047460405.1. Taxonomy (GTDB): domain Bacteria; phylum Bacillota; class Bacilli; order Lactobacillales; family Streptococcaceae; genus Streptococcus; species Streptococcus infantis_Q. The sequence goes on along the minus strand of NZ_JASHGH010000008.1, from coordinate 94,080 downwards.
TCTTAACGGCTTCTTCTACTTTAGTTTTTTCTGCGTCTGTTAAGTTTGCTGGATCTTTAACTGGAGTTACTTCTGGATTTTTAGCTACAAAATCTGATAATGATCTTGTATCTTTAGATCCGTCTGTGTATGTTACTACAAGATTTCCATTAGCATCTTTTTCTACTGATTTAATCTTAGTCTTAGCATCTTCAGCATCTACAGCTTTACCTTTTTTCTCTGCTAAGTTAGCATCATCATTACTCTTAGAATACTCAATTTGTAATTTTTCTTTGATTTTATCTAACTCATCTTGCGTTACGTTAGCTGGGTCTGTTACAGCAACTTTTTCAGTTGGAGTTGCTATATCGTATTTAGATGTTTGATTTTTAACTACAAATCGAACATATCCTGGTTTTTCTTTGGCGTTAGGATCTACATCTATCGCTCTATAATCAGTGTTTGAAAGTTTACCGTCATTATCTTTAGACACAACGAAACTTGTCCACTCTTTACCAGCTGCTAGATTAGTTTTACCAGTCATCTTGACAGTCGCTGTTCGTTTGTCAGCAGATACTTCACCTACTCCTGTAGTAACTGTACCATCAGTGATTTTACCTGTTGTAAAACCATAGTCTGTAGTATTATCTTTACTAATATCTCCAGGTCCACGTAGGTAAAGATCTTTAACTTCATTTTCATCTGCACCTTTGAAAGTTAAATCAGTATTTTCACCTGTATAAACATAGATTTGTTTATTAGCTTGATTTGAGTATGGAGCCTCAACTGTTGGCGCTGGACCTTGAACAATTACAGTGTGAGTTAATACATCTGATTCTTTTCCTTGGCTATCAACCGCTTTATATTTAACTTCATATCTTCCCGCAGTTGTTGTATCCACAGTCTTAACAGATTCATCTCCATTTACTGAGATTACTTCAGCACGTACTTTAGTTCCAAGTGTTGCATCTTTATCATCTTCATGGTCTGCTGCAGTAACAAGTGATACTGGATCTACAGTATCTCCTACATTTACTGTAGTTTCTGGTTGAGCATTTTTAGAAGCAAGTGTTGGTTTTTCGTTTGTTACATTAATTTTGTATCTTCCTAAACGACTTGGAGGCGAAGAAGGTCCATTATGACTGATAATTTCTAACTTATTGTCACCTTCTTGGAATAGCGCATTTTCGTTCATTGTCAATGTGATTGTATGAACAGATACTCCTTTTTCCACTGACTTAATAGTTGCTTTATCACCATTTTTGATGATTGACCATCCATTTTGGCTTTGTTCTAAAGCGACCTCAGTCGTAGATGTAGCACCTTTATTAGTATAGAAGAAATATGATCTTCCCGCATCATGTGGTACAGTGATCGTTACTTCTTTTGCTCCTGCTACAACACTCTTACCATCTTTAGCTGCTGCTGATGGTAAAATCTTAGATTCCCCTACTGCTACTGAAACTGCTCTTGACTCAGTCTCAATTCCATTTACAACTTGTGTAATTTCTACTGGATTTTTAGGTGCAAAGAAGCGTCTTGTTGCTTCATTAGCTCCTGGTAATTGTGTATTACTATTTAATCCTTCTTCTAATGGAAGTCTCCAGTTACCATCTTCTCCTACTACAGCTGTTTTTTCTGAAATCACAGCTCCTGTTTCTGGATTCTTAACAGTAACTTTAACTTTTGCTCCAGGTGTACCTGTCCCTGTTAATTCTGAATCTGATGATGGAACTGAATCCGGAATACTTCCTGATGCTTTTATTGTTGTATTTACTGTTGGTGCAGTTCCGCTCTTGATTAGTTTAGATTTTGCGATTGAATCTGTTGATCCATCTTTATAAATAACAGTGAAATTATTACCAGACTCGGTTACATCGGCAACTACAGTTTTAGCATCATCAAGTAAAGTTCCTTTTTTACTTGCTAATTGTGCATCGTCATTTGTTTTTGAATATTCAACCTTAAGGCTGTTTTTAACGTTTGTTAGTTCTTCTGTTGTTAGTTGAGCAGGATTTGTAACTAAAACTTTATTTGCATTCGCTAACTCAACTGGATCGTATTTATATGTCTGAGGTTTTACAATAACGTTGAATGCTCCTAGGTCTCTGTCTTTTGATTTGTCACCTTGAGCAATATTATCAAGCATATTACCTGCCTTATCAACTACTCTAACATATCGCCAACCTAAAGTAAGTCCAGTAGTTTTGGCTTTTTCTAACTGTCCTGCATTCAGTTCACCACCTGGTAACCCTCTATAATGAATTATAGCTGGACTTTGTTCAGATGCTGTTGTATCGCTAGTAAATATATTTGCTTTATAACCATATTGTACATCAAGCATATCTGTTTCACCTGCTACAGGATTGAAAGAATTATTCCCTCCTCGTAAAACAGTTGCACTTTTGATAACACCTGAATTATCTTTAATCTTGATATCGAAACCTGATGGCTCCGCTCCATAAACGTAGACATCTTTACCATTTGAAAATGGAATTTCTACTGTTGGCGCTTCGTTTTCAGCAGGATTTACAACTACAGTAACTTCAATCTCGTTTGACTCTTTACCTTGGCTATCAACAGCTTTATACTTAACTGTATAAGTGCCTTGGGTATTTGTATCAACTGTCTTGGTTGCTGCGTCACCATTTACTGAAACAACTTCAGCATGGACTTTATTACCTACTGTTACTTGCGCATCATCTTCTGTATCTGCTACTGTCACAAGAGATGCAAGGTCAAGTTGAGCACCTTGAGCAACAGTTTTTCTGTTTCCTTCAACTGCTGATGCTATTGTAGGTGCTTCGTTCGTTGCAGTTAATGTTGGACGTTTAGCTTCTGGTGCTTCTGTTGCTCCAGGTAGAGCTCCTCCTGCCGCACTGTAAAGAGATTGTGCTTGTATGTTAATTCCATTAGAACCTTCTTTAATTGCGTTTTGAACGAATGTTAATTTTACTATATGGAAGATAGGATCATTTTGTGTATCTGCCATTGTTGCAGTTAGTATTGATGTATCTTTAGATTCAGGGTTCCCATTGTTCATAGCTACTTGAAGGTCATTAGAATTTGCGAATCCTACCCATAAATTGTCCGCGTCTTTCGGAACTTTTACCAATACTTCTTTTTGTCCTGCAACTACTGTATTGTTAACAAATTCTGGACGTCCAAGATAAACTCGTGTCTCATCGTTTAATATATTATTTACATCTATATACTTTACTGTAATTTTTGTTTCATGCTGATCTTTGTTAAATGCATCTCTACTAGCTTTTAATGGTTCTTCTAATGGCACAGTCCATTTTCCATTAGTTACTAATGCGCTATAAACTCTCGTACCTCTATCTGGAGTTTCAACTGTAACTTCTACAGTTTTTCCGTTAGTCCCAGTCCCTGATAAAGAAGCATCTGCAGATGTTACACCACGACGGGGTACACCTGCTCCATCAGTATAATTTACAGTGTCTGTAACTTGAGGAGCCCCTGAATCGTTTCTTCTAAATCCTGAACCTTCTTCGGCCTTTGCAGGAATGGCGTGTGAATTAGTCGCACTTGGTTCAGTGTTTTCTGCTTTTTTACCTACAGTTTCTTTTCCTTCAGTTGTATCTACCGCTGGAATTTCTTTTTTCTCTACAGGTTTATTTTTTAATTTAGAGTTAACTGTAGTGACAAGTTTGCTGTAAGCTTGTTTTAGTTCAGCTTGAGTTGTTGCATTCGCTAATGTAGCTTTTGCTGCTTCTAAATCAGCTTTTAAGGCTGCAACACTTTCTTCAGTTTTGTTATCGTAAAAACCGTTAGAAAGTTTTGTCTCAATTTCTGAAATGTAGCTTTCAAGTTGAGTTTTGTTCAAAGCTGGCGCTACTTCTGTCGCAGGCTTAGACTTGTCTTCTTCAGGTTGTGGTTTAGCGCTTTCAGTAACCTGATTTCCCTGAATTTCATCCGCTTGAACTGATACAGCTCCATTACCTAAGAACATGAAAAGAGCAGCGACTGCTACACTGGCCGCTCCAAAGCTATATTTACGAATCGAGTATCGCGTGACCTTTTCACGGCGCAAACGTTCAACACGACTCATGGAGTTTTTGTGTTCCATTTTTTTTCTCCTTTTGGAATTAGTTGATATAGCTTCTACATAACAAAATTTATTACTTAAAAAGAATGAGTAATATCCTCTTGTGTATGCAGGAACCTACACTCATATTCTACCCTATTTTCAATATATATGCAAACTTTTCGAATTCAAAATTTCGCAAAAAATAAAAGAAACAGTTTGAAAAAGTAGGGAATTTTCAGACAGTTTGATTTTGCATTTTTTGCACTTATATATATTTAATTGTAACATTATACAGTTATATTTTAGTGCGATTTATACTTAATTACAGAAGATTTTACATATGCATAATTAGAATTCGAGTAAGTTTAAAAACGAAAACAAGCATTGACTATTGACCCAATACTTAATGAAAATCAAAGAACAAACTAGAATGCTAGCCGCAGGCTACTCAAAACAGTGTTTAAGGTCGTGGATAGAACTTACACAGTCAGCTCAAAGCACTGCTTTGAGGTTGTAGATAAGACTGACGGAGTCAGTCACATATATAATCCAATGCGACGTTGACGTTGTTTAAAGAGATTATCGAAGGGTACAATATAAAACATGCTATCTAATTCGATAACATGTTCCCATTCTCATTTATAGCAAAGACCCAAACTCAGCAAGGGGCATGCCCAATTGCTGGCTGGCAAATTCAGAAGCCAGAAGACCTTGACGAACCATATCCAGAAAGGCAAAAAGTTTCTCACGCTCCAGTCCCTGTTCTAAGCCTTTTTCTTCGGCTCGTTCCAAAGCATAGTCCTGTGGTAACAAGGCTTGTTCTTCTCGCATACGTAGTTGACTAAACATTTTCCTGTCCTCCTCGGACCAGCTTTTGTAGTCTAGCAGTTGGTCTGCTTGGCTGATGGCTCGGTCGGGTTCTTGGGTAAAGGGTTTGTTCCCGAAAAACTCCAACCAGGGCTTGCGAACCTCGTCTTTACTGGTTTCTCAGTTTTTTTAATTCCAAGAACGCTATCTTGACTAGATGGTTTTTTTATACTATAAATCTCCAGCTATTCATTTTAGTTTCTATAACTTCACTTTTCTTTTCTATCATTTTCCTTGCTTTTTTGATATAATAAATTTAGAATGATTCTTCAAAGGAGGCATCTATGCGTTTTAATCAATTCAGTTACTATCCTGTAAGCCAGCAACAAGCTTTACATGAATTATCCAGTCTTGGCTTCAAGATCGACCCTGCACTTTCAACTAAAGAACAGTTTGAAGTTTTTGTCAGAACTTGTTTTTTTAATTATAAAAATACCGACTATCCCCTCTCAACTTTGGCAGTTGATAAGGAGACTGACCTACTCACTTTCTTCAATTCTGATCGTGAATTAACTGCAGAAATCTTTTATACCGTAGTTTTTCAATTGCTTGGATTCAGCTACCTTATAGACTTCGAAGATGGTCAAAGCTTTCATAAAAAAACAGGACTTCCTATCGTATTCAGCAATTTAGATGATAACCTCTATCAAGTCCTTAACACGCGCACTAAAAAAGGAAATACCTTGATCGATCAGCTCGTTAGTGATGGTCTTATCCCTGAGGACAATGATTATCACTACTTCAATGGCAAGAGTTTGGCTACTTTCTCAACTCACAATGCTATTCGTGAAGTTGTTTATGTAGAAAGTCGTATTGATTCTGATAATGATGGTCTACCTGATTTAGTCAAGGTTAACATCATCCGTCCGTCTTACCAAGGCAAAATTCCAGCTGTCATGACTGCAAGTCCATACCACCAGGGAACCAATGATAAAGCTAGTGATAAGGCCCTCTACAAAATGGAAGGGGAATTAGCAGTCAAAGAACCTCACGAGATTAGCTTAGAAGAACCAAGTATTAGTTTTGTTGAGCCAGTTAGCCAAGCCGATCTTGTGGCTGAAGCCGAAGAAAAACTCACTCATATTAATAGTAGCTACACTCTCAATGATTATTTCCTTCCGAGAGGATTTGCTAATATCTATGTATCAGGTCTTGGAACCAAGGATTCACAAGGTCTGATGCCAAATGGTGATTATCGTCAAATTGAAGGCTACAAGAATGTTATCGATTGGCTCAATGGTCGTTGTCGTGCCTTCACAGACCACAGTCGTAAACGTCAAGTCAAGGCTGATTGGTCAAATGGAAAAGTTGCTACTACTGGACTTTCTTACCTTGGTACAATGTCTAATGGTCTTGCTACTACAGAAGTTGATGGTTTAGAGGTCATCATTGCTGAAGCAGGGATTTCATCATGGTATAACTATTACCGTGAAAACGGTCTTGTCACAAGCCCTGGAGGTTATCCAGGTGAGGACTTCGATTCATTAGATGAATTAACTTATTCACGCAATCTTCTAGCTGGTGACTATATTCGTGGGAATGAAGCTCACAAAGCATCCATGGAAGAGCTTAAGATAAATCTAGACCGTAAGACTGGGGATTATAACCAATTTTGGCATGACCGTAACTATCTGCTTAATGCCCACAAGGTCAAAGCAGAGGTTGTTTTCACACACGGTTCGCAAGACTGGAACGTGAAACCACTTCATGTCTATCAAATGTTCAATGCACTGCCAAGTTCTATTAAAAAACACCTCTTCTATCATAATGGTGCTCATGTTTATATGAACAACTGGCAGTCTATCGACTTCCGTGAATCCATGAATGCTTTGTTGACTCAAAAATTACTGGGCCAAGAAACTGAATATCACCTACCTACAGTCATTTGGCAGGATAACACCAGCCCTCAAACTTGGTTGACACTAGATGATTTTGGCAATCAGACTGATAGGAAGATTATCCCACTTGGTAGTGATGAGGCAGTTATTGATAACCAGTATGAAGAGTCAGACTTTGAACGTTTTGGGAAAACCTATCAAACCTTTAATAATGAACTCTATCAAGGCAAGGTCAACCAGGTTACCATTGATATTCCTATTTTAGAAGATATACAACTAAACGGGCGTGTCAAACTTAACCTCCGTCTCAAGTCAAGTACCAATAAAGGTCTTCTCTCTGCTCAACTTCTCGAACTTGGTCAAAAGAAATACCTACAACCGTATCCAGGAGTCTTGTCTGCTCGTACGATTGATAATGGTCGTTACCACATGCTGGAAAATCTTTGCGAGCTACCGTTTAGCCCAAATGCACAGCGCGTTATCACCAAAGGCTATCTCAATCTTCAAAATCGTCATGATTTACTGAAAATTGAGGAAGTTAAGCCTGATGAATGGATGGAATTTCAATTTGAACTCCAACCAACTATTTACAAACTAAAAGAAGGCGATACAGTACGTCTCGTTCTTTACACAACAGACTTTGAGATTACTGTACGTGACAATACAGACTATCACTTGACTGTAGACCTTGAACAGTCCAATCTTGAGATACCTTTTCAAAGGGAGGTAACTGTAGATGAACAAAGCCGAGCAAAGACACCAGCTCATCCGAGCCCTAATCACTAAACAAAAAATTCATACCCAAACTGAATTACAAGAACTACTGATTGAAAACGGAGTACAGGTCACACAAGCAACACTTTCAAGAGACATCAATCTGATGAATCTTTCTAAGATTCGTGAAGGGGAGCACTCCTATTATTCAATCAACACTGACTCTACATCCAAGTGGGAAAAACGGCTAGAAGTCTATATGGAGGAAGCCCTCTACATGATGCAACCCGTCCAACACCAGGTTGTTATCAAAACCTATCCAGGTTTGGCACAATCCTTCGGATCTATCTTGGACGCCCTAAACTTCCCTGAAATAGTGGCTACTATCTGTGGAAATGATGTCTGTTTGGTTATCTGCGAGGATAAGGAACAAGCTCAATCTTGCTTTGAACGCCTCAAACAATTTGCACCACCTCTATTTTTTGATCGGTAGCAAAAACCCGTGATTACAGTCATCACGGGTTTATTTTATGATTTGTTATTTTCAGCTTGCTTTTTAGTCCTTGCAAGTCTCAAAGCACGATTTGGATTGAGGCGATTAAAGAGTTCTTCTAACTTTTTCTCATTCCAGACGTCTGCTGCAGAAACAAAATTTCCATCAGCATCACGGAAAGATATCGGTTTATCTCCCATAGCTATCTCCTAGTCTACAAACTCAAACTCAAACTTACCGATACGAACCAAATCTCCATCCTTGGCGCCACGAGCACGGAGAGCTTCATCAACTCCCATACCACGCAACTGACGAGCAAACTTCATGACAGACTCATCACGATCAAAGTTAGTCATGTTAAAGAGTTTGATGAGTTTTTCACCTGAAAGTACCCAAGTTGCATCGTCATCACGACTAATTTCAAATGGTTTTTCTTCTTCGTCAAAGCCATAATAAACTTCTTCTTCCATTTCTGACTCGTCATAAAGAAGGAATTCTGGAGTCTTATCAAGGAGCTCTGCTGTTGCATCTAGTAAAGGTGCAAGACCTTGCTTAGTCAAACCAGAGATTGGGAAGATGGCTGGTAAGTCCTCGAACTCATCATAGTTAGCCGCCAATTTTTTCTTGAACTCTTCAAGGTTTTCTTGACTATCAGGCATATCCATTTTATTGGCAACAATAATCTGTGGACGCTCCATAAGACGAAGGTTATAAGATTCCAACTCTTTGTTAATAGCTAGATAATCTTCGTAAGGATCGCGACCTTCACTGGCTGACATATCGATGATGTGAAGGATAACGCGAGTACGCTCAATATGGCGAAGGAATTGAGTTCCCAAGCCCACACCTTGACTTGCTCCTTCAATCAAACCAGGAAGGTCTGCCACTGCAAAGGACTCACCTGATTGGGTACGGACCATACCAAGATTTGGAACGATTGTTGTAAAGTGATAGGCACCAATTTTAGGTTTTGCAGAGGTAATTACGCTGAGCAGAGTTGATTTTCCAACTGAAGGGAATCCAACCAAACCAACATCCGCAAGAATTTTAAGTTCTAACTGTAATTCGCGCTCCTGACCAGGTTCTCCATTTTCAGAAATCTCTGGAGCAGGATTTTTTGGTGTCGCAAAACGGATATTCCCACGACCACCTCGACCACCGTGAGCAACGATAAACTCTTGACCGTGCTCAATCAAGTCAGTAATAACTTTTCCAGTTTCTGCATCACGAACAGTTGTTCCTTGCGGTACTCGAACAATCAAGTCTTCTGCACCGCGTCCGTGCATTCCTTTGGTCATCCCTTTTTCACCCGATTGGGCTTTAAAATGACGATTGTAACGGAAGTCCATCAGGGTACGTAAACCTTCATCTACAACGAAAACAACGTTACCACCACGGCCACCGTCACCACCCCATGGTCCTCCATTAGGGACATATTTTTCTCGGCGAAAAGCAACCATGCCATCGCCACCATTTCCAGCCTTGACCTTAATCTTGGCTGTATCTAAAAACATACTCATATTCTTTTCTCACTTTAAAAAGGGCTGGGAAATCCCAGTCACCAACTATTACTACTTGCTAGAAATACTAGCTTCTTAAAATCTGCTAAATACACCGATGGCTGTAGCAAAGATACCTGCTAAGGTTACAAACAACATAATCAAAACGACGAATAGTGTCAATTTCTCAAAAAATGTTTTTTTACGTTTTCCATTATCACCAAATGCCATTATTTTCTCCTTTTCTATAATTCCCTATTTTTAATATTCTTCCGAAACTGGAGCAATTGCCCACAAGATTAAGTAAGCAATAAGTCCGCTACCATAACAAAAAGCTAGAACTCCCCAGATCACACGTACGATTGTCGGATCAATATCAAAATAATTAGCCAAACCAGCGCATACTCCACCGATTTTTTGATTTCGACTACTTCTCATAAATTTCTTTTTCATTTCTTCATTTCCTTTCTTCGAAGACCTTAGTCATTCCAATAATCTCTCAAATCATTCAACTGTTTCTTGGATGCTTTTAACATTCGTTTAGAACTTTTGACTGGAACTGAAACTGCCTGTTGTGGCAAGTAAAATACTGTCTTTAAAATCCGTTGTGTCATCGGCTCATCACGAGTTAATTCTTTTTCAAAATTGTTTGAGATGATAGCATCCAAATAAAACTCATGGACTCTCTTAGCAAAATTCTCAGCTGAAATTTCATACAATTTTTCAGCCAAAAGTTTTTCATCCATCCTTGGAGTTGCAATTAAAGCTTCTAAAATAGCCCCTGCTAGATCTCTCTCTTCATAATAAAGAGTTCCAAACATCTTATCGCTAATCAAATTATCTAGATAAGGATTTCCATGAGCTATTACCGGAGTCTTACTTGCAAGACTTTCAAGATAGGTCAAGCCTTGCGTCTCACTAGTTGAAGCTGAAATGAAGAAATCAGCCGCCTTATAGTAAAGTGCTGTCTCGCTTGGAGCGATCATACCTGTAAAGATAACAGAATCCTGAATCTGCAAATCTTCTGCTTGCTCCTTGAGGTTTTCCAGATAAGGTCCATCTCCAGCTACGACTAATTTAACATTTTGCTCTTCTTTTAGAACATCTGGAAGTGCTGCCAAAACAGCTTGAATGTTCTTTTCGTAAGACACCCGGGAAAGACTAAGAAGCATCTTTTCGTCTTTCTTAATGCCTAATTTATCACGTAAGTCTACGATATGTTCTGGTCCAATCTCAGGTTGTTCAAACTTGGCTAGCTCAATACCTGTAGGAATGACACGCTTTTCAACTTTGACCTTATAATCAGATAACAAGTCACGCACAATCTCACTCGGACAAATCACACCATCCACATCATGAAGAAATCCCCTTACAAGATACTTGACCATGCTCGGACGAATCAACAAACCCTTAGCAATGTAGTGAACATAGTCCTCGTACTGGGTATGATAGGTATGAATGACTGGGATTTTCAGTTCTCGAGCAATCCAAATTCCCAATAAACCAAGAGAAAACTCAGTCTGCGTATGAATAATATCCAGCTTGTATTGTTTGGCAATCTCAAGAGCTTTCGTAAATCCACGATAGGCGAAACGACGGTCTTTAAAGGCAAAGAAAGGAACACTAGGGATACGGATAATCTGCCAGTCTTCATAACGATTGACATCCTTATCGGTTGTCGTAAAGATAAAGACGGCATGTCCTTGCTTTTCAAGTTCTGTTTTTAAGGTTCGAATACTGGTCGCAACACCCGAGACCTGTGGGAAATAAGTATCTGTAAATAATCCAATTCGCATATACTACCTCATTTTTTTCCTAAAGCTGCTTGCTCCCGATAGAATTTTAGCCAGATTTCAAGCAAATGCTCTTCTGAGTATTCTCTTGAAATAGCCTTTGCCTTTTCTTTCAATTCTCTCAGAGCTTCTGGATGCTCCCGATAGTCCAAGATAGCTTCTTTCATCTCATCCACATCAGTAGTTGGTCTATAATTTCCCTCCAGAATGACCTTGTATAGATCCAAATCACGAAGCATAATGGGAGCTTCACAACTTGCTGCCTCTAAAATAGTCATTGGAAAGAGTTCATTATAGCTTGGAAGTAAGAAAAGATCAGCCAAGGCATAGAGCTCTCTCATCCGTTCTGGGTCAACAATCCCTGGGAAAATTAGATTTTCAGGAGGATTATCCATAATCTTTTTATAGCGTTCATAACCATCCGTTATACCACCAAATGAGAAACCACCAGCCCAAATAAAAGTAATATCCGGTAATTCCTCAGCTAGAGTGATAAAGTCATCTATTCCTTTACGCTTCTGAACCTGACCTGCACCAACGACTACAAACTGATTCTCATCAATTCCCATATCTTTTCGAAGTTGTTCAACTTGCTCTATAGGAAGTGGATGCCATTTTTCTTTGTTGACAAAGTTAGGAATATAGGTCACTTTTTCACGTGGAATCCCAGCAGCAACCAAATCATCAATGAAGGTAGGATTAACCACAACCAGATGCTCCATACGCTCATAAAAAGAAAATACATAGCGTTTGACAATCCCCTTTAAGAAGAATGGAATCTTCAAACTACCTTCCAAGGTATCTGGTAAGAAGTGAACATAGCCAATCTTACGACCAGAACGTTTTTTCTGAAAGGTCGAGAGATAATAAGGAAAATCAATCGTATGAAAATGAGTAACGTCCGCCTCAATCGGTAGATTTTCCGTTACGATCAGTTGGTCTTTCGCATCTCGTTTCAAAAGCTGCACCAGTTCACGGTAAGCACCAGACACACCTTGGCCAGCTACCTTTTCACTTGAACTTAGCATATTGATGCGTAATTTCTCTTTTTCCATAGTAACCATTATACCATTTTCTTCAAATAAAATCAGCAAATTAAAAGAGAGATAGTATAAAAGCTGGGAATTTCCTGGCGTCAACACTATTTCTCTTTTTATCATTTATTTACTTGATGCCTAAAGCGATACGAGCGTAACGGCTCATTTTCTCAACTGTCCAAGCTGGATACCAAACTAATTTGACTTCAACGTTAGTAACCTCTGGAACATCCGTCATAGCATCATAGATTTGGTCAGTTAAAAGATCTGCCAAGGGACAACCCATGGTTGTCAAGGTCATATCAATTTCAGTCTCACCTGTATCGCCATCAAAACGAATCTCGTAGATCAAGCCTAGATTGACAATATCAATCCCCAATTCAGGGTCAATCACTTCTTCTAGGGCTGTCAAAATACGTGTTTTGATATTTTCAATTTGCTCTTCTGTATAAGCCATCTTCACTCTCCCTCAACTTAATCTTCAATGAAATCACGAAGTGGTTTGCTTCGACTTGGCTGGCGAAGTTTTCTCAAAGCTTTTGCCTCAATCTGACGGATACGCTCACGAGTCACGTTGAAGACTTTACCAACATCTTCCAAGGTACGCATTTTCCCATCATCAAGACCAAAACGGAGACGCAAGACATTTTCTTCACGATCTGTAAGAGTATCCAAGACTTCATCCAACTGCTCACGCAAAACGATACGAGTTGTGTAGTCAACTGGATTTTCAATCACTTCATCTTCGATAAAGTCACCAAGATGGCTATCGTCCTCTTCACCGATTGGTGTTTCAAGAGAAACCGGCTCTTGGGCAATCTTGAGGATTTCACGAACCTTGTCAGGTGTCATATCCATGCGTTCAGCGATTTGTTCAGGAGTTGGATCTTGTCCCAACTCTTGAAGAAGATTACGTTGTTCACGAACAAGCTTGTTAATGGTTTCCACCATGTGTACTGGAATACGGATGGTACGAGCTTGGTCAGCAATTGCACGAGTAATGGCCTGACGAATCCACCAAGTCGCATAAGTTGAGAATTTGAACCCTTTAGAGTAGTCAAATTTATCAACGGCCTTCATCAAGCCCATGTTTCCTTCTTGGATCAAGTCAAGGAACTGCATTCCACGTCCAACATAACGTTTAGCGATAGATACTACCAAACGAAGGTTCGCTTCTGCAAGGCGTTGTTTAGCTTCGATATCACCCGCTTCAACAGCAAGGGCCAACTCTTTTTCCTCTTCATTTGTAAGCAGAGGCACAACCCCGATTTCTTTCAAATACATACGGACAGGGTCATTGACCTTAGCAGAGGTTGAACCAATCAAATCTTCATCAGTCAACTCTGGTTCTTCCTCAGTGCTCAAAACACGCGCACTAGGATTTCCTTCGTTGTCCGTAATTGAGATACCAGCATCTTGAATGCGTTGCAAAAGATTCTCAATACCTTCCACATCTAAAGTGAAGGGAATTACGAGGGCGTTATTGATTTCATCATCAGTTGCTGTACCAGTTTTTTTATGATTGCGAATAAATTCCGCTACTTGGACGTCAAAGGTTGTTACTTCTTTTTGTTTTGTTGCCATTCTTACTCCATTCTTCTTTTTTGGGCAATTAAGCGTTCTAGCTCTTCTAATGCGGTGTCTGTATCACCGACATGGCTAGCTTCCTGAACTTTCTTTTTAATTTGCAGATTTTCCTGATTCAAAAGAGCTCTTTTTCGTGACTCTTCCACTTCAGCTAACTCGTGAGGGGACATCTCAGGTGGCAAATCTAAGGCTAGGACTTGATACCACGCACTCTCCACTTCTCTGGTCTGATGAGCCAAATCCTCAGATGAGATACTTCCATTATCAATCAAGAGTCCATACAAGGTCTGAAACTCTGGAGTTTCAAAGATAAAATCCTCTCTTAAGCGATAGTCATTAAGCACCAAGGGATGTTCCATCATTCGGTAGAGGATATGGGCTTCCGCTCTCATCACTGCTGTCAGCTGCTTGGTAACAGACATAGTGACAGGACTCGGACTATAGGTCTCCTTGACCTTCTCCTTTCTCTGTCTAACACGACTTTCATTGACAATATGTTCGACTTGCTGATAGTCAAAAGATGGCAAGTGATCCGTCAAAATGTGAATGTAGGAATTCTGAGCTGTGATAGAGGGTTCCTTGGCGATTAAGGGGGCAATTTTCTCTATAAATTCAATCTGGGCTTGTAGATTTTCACTATTTTCAGGTCTGAAATGATGAATGTAAAACTCAACAGGACTAATGCGTGTATTGGTTAAGAGATAAGCCAAGTCTTGAGGAGAGTTTTTCTGCAAATATTCATCCGGATCCATCGCATCAGGAATCTGGACTACTTGGACAGGTATATCTTTAAGCTCGTCCAAGGCTTTAGCCGTCGCAGCTTGCCCAGCCTTATCTCCGTCATAGGTGACGATCACTTTTTTGGTAAAGCGTTTCAGATGCTCCACATGTTCACTTGTCAGTGCGGTACCCATAGAAGCAACTGCATTTTCAATACCAGCACGATAAGCCGCAATGACATCCATAAACCCTTCCATCAGGTAGATTTCAGGAGCCTTGCCCGAGCCTTTTTTTATCCTCTCCAAATGATATAATTCGTAACTCTTGTTAAAAATTGCCGTCGCTCGACTATTTTTATACTTTCCAGTTTGAGAATCTTCTTCTTGCCATACACGACCAGAAAAGGCAATCACCTTTCCTTGATCATTTGAAAGAGGAAACATAATGCGATTATGAAAGGTATCAAAGAATTGGTTACTCTCAGATAGATAAAACAAACCTGAATCCAGCAAGTCCTTCTCACTATAATCATCTGCTAAACGTTGATAGAGATAAGAGCGTTCTGCTGGGGCCAAACCAATCATAAAATGCTTGAGAACATCATCTGTTAAGCCACGTTTATAGAGGTAGTTCCTAGCCTCCTCACCCATCTTAGTTGTCATGAGGATGGCATGATAAAACCGAGCAGCCTTGTCATGCATATCGTAGAGATTTTGATGCGGCGACCTAGGCTGTACAGAACTATGAACAGGCGCTGCCATCTGAATCCCAAGTCTCTCAGCTAATATCCTCACCGCATCCGCAAAGGTTACCTGCTGATACTCCTCGATAAACTTAAAAACATCTCCAGAACGACCACATCCAAAACAGTGGTAAAACTGCTTATCCTCGACCACGTTAAAGGAAGGAGTCTTTTCACCATGAAAAGGACAGAGCCCTAAAAAGTTCCGTCCAGATTTTTGTAAGGAAATCACTTCTCCTATGATTTCGACAATATTGGTATTGTTTTTGATCTCTTCGATGAGTCTCTTGTCAACCATAGACAATACCTCCATTTTATCACAGTTTACTCTAACTAGTATAGCTTATTTCTGAAAAAAAGTAAACCATTTCATACACTTTACATGAGACTATTTCATAAAACTAGCTAGTCACTTTCTCCACTTTTACATCATTTTCAGATACAATATCCACTAAAAAATGCGTCGACATTAATTTGTAGTGATGGAGCTTTTTATTAACTATATTTGCAGAAGCGACCAAGTCCCCAAATTCTGCATTCTCGACTTCATAGATATAGTTGGTCAGATAAAGTGGTCTGTTCTTTGCTAATCCTTGCTCCCAGTAACTATCTATTAATTCTAAACTTTCCTGGACTGAACGGAAAGCCCAAACTTTTGTAAAGGTAAATTTAAATTTTTCCGAATCTTCCAAGTAGGCAATTAGAGTATCTCCGTCTATATTTATCTCGATACCATAGTCGCCAAAAGGGATGAAGCCCGGTTTAATTTCCGTCCATTTTTCCATATCAATTCTCCAAGTTCTATTTTCTGATAATTGTACTACAGCGGTGTACATGTTTATTTAGCAAATTTTCTAGTATTGACTGATACTTAAATTAGAATTTGCGGACACAAGAATCTCCACTACACTATCTTGAGTTATGATGATATAATGTTGTGAATACAGTGTTCCTGCACTACCATAGGCTGTATATCCGAGTTTATTCACTAATTGACTATTTTTGACTTCATAAATGATATTTTGGAAATTATTTTTTTCATATTTTTTAAACATCTCTTTATCCAGAATTGCAGATAAATACAATTCCCTGCTAAAAAATCGTGCTTCATCATAGCAAAAACATGATAATTTAAAACGATTCTTTTCTCCAATCAACCGAATTTCTTGACCATCTGACAAGTTTGTCAACAGGACCTTTAACCTATAATTATCTACAGGAATCAAATCTTTAAAGACTTCTACCCATTCTTCATTTTTAGTTTCTAGTTCTAATTTCATTTATACCTTCATTATTCTCTTTTAACGTTTTAAACATCTAATTTTCATCTATTTCATTTGATACTTCAATCAGTAAATCTTGAAGTTCCTCTAAATCAAGATACAGATTTCTAACTCCTACAAGTAACTGAGAAAAGGCTTGTCTATCTAATTGGCGATTCTCACTTAATGACTCAACAATCCAAGAATTTCCCTTCTCTATCCATTTTAAATGAAGGGGTAAATAATCATTTAAAATATCATCTATATTTTCTAGATTAGTAGAAGATATCTTGTTAGAGGTTTGACTGTCATTTATTAAAGATAAACTTTTACTTATTTTTTTCAACTCTGTTTCTATCGTCACTTTAATCTCCTCCCTTGTGAGCCAATATCTAAGACTCCAAATCATCCAAAGATTAGATGCTATAGTCTTAATGAAGGCCTTATTCCCCAGCAAACTCCCTGGTAAAATAGTCCATCTTAAATCCAATGAGGAAAATCCATTCTTGAAAATCTTCTTGTATGTATGCCATGTTTTTATCTCCTGCTTTTTTATAAAACAATGCCTTTATCTGAATTTCTAAAATTTTTTAAAGTTACTTGGCTTAATCATTCATTTTGTTTTTTTAAAATATACCATAGTCATTCAGAAAAGATTATTGCAAAATCTCTGTAATAGTAACTTCTCTTTCTGACTTTAAATCATAAAATCCTATATGTACATTGTCATCATATAGCCAAAACAAATCTGTTCCATATTTTGCGGGAAAAATTTCTAGTAGAACCGGAGCAATTTGCACTATACTTGTCACACCTAGAATTGTAAAATTATCAGGATTAGAAATATATTCTTCATCATCGATAGAAGATAATATTGTCCAGCCATTTAACTGAGAAATTGAAGATTTCTCTCTATAAGTGTACTGAATCGGATAGCCATTTATTACATTATTTGAAACCATAAATCCACCAAAATCACTATTATTCATCAGCAAGTAACCCTCCATTTTCAGATAATAAATCTTGTCTCCAACTGAATTCTCTCGCATAATCTATAGCTGACTTCCCTTGAAAATCTTTACGGTGAATATCAGAACCACTAGCAATCAACATCTCATATAAAGGCAAGGCTTCCTTGGTTGTTAATTTCAAGACTGTAATCGCAGCAATCAATGGAATTGCCCCATATTTATCAACTTGGTTAACATTTATCCCTGCTTTCAACAACATTGACATGACCTTAGTTGCATACTCAACATCTACTCTCCAATTCGCTTTAAACTGAAACAAATTATGTAAGGCATTTCTATTATCTGAGTCTAAACAATTAACATCAATTTTTTCATCAATAAGAAACTGAATAATCTTAAGTTTTTCATCTAGCAAAGTATTGCTAGTTAAAACCATGTTCAACAAATTCAATTTCTCATGTGTGTTTTGATTGACATCTCCCTTGTAGAGCGAATAAAACTCTTCAAACGTTCCTTCTTGAGCTGCATCAAATATATCTTGTAATACCATTCCTTCACCTATTCATATTTATGACTTCTATTTGATTTTGGTACTTCAATTTGAAAGTTAGCAGGATTTGACCGGTTTGATTCTAATCAATCTACTATTTGGATCTATTGCTTGCTAAACTATCAACTTGCCAAATCTTAATCATATGTCACTTTTACTTTAAATTCAACTGTCTGATCAGATATATTCTTTATTTTGATTTCGAATCCTTTCTTTGAAGCAAACGAAAAAAGTGCATTTTGAGGTGGATCCATAATAATACCTTCGCGATCGACACCAATGCCATTATGAGGATTCTCTAATATCGTTACATCCCAGCTTTATGTTTTTTCATTGTAATGATAGGTTTCAATCCGAGAATCCTTAATATTATATCCAATTCCTTTTTCAGGATCAAACCAATCATCACCTCGAGAAAGCTTTATATTCCCATCTGTAGTAACTGGAATTACCTCTACATGGATTATGGAGTCCAAACTCTCGGAGTGTCCGTTTACACGCACCTTTGTCTCTTCACTTGGACCTAAAGTAATGATTCCCCATTTTATATTACAGATCACAAGAGTTAGGATGGATACAGTAAACAGTAAGATGGCTAAAAGAACAAAATCTAATTTTTTCAATTTAACTAACATCCTTATTTCATATTAAACTTATACTCACAAAATTTATCGTATAAATCTTACTTTCAATTAACTTTTCAATTTTAGATTTATACTCTTCGAAAATCGAATTCAAACCACGTTAGCTTCACCTTGCCGTACTCAAGTACAGCCTGCGGCTAGCTTCCTAGTTTGCTCTTTGATTTTCATTGAGTATTATATTCAGAACTACAATAATTTAATAAAAGCAAGTTAGTCTACAACTTGCTTCCTTGAGTAAAGATAAGTCGAATCTTAAAAATCCCCCCATATTATTTATCTTTTATTTCATTGGTTTTCTGCATTTACGAATCTCTTCTCCTAATTCAGAATCCAATTGTAAGGCTTTATCATCTGACAAGAGTAATGGAATCATTTTGAAATATTCATCTACATAACTATGATGTAATGTTTCAGCATTTGCAACCTCAAAATAAGGTAAAGTACCAAACTTAATATAACTGAAAGCTTTTCTTAAAAGTTGAGCTGGCGAACATACACAATAAATTTGTTTAAATTTCATTTCTTCAAAAATCTGAGTTGCAACATAACACTCATCAGTAGAATTATAAACTCCCTGATCTCCTTTATATTTTACATTCATCTCATCACTATATATTACTGCACTACTTATCCCTTTTTCTACTAAATAATTTTTTCCGGCACCGCTAAGAGAAAGTTCATCTACTACTTCATTATTTTTATGAATACTTCCTGGAACATAAATATATACACTTTCTCCCGATTGATTTAATCTGTTATATAACTCTATAGCCTTATCCAAGCGTTTTGAAAACTCTTCATTAGGATATTTTCCTTCATCTAATGGGTGCTGGGCTGCAACTTCAATTAATAAACCTTTGCCAGTTTGTCTTGACTTTATCATCCGTTCTGATGAAGATTTTAATAACTCTTCCCAATTTTTGTACTGAGATTCTTTTTTTATTTCATTTTCACCTAATGTTAGAGAAGCCTTATTCCAGATACTTTCAAAGTGTTCTTCCATCATTTCAATAAAGTTAAAATCCCCCTCATCTTTGTTAATATCATCAACCCTCTCACCAGTTAACATAAAATTTTCAACAGACTTATATGGAGGAAGAGTGATATTCAACCATACTTTCGTTGTTATTTTACCCTTTGAAGGTTTACTTTGAGATAAAATAAACGGTAAACGATACTCAGTTGAGTAATAGCGAATTTCCATCTTTTTTTCACGTTTATAATACTCAAGTTGTTTACATAACTTTTCAATTTCCTTTTTTATATCTTTGCCATTTTCTAAATAGCCTTGTTCAATGTCTAGTTGTTCTAGTTGCTTAATCTTATTTAAATATTGCTCTACCACGTTAATATCTAAAATGTATGATTCATACTCGTTGACTATTTCACGAATCTCTTCACTAATCTTTGTTCCAGATTTACGATTTTTTTGCTCTACTTCTAAATTTTCAATATCAGTTAAGAAATGATTATCTACTTGCGCGCATAAAAATCGAATGTGCATACCTTTATCCATAGCTTTTTTTAGAGGCGTCTTGTTAGCACTAAAAAAACCATAACCCGATACAAAGATAATATCTAATCTCTCAGTATCTTTACACATCTTCTTTATATCAGTTTTAGAAAACCCCTTCTTTGAAGCCGTCCCCTTAAAACCATAGGATTCCATTTTTTTTGAAATACGGATATAGCTTGTCATTTTATCAATTACAAATAATGCAAATCCTCCTGCTATAATTGTTGGAATTAAATTAGTCAGACTCCCCTCGATGATAGCTTTATAATCAAGTTCAGAAAAAATATTCAATAAATTCATAAAAATCACCTCAAGTTCATTTCCTATATTATAACATACATTTACTATTTATAAAGCTCTCTCTATTCATACTTAGTTCTATTCTTTCATAGATTTCAATGGCACAATCTCTACATCCCCAAGATTATCAACGGAGTAGCGTTGACTACCTTTTTTGAACCAGCGTTCTAGAACAACATCATAGAGCATGAGGTGGGATTTTTCTTTAATCCAAGCTTCATCAATCCCATAAGGCTTTAAATACTCTAGTGCTTCGTTGGGATCTGTTAGCTGAAAACTTGGTAAACCTTTAGTCGAACTAAAACCATAGGAAATTTTCAAATATGATGCTAAATCAAGTTCTCCTCTAGTCTTTATTTCTATACGATAACCGGTCAATCCATATGCTAATGATTGATCAGATTCCGAAATTTCAATAGTTTGTTTGAGCATCTTATCTCTATAATCATAATCAATAAAAAGGTATCTGCCATCAGGTAACGACCGCCTATACTCAATTAGAAATGTTTTTTCAATACCTACATACACTAATATAGTTTCACTCTCAGATAAGCCTGCTTCAGGACTCATACCAACTATAATATCCTTATCGCGATATGATTGGCCTCCGTCAACGGCTTTACTAAAATCAGCAAGTCCAGGTAAAACACCACTATGGGTTTCTGCATAGTTCATCTCTAAAAAGACATTACTTAAAGATTCATACACTCCTTTATAATAATTCTTTTGATACAAACGATATAAACCAAACAAAGTTAGAAAAACTAATACAGTTATGACTAGGATTTTTAAAATTTTTTTCATTTACCTTTTTCCTTACTTAAATCTTGGATAAACTGATAAGCAACATTATTCTTCTCTTTTAACAGCTCCATTGCTTGGGTATCATCCTATTCAGAAAAACTTAGTGGCATAATCTCTACATCCCCAAGATTATCAACCGAGTAACGTTGACTACCATTTTTAAACCAGCGTCCTAGAACGACATCATAGAGCATGAAGTGGGATTTTTCTTTAATCCAAGCTTCATCAATCCCATAAGGCTTTAAATACTCTAGTACTTCGTTGGGATTAGTTAAGTAAAAATTTGGTTTTTCCACAGTGCCCGCTCTCTTAAAATACGACTCCAAATTTATCTCCCCGCTATCCTTATTTCTTATATTATACGCAGCTAAGTAGTATGCCAGTGAACTTTTAGAATCTGAAATTTCGATAGTTTGGTTAAGATTTTTATTCTTATAATTGTATCTAATAAATAGATATCTCCCATCAGATAACAGTTGCTGGTATTCAATAATAAAAGTTTCTTCAAAACCTACAATCACTTCTAAACTTTCATTTTCAGACAAGCCTGCATCAAGTCCTATGGAAATTATCCTGTCTGGATCTCTAAACGATTGACTCCCGTCAATAGCTTTACTAAAATCAGCAAGGCCAGGTAAGACACCACTACGGGTTTCTGCATAGTTCATTTCTAAAAAGACATTACTTAAAGATTCATATACTCCTTTATAATAATTCTTTTGATAGACACGATATAGACCAAACAAAGTTAGAAAAACTAATACCGTTGTGAGGACGATTTTTAAAATTTTTTTCATGACTTTTTCCTTACCTAGAACTTATATACTTTACAAAGTAAAAATACATTTTAAATACCTTATTTTAGAGACAAGATAAAATTTAGACGCAAAACACTTTTTTATAATTTTTTTATCTTTAGCAACATTTTCCTTATAATCATTATACTATAAAATCTTAGACGGTGGAATCCAGACCATTTTTAGATAATCTCCCTTTAATACAAAAAACTTAGAAGCAAAAGCCTACTTCTAAGTTTTTAAGGATGCGTGATTTAAAAATTATCTACTCAAACAGTTGATAGTAATCGGAAATCTTCATCTTGGCTTTTTCATCCTTGTTTAAATCTTGGATGATTTGTCCATCTTTCATAACAATCAAGCGATTTCCATACTTGAGAGCATCTTCCATATGGTGAGTAATCATCAAAGCTGTTAGATGGTCCTTGTTGATAAAGTCATTCGTCAATTCCATCAAGGCGACACTTGTCTTAGGATCAAGAGCAGCTGTATGTTCATCCAACAAAAGGAGTTCTGGACGTTTCAAGGTCGCCATCAATAAACTCAAGGCCTGTCTTTGTCCACCTGACAAGAATTCAATCGGTGTATCCAAGTGTTTCTCTAGTCCATTTCCAACCTTCTCAATAGTTGCTTGAAATTCTTCCTTGTAAGCTGAGAGTCTTCTTGGAAAGAGACCACGTTTTTCTCCACGGAATTTTGCAATCAAAAGATTTTCTGCAACTGTCATACGAGGGGCAGTTCCCATCTTAGGATCTTGGAAGACACGAGAGAGGTACTTGGCACGCTTTTCAGGACTGAAATGAGTCACATCCTCACCCATGATGCGAATACTCCCGCTAGTCA
The DNA here is from genome assembly GCF_047460405.1 of Streptococcus infantis. GTDB lineage: Bacteria > Bacillota > Bacilli > Lactobacillales > Streptococcaceae > Streptococcus > Streptococcus infantis_Q. Next base: position 71,073 of record NZ_JASHGH010000008.1, on the reverse strand, counting down.
AAGGCAGAGTCCCTGCAATGCTATTAAAGAGGGTTGACTTGCCTGCTCCATTTCCACCCAAGATTGTGATGAAGTCATGTTCATAAATATCCAACGAAACATCGTTTAGGATAATTTTTTCCTCATCGAAGCCATTTTTCACAATTTTTGTGGCATTTTTTAATTCTACAATTGCTGTCATTTGCTTAACTTGATTCCTTTCAAGTATTTATCCTTAAGTGTTGGAATTACAAGACAAGTTGCTAGGATAAGAGCACTGTATAGGCGAAGGTAACTAGTATTAAAACCGAGAGCAATAACGCCCCATACCAAGAATTGATAACTGATGGAACCAACAACAATAGTAACCAAGCGTTCTGCTAGAGTAAGACTCTTAAAGAGAACCTCACCGATAATCAAGCTGGCAAGACCAACAACGATAACACCGATACCACGAGAGACATCCGCATAACCTTCTTGTTGAGCGATAAGTGCGCCAGCAAGTGCGATTACACCATTTGACAAGACCAAGCCCATAAGCTCCATACGTCCTGTATTGATACCAAAACTACGAGCCATGTCTGGATTATCCCCTGTAGCGATATAGGCCTGTCCAAGTTTGGTATCTAGGAAGAAAAGCATGAGAAGGATAACCAAAGTCACAAAGATTAAACCTGTCAGTAATTGATTAACCTCTGATGAAAATGGAAGAACATCTTGGATTTGCTTGGTGTTTAAGAGTCCAAGGTTAGCCCGTCCCATAATCATGAGCATAATAGAATGACAAGAAGTCATGACTAAAATTCCTGATAAAAGAGTTGGAATTTTCCCTTTGGTATATAATAACCCCGCTGCTAAACCAGCAAGACACCCTGCCCCTACAGCCGCTAAAGTCGCAAGAAAAGGATTAACTCCTTGCGTAATCAGAGTCACTGCTACAGCTCCTCCCAAGGGGAAAGAGCCCTCCGTTGTCATATCTGGAAAGTTCAGGATACGAAAGGTCATAAAGATTCCTAAACCTAGGATAGCCCAGACCAATCCCTGTGAAATAATAGATATTAGCATGTTTGATTCGTTTCCTTTATTCTAAAAATTGGAGGAGATGTCTCCAACTCCTCCTTTATTCTTATTCGATTACTTGACCAGCTTCTTTGAGAACTGATTCAGGAATTGTGATTCCAAGTTCTTGAGCAACTTTTTTGTTAATCACTGATTTACCAGTTGAGAAGACATTAACTGGTGTATCTGCAGGTTTTTCACCCTTCAAGACTTTGGCAATCATTTTACCAGTAGCAACACCAAGATCGTGTTGGTCAACAACCACTGATGCCAAACCGCCTGCTTCTACCATGGCAGTCGCACTTGGGTAGATTGGTTTTTTAGCTGTTTGGTTGCTTGATACTACAGTTGAGAACGCAGATGCGATTGTGTTGTCAATTGGAATCCAGATTGCATCTACTTTACCAGTCATAACATTAACTGTTGAAGCAATTTCGTTAGTTGATGGAACTGCGAATGTTTCTACTTTCAAACCAGCTTTTTCAGCATAAGTTTTAAATTCTTCAACTTGTGATTTTGAGTTATCTTCACTACTTGAGTAAAGAGCTCCAACCGTCTTGACATCAGGAGTCAATGTCTTGATCAATTCAACCTGTTGTTGAGCAGGGTTATGGTCGGATACCCCTGTGATGTTTCCACCTGGTTTTTCCAAGTTTTGTACAAGGTTAGCTCCAACTGGGTCTGTAATAGCTGCCATGATAACAGGAAGGTCTTTTGTTGCACTTGCTAGACCTTGAGCTGCTGGAGTTGCAATACCGACAACAACATCGTTTCCGTTTGCTACCAATTGTTTACTCATGGTTGCAACCTTACTTTGGTCACCTTCTGAGTTCATAAAGTCGATTTTAACTTGGTCACCTTTATAGCCTTCTTCAGCAAGTCCATCTTGAATACCTTGATAAATCAAGTCGAGTGATGGGTGGCTGACGAACTGTAGAACACCAACCTTAGCAGTTTTATTTGCTGTCTCAGTTTTAGTTTCTTGCTTCGTTAAGCTAGAATACACCAAGCTTCCTCCAACTACAAGTGCTAATGCTACGATAATACCAATTAAACGTTTATTCATATCTATTTCTCCTTATTCCTCTTAAACTTAGTAATGTTCATTTCACTTTCAATATAACTTTACTAAGCGTCGCCATCGTTTGATTTCCATAATTTTTTCCTCCCCATAGAAAAAGTCCTCACACAAAAAACTTGTGTGAGGACGTCGATGCGCGGTGCCACCTCAATTATAGGAACTAGTCCTATCGCTCTTACTCGCTAAAACGAGTTGCACTGTAAGGTGTGCTCACCGAATTCTTATGATTTCAAATTCTTAATAACATTCAGCCCAATTTTCATCACTTCCACCTATCTGTTTCCACCAACCACAGACTCTCTAAAAAATTTCAATGATTACTTTCTGAATGCTTAAATTATATCATTTTACTAAAACTTGTCAAGGGTTTTCATAAAATATTTTAAAAAATTACGAAAATTCCTACGATTTTTGGAAAATGGAGCTTGTATCAACCTGAATTACGTAATCCTGTAGCAATTCCGTTGATAGTTGTATGGATCAATCTTTCTTCATCTGAAGATAGCTCACCACGACGTTGACGCTTAATCAATTCCAACTGAATATAGTTAAGGATATTGAAATAAGGCATGCGGTAGTTGAGACTGTCTTTCAAATAAGTATTTTCTGCCAAGAGATCATCATAGCCTTCGATGGCTAAGATAACGTTCTTGGTCAATTGCCATTCATCTAAGATGGTATAGTAGATTGCTTGGACTTCTTCACTTTCACACAGTTTAGCGTACTCAAAGGCGATGTTCATATTTGATTTGGACAAGACCATATCAACGTTAGATAGGAGTGACTGGAAGAATGGCCAGTTTTGATACATATCACGAAGATATTCGATATTTTTGGGATCTTGGTCAATAAATTCCTTAAAGCTTGAACCAACTCCATACCAACCTGGGAACATAACACGACTTTGTGACCATGAGAATACCCAAGGAATAGCACGTAGACCACCGATTTCAGTGATCGTTTTACGAGCTGCTGGACGAGAACCAATATTGAAACTTGAAATAGCCTTGATTGGACTAGATTCAAAGAAATAATCATAGAAATGGTCATTTCCAAATACAAGCTCACGGTAGATATCGTAACTACGTTCTACTACTTGGTCCATGATGGCTTCATAGCGATTTGACGTATTGGTATCACTCTTCTTCTTGGTAATCATACGGTTGATAGCTGCTGAAACCAACATTTCAAGGTTATAGTAAGCTGCATCCTTGTTTCCGTATTTGTTTCCGATAACTTCCCCTTGCTCTGTCAATCGAATACGATCCTTAATTGACTTGAGCGGTTGAGAAGCAATAGCATCATAAGTAGGGCCACCACCACGGCCAACGGTACCACCACGACCATGGAAGAAGGTTACTTTGACTCCAAATTCATCACCAATAGCAGTCAATTGTTGTTGGGCCTTATAGAGTGTCCAACAAGATGATAGATAACCGCCATCCTTATTACTATCAGAGTAGCCAAGCATGATTTCTTGGTAATTGTTTTTAGAAGCAATCCATTTCTTAGCAAGTGGTAGAGAGAAATACTTTCTCATTGTTTCTTCAGAATGGTCCAAGTCCTCAATTGTTTCAAAGAGAGGAACAATCTGAACACGCGCTTTTTCAGCATCTACCAGACCAACTTCTTTTAGCATAATAGCCAACTCAAGCATATCTGATACGCTAGTTGCGTGAGAGATAATCGTTTGACGAATAACGTCCTCTCCCAAACGATCTTTTAATTCACGTGCCGTTTTGAAAATAGCTAATTCTTTTTCGAGAAGTTCAGACTTCTCAGCATGAGTTGCAGACAAGATTCGAGGATCTTCTAACAATTCATGTAAAAGCAAGTCGCATTTTTCATCTTCTGATAAATCACTATAGTGGTCATTGATTCCAGCAGATGCCAACAATTCTGCTACACAGGCTTCGTGGACGCTTGAATCTTGACGCATGTCGATGGAAGCCAAGAAGAAACCAAATACTTCTACAGCTTCTAAAAGTTCTGCAAATTCACCTGTGAGTAAGGACTCTGCCTTGTTTTCAAGTAATGAATCCTTAATGGTATATAGATCTTTTTTAAACTCTTCAACTGTTTCGTAAAATGGTGGACGATCTTCAGCTAGCTCTTGAATAGCTCCTGAAAGTCGATTGCTAATATAATCTGTAATCACTCCTTGTTGATGCCCTTGAGTACCAAGAAGACGTTCAACAGGATGACGTTCATCAGCTGACGAGCCAACAACAGACCATTCTTTTAAATTCAAGAGAGTTTGAATCAATTTGGACTGAATCAAATGAAAGGCACGACGATAAGGTTCTTTTTCACGAAAGACTGATGTATCTCCAGACTGAGCAGCCATTTCTTCAACAGCTTTACTAGTTTTTGATAAATTCGTCGAGAGAGAGAAGGTACGATAGAGACTAGAAATCTTGCTAATATAGTAGTTCAAGATCACTTCACTTTGGATAGTAGCAGAACGCATAAGTGTTTCAGCTGTTACAAATGGATTTCCATCACGGTCTCCGCCGATCCACATTCCCATAGTAATTGGTTTGGCTTGTTTAAGATCAATTCCTTGCTCTTTTGCTAGACGTTTGTACTCTAGCATCAAGTTAGGGACAGCCTGTAGGAAGGAACTATTGTAGTACTCCATCACATTGGTGATTTCGTTGGTTACTTTTAGTTTCTTCTCACGAATCATATCTGTCTGCATGATAATCTCAATATAGCGACGAAGATCATTATGCCATTTTTCCTTGTTAATGAGTCCCATTCTCACGTCACGATATTTACGTAAAAGGGTATGGATATGAGTGGTCAAATCCAACATACTCTTACGTTGAACTTGAGTTGGATGGGCTGTCAAAACTGGCACCACATTCAAGTGTTCAAGAATCTCGGCAGCATTTTCTTTTTCAGCCACCATTTTAATAGTTGTTGACAATTTACCCAAATAGTCTTGATCAACATTATTTAGGTGGTTAATCTCATAAGCCAAGTCAACATCTTCTGAGATGTTAATTAAAAGAGGTAAAATAGAGAAGTATCTAGAAATGTAGACCATCTCATCATTTGAAAGCCCTGTTACTACTTTATCTAGCCCTTGATAGTCAAGTTTTGAAGAAAGTTCCTTCAAGTGCATAATCTTATCAAAGGTTTCAGCAGGAAGCATATTTTTTGTGATATCTTCCAGCATATCTGTCAAGATTTGAACTTCTTCTTGTACGACCGTTTTGTTACTATAATTTTCTAACTTTTGAAGAGACATTTTTTTCTCCTTGTTATATTATGTCTTAGAGTTGCGCTTCTAATTCGCGATAGAGTTTGGCACGTTTTTCGCTGGCATCAATATTCAACACAAAGGCGATAGCTACTGATAGGACCAAAAGACTGTTTCCACCTTGCGATAGGAAGGGGAAGGTTACCCCTGTTGAAGGGATCAAGCCTGATATACCGCCAATGTTAACAAATACCTGTATTAGAATCATTCCACCAATACCAATTGCCACCATAGAGTTGAAAGGATCTCTCGCTCGAATACCAACCAAAATAATACGAAGAATCAAGAAGAATAGAAGAGCCAAAATAAGACTAGCTCCTACAAATCCAAACTCCTCTATCACAATCGAAAAGACAAAGTCTGTATGAGCTTCTGGTAGATAACCTCGTTTTTCAATGGAATTTCCTAATCCAAGACCAAACCAGCCACCGTTAACCATTGCATAGTAAGAATTAGCCAACTGATGTCCAGATCCTGCTAGGTCATTAAAGGGGTTGAAAAAAGCACTGAAACGCTTGGCAACATAACCAAATACGGGAATTTTAGAGAATTTCTCAACACCGATAAAGCGAATGGCTGTTAAGGAAATCATAGAGACACCAGCTAGTAAGCCAAGAATAGTTGTGAACCATCGATAAGCTATTCCACTGATGGTATACATGAGCAAGGATACTAAAATCAAGATGGTTGCATTTCCAAGGTCAGGGAAGATTGCCAAACTACCAATCATGACCAAGAGGACAAAACGCCAATCATTAAAGGCTCTTGGCAACCACTGATTGAGGGTTAAAACTTGGAAGTCATAAACTGCTATCTCATCTTGTTGTTTTGAAAAACGCTGAGCCAAGTACCAAATGATAATAATCTTTAGATACTCTGCTGGTTGAATCGTGATGGGACCAACCTTGATCCAGCCATAGGCTCCATTGATGGGACTACCTATTAACCGTGCCAGAGCTAGGAGTATCAGCTCGACAAACATAACGATAAAGAGCAACCGCTCATTACGAAGAAATCCTAATTTTAATTTATAGATTAAGGCTATTAAGAATAAACTGGCTATCCAGAAAATTCCCTGATTTCGCACTAGATATAATGCACTTTTCCCCTCCTGAATAAGGGTCGCACTAGTTGTCGAATAAACTACTATCAATCCTAAAACGGATAACAGTAAATAAGGAATCAAAATGGAATAATTCAGCAGGTGCCTTTTACTTATTTTCATATGTCACCTATCTTTCGGAAAAATATTTTTATTTTCCCTTATTATTTCTAGTTTTACATGCTATTATACCATTTTTTAGCCTAGAAAAAAACTCTTACAGTATAAACATTCGAATTTTACTCAAATATAGCATAAAAAGGGCAGTAACGCCCTTTCTATTTTATCTATATTTTCGTTTTCCTGCTAAAGCAAGTAGTCCAATACTTGCACCAAGCACTGCTAAGAGATTCGATTCTTTCGTTCCAGTATTTGGAAGTTGTTTCTCAGGTTCTGATTTTGCATTTGTAGCTTGTGCAGGCGCTTGATAAGTTTTATCGTCTTTAGTTCCTACAGTCACTTTCTCTGCTTTGTAATTAACCACATTCCCACGACCGTCTACCACTGGTACTGGTTGGTAACCTGCTTTTTCTAGCTCTTTACGTTTTTCGTCTGCAAGTGCAGCCAAGCGTTTTGTTTCTGCTTCTTCATACTTCGCTTTGGCAGTTTCGTAAGTAGTCTTAGCTTGATCTGCTGCAAGGCTCTTAACTTCATAGTCTACTTTAGCTTCGTTTTGTGCTTTATAAGCATCTTTAAGCTCTGCTTCTGCTTTTTCAAGTTCTGCTTTTACTTCTGCCAAACGAGTATGCGCACTGTTAAGGTCTGCAAGCTCTTTTTCGGCTTGTTTAACTTCTTCTTGTGCATCTTGAAGTGCTTTCTTAGCATTAGATACCGCTTTGGCTTTGCTTGAAGCGATTACTTCAAGATTTGCCATCTTATCTTCTTCTGCTTTAAGTGCCTCTTGTGTAGTTTGAAGAGCTTTCTCAGCGTCTTTCAATTTTGCTTGTGCATCTTTAAGAGCTTCTTCTGTAACAGCTGCTGCTTGCTTTTCTTTAGCATCAGCAACTCCATTTTGTTCTTGAGTGACTTCTGCTTGTTTTGTACCAACAGTTTTGCCTTGAATAGCTACATTACGGTCTGCATCATCTTGTTCAGTTTGCGCAGAAGATACCCCTTGTTCAGCAGTTGGAACGCTTGCTTTAGCAGTTTCCACTTTCTTTTCTGCGTTTTGAATCGCTTCTGGTGTTGCTTTGTCAGCAATCTTTTGAGCATCGTCTTTAGCTTGTTTCAAGCTTTCAACTTTCTTTTCTGCTTTATCAGAAGTTTCATTCGCTCGATCCAAAACCTCTTTTGCCTTATCGGCATCTTCTTGGGTTTGTTTAGCAGTAACACCAAGTTCAGCGACTTCTTCCTTAGTAGGAGTTTTCACTTCTACTGGTTTTGGTGTTTCTTTTTCAACCAATGCTGGCTCGTTTTTGACATCAATAACATTAATTGTTGGCTCAGTTTGAGCATTGCGCACACCACCTGCATTATCGACATTCAGTTCAGTTACCTCATTTGCACTTACAGTCGTTGCAAGTCCAGTTGCTGCTATTGCAGTCAAAGTAATCAATTCTTTTTTCATAGGTTTCCCCTCATTATTTTTTTATAACTTCATTATATCATATTTTACAACTTTTTAAAGTTATTTTATAAAAATGTAACCATTTAAAGTCTAAAAAATACAGTCGTTTGTCTGTATTATGTAAGTAGCGAGGTACTACATGGTAAACAAAAAAAGTAATTTGCAAGACTACATTTCTAAACGCATCCGTTTACTCAGACTAGAAAGAGGATATACTCAAGAACAATTAGAGGAGATGGCTGACTTAGGAACAAATTATGTTTATAAACTAGAAAATCTGTCAACAAACTTAAAAATTCAAACACTTGAAAAAGTTATGGAAGCATTAGATGTTGACTTAGATACCTTCTTTGACATTCAACTTAAAGAAGAAGATCCAAAAATATCACGACTTATTGATGAATTAAAGATACTTCCATTAGAACAACGTTCTCGAGTAGTAGATGCACTCTTACTAATTTTAAATGAAATTCAATAACAAAAAAACTATCTACTTTCTAAAATAAGAAAGGCAGATAGTTTTTTTTATTAGTTTGATGAACTACTGCTACTGTCAGTAGTTGCTTCACCCTTGATGTACTGAGTAAAGATATTTTGGAAAGTTTGGTCTTTCACTTTGATGTTGGCATCTGTCAATTCTTTACCGATAACACCTTGAACAAAGGTTGCATCATTTTGTTTTTGAGTCAAAATAATTGTTTTGAGCTTTTCTTTATAATCGTCTAGATTTGAAGATTTTTCTGACTTCTTCGTTAACTTAACAATGTAGAAACTACTTGTATAAGCTTGAGTTCCTGGAGCAGTGATAACATCTGAAATTCCGTTGACATCAAGAGCAAAAGCTGCTTTCTTAACTACATCTGGTAATTCTGTTGATGCAGAGTCAAAAGTAATTTCTCCACCATTTTCTTTTGTCTTTTCGTCTGTAGAATTGTCTTTTGCAAGTTGTGCAAAGTCAGCTCCAGACTCTTTTGCTTTGGCAAGAACTTCCTTAGCCTTATCTTCACTGTCAAGTTTAATAATTTGAGCCGTTACTTCTGGAGTATACTCTTCAAAAGCTTTTTTGTAGTTTTCATCTGTTAATTCAGCTTCAGCAGCTTTCTTAACAGCATACTCAACTAATTTACTTGTACGAATTTGAGCTTTACGGCTTTCTGCAGTCATACCTGAACGGGCGAGAATCGTTTGATAGCTATCACCGTATTTCTTTTGTTCTTCTGCAACTGCATCATCTACTTCTTTATCACTTACTTCTGAACCATATTGTTTTTCAAAAACTTTTTGAATGGTCATATTCAGCAAGACTTGTTGAGCAGTAGCATTATTTTTGACTTCTTCAAAGAATTGATGCTCAGTAATAACATCGCCTTTCATGCTAATCAAGTCAGTTCCTTCAGAACTGTTTGAACAAGCAGCCAAAGTAGCTACTGACAACAATGTGATGGCTCCTGCCATTAGTTTTTTCTTCATGTTTACTCCTTTTGTATACTAAATAAAGGTTTACCTTATCTATTTTACTGAATTGTCTTAAATTTATCTGAAAATCAATCAATCTCGGGTAGTTCAATCTCTGCTGTATTTTTTCTCAGCATGAGAATTCCGTCTCCAAGAGGAACCAAAGTAGCGGTTAATCCTGGATTGTCCAAAGTCGCATCAAAGAGGCGTTGCAAGCCACGATAGATGGTTCTTTGTCCTCGACGAACTTCCATGATATCCTTAGCCACATCCCCACCCTGGAATATATCATCCAAGACTACCACTCCTCCAACTTCCAAACGTTTGAGGATTTCTGGTAGAAAGATGATGTACTTGGATTTAGCAGAATCCATAAATACAAAGTCATAGGTCTCAGTCAACGTTGACAGGACATCTACCGCATCACCTTCTAAGAGAGTGATTTGTTTGCGGCTATCAAATTTTGCAAAATTTTCTTTGGCAAAACCAATCATCTCAGGATTTCGGTCAATAGTGGTGATTTTTGACTTGGGTGAATGCTCTGCCATTAAAAGTGCTGAAAATCCAATAGCCGTACCGATCTCTAAAATGTTTTTTGGTTGAATGGTTTCCATAAGGAAACGAAAATAAGCGACGGTTTCATGAGGAATGATAGGGATATTCTCCTTGCGAGCAAAGTTTTCTAGCTCTTTTAGAGAACCCGTCACCTGCTTTTGTCTGTGGCGCATGAACTCGACAATCTCATGCTTGACAACAGGACGTCGCATGTTATGATTGGCATTTTTACTATAAGACTTTACCATCTGCCTTATGCCAATCCTAATTTTTCAACAAGAGCTTCAAACTCATCTAAACGGCGTTCAAAGACAGCAAAGGCATCGTTGAGGTAGTCTTCCTTCTCCATATCAACGCCTGCTTTTCTCATGACATTAAGTGGATAGTCTGACTTCCCTGCTTTGAGGTAATCGATATAGCGATCACGATCTTCTTGGCTACCATGCACAATCTTTTCAGCCAAGGCTGAAGCTGCTGCAAAGCCTGTTGAATATTGATACACATAGTAGTTGTAGTAAAAATGTGGAATACGGGCCCATTCATATTGAATTTCAGGATTGTCTTCTTTACTCAAACCATAGTAAGCTTCATTCAAGTCGGCATAAAGCTCATTTAAGAATTCACTAGTCAAGACTTCACCATTTTGGTCAGCTTGGTGGATAGCGTGTTCAAATTCAGCAAACTGAGTTTGACGGAAGACTGTACCACGGAAGCCATCTAGGAAGTTGTTTAAGATTGCAAAGCGAGTTGCATCATCTTGAACTTCCTCTAACAGTTTTTCAGTTAGGATATTCTCATTAGTAGTTGAAGCAATTTCTGCTAAGAAAATTGAATAGTCTCCATAAACGTATGGCTGGGTTTCACGAGTATAGCTAGAGTGCATACTATGTCCAGTTTCATGGACAAGAGTAAAGAGATTATCTAGATTGTCCTGCCAGTTAAGAAGCATGAAGGCATTTGTATCGTATGATCCACCTGAATAAGCACCTGAACGCTTGCCTTGGTTTTCATACACATCTATCCAACGTTCGCTAAAGGCACGTTTAACTCGACTCAAGTAATCATCACCCAAAACTGCCAAAGCTTCTTCTGCCTTCTTTAAGGCTTCCTCGTAAGTAAAGCTGTAGTCTACTGAAGAAAGTGGTGTATAGACATCATACATCTTGAGGTCTGGAATACCCAAGATTTTTGAACGTAGTGCAAGATAACGATGCAAGAGTGGCAAGTGTTTGCGAACTGCTGACACTAAATTGTCATAGACACTTTCTGGTACAAAGTTAGCCGCAAGAGCAGCCTGACGAGCACTCTCATAATTGCGAACTTTAGCACGGTAGTTTTGGACTTTGACATTGGTCTGTAGAGTCTTAGCATAGGTGTGCTGGAACTGCTCGTAAGTAGCATAAAGTGCTTCATAGGCACAACGACGTACTTCTCGATTTTTTGATTCCATCAAACGTACGTAGGTTCCGTGAGAGAGCTGCACTTCATTATCTTCGTCATCTAAAACGTAAGGGAAAGTAATATCAGCATTGTCTAGGATAGCAAAGGTTTCACTTGCCGAACCAAAAATTTCACTGGCTCCTGCAAGCAATTCTTCTTCACGCTGTGAAAGAACATGATCTTTCTTTTGTAAGAGCTGATCAAAAAAGTGTTTATAAAGCTCAAGTTTAGGTTCAGCAGCCAAGAAAGCTGTCATTTGTTCCTCAGTAATCTTCATAAACTCTGGCTCGTAGAAAGAAAGTGCCTGATCCAGCTGGCTATAAAGCGTCATAGCCTTAGCATAGTATTCTTGATACTTAGCTTCGCGCGTGTCTTGGTCATTTTTCATGTGCGCATAGACATAAAGCTTCTCCAACTGGCGCTCTAACTCTAGAGAACGTTCCGTAATTTCAAGCAAACTCTGAGCGCTGTCTAAAAGATGACCTACATATTGGTCAACTGTTTCCACTTCCTCTGACAGTTGCTTGAGGGCTTCTTCCCAAGCCTGATCAGTAGCAAAGATCGTTGATAGATCCCATTTGTCTTTTTCATTTATTTCATTTCGTTGTAATACCATAAGATTCCTCCATCCTTTCTATTTTACCACATTTTTTAAGAAATATTGCTGATAAAAAGCTGGGGGATAGAGCTTTTGTGTGTCAGTTTTGGGATTTTGTTGATAATAGGCCTGAAAATTGTTGTAATAGCCCTGCAAATCTATAGTTATCTGGCAAAATTGACCTTTTTCTATAGGCCTTACTTGGGGAAACCAGTCTTGAACATCAAAATTTAGTAAATTCTTTCCCTGAGCATAAGCTTCCCCCTGTTTCCTCATCCAGTAAGGATTTTTATAATAGAGTTGTTGGCGAATATAGTCACAAATCGTTTCATCTTGTGATACATCCATACTTGCTATTCTTTGCTTCTGATAGGGAAGCCGTAAAATCTCTATGAGATTGCCTTGCCCATAAGGAAACTCCCTTATTTGATAATAAAGATTCCCCTTTAAATCTTGATGGATCATGTATTTCAAGCGTAGTATGTCCCTTTGCTGATCTAATTCCCATAGATGAAAGCCCATATTTTGACTAAAGGAAAGCAGGTCTCTTTGGAGCTGAGTCAAACGTTCTTTTAACCAAAGTTTTTGACCGACTAGCCAAAGTACTTGGTAGCCATTTTTTCGATAGCCCAGGCTTCTCTCCTCCAAAAGTTGGCGTGAAATAGGACTACACTGAACTTCTAAGGCAAGCTGTTTATTGACTAAAATATCTGCAATTTGTTTTAGTTGAGGAATGGGACATTCAAGCTCGGCCTTGTCATTTTTCATCGCCCAATTAAAAAGGGCAACCTTATTTTCCAGATGCTCTAGACTCTCATTTTCGTAGTAAAAATCACACTGTTTGAGCGAAACATGGGCAAAATGCGTCCGTAGGTTCTTCCCTTTTCTTAATCGAACCAAAGCTCCACAAGCTGGACAAGTATAGCTTTGTTTAACTAATTTATCCTCCAAGGCATTGACTAAGCTTCCTTTTTCATCTCTGGCTAAAAACATTTATACCCCCTTTTCTACTTTATTCGAAAAGAATAAGAAAAAGGCTGATCAAACCAGCCTCATGGATTATTTAACGAATTAAGAGAGGAATCTTATCCCCTTTTTCTTTTTAATTTCTTTTCCAACATAGGGATGATGTTAGAAATCTGATCATTTTTTATGACTAGGACTCCGTACTCATGGCAACGATTGATATATGCTGGATTTATTTTCCCAGAACAAACAATTAGTTTTAGACAACTTTCCCCAGCAAAATGATTGGCGTAAAGCTCTAATTCATTAATCGCCTCTACTGATAAGTCTGTCATTTTACAGGAAATAAAAACAATGGACCGACCTTTACGAAGTACAACATCAATCTCATTTTGTACATTATCAGCCTCAGGGAAAATACCATTCCAATCAATTTCAGCTCCAATCATACATTCATCAAAATACTCTGACTCTAGCGCTAAAAGATAGAGATAGAGTTCCAAAATGTGACCTTTGCTACGACAAAGGAGTTGGGCCTCGGGGCTAGAAAAAGTATAACTAACGCGATTAGAAGTTTCCTCTTCAATATGGAGCAAGTCAGCATCTGTTAATAAGGAAATGATGGATTTAGGGTAATAATAACGTTTCCCATTATTCTCTAGCACTTTCCCTGTTTCAGAATGAAGATTACTCGTCTTTGCTAGAGCAAAAAATTGAGTTACTTTTAACCATTCTTCTGGTTTTGAAAGGGCGCTATTTGCCAATTTTTTGATAGCAGCAATTTGTTTAGGCGTATGGAAAGGTTGCTTGGACTTTAGTAGTTTACCACCACGTAGGGCAATCAACTGCTGGATGGATAGAGTTGGGACCACCAGGTTCTTTTTCTCCAATTTTCCAAGCTTCCAATCATACTGTAGACCATGGTCAACATCCATTGCAAGAAGTGGTATATTTCTGTCCAAAGCATACTGATAAAGAGATAGAGCTAGTAAAGAGTCGCCTCCAAAAACATCAAAGGTTATTTGTTTGTCATTTGTGAGGATAATATCCAGATTCTCTGCTAGATTTTCAAGACTTAGTTGCCTAAAGTGAACCTGTTTTATACGTGGGACTTGCTTCGTCAAAAAATGTTTCAATGACAACTTTTCTTCTTCGGAGATTTTCTTCCTAGCAAGAAATAGGATCTCGTCATAGTCACTCACGAAGGCTGGATAAACATTTTTCTCTAAAGAATGGCGATCATAGATTTCTACTAGCAAACCGGTCATGCTACTACCTCCCTATACAAACATTGGTTGTTGGCATGGAAACTTCTAAATGTTTGAAAATATCCATAAAAATTCTGGCTACTTAAACTTTTTGCCTACACTTCTAGTATAGCATAAATTGAGAACTTCCTTTCTTATTAGGGTAACAAAAAAGGAAATAGAAAAATCCTTTTCTATTCCCTTAGTCTTTTATTTTACTTTTCTTGCCAACATGGTCGCAAAGCGTAGTTGGATACGATTTCCGTTTTCATCACGACGGTGCAAATGACCAGGATTTTCATTATACTTCACTAACTCCCAGTCCTGGTAGTAATTTGCTAATTCCCCCTCTTTAAAGGTAAAGGGAAAATTAACTGAACATGGATAATCTTCCGTATCCATGGCACAAACAATCAAATTGTAGCCACCGATAGAGGTTTGTTCCTGCATGTTTCGGATAATAGCAGGAATACGTTCTGCTTGTAAAAACATGAGCACAACCGTTGATACGATAAAATCATAAGTTTGTCCAATGCTAGCTGAATTGATATCGTAGAGACCTACAGGCATTTCTAAATCTTCTTGCTCTACGATACTTTGCAACATTTCAAGGGATAGCTCATTTTGATCTACAGCTGTGACATCAAATCCATGTTGAGCGAGAAAGAGGGCGTTTCTTCCTTGACCACATCCTAGGTCAAGTGCCTTACATGGCTTCACCGTCTGCATAGCTTCTAAAACCTCCGAATGAACTGGATTGCTATTGTATTTCTTTGGGAAATAATCCTCTGGTTTACAATAAAATTCCAGATACCATTCTACATCATCTGTGGCAGCTTCCACTCTGTGCCAAGCTTGAGGTTGCGCCATAGGATTATCGGCACCTGCTTCAAAGAGGTGCTCAGCTATAACTTCCCCCTCCTCAGTCAATTCAATAAACTTAAGAGCCCCTTTTAATACGGTAATCTTGCCCCAGGTTCCGACCTTAGTATTGTGTTTTCTTTGAACAGCTTCTGGCATGGTGTCTTTATTCCAGACAGGCATGCGTTTATAGGCAACTAGTTTTTCCATTTACTTCACTCTTTCTATCGATGGTTAACTGCTTTCATAACACGCGCAATGTCTCGGTCTTGCTCACGACGTTTAATCGACTCACGTTTATCGTAGTCATGTTTTCCTTTAGCAAGTCCTAAAAGAAGCTTGGCATAGCCGTCTTTGATGTAGACTTTAAGTGGAACCAGAGTCATCCCTGTCCCTTTGGTTTCTTGCTCCAATTTCTGGATTTGTTTTTTATGAAGGAGAAGTTTACGACGACGTTCTGGCTCCTGGTTCCAGATGTTGCCCTCCTCATAAGGAGCGATATGGACATTGCTCAGCCAAACTTCCCCATTCTTAACCTGAGCAAACCCATCTTTCAGATTGATGCGGGCTGCTCGAACACTTTTGATTTCTGTACCAGTGAGGACCATTCCTGCTTCAATGGTATCAACAATTGTATAATCGTGGCTTGCTTTCTTATTTTGTGCGACGACCTTTCCCTCGCCCTTTGCCATGCTTAGCTCCTTTCTTTGCTACTTCCTTATAAAAAGGTTTCTTGCTCTTTTTCTTCTTGTCTTTTGATGAATGCTTGCGCTTATCACTTGAGCGACCAGCTTTTCTCTTGTCTTCTTTCTTATCCGAACGACTACCTCTATCCTTGCGGCCAGAGTCTTTCAAACCTTTCTCAATCACATCAAATTCGCTTGGAATAAAGGAGAAATCAATCTCCCCTGTCATCTTATCGGCTCTTTCGACACGAATGCGTATCTGTTGTCCCACACGGAAGGTTGTCCCTGATTTCTCCCCACGAAGAGTCAAATCACGTTCGTTAAAATGATAGAACTCAGGTAAATTAGTAATGTGAATCAAGCCTTCGACTGTATTTGGCAATTCAACAAAAAGACCAAACTTGACGATACTTGAAACGACTGCATCATACTCTTCACCCACAAACTCTTCCATGTATTCAGCTTTTTTCATGGCTTCAACTTCACGCTCTGCCTCAATAGCTCTGCGCTCACGATTTGAAGACTGGGTCGCAATCTCAGGAATTACTTGTTCAAAATGCTCCGCTACTTCCTTAGAACGTCCATAGTCACGAATCATACGATGAACAAGGAGGTCCGGATAACGGCGAATCGGACTGGTAAAGTGAGTGTAATAGTCCGCAGCTAGTCCATAATGACCGTGATTATGCTCAGAATAACGAGCCTGTTGCATAGAACGCAGAAGCATCATAGAGAGAACATCCGCATAAGGCTCACCTTCAACAGCACGCATGATGTCTTGAAGAGCTTCCTGACTAATCTCACTAGCAGTCCCATAAATTCTCAAGCCAAAACTTGAAGCATAATCAATAAATTTCTGAACTTTCTCAGCTTTAGGCTCCTCGTGAATTCGATAAATAAAAGGAAGTTCCAACTTGCTAAAATGCTCAGCAACTGTTTCATTGGCAATCAGCATAAAGGACTCAATCATACGTTCTGCAGTACCGCGATGACGAAGAACAATATCTACTGGTTTCCCTTGCTTGTCAACCAAGATTTTAGCTTCATTGGTATCAAAATTAAGAGCTCCACGCTTAATCCGCATACCTTCAAGAATTTCATGGAGCTTGGCCATGAGTTCGATGCTAGGAACAATTTTCTTATACTCTTGTCTCTTCTCTTCATCACCTTCTAGGATATCATTCACATCACTATAAGTCATACGGAAACTTGTCTTGATAACTGTCTGCGTAATGGTGTAATTACGAACCCGACCATTTTTGTCAATCTCCATAATAGCAGATTGAGTCAAGCGGTCCACTTGAGGATTAAGAGAACAGATGCCATTTGAAAGGCGTTCTGGTAGCATTGGAACTACTCGGTCTGTCACATAGACAGAGGTCGCTCGATTGAGGGCTTCCTTGTCAAGGGCAGAACCCTCTGTTACATAGTATGAAACATCCGCGATATGAACTCCTAGTTCAAAATTTCCATTCTTCAAGTGCTTGATGTGAACTGCGTCGTCCAAGTCCTTAGCATCTGCTCCATCTATGGTAAATGTAATTTCATCTCTCAGGTCCAGACGGCCTTCCATGTCTTTTTGGGATGGAGCATCAGGTACACTTTCTGCTTCTTTAATAACAGCCTCTGGAAATTCTGAGACAATGTCCATTGATTCCAAGACCTCAAGAACGTCAATTCCTGCATCCGTTGAATGTCCCACAACATCTAAAACACTCGCCACAAAGAAGTCGTGTTTCTTACTTGGGTATTTATCGATAAAGACCTTGAGAACTTCTGTCCCTTCTAGTTTGAGAGATGGCTTTTTCACATAAATCGGTTGACTAATCTTTTGATTTTTAGAACGGATATAACCCGCATACTTTGGTTTCTCTTCATCAAGAATAATTTGCCCAACAACTGTTGTTAAACTGTGCTCTAGGATGTCGATAATCTTTGCTTCTGCAGCAGTTCCTTTGTTACGGTCAGCAACTTTCTTGATGACAACTTCAACAGTATCACCATCAATGGCATAATTAACATCACTTTTTCCAACAAAAAGATCGTCTTCTTCGCCTTCAAGACTTACAAAACCGAACCCATTTTTATGGGCATGGAAAATTCCTTTTAGGGTAATCTCATGTTTTTTCTTCTGTTCTAGGGTTAAACTACCATCTTCTTCAAAGCGAATCTGGTGCTTACGTTCCATCAAGGAAAGAGTTTTGATTAACTCACGGAAGTCCTTTGAACCACCCTTCCCGAGAGCACTGGCCAAGTCATTAACTGTGACACTCCCCTTTTCTTGTAAATATTCTTTTATTTTATCTTTCATGTTTACTTTCTAGATTTATAATATTTTCTTTTTGGTGTAAAACCTTCTCAAACATCATTTAATACTCAATAAAAATCAAAGAGCAAACTAGAAAGCTAGGCGAAGGCAGTACTTGAGTACGACAAGCCGACGCTGACGTGGTTTGAATTTGATTTTTGAAGAGTATAAAAATAAAAATAGGCAAAGATCCAGTCCCGCCCATTATTTTCTTATCTACTTGATAATACCGTCAATGCTAAGGCAATGGCTAGCCAGAAAAAGACTAAAATTCCTGTCAAACGTTGCATCACAGCTTCAAAACCGCGCGCTTTGCTACGTTCAAACAAATCACCTGCACTGGCATCAAATACATTGCTAGATTGGTTTTTAGTTGGTTGCATAAAAATTGCAATCACAATCACAACAGATAATACTAATAGAATGGTTAATAATAGGTTATACATATCAAACTCCTTAAAATCCCTATTATTCTACCATAATTTCTACTTAGATTCAAGATGTAGAGTCACTTTTCTTTCTTTAGGACAATACTTTAAGACCTCAATCTTGTCTGGATGGGTTTTGGAGTTCTTACTGGTTAGATAATTGATGCTGCCACAAGAGGAGCATTTGAGATTGATTTTTACTCGCACTAGATTTCCTTCACTTTTAATAATGTTCTAAATTGGATAAGGTTAAATAAACAACTGAGAGCTACACAAAGAGCTGTTGCATAAAATACTGAGTGATAGCCAAATTGTCCCGCTACTGCTGATCCTGCTAAGGGACCTATCACTCCTCCTAGATAAAAGAAGACTTGATTAAAGGCAAATACCCTTGAAATGCCAACTTTAGGGGTCATTTTGCTTAGGAGAGCATTGACACCAGGTATCAGAGCTCCTGTCCCCAAACCAAATAGAAAACGATAGAAGCCTAATTGGAATGGGCTAGTCGCATTTGCACATAATAGATATATGAAAACTGAATATCCCTGAGCTAGGACAAGGAGTCGATGATTGCCCACTTTATCACCTAATTTACCCATGATACCTGCACTCATCATACTTGAAAATCCCATGCTGGATACAATCAAACCAGAGACAAAGAGGAGATTCTCTTTCTGTCCCAGATCTCGTACATACAGGGCAAGGATGGGACCAATAGATTGGGCAGCAAATTGAATCACAAAGCTAGTTAGAAATAGATTTATCAGGAGAAAAGGGTATTTAACAGAAGTAAAGAGCTCTTTTGTAGGCAGTGCTTTTTCTTTTGGCACTGGTTGAAAGTTTTCTTTGATAAAAAGAATGGTTAAGATAGCTGCCAAAAACAGGAAACTACCAACCAATAAAAAGACATTTCGAATTCCAAAAATTTCGGCAATGAAACCACCTACAAATGGACCGGTCAAAGTTCCAGCGACAACACCAGTTGATAAAGTCCCTAGAGCGTATCCCGACCTATCTTTGGGAACTTGACTTGCAATTAAAGCTGTCGCATTAGGTACAAATCCTGTAAAAACTCCATTAAGAAACCGTAAGAACAAGAGCCAGAAAACATTTGGAACAAAGGCCAGACCACCCATAGTGATGGTCATGGCTAGACCTGCTCGTATCATCATAGGTTTTCGACCATACTTGTCTGCCAATATTCCCCAAATTGGTGATACAAAGGCTGCAGAAATGGCTGAGACTGATATAGCTAACCCTGAATAAAAGGCAACTTGATCCCCTTTAATTCCTAATTGTTCCACAAAAATAGGCATGAAAGGGACAACAAGAGAAATGCTGGCTCCCGTTAAAAAGCAACCAAACCAAGCAATACGAAGATTATCCTTCCAACTAATCTCTTGCATGGACATCGCCTCCTTCAAGTAAGGTCACTACTTGACTCAAAAGCTGCTCTCGACTGCCATTATTGTCTAATATATAAGTAGCAAATTTCTTCTTTTCTTCTAAAGGCCACTGTGAAGCTAAACGAGTTTTAGCTGACTCTTGAGATAACTGATCACGGTTCATTAAGCGATCCAGCTGGGTATCTCGCCTTACATAAACTAGCCAAGTTTCATCGAACCATGAAGCATAGTCCTGTTCAAAAAGCAATGGAATATCCATGAAAAATAGGTCCTCAGTCTTAGATAACTTATCTCTCAAAGAGCCTAACTCTTCACGGATAATTTGTCCCTGGGTTTCCTTGGACCATTCTTGCTCTTCAGGATTTGAAAAAATAAGGCTCGCAAGCAAGGGACGATTCAGTTCACCATTTTCAAGAAGGATCTTTTCCCCAAAATGCTCCACTAAAATCTGATAAAGGCGACCACCAGGTTTTTGAAGTTGGTGAACAAGAGTATCCGCATCTACCACTTCAAACCCTTTTTGTCTTAGAAAATTTGTGACAGTGGACTTACCTGACGCAATACCACCAGTGATTCCGATTATTTTTCGCATCAGTCCCTCCTTTGACACTGAGGACAAAAATGGGTTCCACGACCACCGAGTTGAATTTTTTCGATGATGGCTCCACAGCGAGAACATGCCTCTCCAGTCTTATCATAGACCTGATGAAAATCCTGCATGGTTCCATCTTCCCCAAAGGCATTGGTATAGGTCCGAATGGTTGAGCCACCTTTTTCAACAGCCTGTCCCAATACAGCAATGGTCTGGTCATGAATGGCTGTCGCTTCTGCTGCTGTCAAAGTCTGGGAAGGTCTAGCCGGATGAACCTGAGCTCGCCAGAGAACCTCATCCACATAGATATTGCCAAGTCCAGCTACCAAAGTCTGGTCTAGGAGATGGGATTTGATAGGCTTTTTAGATTTCTTCAGGGCACCTATAAAATTCTCTAAATCAAAGTCCTGGTCTGTAGGTTCAGGACCTAATTTTTTAAAAAGAAAGTAGGCTTCCAAAAGGTCAGGCGCCAAGAGTTCCATAGTACCAAACTTGCGAACATCCTCATAAACAAGCGTGCCACTATCCTCAAATTGGAAGAAAACATGGGCATGCTTTCGTTCAGGAACCTGGTCTGGATAATAAAAATACTTGCCTTCCATTCGCAGATGGGAAATCAAGACCTTATCTGTCAGGTAGAAAAGCAGATACTTGCCACGGCGTCCCATCGATTGAATTTCTTGACCAGGCACTTCATTTTGAAACTCGTCCAAATCTGTCTTTATCATCTTAGGATAACGAATATCAATGGTTGTAATCTTCTTCCCCAGAATCAATTTTTCAAGACCTCGTCGAACCGTTTCGACTTCAGGTAATTCAGGCATAGCTTCTCCTTCTCTAAAAACAAGAAGCAGGCTACTGCCCACCTCTTCTTAATATTCTTTTTCGTTATAGCCAAAGTCAGCCAAATCTAGCTTCTTATCTCGCCAGTTTTTCTTAACCTTGACCCAAGTTTCTAGGAAAACCTTGTCCCCTAGCATAAGCTCGATATCACGACGGGCCATAGTCCCAATCTTCTTGAGCATAGCACCACCTTTACCGATGACAATCCCTTTTTGGCTGTCACGCTCCACCATGATGGTTGCTCGGATATGAACTTTATCAGTTTCCTCATCTCGTTTCATAGAGTCCACCACTACTGCAACTGAGTGTGGAATTTCTTCACGAGTTAAGTGTAAGACCTTTTCACGAATCATCTCAGAAACCAAGAAACGCTCTGGATGGTCTGTGATTTGATCGGATGGGAAATATTGGAAACCTTCTTCAAGATTTTCACTGAGGATATCTACCAAGCGAGAGACATTATTGCCTTGAAGGGCTGAAATAGGAACAATTTCCTTAAAGTCCATCTGATTACGGAAATCATCGATTTGAGCCAAGAGCTGGTCTGGATGAACCTTGTCAATTTTATTGACCACCAAAATTACAGGAACCTTAGCAGCCTTGAGTCGTTCGATAATCATGTCATCACCCTTACCACGTGGCTCGTCTGCAGGAACCATAAAAAGAACAGTATCTACTTCACGAAGGGTGCTATAGGCTGACTCTACCATAAAATCTCCGAGTGCTGTCTTAGGCTTGTGAATTCCAGGAGTATCGATAAAGACGATTTGCTCCTTATCAGTGGTGTAAATCCCCATGATCTTATTGCGCGTTGTCTGCGCCTTATCACTCATGATAGCAATCTTTTGCCCCATAACGTGATTTAAAAACGTTGACTTCCCTACATTTGGACGTCCTAAAATGGCTACAAAGCCTGATTTAAATGTCATAATTTCCTCTTACTGTTTAAAATAATAAATCCCAAATCCGTGGGAGAAAGATGAGTGCACCTGTCAAAGCGGCAAAAAGTGAGACTACGAGCACGGCACCAGCTGCCATGTCTTTAGCTTTCTTTGCCAACATAGAAAAGTGATAGTGACTAGCCAAATCTACTACATTTTCAATAGCTGAATTAATAATCTCAAAAGCTACTACCATGAAAATGCTCAAAAGCAGAAATAACCATTCGATTCGTGACACCTGAAAAACAAAACCTGCAAGGACAACTACAAGAGCTGTTGCTGCATGCTTTCTCATATTACGTTCTTCCTTAATCGCAGTAAAAATCCCTGTAATGGCAAATTCTAAACTGGAGATTAGGTCACGATTTTTCCATTTTCGTTTATTGTCTTGTGAGTCCATAGGCTGTCAAAATTTCTTCTTGTAAACCGAACATCTCCGCTTCTTCCTCGGGAGTGTAGTGATCATAGCCGTTAATGTGTAAAAAGCCGTGCACTGCCAAGAAGCCCATTTCACGTTCAAAACTATGACCGTACTCCTCAGCTTGCTCATGTGCCTTATCAATAGAAATGAAAAGCTCACCGATATAAGCATCAAATTCTGACATCATATCTGCCAAGTCGGGATCATTTTCCAGATCTTCCTCATCAAAGGCAATCTCTAACTCCGGCTTATATTCAAGACTGATAACATCTGTTGGACGATCGGTATCACGAAACTCTAGATTGAGTTCATGGCTTCGTTCGTTGGTCACAAATGTGACCGCCATTTCCTTGTCTTCTTTTCCAATTTTTTTTGCAGCAAATTCTAAAATTTCCTGTGTTTGTTCTAAAATTTCTTTTGAAACTTGTCCAGTTTCATCTACCATTTCAATATACATGTGCTTCTCGATTCTCTTTACTTGGCTTTATTATATCACATTTCTATGATTTTATTCTACCTTTTTGATATAATACTATGGAATACATTCACGAGGAGAGAACCATGTCATTTGATGGATTTTTTTTACACCACATGGTTGAGGAATTGCGAACTGAACTACTCAATGGTCGCATCCAAAAGATAAATCAACCCTTTGACCAAGAACTGGTCTTGCAAATCCGTAGCAATCGTAAAAGTCATCGTTTGCTCCTGTCTGCCCATCCAGTTTTTGGTCGCATCCAGTTAACAGAGTCTACCTTTGAAAACCCTGCTCAGCCATCTACTTTTATTATGGTATTGAGAAAGTACCTTCAAGGAGCAGTTATCGAGTCAATCGAGCAGATTGAGAACGACCGTATTGTGGAAATCACAGTTTCCAATAAAAACGAGATTGGGGACCATATCCAGGCCACACTCATCATCGAAATTATGGGGAAACACAGCAATATTCTCCTTGTAGATAAGTCTAGTCACAAAATTCTTGAAGTTATCAAGCATATCGGTTTCTCTCAAAATAGCTACCGTACCTTATTACCTGGTGCTACTTATATTGCTCCTCCAGGCACAGAGGCTCTCAATCCTTTTACCATCAAGGATGAAAAATTGTTTGAGATTCTACAAACTCAAGAACTAACTGCCAAAAATCTCCAGAGTCTCTTTCAAGGTATAGGGCGAGATACGGCAAACGAATTGGAAAAATTATTAACGAATGATAAACTATCCAATTTCCGAAGCTTTTTTAAGCAAGAAACCAAACCTTGCTTAACAGACAAGTCTTTCTCTTGTGTGCCTTTTTCTAGCAAAACAACGGAGAATTTTGATAGCCTTTCTCAATTACTTGATGTCTATTACAAGGATAAGGCAGAGCGTGATCGAGTTAAGCAGCAAGCTAGCGAACTCATTCGCCGAGTTGAAAATGAGCTACAAAAAAATCGTCAAAAACTTAAAAAACAAGAAAAAGAACTCCTTGCTACTGAAAATGCAGAGGAATTTCGTCAAAAAGGTGAATTGCTAACGACTTTTCTTAATCAAGTTCCCAATGACCAAGATCAGGTCATTTTGGACAATTACTACACCAATCAACCTATCACGATTGCACTTGATAAAGCTTTAACACCAAACCAAAATGCTCAACGTTACTTCAAGCGTTATCAGAAATTAAAAGAAGCTGTTAAATACCTGACTGAACTAATCGAAGAAACCAAGGCTACTATTCTTTACCTAGAAAGCGTAGAGACAGTTCTCAACCAGGCTGGACTAGATGAAATTGCTGAAATTCGTGAGGAATTAATTCAAACAGGATTTATCCGCAGAAGACAAAGAGAAAAAATCCAGAAACGACAGAAACCTGAGCAGTATCTAGCTAGTGATGGAAAAACAATCATCTATGTGGGGCGCAATAACTTACAAAACGAGGAATTGACCTTTAAAATGGCCCGTAAAGAAGAACTCTGGTTCCATGCTAAGGACATCCCTGGAAGTCACGTTGTTATCACTGCCAATCTCAATCCTACTGACGAAGTTAAGACAGATGCGGCAGAGCTAGCTGCTTACTTTTCAAAAGGCCGTCTCTCTAACCTCGTTCAGGTAGATATGATTGAGGTCAAAAAACTCAATAAGCCCACAGGTGGTAAACCAGGATTTGTGACTTATACTGGACAAAAGACTCTCCGTGTCACACCTGACCCTGAGAAAATTCAATCCATGAAAGTAAAATAAGGACTTTTAACCTGAAGGCTGTCAACATTTTAGATTTTTAAAAAAAGGAGGTAAGCTCAATGCTACGGCATATCAAGTCTATTTTAACCATTATATTCGGAGCTGCCATCTATGCCTTCGGACTCACGTATTTCGTTGTGCCCCACCACTTATTCGAGGGGGGAGCAACTGGGATCACCTTGATTACCTATTATCTCTTTAACATTCCCATCTCTTTGATGAACCTGTTAATCAATATCCCGCTCTTTATTCTAGCCTGGAAAATATTTGGTTCAAAGACTCTGTACACAAGTTTGCTCGGAACCATTTCCTTATCCATTTGGTTAGCAATCTTTGAAAAGATTCCTCTCCACTTTAATCTTGAAGGAGATTTGGTTATCGTTGCCTTGGTTGCGGGTGTTCTTTTAGGACTTGGTCTAGGTATTATCTTCAATGCTGGTGGTACCACTGGAGGGACAGATATCGTTGCTCGAATCCTGAACAAGTACACCAATATCTCCGTAGGGAAATTACTCTTTGCACTAGACTTCCTCATCTTAATGCTCATTTTAATTATCTTCCAAGACCTTCGTCTCGTTACTTATACACTTCTATTTGACTTCATCGTTTCAAGAGTTATTGACTTGATTGGTGAAGGCGGATATGCTGGAAAAGGTTTTATGATTATCACTCAAAAGCCTATGGAAGTGGCAGATAAAATCAATGAAGAGTTAAGTCGAGGTGTCACCTTCATATCTGGACAAGGTTACTACAGTCAAAAAGATTTAAAAATTATCTACTGTATCGTAGCAAGAAATGAAATGATTAAGATGAAAGAATTGATTCATACGATTGATCCTAAAGCCTTTATCACCATCACTGAAGCTCACGAAATTCTTGGAGAAGGCTTCACCTTTGTAAAAGAAGAAACTTCATAACATCTAGATATCAAAAATGAGGCTGGGACAAAAGTCCTAGCCTCTCAATTGTCTTTGGATTGTCGAACAAGACGCAGTGGTTGAGTGGGCTCTACTTCGCTGATTTTATCAGCTTTTACAACCCTACTCAACTGTGCGGAGGTGGGACGACGAAATCGAATTCTAACGAATTACCGATTTCTGTCCCACTCTCATTTTTTTGATGATAAAAACGGAAGAATTAAATCTTCCGTTTCACAAATCATTATTTTTCAGCTGTCAATGCTGCCATAGTGATGTAGTTGTATGGTTTATTGAAGTGTGGCAAGAAGAATAGGTCTGTCAAGGCCAATTTTTCAATTGTAACGTGTTCTTGGATAGCAAGTGAGAACATGTGGATTCCCATAGCGATTCCAGGATCACGTGATACCATTTGAGCACCAAGGATTTCACGGCTATCTTTGTCGAAGACAATCTTGATAGCTACTTCATGGTTGTCATGTTTCATAAATTCTGGTTTTTGAAGATCGTTGAAGCCAGTTTCAGTTGCATTGTAGCCTGCAGCTTTTGCTTTTTCAAGAGTCAAACCAGTTGAAACCATGTGAAGACCGTAGATAGAGATACCGTTTGATCCTTGAACACCGATTCCTTCAAGTTCATGTCCACAAGCGTTGTAAGCACCTACGATACCAGTACGAACTGCGTTTGATGCAAGAGCGATGTAGCTAGTGTCTTTACGAGCGTTATCATAAACAGTCGCACAGTCACCCACAGCAAATACACCTGGGATAGATGTTTCTTGTTTTTTGTTAACAAGGAAAGCACCGTTGCGGAAGAGTTCAATCTTACCATCAGCAAGAGCTGTGTTAGGACGGAAACCAACTGCAAGGATAACCATATCAACGTCAAAGCTTTCTTTGTCAGTGATCAAGCGTTCAACTTTACCATCACCTTCGATAGCTTTTACAGTTTGACCAAGTGCCAAGCGGATGTTGTGGTCTTCCAAGTTTTTAGCCATCAATTGAGTGAAGTCTTTGTCGTAGTATCCGTTCAAGACTGTATCTACGATATCAACAAGAACAACTTCTTTTCCAAGACGTTCGAATGCTTCAGCAAGCTCAACACCAATGTATCCACCACCAACAACAGCGATACGGTTAAGATTTTGGCTCTTATCTGCAAGTTTGTTGATAACTTCTTCAGCGTTTTGATACAATTTAACGAATTGTACATTTTCAAGAGTAGCTTTGAACTCACGGTTACCTTTAACAATTTCAACACCTTCAATTGGTGGCAAGATTGGTGTAGAACCAGTTGCAAAGATCAATTTTTCGTATGATTCTTTGTGTTCTTTTCCTTCAACTTCTGCAGTAACAACTTTGTTATCGTAGTCGATTGAAAGTACAGGTGAGTTCATGTAAATTTTCGCACCTTTAGCTTCAAGCGTTTCTTTATCAGAGTAGAACAAGCCTTCAGGACCGTCGATTTGCTCACCGATCCAAAGAGCCATTCCACATCCAAGGAATGAAATATTTGAGTTTTGGTCAAATACAACGATCTCGTTTTCGTTTCCAAAGTTGTCCAACATAGTGTTGATACATGCAGTTCCAGCGTGGTTAGCACCCACAACTACGATTTTACTCATAAGATAAATCCTACCTTTAATTTTTATTTACCCCTCTAGTATATCATTATCTGTGAGCGTTTACAAGCTTTTTACTTATTTTCCCTTATTTTTGAAAAGATTGAAAACATATATCATCTTATTTTCAGCGTTTTCAAATTTTATTTTAAGGGAATTTAGTTTATTTGAGCATATTTCTTGACTTTTTTTAAAAAATAAATTGTGAAAACGCTGACTTTATGATATTCTATTTACATGGGGATAAAATATAAATCTTTACATCACTTTCATGATAGGATTTACAACTATTTCCAATTGACTTGAAAGGAGTTGGTTTTTTGCCTCTTAGTTCATCTTCTGAACGACTAATGGGAACTACGATTACCATTTCCTTAGTACACGAGCAGGCTGATAGTCTGCTCAGTCAAGCTTTTGATTTGCTAAAGGAGCTTGAATTTCGCTTCAACGCCAATAGTTCTGAATCGGAATTGATGGAAATCAACCATCAGGCTGGAATAGCTCCAGTCAAGGTTCACCCTGATTTATTTGAACTGATTTCATTAGGTTTAGACCATAGTCTAGCACCTGGAAGTCATCTCAATATCAGTATCGGTCCCTTGGTTCAAACCTGGCGTATTGGTTTTTCCGATGCGAAAGTTGCTAGTCCTGAAGAAATTGCTTCCGTTTTACCATTGATAGACCCTCGCTTGATCAAACTCGATTCAATGAATTCAACTGTTTTCCTTGAAAAAAAGGGGATGAAAATTGACTTAGGTTGTTTAGCAAAGGGCTATAGCGCAGATAAGGTTGCTACTTTCTTAAAAGAAAATGGTGTCACTTCTGCTCTTATCAATCTAGGAGGAAATATCCTTACCATTGGTAATAACCAAGCCAGAAATGGACAACCTTGGCAAATTGGTATTCAAGACCCTAATCATCCACGTGGTAATCACCTGATGACCTTATCTATTACTGGAAAGTCAGTTGTTACATCTGGAATTTATGAACGGCATCTTGAAATCGATGGAAAGGATTATCATCACATTTTCGATAGTGAAACGGGCTATCCTATTGAAACGGATTTGGCTAGTTTAACGATTATATCTGACCGCTCAGTTGATGGTGAGATATGGACCACACGATTGTTTGGCCAACGTAGCGCTTCTATCATGTGGCAAATCGAAAATATCGATGGAATCGAAGCCATCCTTATTGATAAAGATGGACATATCGCTTGTTCATCCGGTATCTAAAGATAAATAATAAATAATGCAAAAAGAGAAAGGAAAGCTCATGCTAAAACTTATTGCTATTGTAGGAACTAACTCTAAACGTTCCACAAACCGCCAACTGCTTCAATATATGCAAAAACACTTTGCTGATAAAGCAGAAATCGAATTGGTAGAAATTAAAGATCTTCCAGTTTTCAACAAACCTGCAGATAAACTTATTCCTGCAGAAGCCTTGGAAATCGCTGCAAAAATCGAAGCAGCTGATGGTGTGATTATCGGTACTCCTGAATATGATCACTCAATTCCTGCCGTTCTTATGAGCGCTCTTGCTTGGATTTCTTATGGAGTATTTCCACTCCTTAACAAACCAGTGATGATCACAGGCGCTTCATACGGTACACTCGGTTCTTCACGTGCTCAATTGCAACTCCGTCAAATCTTGAATGCACCAGAAATTAAAGCAAATGTTCTCCCA
The DNA here is from genome assembly GCF_047460405.1 of Streptococcus infantis. Lineage (GTDB taxonomy): Bacteria > Bacillota > Bacilli > Lactobacillales > Streptococcaceae > Streptococcus > Streptococcus infantis_Q. The sequence goes on along the minus strand of NZ_JASHGH010000008.1, from coordinate 41,826 downwards.
GATGAGTTCTTGCTCTCTCATTCTCTTCAATCATTCGATAAGAATGGTGACTTGGTAGATCTTGATGTCATCAAGAAATTGGATGCCATCTTTGATGACTTCCGTATCTTTGTTAAAGTGACTGAAAAATTGCGTAACGCACAAGAACTTCTTCGTAAAGATGCAGAAGAATTTGACTGGGAAAATTTGTAAGATAGGAGATTGAAAGAATGAAATTTGTTGGACTTGTTGGATCAAACTACGACCAATCATATAACCGCAAACTCTTGGAATTCATCCGTCGTAACTTCAAACTGAAATTTGAATTAGAAGTTCTTGAAATCGATGAAGTTCCAATGTTTAACCAAGACGAAAAATGGGACGAAAGCTTCCAATTACGCCTTCTTTACAATAAAATTACTCGTGCTGATGGTGTGATTATTGCTACTCCTGAGCACAACCATACAATTTCTGCTTCACTCAAGTCAGTTCTTGAATGGCTTTCATATGAAGTACATCCATTCGAAAACAAACCAGTTATGATTGTGGGTGCTTCATACTACGATCAAGGAACTTCACGTGCTCAAGTTCACCTTCGTAAAATTCTTGATGCACCAGGAGTAAATGCCTACACATTACCAGGTAATGAATTCCTTCTTGGAAAAGCCAAAGAAGCTTTTGATGCAAACGGAAACATTATCAACGAAGGAACTGTTAAATTCCTTGAAACTTGCTTAGATAACTTTGTCAAATACGTGGGAGTCGTTTCTAAATTGAAAAAACCAAAACCAATTGAACCAGAAGACTTGGATTGTGGAAAACCAATCACTACAACTATTACAGAAGTTGACCCTGATGATCCAGAATGGGTAGAAAAAGTTGCAGAAATTACAGGTGCTGTATCTGGGGATACATACGTTAAACTTGACCATGGTATCCTTACAGTTAACCAAATTGATATGTTCTTGAAAGCTATGCCATTTGAATTGACATATGCTGACGATAATAACCAATTCCTCTACTACAACAATGCTCACCAAGATCCTGATACAATGTTTGCAAAACGTGTACCATCTCAATCTGGTAGCCGTATGTCAACAGTTCATGGATCACTTCCACCTGCACGTATGAAAAACGTTGAGTGGGTTATTGGAACTCTTAGAAACGGTAACCAAGAATACGTACGTACAATTGTTCCTGGTTCACCTGCTGGTGTTATCAATACTCACAACTACCAAGCAATGTACTATCCTGACGGATCATATGCTGGTATCAATGAAATTGTCTTTAACTTCCAACCATGGCTTGACTGGTACTTGAAAGAAACAGGTCAACGCTTGGTAGGAGGAAGCGGTCCGTTTGCTCCTGCTGCTGGAGGTCACGGAGATGCCGATGCTACTTCTGGTGCTTCTGACTCAGCTGACGGAGGCCATGGAGATGCCGATGCTACTTCTGGGGCAAGTAACTAAAATCTAATACTAAAGGAACCTCTCTTGGTTCCTTTTTTTTAAAACAAATACTCGGTTAGCATAGGCTAACCGAGTATTTAATTTATTCAACTTATGAATTTGGATCGTCAAGACTACGACCATGCAAACCCTTTTCACGTTGTACCTGACGAAGTTTTTCAGGAGTCACATCATTCCCATCTTCATCTACGATTTTGATTCCTTCAATGTGATGACGAACTGAACGACGATAGCCTTCAATATATTCCTCACGAAGTTTAGCTTGTTCTACTTTTTCTTCTGCAGTCAAGCCTTCTGTTTTTTTCTTTTTCGCAAGCTCATTAATACGAGCGATTTTTTCTGGTGTCATATTTGGACCTCCAATCTACTTTTTAATTTTATTTTGTATTAAGAAGATTAAAAGCAGCTACTATTTTTGCTTTATTGACAAGTTCAGCTAGAATAGCCAAACGATTATTCTTAACATCAATATCCTCTGCCATAACCATGGTATTGTCAAAGAATGCATCAATAACTGGACTAAGAGCAAATAGTTGTGTTAATTTATCGCTTGCTGAACCTTTCAATTCTAAGCTTTCTACAGCTTGAGCTAGTTCTCTTTCTTGTTCATTTTCAAAGAGACTAGTATCAACTTTGACTGAGCCTTCTGCTTTTTCTGCTAGGTTAAAGGCACGAGATAATGATTCAACTGATGATTTATAGTTTTCAGTTTTTGCAGCTTCAGTTAAGGCTTCTGCTGCTTCAATCATATCTGCAACAACAAAGTTTGAACTTGCAAGAACAGCTTCCTTAATATCTTTTACAGTAGAACCCATCATCTTATCAACACGAGCTTTGATGAAGTTAAGCACTTCTTCTTGGTTATCGTAAGTTAGGCTATCAAATGATAAAGCATAAAGACTCGCAATCAACTCGTCCATTGGAATATTCCATCCAAAGTCCTCTAAGATTCGAACAATCCCTTGTGTTGCACGACGAAGGGCATAAGGGTCGTTTGAACCAGATGGAATCAAACCAACAGAGAAGAAAGATAAGAGAGTATCTAATTTATCAGCTAGTGCAAGTATTGCTCCAACTTTAGATTCAGGAAGAGCACTGTCTGCAGAATCTGGAAGATAGTGCTCACGAATAGCTTGTGCCACTGCTGCGTTCTCACCAGCGAGAAGAGCATATTTCTCACCCATGATCCCTTGAAGTTCATCAAATTCACCAACCATACCAGTCAAGAGGTCAAACTTATAAATAGCTGCAGCACGAGCAAGATCAATAGTTTCATCAACTGATAAACCTGCTTTTTCTGCCAAAAGGACAGCAATTTGTCCAGTACGAATCATGTGTTCACGTAATGAACCAATCTTTTCATGGAAGGTTACATGTGATAATTTAGCTACAAGATCTTCAATCTTCAATTTTTGGTCTTCACGCCAGAAAAATTCACCATCTTCAAGACGCGCAACTAAGACTTTCTCATTTCCTCGGATAACATTATCCAAATACTCTGCATTTCCGTTACGAACAGAAATAAAGTTTGGTTTTAGATTTCCATCAAGGTCTCGAACTACAAAGTAGCGTTGATGAGTCTCCATTGAAGTGACCAAAACCTCTTCTGGAACCTCTAGGTACTTAGGATCAAAATTCCCCATGAAGGCAGTTGGGTATTCAACCAAATTCAGAACTTCATTCAAGAGTCCTTCATCAATTTGTACTTGAACACCTTCTTCAGCTTCAATAGCCTTAATTTGCTCACGAATCATATTTTCGCGTTCAGTGCTATCAGCAATAACATAAACTTTGCGCAGGTCTTCTTCATAGCTGTCAGCATGCTGAATTTCTACTTCATGACCAAGGAAACGATGTCCACGACTGACTCTTCCTGAATGAATATCTAGGAAATCCATATCGAGTGCCACATCATCCAAAAGAACTGTCAATGTATGGACCGGACGGATATATTCAAAGGTATTGTTTGCCCAGTGCATACTTACTGGGAAACTTAAGCTAGCCAATACTTCTGGAATTCCAGCCAAAACTTCCTCAGCTGGTTTTCCAGCTTCATGCTTAGTCACGTAGACATATTCTTCACCCTTAATTTCACGGAATTCGATATCATCTACAGTCAAGCCTTTACCACGGACAAACCCTTGCGCTGCTTTAGAGAAGTTTCCTTCTGCATCCAAAGCAATTTTTTTAGAAGGTCCTTTAAAATCTTCAGTCAAATCCGTTTGTTGGTCTGCCAAGCCAAGTACGCGAACAGCCAATCGACGTGGAGTTGAAAAAGTTTGAATTCCTTCGTATGAAAGGCGGTTATTATCCAAAAAGGCTGCCATTTTTTCACCTAGTTGTTTTTCACTTGGTGTGACAACGTAGGCTGGTAACTCTTCGAGTCCTAGTTCTACTAATAAATTTTTTGCCATGTTTTTTCCCTTACAAAATTTCTTCTTTTTGATAGGCACCTTAGGTACTGGGGACGTTGCTAACTAACTTTGTGAGTCTGTGGGGAAATCTTCTGTCTTCTTGACAAAGATTTCCAACAGTCTCATCAAAGTGGATTTAGGCAACTGATTTTTGAACCCAAAGTTTCAAAAATCCCCAGATACCAGTACGGCGGTGCCTATCCCTTTAGCAAGTCTTCGACTTGCCTCTGGGTGCCATACGGGCTCACTTTGTTCGCCCTTTTTCTATTCTTGTAACTGTTTTTATTCTTCCTCTTCTGCTAAGAGTTTTGCACGTGTTGCTTCATCAAGAAGTGGGTATCCAAGTTTCTTGCGTTCTGCGACGAAGGTCTTGGCTACAACACGAGCCAAGTTACGAATACGAGCGATATAACCAGCACGTTCTGTAACGGATACTGCTCCACGAGCATCAAGCAAGTTGAAGGTGTGTGAACATTTCAAAACGTAGTCATAGGCAGGGTGAACAAGACCCAATTCCAAAGCACGTCCTGCTTCTTTTTCAAATTTCTCAAAATTTTCAAGCAACATATCTTGATCTGAAACTTCAAAGCTGTATTTTGAATGCTCATATTCTGGTTGAAGGAAGATTTCTCCGTATTTAACGCCTGGAGCCCACTCAATATCATAAACAGAGTCTACTTCTTGGATATAAGAAGCTAAACGTTCCAAACCATAAGTAACCTCGGCTGTAACAGGACCAGTTGCCAAGCCACCGACTTGTTGGAAGTAAGTGAACTGAGTGATTTCCATACCGTCAAGCCAAACTTCCCAACCAAGACCTGCTGATCCAGTTGATGGGTTTTCCCAGTTATCTTCAACGAAACGAATATCGTGTTCCAAAGGATTGATACCCAATTTTTCCAATGACTCTAGGTAGAGCTCTTGAATGTTTGATGGTGATGGTTTCATCACCACTTGGAATTGATGGTGTTGGTAAAGACGGTTTGGATTTTCCCCGTAACGACCGTCTGCTGGACGACGTGATGGCTCTACGTAAGCCGCATTCCATGGTTCAGGACCAATGGCACGAAGGAAAGTGTACGGACTCATGGTTCCCGCACCCTTTTCATTGTCATAAGCCTGCATGAGCATACAACCCTGGTCATTCCAGTATTGTTGCAAAGTAAGGATAATTTCCTGGAAAGTCAATTTTTTGGACATATTTTACTCCTTTATTATAATTTCTTGCGACCTAGAGTACAAAAAGAACCGTGTCTTTGCTCCTAAGTCAAGTGACCTAGGGGCGTCAGAAACGCGGTTCCACCCTAATTTATTACTTCATTATTTTTTAAAATTTACCAAAAGCGCCACACTCATCTCTCAATCACCTGACTCTCACTACCACAGGCTCGCTTGGGATTTACTGATAAGATATTCTTTCTTGTCGTCTATTATAACAAAAAGAAATGAAAAAGTAAAATTATTTTATCATCACTCTTATATTTTTCTCAGTATTAATTCTTACTAATCTTTCCAATTCTTTAGAATATTATCAATCGCATTCACCGATCGTATTCCTGAAACTAAAAGTACAAACCGCAATGACACATTTCTATAAGAAGAGCTGATAAAAATACACAATAATAATTTATTGACGATATGATCTTCTACTTTCTAGAAGCATTTCTAAATACTTCTTCCTTATTGAAGAACGATGATTAAATTGGTAAAAGAGGTAGCTAAGGAATCAATATCTAAAAAGTCAAATCCACTAATATACTGGATTGCATAAAAGAGCAGTAAAATATCGATTTTTTCAGTATTTCCAGTGTAGAGGGAAGAATTTCTTTTCCATGCTACTGAGAAATTACTTATAGCATAGATGGCAATCGGATATCCATTTTTGTGACTGGCAAGATATCTCCTTTAGTACCTGAGCCAATAGTTGTCATTTCATAATTATTAAAATTGTATTGAAAGATTCCCTGCCAATATGTTGGTTTCCACAAATGGTCACACCTTTCTTCTTCATCATAAATCGAGTCCTGATATGGTCCTTTTGCGACAACTCTTTTCTTTTTTGAAATGGATTCGAGTTTTCTCAATAAAAAATTTCTTTATCACTTGTACGTAGATGATAAGGCCCCTCTTCTTGAACGATTTCAAACCTATCCATCCAATTTTCGTCATATGTCGATTTTGACTGAAGGACCAGTCCTTCTGTGTCTATTGACATATTAAAGAAATCAAAAACTCTTTTGGAACAAAGCTGACTTCATTGTTTGATCGTCAACCTTCAAGTCAGATTCTCACTAAGTCTTAACTAAATCATTTCAAAAAATGAGAGAATCTCCTAGTTCAACTATTAATCATTATCAAAACTAAACCTTCCAAAAGAAGTTCTGTTCACTTACCAAAACCTTAGAGACTTGAATATCTTGGCATACAATGTCAATTAACATACTTGATAAAGTAATTGTAGCTTGCATCATATTGTTTTTCTCGACGATAAGTCTAATATCATGCACAGTGTGAGACATGAGATTTTCAAAAGGAATATCCTTCATATTGAAATTTCTTGTACCAGTCTCAGTTTTCCAACATGTCCAACCAGCGTCCGTCTCATAGTTTACCTTAAAGCAACGGTAGAAAACAATCTCCCAGCAATACTGATCCGATTGTCCATTTTCAACTTCAATATAGAGTCTACATTCATCTCCAAAAAATGAAGCTCTAAAGTCTAATGCATAGGCGTCCCAGTAGTTCGTACCCTCAATCTCTTCCTCTAGCTTTAAAATGTCCACTAGTCTCTCCCCTTCAATTTTTTAATTAAAATCTAAAAAATGTATACATCTATAGAATAAACGAGAAACGCTTGCTAAATCATTACATTTCTAGTTTGTTCATCATGTAATATTACTGCCCTTTTATAGTCTTTTGAAAAAATTCTAGGCAAATGATTTCTAAAATGCTTTAGATTTTCCAATTGAGTTTTGACATAAAATTGACATCGATGGAGCCCCTCGTCATTATCTGCTACTTCCATATCCACTTCAATATTTAACTCTTCTTTTTCATTAATAGGTGCAAAAGTAAAAACAAAATAACCACTTCCACCAACCCTATCATCTCCAAAAATGATCTTTCTTGCTAGATTAGGATTTTCTATATAGTCATCCATGGTCAGTAATACCTTCGTCATCTCATCCTCAAAGAGATAGCATACTTGATAAATTGTTAGAAACTTTGTTTCACAAGTAAGCCTAACTTCGCAAAAATTTTCCGATTCATCGAACCACTCACTTCGTAGTACTATATTATCCAATTTCTTCCCTCCTCTACACAATGACATATAACACATCACTCTATATTATAAAATTTAACAATAAAAATATGACCATAGATAGGTTATTCAGCCTTTAGCATTTAAACAAATGGTTTCCATGATAGTTTAATAAGTCAGATTTTATTTACGGCTGTATTCAAAATGATGACATTTCAAAAATCTACAAAATCAGTTTATTTTTTTTACACCTTAGAGTTATATGAAATAATAAAAATCGGAGTTTCAATAATTTGAATGGTTCATTGGATTTAAAAAATTCTTAGAAAATCCTTCTTCAGATACTTTTTACAACTACATTTTTACCTTCCTCAAGTGCGAATCTAAAACAAGTTAACATGACTTCAAATAAATCACTGCCTGAACTAGTTATAAAATATTGAGATAAATTTGTGATATGGGAAGCAATTTGATTTCCCCAAGGAGGAGTGACTGACAAATCTTCAAAATCCCATATGATGTCGTGAGGTGGAAATTTTTTCAACTCTTCTTGAATAGATAACAACTCTGCTATTCCACTCTCAATATCTTCCAAAGGAATATCGCCAAAATAAAGTTTATTCATGATAACGGGATACTTACTTCCCCAGTCATTATTCTCTAACTGAACATAAATAGTCGAAAAGAATGAATTAAAAAAGCTCCCTTCTCCTACTGTCCACCAATTATAACCTACCATTAAGCCTACAGACATAAAATCCACCTCCAAATTATTCTTATATATTACGTCTACACAACATAAGTCCTATTATTGTTAATAAAATCATCTGTCTATTGCAGGTTAGCAAATGCTATCCCCTTTTTTCTATCTATTATACACTATCTCTAGCAAATTGTCTTTCCAATCTTTATGGTCGAGATCAAACTTTTATACATCTATGCTTTAATTGTCAATATCCTATTCAATCTTTAATTTCCTTTGATTTCCTAGTAGACCACTTTACCAGATAAGTAAGATTGTTGATTACTTTAGTCGTGTCTGACTAATTTATCTCTTAAACTTCCTCTAATATTCTTAACTGTAACCAATGGCATCGTACTAGTAATTTTAAAGATTATATGGAATTTTTACTCGGATTTTAAAACTATCTGATATTCCTTTAAATCCCATAATGAGATATTGGCGAACATCAGTAAAAATAATAGAAACGGAATTATTCCTAATATAATAAAAGAATCAACTTCATCTGTTATCTTAATAGAATAAACACACCATAAGAGTAGAAATAAGAGGATGAAATAACTCATTATTTTACCAACTGCCATTTTCCAGTTAGCAGGGGACATTTTGACAAGCACACAGGGTCGACCTTCATAGTCGAGTGAAAGTCTTTTTTTATGAGAATATTGAAATCTAAACCCCAACACGAAGAATAAGATTATAAATAATAAACCGAATTTCGATACTGCTGCTACATTTGGAAGTTCAGGTAATAAAGCCTTAACTAAATACCTCCTTAATAGTGTCGTACCGGAAATAATACATAAAGTTGCTCCTACAAACTGATATGGTTTTATATCAGAATAAGTTGAAGAAAGCAATGTCTTGTATTCTTCAGGCTCTATACAATAACATTTATGAGCTCTAAAAAAAGAAAACAATGGAAAGAAAAACAATAAAATACTAGCATCACAATCCAATAAGTAGTACTTGCTATTCCATTCAAAAACACGATATCTTACATTTTTATACAAGCTGTTTATAAGTACCAACTGCACTTTCACCTCCGTCCTAAGCGCTTTTTAGGATCAAATAATGAGGCAGTCCCATTATCTATTTTACTTCCCAGACAATCAAGTCCGTCGTCAAGGCAAGCAATATTGTGATTATATTTTACAATAGTTACCACATCATCTATCATAGCCAAAACAAAACAAAATCCTATCGACTGATGTTCTTTAGAAACGACTATCACTCTATCTTCCTATCTATCATTACTGGGCATAATCCCTACTTTTTTAGCTCAATAGATTCACTAGCCATCTATTCTTTTTAGTAGAAACTCTGTAAAATTGCTAGCATAGTATTCTCCATCTCTAAAAACTGCTAACTCATCGGTCAAACTTTCCTGTTTTTGAAAATAAAACATGGCATCTTCCCCTTCACAGATGACTAATTGTTCAGAGTTACTAAACCCTTCTTCTCGGTTCAATTCATTTATGTAAACAATATCCCCGCCTACAACTCTATCAAAATCTAATCCATAGATACTGAAAATTTCTTCTCCGTAAATTTCTCCACCCATGTAGTTTTTAAGCCACCATTTATAGCTTTCAGGAAAAATAAAATGTAATCTTTCTTCAGCTTTTGTAATCCATTCATCAGAAATCCCCTCTCCAAACGGCCCAAAGTCCACACCATCAGTAGAAGCAATCTTCTTTTTTAATTCATCAATCATAATTCACCTATATTTATTTAAATTTTTTAAACTATTAGTAGTTGTCTAACCTGTCTAGCTATTATCTTCCTCACAGAAATGTTTATATTTCTATCATATCAAACAATTAGTATTAATCTAGCAGATATACATTGAATGTTTTTCTTTTTCCATCAACTATATATCTTTCAACATCTTCTTCCCACCATGAAACTGTATCAGATAATATTTCTAAAAAAGTATTTTTAGAGTTTGCATCCTTGATAAAAAGATCATTTGAATTATTAAGAAAAATATTAATCCTCTCTGAATGTATATAATTAGAACGCTGAAGTCGATCAGATAATGCATCCCAATTACCATCTTGGAGATCATTAATATTAAAACTTTTGGCTAATATCTCTATCGCATCTCTTTCACTTTGTACTTTTTTTCCATCAATATTTAGATTGAAATCATTAGAGCACTTAACCATTAAATAGTTTTTCTCTAACTTTGATATTTTTCTATAAACATTCACTTAAAGTTCTTCTCCTAAACTGTTTAAAAAAATTTTTAAAGTTCGTACTACTTTCATTTTTCAATCCAAGACCCCGTAACTCTAGTAGTTCTTGTTGACCTTTCTCCATCCCCATTCAAGCATTACTTTATACATTTTGGGCATAATCTAATGGTTTACATTTGATAAAAGAATGAGCTTCTAGTAATAACTTAACCATTCTTAAACTCTTACTAATACCTTCATCAACCTTGATATGCTTATCAATATGTATATCAATAAAGTTTTTGGCTGTTAGGATTTGTTGGGGTATTGGGTTAATTTTCTAAAGTAGGCAAGTCCTTTACTAAGACCACCACTCTTTTACAATTTGTGCAGTCTTAAGTAGCGCCCTCATAAACTAATAAATAGGCATTGTAATTCAAAGTATTTATAACCTTATAACTCGATAAAATAGATTGGGCAAGCCCCATAAATCCACCATTTAAAACTTGATAAACAAAATGATTTTCGGGATGGATAGTAGTTATATCTAACTCATATTCCGATTCAATTGAACGTAAATCCAGTCCTTCATCAATCAATCTAAAAGCAACATAATCGTCACATTTTATAAGTTTATCACTAATTTTAAAATAGAGTTCACTATCATTGGTTAAACTAGCTTCTACATAATATAAACCTTCCTCAATGTTTCCTACTTCACTTATTTTCAAGGGGACGCCCGATATTTTTTGCTCTTCAGTAGCTGTTTTTTCAAATTTAAATGTCAAGGAAACATTTATGAGTATTTCCATCATACCTTTATTAGAAAGGAAAACATAATGATTAAAATCATCAGCTGACCATATACCACAAGATCGATAACTAACTTCTTTCGATAATTTACTATCAAAAACTTGGTAGATTCCATAGCCATCAAGTTCATATTCTTTATTATATAGTTCACTATACTTTTTACTAACAAACGATAGATACTTAATATAATTAACTGATAAATTGAATGTCTGGGTTCCATCAAATATCTGAACTATATCTGCATCTTGGGTTTCATGAGCAATCTGAAAGGCAAAATCCATGTACTCTGAAGAAATCGTATCCGTAAATAATTTTATTACTCTACACACTTTCATACCTCAATATCTCATTTTTATATCTCAATCATCAATTCGCTAGATTATCTGATATCTAAAAACGTAAATCAGTTCTCTGACTATCATAATAACTTGTACATAAATTGTCAAGTTCAGCTTTCTCTCAAACTTATTCTATCTGAGCTATAAGTAAACTTTATATGACACCATAAGTAAAAAAATCTCCTGAAGAATAAATTCCTCAAGAGATTTTAGATTGATTTAACTCATAATCCTATGTCATCAAAAATCTAAACCGATAATTATCCATTCATCCACATAATCCCAAAAAGGTATCGGATATTCTGGCAACTCATCCTTTGACCAAAATACACCTCCTTCATCTATTGGTTTAGACAAATCTAATACGAGATACGTTCCCATACCATTGCTAAAAAAATTGTAATAACAGGAAATGTCAGCTGTTAACTGCTCCTCAAATTCCCAATCATAATCGGCTATTGGTTCAATCATATCTAGGTCGTCTAATCCCATACTTTTACTCGTAAAATCATTAAAACCTGCATGAATGTGTGTATAGAAATCACGGATACTTCCGTCAAATTCTAGTTTGGACTGATTAAAGTGATCTGTAAACTCTTGGTTCGAAATCGGCATTTTGCCCTCATAAAAAACCAAGCTATTGCTTTGATACGTTCTAATCGAATAAAGCAATGAGTAATTGTTTCCAATTTTGATAAGATCTATATCTTCTGAAAATTCCTCTAGATATGAGATTGTATTGCTGAGTTCCTCAGCTAGATATTTTTTCCATTCTCCTAGGATTATTTGTTTTCTTTTAGAAAAATCTGATGTTTGAAACGCATCCCGCCAATATTGTGGAATAGGATGATTGGACAGATTTTCAAAATTAGATAAAATCTCGACCATCTCTCCAGATGGAACATATTTCTTTAAAAAATTTAATTTTTCATTCATAAACTACCTCCAATTTATTTATCATAGATAAAGTTATCTATCATGCTCTGAAGTTCCCTTTCTAAGATTACTTCTTTTCTTTTCTTATCAAATCCCTCCAAAGTAACAAATTTTTTCTTTGAGAATATATGATCAGATTCTATTTTCTTGGTAATGACATTTCCTGGTATTGCAAAATCATGCATCGCAGACTAATCCCTTCATTGACTCTCATTCAAAGATCTGATATGGAGCATTATCTCTAAATTCTATATTCTGCAGCAGATAATTTATTTTTCCAATATCGTACTTTAGATATTAAAGTACCCGATTTAACCGCAAACATTCGGAAATTTTCTACTGTCATTGGTAGACGTTCAACCGTGGGCTTCGTTGTCACAATATCAGCCTAAGGAGCTTCAACTATTTGACTATTACTACTCCACTACTGACCATTACCCGACAGTCTCACTCTCATAATCACACATATATGTCAAAGCGTTCTATGGAGTTCTATTATCAAAATATTTGGCACTTCCATTCCGAAATATTTCAATTCTTCTAGTATCGTATTTATGATTATCAATTTCAGAATAAATCCAAACAGGATAATCATCATCATGTTACCAATAAGTTCGATAGTATTCCATTATTGGCCCCCCGTCTGATTTTTATCATTAAAAAGTTGTAATGTTTTTTCAAAATCATTTTTTGAAATTTCTATTACGGTAATTTCCTCACTATCGTTGATAGATTCTAAATCTTCATCGGTAGGAAATTCACCCAACTCAAAGGGAGTATTAGCATCATAATAACTAATTTTTCCATCTAAAAAAATTTCTAGTTTTCTAATCTCATCCCCCTGATTATCAACTTCTGAAAATATCCATGTTGCATATTCGAGAGATGACTGCTCCCAATAAGTTCTATAATATTTCATTAGCTTCCTCCTAATTTTCACCATAATTTACAATACGATTTGTTATATCAAGAGAAGATTCATTAGGCGAATGGATTCCCTGTCGTGTCTGTAGTTTTTAATGATTATCGCAAAGTTCAAACTACTCAGTTTCTTCTAATAAGGAAGGATTAATAATTAATTCTCTTTCAATGTCCCATCCTATTCCACTGATAGTCGTTATTCCATGCATCCCTAATAATTTAGGCTCTTTATCCAATAATTCCCCAGTCTCTTTACAGAAAAAGTTACCTTTACAATGAATACTATAGAATCCAAAATCCAGCTTTTTCTCTTCCTCTGTTAAGGGAATATTAGCGATAGTATGGAAATATCCTTTTTTCCAATATGCATCACCTACAATAGCAGGTGAAATTAACAAGTTAGAATAATCTGGCTTGTATTTATCAATATTTTTTTCATGAGTAATTCCTTTAAAGATAAATACAACATGTTTTCCTTCCACAAAAGAATCCGGAACTTTTCTAACTATATTAGCAACCAGCACTTTACCATAAAAGTAGATTCCCTCCCTAGGAGACACAAGAAATACATCTCCCACTTTTGGAATTGACCTGCTTTTTTTAATCACTTTTAGTTGATGAGTAGCTGCCTTTGTGTCATAAAAGTTTTCTAACTCCTTCTGAATTTCTAAATTTAAACTCTCAAAATGTTCTTTTCTTCTTAAAGCTATTAGATTTGTATTCATTATTAATTTCCTCCATTAAGATATTTTTCACCATTTCATGCATTAGAGACCATCTTTTTAGCAGAGTTCCAACCTTTTTTGATACTGTTCCAGAAGTACCCACTCGGGTCGGTATAGTTGACGGGGTTGTTCTGCACATAACTGTAACGGTTCTGGCTGAGAAGGGATCTGCGTCCTCACCTGGATAACTATCCTCGGTTAAGAAAGCACCTCCCTGACTATCATAATATCTTGCTCGTAAATAGTCAAGTCCGGTATCGTCACGAGTTTCACCGTTATAGGCGAATGGCTGAGCTGTTGGGTCTGTGCTTGTCTTTCTTGCCCCAGAGAAGTTATAGCTGATTGATGCGACGGGCTTGTCCATCCTGAGTCAAACCTGTCACAGAGCCTGATTGGTTAGTCAAGTAGTTGTAGCTGTCACCTGTTTGGTTGTTGAGGTAGCTAGCTCGACCTTTGCCATAACTATAGATCTCTCGTGCCTTGCCATCATGGTCATAGGTTTCAAGGACTTCTGTATGTTCACGATTGATATCATTGACATAGTTGCGTTCCTCGTAGTAGTTGTAGGTATCCTCTCGTGTGGTATAAGGGATGAGGACATCCTGAACCTGACTGGCATAGGTTACTTCTCCCTGTCCAGGTAGGTTCCCAAGTTCTGGTGGATTGATGACGATTCCTTCCTTAGTTTCTCGACCCTTAGCCACTTTCTGGTTGTAGGCTCTCGACACATTGTCAAAGATGCTGTGCCAGAGGCTTCCTACTGTCTGTGCTAGAGCAGACAGAGCTTAGAGTACATTCTGACTAAAGCCATACCAGAAGAGAGAGTTTTCTTCCCCACTTGGGGCTGTATATGGCGACTTACGACCTGACTTATCTCTACCTGCATGCGTTACCTGATCCCCAGATTGAGTATCCTTGGCTTTGCCTTGCAAGAGTTGATAGGTGTACTTGCCTTCCTTGCGACTAGCAGTGAAGACACGATTATCATCTCCGTCGTAAAGTGCAGCCATGAGAAGGCCCTTCTTGTTCTTGATCGCAAGCAGGAAGTTCTCGGTGTCGTAGATGTAGTCTAGCTTTTCTGAGTTCTTCTCAGAAGCGATGTTTATGTCAACATAGTCAGCTAGCAGTAAACTTTATAGTGAACCATAAGTAAAATCTCCTGAAGAAAATCTTCAAGAGATTTATTGATGTTAATTAACACATTGTCTACTAATCCACATAAATGCACATGCCTTCTAATAATCCCTTAGCTTCCTTTAAGCCCTCTAATCCATATTTAGATAAGATTTCTACATCATCAGCCAGTCTGATATCTTGTTGCGGATTAGACAATTTTTCTTTGAATAACTTTACAACTAAATTCAACTCCGCGGTATTCATACCATAGTAATTTTTCCAATGCTCTAAACCAATTTTAAAAGAAGAGAGTTGAGGAATCAAAATATCCCCACCGTTAGAGAATATATCCTTCCAACTATCATTAGATTCTAACTCATTCCCGTTATTCCAGAAACAAGCTGTAATAACTGGGAGAATCTCTCCATTCCTTTCATCCAATAGATATTGCAAGGTCTCTTCCTCAGCCAATCGAAAATTTTGAACTGGACAATTTTCAAAATAGTCTATATAAGAAATAAAATGACTTAAACGTTCACTATTATCAGACCGAATAGCACATACACAAACATCATTTTGAAACGTAACAGTTCCTCGACTGCCAAAACCATCCTGAACGGAATAACTAGTCCCGTCCCAAGAGTGCTCAAAAGATAGTTCTGGAAATTTAGCAGACATAACTGCGCAAGAAATACTTGCTAAATAACATCCTTCATATAAAGTCTTTACATTTACATCATAAGACATCTCAATCACCTCCTGAATCATCATCAGATTTCATTCTATTCTCAAATCTAGGAAAAAACTGTGCATTAGCATAGCTATTAGAACCACCTTTGGTTTTAGGAATAATATGATCTATTTGCCACTCGTTATGTTTACCAGCTTTTTGAGGTTTATATAAAATTTCTACAGGTAAGTCTGAACGAACTACTCCACCATTTCTTACCCTAATCTCTTTTATAATGAATTCCTTTTGAATCGCATCACTTATTGTTTCACCTACTGTATCACTCCATTTTAGAATGAAATGTTAACTACTTTTAGTTTTCTCTGAAAAGGTAACAACATTCTAATTTCCACTTTTAATAATTCTAAGATACTCTGCACCGTCTTTTGTACTACTTATTCAGTCAGCAATCCTTTTTTAGAATATATAATGTTTCCCAAATCATTTGTCCACTCCACTATTTCATCATTACTCCATGTAATAAACAATATGATGTGAGATATTTAAAAATTAGTTGATACATTGTTCTTCACGTCAAGTCCCTAATTCGGTTTTATAAAAAACAACTATTGGTTCTTCAGTATAATTAAAATTCCATCTGTATTTACGTAATGTGTAAAAAACAGCTCACAAAAAGTAGAAGCTAAAGAGTTTAACGAGACAGTGTCATTCCCACATAGTTTCGTCATTATATTTACTTATAAAAGAATAGATTACTTGTGGATTCATAAATAAATAAACAATCTGGTCATATAGATCTTTATTCATGACGAAATTCCCATCTAAAAAGTGTAACTCAATGGTTTCAGCATCCGTATTCATTTCTAAATCTTCAAATTTCTTCATATTACTTTTACGGAAGTAAGAATCTAAAAATTTTTTCCAATTATAACCATTCATGTAAATTCCAAAATGTACTTCAATATAATTTGAAATTTCTCTAACCAGTTTATCTCCAATATCTATCGTAATTATACCTTCATCATTTTTTATGAAACTATCAATTTTTTTGTAGACAGATTATCATTCTTTAATACAAAATTAGGAATGATAGATGGATTCATAATTAATGAACGGTTAATCTCAGCAGCTACTCCTGTAATTGTACAAAGTCCGTACATTCCTAAAATCTGAGGTTCATGTTCTAAACGCTCTCCACTTGAAGTATAAAATGAATCTCCTAAAGGATGAATCTTATAGAATCCTATCTCCAGTTTTTTCTCTTCTTCACTGAGAGGAGAATGTTTAATTACGTAAAAGTAACCTTTTTCCCAATATTGATTACTGACAATAAAAGGATCCGTCAACAATTCATGATAGTTAGGTTTAAATGTTTCTATATCCATAGTATTAAAACATGTTGAAAATATTACGACAACATGGCTTACACTCATCAGGCTATTGCTTGATTCAATGTTTGATTCCATAACTTTCCCCAAAAAATAATATCCTTTTTTGGGGGATAAAACAAACAGATCCCCTTCTTTAGGCAAATCATTACTAGGTTTTATTACTTGGAGTTGATAATCACTCGAATCAAGCTCTTCAAACTTTTTTAATTTTCTTTGTACTTCTTTTGGAAGACTATTAATTTTTTTATCTCTTCTTTCTTTTATCAAATTATTAAAAATCATAGTCTCCTCCTATTTATTATTTTGAGCCCACATAATAGCCTCATCATGAAATTTATTTTTTGACTAATGCTGTTGATCTTATTCAATTTATTTGAGTTACCAATTGGATTTTCTATTAACACTCCATTGAAATCAAAGTACATTTTTTGGTGACAGGCTACTTAATAAATATCCTAATCCAGTTATTAACTTAGAAATTACCAACTAATCAATGAATCTTACAGTATTTTAGGAAAGTAAAGAAAGAATTTCTAACAAAGAACTAGAATATATTTGTTGTCAAAGTAAACATTTCTGCTCTTTTTAATTTTAAATGAGTTTTAGTTATGAACTCGGAGATTAGTTTAAGCAGAAAAGTTACCATTTTGGGATACCTTTACTTCAATGCTAAAGAACATAATCATTGGAAACTAAGAGCTATAAGAAGGACCATTGAAACTCTATTTTAAAATTGTGTTGTTCCTTTTATGTCAAAAAAACACTGGCTAGTGGCTTTGTAGATTTGCAATTGGGATTGGAAAAATTATACTTGTTTTTCTTTAAGATTAACTATCATCACAACTCTAATTTTTATATTCCAATCATCATTCCTGCTAATTATCTGATGTTTTAATATTTAAAACCGTTCTCTGACTATCATAATAGCTTGTGCTTCAATTGTCAAGTTCAGCTTTCTCTCAAACTTATCCTTTAGTAGGAATATTTCTCAGATATGGTTAGACCAAATCTATATAGTATCTATTTTCGCTTCATAGCACTCATCATTCTATGAAATCGTAAGTAGATGAAGTCAGTTTCAATACCCTAGTAAGATAATTTTTGACCACTACTTGAATCTATGAAATACTTCTTCTCACCTTCGTAAATAAGTATGAGTTCTGTTCCAATAGGCATGTTAAAAATTGATAATACTGCTGGTTCTATTTCAAGAATTGTACTCCAGTCACATATCGACATATTTTCAGCATGTGATAGATATTCTTCTGTATCTATTTCGGATAAAAAACGCCATCCGTTATCTAACTCATTAACACTGTTCTCGCGTAATATCCATTTTATATTGGCCTTATTTTCTAAAATATTATTAGATACTATTGAAGCGCCTAATCCCATTCCTTTATTACTCACATTTATAACCTCTATTTATGTTAGCTAGTTCTTAACTTGAATCAGACAAGACAAACTACTCAAACCCATCACCTTTTATATAGTGGATTGAAATAAGATGTGAACAAAGAGGTTAGGAAAGTCAAATTGATTTCTTAGAATCCATAACGTACTATTCTAAATTCAATCTACTATACAAAACTGTACACTGTGAATTCTAAAAAATGCTAAAAATTGACTTAACTGCTCTGGTAAATTTGTTCAGATTCTATTTCATTTCACTATATATCCCAACCAATAAAAAAACCGAAGCCTAAGCTTCGGTCATTTTTCATGGAAACTCTATTATTTAAGAGTAACTGAAGCTCCTGCTTCTTCCAATTTAGCTTTGATTTCTTCAGCTTCTGCAGCTGCAACGCCTTCTTTGATGACACCTGGTGCACCATCAACAAGTTCTTTAGCTTCTTTAAGACCAAGACCTGTGATTTCACGTACAACTTTGATAACGCCGACTTTCTTGTCGCCTGCAGCTGTCAATTCAACGTCAAATGAATCTTTAGCAGCTTCTTCAGCACCACCAGCAGCAGCTACAGCTACAGGAGCAGCTGCAGTTACACCAAATTCTTCTTCGATAGCTTTTACAAGGTCGTTCAATTCAAGGATTGAAGCTTCTTTAATTTCAGCAATAATGTTTTCAATGTTCAATGCCATTGTTATTTCCTCCAAATAAGTTTTAAAATTAGTTTTTTATTTTTTTCGTAGCTAGGCTACGCTGCGTAGCTTAAGATTAAGCTGCGTCTTCTTTGCTTTCTGCAACCGCTTTGACTGCAAGAGCAACGTTGCGCACTGGCGCTTGAAGTACAGAAAGGAGCATAGAAAGAAGTCCTTCGCGGTTTGGAAGAGTTGCAAGAGCAACGATTTCTTCTTTTGATGCGACAGCGCCTTCGATTGCACCACCCTTGATTTCAAGTGCGTCAGCAGTTTTAGCAAAGTCGTTCAAGATTTTCGCTGGTGCGATAACATCTTCGTTAGAAAATGCTACTGCAGATGGTCCAACAAAAACAGATGCAAGATCTTCAAGACCAGCTTTTTCAGCTGCACGACGTAAGATTGAGTTTTTGATAACTTTATACTCAACTTCGCTTCCACGAAGCTCACGACGAAGAACTGTATCTTGTTCAACTGTCAAACCACGAGCGTCTACAACGACGATTGATGCAGCAGCTTTCATTTTCTCAGCTACTACGTCAACTAGTTCCGCTTTTTTAGCAATAATTGCTTCACTCATTAGTGTGTTCACCTCCGTAATTATTTTGCTTGGGGAATTTTTCCAAAAGAAAAACGCGCCCAAACCTAGACACGAAAGTACAATACGCTTCTTTTTACATGATACGTTTTGTCCTCGGTAGGATATTTATGAGTCAAGCTCCCCTACTGTCTTAGGCAGTTTTTTCAAACCGTATATAAGTATACCAT
This sequence comes from Streptococcus infantis, assembly GCF_047460405.1. Lineage (GTDB taxonomy): Bacteria > Bacillota > Bacilli > Lactobacillales > Streptococcaceae > Streptococcus > Streptococcus infantis_Q. The sequence continues at coordinate 21,984 of NZ_JASHGH010000008.1, read as the reverse complement.
ACTACTTTGTTTAGTGCAAGAGTTTTTTGCTTATTTTTAAAAAATTTTATTTATTTTTTAACCTTATTTCAAGATAATCTCATCAAAAATCAATTTTAGTTCTTGACTTGTTTGATTTTTTATTGTACTATACAACTGTATATACAGTTAAAAGGAGTTATTATGAATACACAAAAGAAAACACAATTCATGACCTTAACCGCATTGCTAACAGCTATCGCTATTTTGATTCCTTTGGTGATGCCCTTTAAAATTGTCATTCCTCCCGCTTCCTACACTTTAGGAAGTCACGTTGCTATTTTTATCGCCATGTTTCTCTCGCCATGGATGGCTATCTTTGTTATTATAGCTTCTAGTTTAGGATTTCTCATGGCTGGGTATCCGATTGTCATTGTACTTCGCGCCTTTTCCCACATATTCTTTGGAAGTCTGGGTGCTTTCTATCTTCAAAAACATCCTCAAACCTTGGACAATAAGAAATCTTCATTGATTTTTAACTTTGTACTTGGTTTGATTCATGCTATTGCTGAAGTTTTGGCTTGTATGATCTTTTATGCTAGTACTGGAACTGACTTAAAAAATATGTTCTATGTCTTGTTTGTATTAGTTGGATTTGGTACTATTATCCATAGTATGGTAGACTATTACTTAGCCTTGGCTGTTTATAAAGCATTGAGAAAACGCCGTTAAGCGTTAAGAGAGAAGAATATGACAAAAAATCGAAAAGAAGCACTTTTACAACTGTTAAAGGAGTCTCAAAAACCTCTAAATGGTCAAACTTTAGCAGACCGTTTTCATGTAACCCGTCAGATTATCGTTCAGGACATTGCTGTTCTACGTGCTGATGGTGCTCCGATCTTATCAACCAATCGTGGCTATATTTATAAAGAGAATAAAACCAATCCTTATGTTCACAAACTGTTTAAAGTTAAGCACGAGATGGAAGAAATTGGTCAAGAACTTCTAGCTATCGTCGATAATGGGGGACGTGTTCAGAATACCTTGATTGATCATCCTGTCTACGGTGAAATTGAAACCTTGCTCAAACTCTCTTGTCGCCGTGACGTTCAGCATTTTTTAGAGCAAGTCGAAAGATCTGACTTTAGACCACTTTCTGAATTAACAGATGGCGTCCATTATCACCTAGTCGAAGCTGAAAACGAACAAGACCTTCTCTATATCGAGAAGGCCTTGGACCAGCTAGGTTATTTAGTAAAGGATTAGAATATTTTCTTTTCCCATCCATCTTCTGTACGGTGACGATAGAAAAATTCTGACTTATCAGGAGCTTCCATCATCTCCATCAAGGGTAACATATCATAGGCCAGATCCAAGTTTGGAATCTGGTCTTTTTGCACCCAGGAGACTTCTCCTTCATCCGAAGAACGAAGCCTTCCAGAAAACTCAGTCGCCTTATAACAAAAGACAATATAGCGTTCACCCGAATCTAAAGGCCAATTTTTAATGCCGACAAGTTGAGGATTTTGAATCGTCAGACCTGTTTCCTCGTAAATTTCACGAATAACAGATTCAGCGAATGCTTCTCCATTTTCAACATGACCTCCTGGAAAGGCATAGCCAGACCAGCGGTTGGTTTCAGGCGATCGATACTGCATAACCACGCGCTGATTTTCAAGGTCTTCTATTAGACAAATATTAGTTAGAATGGTTAATTGTGCTCGAGACATACATAGACTCACTTTCTAATGTTTAATTTTTTTCTACATACTTAACTTTAGACTTCATAATCAAAGGATTAACTAAGTCATGATATTCATGAATTTCATGGAGTAAGAATCCTCTGATGATTCTTATTTCATTTTTTTCCCTAATCACATAGTAGTCTAAATTGATAGGCATAGATGAATCTGGAACCGTGGAGAAAAATAAAAATATCATAAACCAGATTATGAGAGCAACGAATCCACTGAGAGCTTGAAAAATCAGATGATGCCATTGAAAGATTCTAGATTTATAAAAGATAGTCCACGGATGGATAAATAGGGTTAAACAAAGACCAAAGAACCAGAAATTCCACAAGACCGGTGTAAAGGCTAAACCAAAAAGCCCTAAGATAAAATGAAGCAGTACAAATACCAGGCACAAAAGATAAATAAACCTAAATACAGTTAGATGTTTCATCATGATTGACTCCTTTTCTTTTCAATATATTTCATTACTAGAGTTATAATAGATGCCAAACTGAAAAAGATCAGATAAGTTGCAATAGGAAACCAGATGTAGCGGTGATCTAGGGATAAGAGGGGAGGTAAAATTCCTTTACTATTTTTCCCGCCAATACCAATAAAGAGATGAACTATTAAACCAATACTATTAAGATAGATAAATAAATCTGCATATCTTTTTATTGTCATCCTTGTCTTAGACAAGTCTAGGAACCAATAGTCAAATAATCGATACACCAGACAAAAAAGATTTATATATATTGGAAAACTATAGTTGATATCTCGGTATGGAGACGGAATAGGAAGAAGTTTAAAAACAAGGGTAACACCTAGTCCTATTCCTAAGATGAGAGCAAGGATCAGGAAAAAACCTATAATTTTATGAGAATCTAGCCAAAGCTGAAAACTTTCTTTTCTTGGGTGATTCTTTTTTGTATTTGACTTTCTTTTGTTACTTTGATTTGATTGTATTTTTCCCATTTTCTTCTTTTCTCTTTTTCTTTTCAATATACTTGGAAATTATAATTGTCACAATAGGCACTAGAAAGAAAATGAAATAAGTAACGAGGGGAAACCAGATATAGCGATAGTCTAATGCCCATATCGGAAGTAGTCTTCTTCCTCTTTTAGAGGTCATCCCAATCGTTAACTGTAATACACAAGCAATTCCGTTAGAATATAAAAACACTTCTGCAAAATTTCGCAAGGAAATCCAGTCTTTCCTAAAGTTACGAAGGAAAGTATGATAAGATGCATTCACCAAAAGAACGATATTTAAATAAAGTGGAAAACTATAATGCGGTTCCCGATAGGGACTTGGAATAAAGGTTGTCCCGTACAATAGACATAATATTCCTAGAGCAGAAAAGAACAGAACGCTTGCATCAAGGATCCAGGCAATTGTTGAATGTTGCACAAACCACAGATTCATGCGGTCTAGTAAACCAATCTTTCGATTTGATTTAGAATGCTTTTTGTGTGCACTAACATTCTTTCTCAATCGTTTCTTCTCTCTCCTTCTAATTCATCATAAACAGATATACATTCAACCTATTTAATACAAGTTTTTTATCGTTAGGGAATAATTTTTGATCTTATAATTTACCAGAAATATATATAAATAGTTTTTTTCTTAAATATTCAATAAATGCACCTACAATAAATATTAGAAGTGTCATTAAGAGAATGATCGTGACAAATATAACGAATTTCTGTCCGTCAACTAAAGAATAAATGTTGGGTAAAATCCTTCTAAAAATCAGAGGGTGAACATGAAACAAATATACTCCTAATGTTAATGGAGATAATGTTAAAACTATTTTTTTCAAAGTTAATGGAAGATTTTTGAGACTTAAAAATAGTAGAAATATTGATATTCCTTGAAGAATTACTGTTGGAGATATATAACTTCTCCACTGTTCATAGCCAAGACTGTGCAATAGAAAAGTTAAACTTGTCAGTAAGATAATCATTCCAGCAACTTGCCAGGCTTTAAAACGATTTTCAAAGTCTAATTTATTGATGATAGCTCCTATCATATAAAGGAGTATCATCCATAAAACACTATATCCACCCCACAATCCTAACGAATCTTGTTTAAATATTGTTGGAATAATCGAAAAATATACAAATCCACCACTAACAAAAGGTAATAACAATGCTTGTTTTATGGTTAATATAGCTTGATTTAAAAATGGAGCCACTAACATTAAACCAAAATAACAACTCATATACCAGTATTGACCATGGCTAATTGGCGTAAAAGCAGAGAGCCAATCGCTTAGCGTAACGGATGACTTTGAAAAAAGTGCGAATATTAATGTGATTGAAATCGTATAAAAAATGATTTGCAACCAAAAACTAAACATTTTTTTATAACTAAATTTAGAATGAAGTCCGACATAGCCACTGATTAAAATATAAATATTTACTGCCGAGTAAGAAAATGCTTCTAAATAATTTGCAAAAATATAATAAAAATTCTTTTGAATGGCAACTTTTTCTAAAATTCCTCCCATGCCCAGAACATGTAGATTGCAAATCATCAGCATTGCTAAAATTCTACAAGCTTCAATTCCTAGATGTCTATTTTTCATTAATATACCTTTCCACACTATTTATATAACTTCTCAATCCAACGCCTTGACTTCCAACATCATATCACGAATCTGAGCTGCCAGTTCAAAGTCAAGCACTTCGACGGCTTCTTGCATTTGTTTTTCCAGTTTCTTGACTAATTCTTTGCGTTCTTGTTTGTTAAGGCTATTGATATCGACTTCCTTGTCCTCTTCTTTAGCCACAGTTTTGGTAACAGAAATAAGATCACGGATTTCCTTCTTAATAGTTTGTGGGACGATGCCATGCTCTTCATTGTAAGCCATCTGGATTTTACGGCGGCGAGCCGTTTCATCGATGGCTTTTTGCATAGACTGAGTCATAGTGTCCGCATACATGATTACATGTCCCTCGCTATTACGGGCAGCACGACCAATGGTCTGAATGAGACCACGTTCGTTTCGGAGGAAGCCTTCCTTATCGGCATCGAGAATGGCAACTAAACTCACTTCAGGAACGTCAATCCCTTCACGAAGGAGGTTGATTCCGACCAAGACATCAAAGACTCCTAATCGTAAATCTCGGATAATCTCCGTACGTTCCAAGGTCTTGATATCCGAGTGCATGTACTTGACTTTGATCCCCATTTCCTTGAAGTAATCCGTCAAATCTTCTGCCATTTTCTTGGTCAAGGTAGTAATAAAGGTGCGCTCGTTCTTTTCAACTCGGGCATTGATTTCCCCCAAGAGGTCATCAATCTGTCCCATGGTTGGACGCACTTCTACCTCAGGATCCAAAAGACCTGTTGGACGGATGATTTGTTCAATCACGGTGTCAGTTTGTTCCATCTCGTAATCACCAGGTGTCGCTGAAACATAAACAATCTGATGCACATGACTTTCAAACTCTTCACGACGAAGGGGACGATTATCCAAGGCAGATGGCAAACGGAAACCATAATTAACCAACATTTCCTTGCGCGAACGGTCACCATTGTACATTCCCTTGATCTGCCCCATGGTCATGTGACTCTCATCTATCATAATCAAAAAATCATCTGGGAAGAAGTCAAGAAGAGTATAAGGAGGCTCTCCTTCGCTCCGTCCATCCATGTGACGGGAATAGTTTTCAACGCCGTTTGTATAGCCCATCTCACGAAGCATCTCAATATCGTATTCTGTTCGTTGTTTCAAGCGTTGCGCTTCAAGGAGTTTGCCTTCCTTCTCAAAGATAGCTAACTGCTCCTCCAACTCGGCCTGAATCTTTGCAATAGCTACTTCCATGTGGTCATCATTGGTCACAAAGTGAGTCGCTGGGAAAATCGCCAAATGATCCACTTCGCCCAGAACTTGACCAGTTAAAGCTTCGACTTCACGGATGCGATCAATCTCATCGCCGAAAAACTCTACGCGAAAGGCATGCTCATCACGAGAGGCTGGGAAAATCTCCACTACATCCCCACGCACACGGAATCTTCCCCGTTGGAAATCAATGTCGTTGCGCTCGAACTGAATATCAACCAAATCATTGAGCAGTTTATCTCGAGAAATCTCAAGACCCGGACGCAGACTTACGACGCTATCAGCGTATTCCTTAGGCGAACCCAAACCATAGATACAAGATACAGATGCTACAACGATGACATCGTTACGCTCTAAGAGCGCTGATGTAGCGGAGTGACGAAGTTTATCAATCTCATCGTTGACTGAACTATCTTTTTCGATGTAGGTATCGCTCGACGGCACATAGGCCTCTGGCTGGTAGTAATCATAGTAAGATACGAAGTACTCAACTGCATTTTCTGGGAAAAATTCTTTGAACTCCCCATAGAGCTGGCCTGCTAGGGTCTTATTGTGGGCGATGACTAGAGTTGGTTTATTAACTTTGGAAATCACCTGGCTCATGGTATAGGTCTTTCCTGTACCAGTCGCCCCCATCAGGATTTGAGCCTTTTCTCCACCCTCGATATTATCTACCAACTGTTCGATAGCTTGCGGTTGATCCCCAGATGGTTGGTATTTGGATACAAGTTTAAATTTGTTGTCTGTAATTCTATTGATCATAATTGCCTCATACACATTTTCTATCCTTCTATTTTACCATAAAAAGGATCGACTTACCGATTCTCAACTTCTTGCCACCCGGCATCTTATGTCATATCTTCTTACATAAAAACACTAAATATTTGCCAACTTTTTTATTTTCTGCTATAATGGGTAAATATTCTAAAAAGGAGACTAAACATGAAGAAAAAAATCCTTGCATTTTTATTATTTTTATTTCCCTTATTCTCTTTAGGCTATGCTAATGCGGACACTATCAAGATTGTTAGTGATACTGCTTATGCACCCTTTGAGTTTAAAGATACAGACCAGACTTATAAAGGAATTGATGTCGACATCATCAATAAAGTCGCTGAGATAAAAGGATGGAATATCCAAATGTCTTATCCAGGCTTTGATGCTGCTGTAAATGCGGTCCAAGCAGGGCAAGCAGATGCGATCATGGCTGGTATGACAAAAACCAAAGAACGTGAAAACGTCTTTACCATGTCTGATACTTACTATGATACAAAAGTTGTCATCGCAACGACTAAATCTAACAAAATCACTAAGTATGAAGAACTCAGTGGTAAAACTGTTGGTGTTAAAAACGGTACTGCCGCACAACGTTTCCTAGAAAGCATCAAAGATAAATATGGTTTCACTATCAAAACCTTTGATACTGGTGATTTGATGAATAACAGTCTCAGTACAGGGGCTGTAAATGCCATCATGGATGACAAACCAGTCATCGAGTACGCTATTAACCAAGGGCAAGATCTCAGTATCAACATGGACGGAGAAGCCGTTGGAAGCTTTGCTTTCGGTGTTAAAAAAGGCAGCAAGTACGAATACCTAGTTACAGAATTTAACGAAGCTTTAGCTCAGATGAAAAAAGATGGTAGCTTGGACAAAATTATCAATAAATGGACAAACTCTTCTAAAACTAGTTCACAAGTGACTTCTCTCACTTCAACTACAAGCGCAGGTCAAAAAGCTACTCCAGTCAAATCAAAATACGTTATCGCTAGTGATTCTTCATTCGCACCATTCGTTTTCCAAAACTCAAGCAACCAGTACACTGGTATTGATATGGACTTGATCAAGGCTATTGCCGAAGACCAAGGTTTTGAAATTGAAATCACCAACCCAGGATTTGACGCTGCTATTAACGCAGTTCAATCTGGTCAAGCTGATGGTATGATTGCTGGTATGTCTGTTACAGACGCTCGTAAAGAAACCTTTGATTTCTCTGATTCTTACTATACAGCTAATACGATTCTTGGAGTTAAGGAATCAAGTACCATTTCTTCTTATGAAGATTTGAATGGTAAAACAGTTGGTGTTAAAAACGGCACGGCCTCTCAAACCTTCCTAACGGAAAATCAAAGCAAATACGGTTATAAAATTAAAACCTTTGCAGACGGTTCATCTATGTATGACAGCTTGAACACTGGTTCAATTGACGCTGTGATGGATGACGAACCAGTTCTTAAATACTCTATCAGTCAAGGGCAAAAATTAAAAACACCAATCGAAGGTACTCCAATCGGTGAAACTGCTTTTGCAGTTAAAAAGGGAAGCAATCCTGAATTGATTGAAATGTTTAACAACGGTCTTGCAAATCTTAAAGCAAGTGGTGAATTCCAAAAGATTCTTGATAAATACCTTGCAACTGATTCAACAAGTGAATCATCAACTGTTGACGAAACTACTATCTGGGGCTTGTTGAAAAACAACTATAAACAACTCCTAAGTGGACTTGGAATTACCCTTTCTCTAGCTTTGATTTCCTTTGCAATTGCGATTGTTATCGGGATTATCTTTGGTATGTTTAGCGTTAGTCCTTATAAATCACTTCGTCTTATTTCAGAAATCTTTGTCGATGTGATTCGTGGTATTCCATTGATGATTCTTGCAGCCTTTATCTTCTGGGGAGTTCCTAACTTTATTGAATCTCTTACAGGCCAACAGAGTCCAATCAATGACTTTGTCGCTGGTACAATCGCCCTCTCGCTAAACTCAGCTGCCTACATCGCTGAAATTGTTCGTGGTGGTATTAAGGCTGTTCCTATCGGACAAATGGAAGCTAGTCGAAGTCTTGGAATCTCATACAGTAAAACCATGCGTAAGATTGTCTTGCCACAAGCAACCAAACTCATGCTTCCAAACTTCGTCAACCAATTTGTTATCGCACTTAAAGATACAACCATTGTATCTGCAATCGGGCTAGTAGAGCTCTTCCAGACTGGTAAGATTATCATCGCCCGTAACTACCAAAGTTTCAAAATGTATGCAATTCTCGCAGTCTTCTATCTTGTGATTATCACTCTTCTTACTAGACTTGCAAAACGCTTAGAAAAGAGGATTCAATAATGGCTAAATTAAAAATCGATGTTGATAATTTACATAAACAATATGGTAAAAACAAAGTCCTTAAAGGAATCTCAGCAAAATTCTACGAAGGAGATGTTGTTTGTATCATAGGGCCTTCTGGTTCAGGTAAATCAACTTTCTTGCGTAGCTTGAATCTCCTTGAGGAAGGTACAAAAGGTCATATCACGGTTAATGGTTATGATTTGACGGATAAAGCAACCAACGTGGACCACGTTCGTGAAAATGTCGGAATGGTTTTCCAGCACTTCAATCTTTTCCCACACATGACGGTATTAGAAAATATCACTTTCGCTCCAGTAGAGCATAAGTTGATGACTAAGGCTGAAGCTGAAAAATTGGGAATGGAACTCCTTGAAAAAGTTGGATTGGCTGATAAAGCTAATGCAAACCCTGAAAGCCTATCAGGTGGACAAAAACAACGTGTGGCTATCGCTCGCGGTCTAGCCATGAACCCTGATATCATGCTCTTTGACGAACCAACTTCTGCCCTTGACCCTGAGATGGTCGGCGACGTTCTTAACGTTATGAAGGAATTGGCTGAACAAGGCATGACTATGATCATCGTAACCCACGAAATGGGATTTGCCCGCAAGGTTGCCAATCGTGTGATCTTTACTGCTGACGGTGAATTCCTCGAGGACGGAACACCTGACCAAATCTTTGATAACCCACAACATCCGCGTCTTAAAGAATTTTTAGACAAGGTTCTAAACGCCTAGAGACAGGGCTAAAAGTCTTTATATTCAAAAAAACGCATTGTATCAGGTGTTAAAAGCTTGATATTATGCGTTTTATTGTAGACAGATTTACTTCGGTTGCTCCTAATACTCAATGAAAATCAAAGAACAAACTAGAAAGATAGCCGCAGGTCGCTCAAAGCACTGCTTTGAGGTTGTAGATAGAACTGACGAAGTCAGCTCAAAACACTGTTTTGAGGTTGTAAATAGAACTGACGAAGTCAGTAACATATATACGGTAAGGCGACGCTGACGTGGTTTGAAGAGATTTTAGAAGAGTATGAAATTAAGTTTTTGCCCAGACTCTTAATATAGACGTATTGGATTTTTGGATTTTTTAGAAAATTATGATAAAATAAAAAATATGAAAATGGGGATTCCTCATGCCTAGTTTAACTAGGAAACAAAATAGAAATTAGGTAGCTAGATGTCATCAAAAGTTATTGTTACAATTTTCGGTGCAAGTGGGGATTTGGCCAAACGTAAGCTCTACCCTTCACTTTTTAGACTTTATAAATCAGGTAATCTTTCTGATCATTTTGCTGTTATTGGAACTGCTCGTAGACCTTGGAGTAAGGAGTATTTCGAATCTGTCGTTGTCGAATCTATTTTAGACTTGGCAGATAGTGTGGAAGAAGCTCAAGCATTTGCGAGTCATTTTTACTATCAAAGCCACGATGTTAATGATACTGAGCACTACATCGAACTACGCAAGCTTCAGGCTGAATTAAACGAAAAATATCAGACTGAGCACAACAAACTCTTCTTCCTCTCAATGGCACCTCAGTTCTTTGGTACCATCGCCAAACACCTCAAATCAGAGCAGATTGTTGACGGTAAAGGCTTTGAACGTTTGATCGTTGAGAAACCTTTTGGAACAGACTATGAGACTGCAAGCAAACTAAACGAAGAACTCCTAGCTACTTTTAACGAAGAGCAAATCTATCGTATCGACCACTATCTCGGTAAGGAAATGATTCAAAGTATTTTTGCCATTCGCTTTGCCAATATGATTTTTGAAAATGTTTGGAATCGTGAGCACATCGATAACGTACAGATTACCTTTGCAGAGCGTCTCGGTGTTGAAGAACGTGGTGGCTACTATGATGAGTCTGGTGCCCTTCGAGACATGGTTCAAAACCACACTCTCCAACTTCTTTCACTCCTTGCTATGGACAAGCCAGCAAGCTTTACAAAGGATGATATTCGCGCAGAGAAAATCAAAGTCTTTAAAAATCTTTACCACCCTACAGATGAGGAACTCAAAGAACAATTCATCCGTGGTCAATATCGTTCTGGTAAAGTTGATGGCATGAAATACATCTCTTACCGTAGTGAACCAAATGTTAACCCTGAATCTATGACAGAAACCTTTGCATCAGGTGCCTTCTTTGTAAATACTGATCGCTTCCGTGATGTACCTTTCTTCTTCCGTACAGGGAAACGCCTCACCGAAAAAGGAACACACGTGAACATTGTCTTCAAGCAAATGGATTCCATTTTCGGAGAGCCACTAGCACCGAATGTGCTTACTATCTACATCCAACCAACTGAAGGATTCTCTCTCAGTCTTAACGGTAAAAAGGTCGGAGAAGAGTTTAGCCTTGCGCCAAATTCTCTTGACTATCGAACAGATGCGACTGCTACAGGTGCTTCACCAGATCCATATGAAAAACTGATCTATGATGTTTTGAACAATAATTCAACTAACTTTAGCCATTGGGATGAAGTGAGTGCCTCATGGAAATTGATTGACCGTATTGAAAAGCTTTGGGCTGAAAACGGTGCTCCACTCCATGACTACAAGGCTGGTAGCATGGGACCTCAAGCTAGCTTTGAACTCCTTGAAAAATACGGAGCTGAGTGGACTTGGCAACCAGATATCGCCTATCGTAAGGATGGTCGATTAGAATAATCAAAAACAATCCTGCAAGAATTCTTGCAGGATTTTCTTTTATATCAAACCTTCTAGAAGGCCTTTCATAAAGTTCTCAGAATTGAATTCACCGATATCATCGATTTTTTCACCAAAACCAATTAACTTAACAGGGATATTCAGTTCTTCACGAATAGCAAGAACGACACCACCTCGGGCAGTTCCATCAATTTTGGTTAAGACAATTCCTGTAACAGGCGTAATTTTTGAAAACTCTTTGGCTTGTACAAGAGCGTTTTGTCCTGTTGAGGCATCCAGAGCTAGGAAGGTTTCATGTGGAGCTTCTGGAACGACACGTTTAATGATGCGACCAATTTTTTCCAACTCTGCCATCAAGTTTTCCTTGTTTTGTAAACGGCCAGCTGTATCAATCATGAGAATATCAACACCTTCTGCTACTGCTCGTTCCATCCCATCAAAGACAACACTGGCTGGATCAGCTTTTTCTGGTCCTGTAACCACTGGAACATCCACACGACGTCCCCATTCAGCTAATTGAGCAACTGCACCAGCACGGAAGGTGTCTGCAGCAACCAGCATGACTTTCTTGCCAGCTTGTTTGTAACGGTGAGCAAGCTTACCAATAGATGTTGTTTTGCCGACTCCATTGACACCTACAAAGAGCATAACTGTCAAACCATCTTGGAAGTTAATGCTTTCATTGTATTGTCCATCTTTTTCGTAGAGCTCTACCAATTTTTCAATGATCACACGACGGAGGGCATCTGGTTTCTTGGCGTTTTCAAGTTTAGCTTCGTAACGTAGCTCTTCTGTTAAGTTTGAAGCTACCTGTACACCAACGTCACTCATGATTAAGAGTTCTTCTAGTTCTTCGAAGAATTCTTCATCAACAGAGCGGAAGTTAGCAAAGAAGGCATTCAAACGAGCACCAAATCCCGTACGAGTTTTCTTGAGACTACGGTCATATTTTTCCTGTACAGTCTCTTGGACTTGAGGAATTTCTTCGATTACTAGATCTTCTTCCACTTCTTGAGAAGTGTCTGCTTCCGTTTCGTCTGATTGAGCTTGATTAGCTTCTTCATCGTCGCTATCACTTGAAGGTACTTCTTCGACTGGTGACTCAGGTTCTTCTGCAACAAACTCAACTACTTCTTGAGAGCTGTCTTCAGTTTCTTCAACTTCTGTTGACTCTGACTCTTCCTGACAACAATGACACTCAGTTTCCTCTTCAAACTGAGTCTCTTCTTTCTGAGGGGCGGTTTCTGCTTCAACTGTCTCTAGAATAGTTTCTGCTACTGGTTCTGCAGACTCACTAGCTTCTTTAGAATAAGTTTCCTCAACTTCTGAACTTTGGTCGATTTCCTCAGTATTTTTCACTTCAACTTCTTCAGTTCCAAGTGCTTCAACTTCCTCGCTAGGCTCTGTCAGATCCAAGTTTTCCAAAGCTTCTTTAACGACTTCTTCGATTTTTGGTTCTTCTTTTCTCCCAAATAAACGGTCAAATAATCCCATTCTTTAGTTCTCCTTCAGTACATATTTTTCAATGGCCCAGGCAACAGCTTCCTCGTCATTGGTCATAGGGGTTACTACATTTGCAACTTCCTTGACCTCAGGCACAGCATTTTGCATAGCAACTCCGAGTCCTGCCCATTCAATCATGGAAAGGTCATTGGCCTCATCTCCACAAGCCATCACTTGACTTTGGTCAATTCCTAGATGGTCGATCAATTTAGCTAATCCAGTAGCCTTATGAACGTTCTTTGGTGACCATTCCAAAAGCATGTCGCGAGATTTAAAAATTTCATAATTGTTAAACAAGTCTGGTGAAATATTAGCAATTGCGGCATCCAGTGGTTCTTGAGCAAAAGCGGTCACACATTTGTTGTAGGTCATTTGACTAGACAAATCTTCAAAGTCAATTGGAACAAAGTTTAAAACAGGGTTAAACTTGGCGTAAAGACTTTCTTGATCTGATTGGATTTGGTAAACTGTACCTTCTGAAATGGCATCTAAAGGAATGCCTAGTTTTTCAGTTTCCTCGTAAATACGTGTCACATCATCAATAGAGAATACTGTCTTATCGAGGATTTCACCTGTATTTTTCTGAACCAATCCTCCATTAAAAGTAATGGTATATTCATCCTCATGACCGTCTGTTCCGAGCTCTTTGAGGAAGAAATCCATAGCTTTGAGGGGACGCCCAGTTGTTAGTACCACTTTGACACCCTGATCACGCGCAGCCTTTAAAGTTGCCTTGGTACGATCCGTCAATTTCTTGTCTGTCGTCAGCAAGGTTCCATCTAAGTCCAAAGCAATTAATTTAATATCTGCCATTACAATTCCTCCATATAAGCGATAACTGATTGGTCCTTGTGGTGTCCAATAACAGTTTCAGCTAATTCTAAAATCTCTGGACGTGCATTTTCAGGTGCCACTGGGTGCCCAACCACTTGCATCATGTGAAGATCATTTAGATTATCACCAAAGGCCATCACTTGATCCATATCTAGATTCAATTTCTTAGCCAATTCAACAATAGCAACTCCCTTGTCAACATGGTCTAAAACGATGTCAATGGATTCAAAGCCTGTCGTCATAGCCTTGACTCCAGGAACATGTTCATTGACCCAAGCTTCTCCAGCGTCAACCGTTTCTTCAGTAAAGTTAGTTGTGAATTTGAAAATCTCATCGGTAATATCTTCTAGTCTGGCTACTTTTTTGATATTTTCATTGTAATGATGGCTAAACATAAGATAGATTTCATCTACTGTATCTAAGACATAGCAAGCCTTCTTACCGGTCAAGAGCATCTTTTTCTCATCAAAATATGGTGAAGTCTTTAGCTTTTCAAATGTTGATAGGTAAAAATCACGAGGCATGGTTGCTTCATAAAGGTCCTCTCCATGGAAACGAACGAGACTCCCATTTTCAGCAATGAAAATAATCTCATCTTTAACATCCGCAAAATGCTTTTCAAGTGACAAAAGCCCACGACCAGATGCAACAGCAAAGTAGATTCCTTTTTCTTGATAAGAATGGAGCAACTTTTTCAGACGCTCCATATCAAATTGACCGGCACCATCCAAAAAAGTACCGTCCATATCCGTTGCTACTAATTTAATCATAAAATTCTTCATACTCCAATTAATAAATCTACCTTCTATTATACCATAGAAAAAGTAAATAACGCCTAATCCACATGAGATTAGACGCTGATAAAATGACTATTTTAAACTTATTTACGGGTTTAGAATCAAACTTTCAGCCATTCATCAATTCAAGGTTCTCTTATCCATATTTGGCAAAGAGAGTCGGAATTTAATGATGCAGAGTCGAATCACAAAACCAACAATAGAAACAATGATAAAGACAGTGATTCTTGGAAAGTGAAGGACAAAGGCCAACCAATAATAAATAACTCCAATTACGAAAGATAGAAGGGCATAAATATCTTCTTTTAGAACACTTGGTACTTCATTGATCAGGAGGTCTCGGATAATTCCACCACCTGCACCCGTTAAACAGGCCAAAATCCCTGCAGACATCAAATTTAGCTTACTATCCACTAAGGCTGTGGCTCCGATTAGAGAGAAGATAATTAACCCAATCGAATCAAAGATGAGGTAAGCTTCTCTCAACCACTTATAGAACTTTTTTTCATGACTAGCATTGGCCTGTTTTGAAGTTACAAAGACATACATGATAACCACTACAAGGATAGAGACATAAATCGGGCTGGGATCAGCAAGAGAGGAAGGAAAACGACTGATAATAGAATCTCTCAAAATCCCTCCGCCTACTGCCGTTACAATTGCCAATAAACTAATTCCAAAAATATCTAATCGTTTACCAAATCCTTTGATGGCTCCTGAAGCCGCGAAGGCTATAGTCCCAATATAATTACAGATCATTAGGAATAGATCGAAATCCATATAAGCTCCTCAATTTATTTTTGTAACCCTCCGACTTCTTGAAGGTCATTCTAAATACTTTAGCTTGAAATGTTGTATCGAAAACAAACTAAGCATCCATATTTTCTAAATCTTTTAGTTTAACAGATACAATCTTAGAAACACCAGATTCTTGCATGGTCACCCCATAGATAGAGTCTGCTGCTGCCATGGTTCCCTTACGGTGGGTAACAACGATAAACTGGCTATCCTTGTCAAATCGGTTGAGATAATCCCCAAAGCGTTTAACGTTTGCTTCATCGAGTGCAGCTTCTACTTCATCCAAGATAACAAATGGAATGGTCTTGACCCGAATGATTGAGAAGAGCAAAGCCAGAGCTGACAAGGCCTTCTCTCCACCACTCATGAGATTGAGAGATTGGATTTTCTTGCCTGGTGGTTGCACAGAGATTTCAACACCTGCTGTCAATAAATCACCCTCGGTCAGGATTAGGTCTGCTTGGCCACCACCGAACATCTGCTTAAAGGTCACCTTAAAGGACTCACGAATAGCTTCGAATGTTGATTTAAATCGTTCCTTCACTTCATCGTTCATCTCTGTAATGGTTTCAAGAAGAAGATTTTTGGCAGAAAGAATGTCATCACGCTGACTATTTAAGAATTCCAAGCGTTCGTGAACTTCGTCAAACTGTTCAATGGCATCAAGATTGACTGGACCAAGTGAACGGATAGATTTTTCTAAATCCTTGACCTCTTGTTCAGCCATAGCTAAATCTTCCAATTGGTTGGCTTGTTCTAACGCTTCAGTATAACTAATCTGGTATTCTTCAGTCAGTTGACCTTGAAGATAGCGAAGGCGGTCCGTAATCTTCTCTTTAGTTGCTTCTGCACGTGTTTGCTTACGAATCCATTCTTCATTTTGCTGACGAGCTTGTTCTAAATGACTGGCTATATCATCCAACTGTCCTTCAATATCATCCAGTTCAAACTGCTTACGAATGAGCCCTTGTTGAATTTCTTCCTTCTGACTCTTGGCTTCTGCTTCCTGCTTGGCCAAAAGTTCTGTATCAACCTTTTCAAGATTGTCTACCTTTTCTTGGAGAAGGCGTTCGATTTCATCTTGCTCGATATTGAGGTTCTCAAGTTCTTTGTTAATCCGTTCAATATCTGCAACTTCGTAACGTTTTTGTCCTATCATTTCTGTTTTGAGCAGACGTTCTTGAGAAAGTTTATCCTGCAAGCTTTGATAACGTTCTTGAATCGCATTTTTATTGGACTTGATTTCTTCAATTTCTGATTCTAGCTTTTGCTTTTCAGTTGCAATGATCGAAAGACGTTCTTGGCATTTTTCTTTTTCAGTTTGCCAATCTCCACCTCTGAGATTGTTTAATTCTTTTTCCTGAAGATCTAGAAGTGTTTCGAATTCTTTGACTTGCTGGCAAGTTTGTTGATAAGCAAGATATAAGCCCTGCTCCTCTATACGAGCTTGCTCTCCTTGAGACTTAATAGTCTCCAAAGTTTGACTGAGGGCTGTCAAGCCTTCTTGAACAGATTTCAGATTTTCTTCCTCTTGACGAAGAAGTTTTTCTTCTTGAGCGATTTCTTTTTGCAGCTGCTCTAATTCAGGCTTGATGAAAATGCTGTTATTTTGACGATTAGCACCACCAGCATAAGAACCACCTGTTCGTAGCTCTGTTCCATCGAGAGTTACCATCCGAACTTGATAGCGCACCTTACGAGCCGCATCACGCGCATGCTCTACCGTATCAAAGATTGCTGTGGTAGCTAGCAGGTTTTTAAAAATAGCTTCATGCTTTGCATCAAAAGTAACCAATTCATCTGCCATTCCAAGAAAACCTGGACTTGAGGCAATCACATCTTGGTTCTGATCTGAAATGCTACGAGCCTTAATAGTTGTCAAAGGTAGGAAAGTCGCACGACCAGCTCGATTTCGTTTAAGGAAGTCGATAGCCTTAGTCGCAGCCTGTTCATCTTCAACGATGATATGTTGGCTACTTGCACCAAGGGCAATTTCGAGGGCTGTCTGATAACGAACATCAAAAGTTAAATGTTCACTGACCGCTCCGACAATACCGCCCAGGCGATTTTTTTCTTGTAGAACACTCTTAACACCTGCATAGAAATTACTATGATTTTTAAGAATGTTTTCCAGACTTTGCGCCCTGGCCTGCTTGTTTTTCAGACTATCTAGACGGTCAAAAAGTTGATTTTGCTGACTTTGATAAGCCTGCTTTTGTTCTTCTTCCTGTTTAGCATTCGTATGATAGTCAGCAAGCAAGGTCTGTACTTTTTCTTTTGCTGATTTTAGATCAGCCTCTTGTTCACTTGCCTTAGACTTAGCAGAAGCTAATTGTTCCTTCAAGGACTCCAATTGTTCTTCTTGCTTTTGAGTCTGTTGGCGACTATTTTCAAGGTCATTTTCAATACGTGTCAGCTGGTTAGACACATCCGCTTCTTCCTGCAAGAAAGCTACGAAACGTTCACGCAATTGCTCAATCATTTGGTCTGGATCATCAGAAAAAGCTAACAACTCAGCTTCTAAACGATTGAGCTCCTTGGTATTAACTGCTAGATTTGCTTCTAACTGACTGAGATTTGTTTCTTTTTCTTCCCTCTCTTGAATGAGAACATTTCTCTTTTCGTCCAAACTAGCCAAACGAGCCTGTGCCTCTTGTTGATTGAGAGCAACCTGCTCAGTTTCTAGTTTAGACAAAGCTAACTTACGTTCTAAATCACTTATTAAACTAGTCAAATCCATCAAGCTTGACTGGTCTTTTGCCATCTCAGCCTGTAAATCATGCCGTTTCTTCTTGAGAGTTTGATTTTCTTCTTCTAAGTTTTGACGTTTTTGATAATAACTGGTTAAAAGTTCTTGAACTTGGTTTAATTCTTCTTCTGTTAGATCCAATTCAGCCTTATTGGCTTGAATTTGTGCAACTAAAACATCCAAGTAGATGGCTTTACGCTGACCGTCTAATTCTATAAATTTTCTAGCTGTTGCTGCTTGCTTTTCTAATGGTTTGATTTGATTATCTAACTCATAAATGATATCTTCTAAACGATCCAAGTTGTCTTGGGTTTGTTGAAGCTTACTTTCCGTCTCTTTACGTCGAGTTTTATACTTCAAAACTCCAGCCGCTTCTTCAAAAATAGCGCGACGTTCCTCAGGTTTAGAGTTAAAGATTTCTTCGACCTTCCCTTGGGAAATGATGGAGAAAGAATCACGTCCGAGACCAGTATCTAAGAAAAGGTCATGAATATCACGGAGACGAACTTTTTTCCCGTCTATCTTGTACTCACTATCTCCACTACGATAGATATGACGTTCAACTTTGATTTCCTGGCTTGCATCCTTGATAAAGCCATCTTGGTTATCCAAAGTAACAATAACAGAAGCGTAGTTTAGAGGTTTCCGACTTTCTGTTCCTGCAAAGATGACATCAGGCATCTTCCCACCACGCAGACTCTTGACACTAGATTCACCAAGTGCCCAACGGAGGCTTTCAGTGATATTTGATTTCCCAGAGCCATTTGGTCCTACAACCGCCGTCACCCCTTGGTCAAAAACAACCTTGGTCTTGTCAGCAAAGGACTTAAACCCTTGGATCTCAATTTCCTTTAAATACATGAATCCAGCCCTTTCTCAACTGCATTTTTAGCGGCTTCCTGCTCGGCCAATTTTTTAGAGCGTCCTTTACCTGAACCTAGACTTTGTCCCTCAACAAGGACTTCAACCTCAAACATCTTATCATGGGCTGGCCCAATCTCTGAAATCACCTGATAACGAATATCAACATCTCCATTAACTTGGAGCAATTCTTGCAGGTGAGTCTTATAATCCTTGATCATCTCAAAATCGCCAGCTTCAACCTTAGGAATCATGACTTGGTAGATAAAGGTTTTTACAGTCTTTATATCCTTGTCTAAAAGCAGAGCACCCAAAAAGGCTTCAAAGGCGTCTCCCAAGATCGTGTCTCGGTTACGGCCACCAGATTTTTCCTCCCCCTTACCAAGCTTGATAAACTGGTCAAACTGACAATCACGGGCAAAACCAGCCAAACTCTCCTCACGGACAATCATGGCACGGAATTTTGACAAGTCCCCTTCTGGTTTTTTAGGGTATTTTTTAAACAGATATTCTGAAATTAATAATTGCAGAACAGCGTCTCCTAAAAATTCCAAGCGTTCGTTGTGTGAAATTTTTAAGAGGCGGTGCTCATTGGCATAACTGGTATGGGTAAAAGCTGTTTCAAGTAAGCTTTTATCTGTAAAAACAAGCTCAAAACGGTCTTGTAACACTGATTCTAATTCTTTCATGATTACCTCTTTCTAAATCATTATAATCCTATCCATTATATCAAAAAAAGCCTTCATAGTCAGAAAAGAACAGTGAAAAGCTCATTTTCTAACTTCTAGCTAAAATCAGTCCCTAGCTAGCGGATTGAGCTTTTTTTTGGTATAATAAATCTTATGGAAATTGAAAAAACCAATCGAATGAATGCTCTGTTTGAATTTTATGCAGCCCTTTTGACTGATAAACAAATGAACTATATCGAACTCTACTATGCAGACGACTATAGTTTGGCTGAAATTGCTGAAGAATTCGGTGTCAGTCGCCAGGCCGTTTATGATAATATCAAACGAACTGAAAAGATTCTGGAAGACTATGAGATGAAGCTCCATATGTACTCTGATTACATTGTTCGCGGTCAGATTTTTGACCAGATTTTGGAGCGCTACCCAGAAGACAGTTTTCTACAAGAGCAAATTGAGATTTTGACCAGTATTGATAATAGGGAGTAATCATGGAAAATCTTGTTGTCTATAAAGGAATACCTTGCAAACTATTAGCTGCAGAGGAACCATTTCCTACTCGACTACAGATTATCTCGCCCAATGATATCTCCAAAGCTATGCAAATAGGTTTTAGCTGTTGGGGTTATCCAACTGAAATAATGAAAGAAGTCACCCCAGAAGAACTTGTCTCTTTACAAGATTTTGGACGATTTCCACCGAATTGATTTAATAATAGGAGAAAAAAATGGCATTTGAAAATTTAACAGAACGTTTGCAGAACGTCTTTAAAAATCTTCGTAAAAAAGGAAAAATTACAGAGAGCGATATCCAAGAAGCAACCAAAGAAATTCGTCTGGCTCTTTTAGAAGCCGACGTTGCTTTGCCTGTGGTTAAGGATTTTATCAAAAAGGTTCGTGAACGTGCGGTCGGTCATGAAGTCATTGACACCCTCAATCCAGCCCAACAAATCATCAAGATTGTCAATGAAGAATTGACAGAAGTCCTTGGTTCAGACACAGCTGAGATTATCAAGTCACCAAAAATCCCAACCATTATCATGATGGTCGGTTTGCAGGGGGCTGGTAAAACAACTTTTGCAGGCAAACTTGCTAACAAACTTAAAAAGGAAGAGGATGCTCGTCCTTTGATGATTGCAGCCGACATCTATCGTCCTGCTGCCATTGACCAGTTGAAAACACTTGGACAACAGATTGATGTTCCCGTATTTGCTCTTAGTACTGAAGTTCCTGCAGTTGAGATTGTTCGCCAAGGTTTGGAGCAAGCCAAAGCCAACCATAACGACTATATTTTGATCGATACGGCAGGTCGTTTGCAAATTGACGAACTTCTCATGAATGAGCTCCGTGATGTAAAAGCACTTGCTCAACCAAATGAGATTCTCTTGGTCATCGATGCCATGATCGGTCAGGAAGCTGCAAACGTTGCGCGTGAATTTAACGCTCAACTAGAAGTTACCGGTGTCATCCTTACCAAGATTGACGGGGATACTCGTGGTGGTGCTGCCCTTTCTGTTCGCCACATCACTGGAAAACCAATCAAATTCACTGGTACAGGTGAAAAGATTACTGACATTGAAACCTTCCACCCTGACCGTATGGCCAGCCGTATTCTCGGTATGGGAGATATGCTAACTCTGATCGAGAAAGCTTCCCAAGAATACGATGAGCAAAAAGCACTTGAAATGGCTGAAAAGATGCGTGAAAACACCTTTGATTTCAACGATTTCATCGATCAGTTGGATCAGGTGCAAAATATGGGTCCAATGGAAGATTTGCTCAAGATGATTCCTGGCATGGCCAACAATCCTGCCCTTCAAAATATGAAGGTGGATGAAAAACAAATTGCTCGCAAACGTGCCATCGTCTCTTCTATGACTCCTGAAGAACGTGAAAACCCAGACTTACTTACTCCAAGTCGCCGTCGTCGTATCGCTGCCGGTTCTGGTAATACCTTTATCGAAGTCAACAAGTTCATCAAGGACTTCAACCAAGCTAAACAACTCATGCAAGGTGTCATGTCTGGTGACATGAACAAGATGATGAAACAGATGGGCATCAACCCTAACAACCTTCCTAAAAATATACCTGGTGGTATGGATATGTCAGCCCTTGAAGGTATGATGGGACAAGGTGGTATGCCTGACTTGTCATCTCTTGGAGGAGCAGGAATGCCTGATATGAGCCAGATGTTCGGTGGAGGTCTCAAGGGTAAAATCGGTGAATTTGCTATGAAGCAATCCATGAAACGCATGGCTAATAAAATGAAAAAAGCTAAGAAAAAACGCAAATAAAAGGGGCTCTATAATATTTGTAGTGGGTAAATCCCCTATAGATATTATGGAGCCTATTTTGTTGTAGAAAAAAAGTCCCATATGACCTATAATGAAAAGCGACAAAACAACTCATTAGAAAGATTCATATG
>NZ_JASHGH010000007.1:0-98084 GCF_047460405.1 Streptococcus infantis | reverse complement strand
TCAACCAGTGCGAGCCAATCAGCAAGCACGTCGGCAAGCCAAAGTGCTTCAACAAGCGCAAGTCAATCAGCAAGCACGTCAGCTAGCCAGTCAGCTTCAACAAGCGCAAGTCAATCAGCCAGCACAAGTGCATCTGAATCAGCGTCAACCAGTGCGAGCCAATCAGCCAGCACGTCTGCAAGCCAAAGTGCTTCAACAAGCGCAAGTCAATCAGCAAGTACCTCAGCTAGCCAGTCAGCTTCAACAAGCGCAAGTCAATCAGCAAGCACATCGGCCTCTGAATCAGCATCAACCAGTGCGAGCCAATCAGCAAGCACGTCGGCAAGCCAAAGTGCTTCAACAAGCGCAAGTCAATCAGCAAGCACCTCAGCCTCTGAATCGGCGTCAACCAGTGCGAGCCAATCAGCAAGCACATCGGCCTCTGAATCAGCGTCAACAAGTGCGAGCCAATCAGCAAGCACATCAGCTAGCCAGTCAGCGTCAACAAGCGCAAGTCAATCAGCCAGCACATCAGCTAGTCAGTCAGCATCAACAAGTGCATCGACATCAGCATCTGAATCAGCAAGCACAAGCGCGTCAACATCAGCATCTGAGTCAGCATCAACAAGTGCATCGACCTCAGCGTCTGAATCAGCATCAACAAGTGCATCGACCTCAGCATCTGAATCAGCAAGCACAAGCGCGTCAACATCAGCATCTGAGTCAGCGTCAACAAGTGCATCGACCTCAGCGTCTGAATCAGCATCAACAAGTGCATCGACATCAGCATCTGAATCAGCAAGCACAAGCGCGTCAACATCAGCATCTGAGTCAGCGTCAACAAGTGCATCGACATCAGCATCTGAATCAGCATCAACAAGTGCATCGACATCAGCATCTGAATCAGCAAGCACAAGCGCGTCGACATCAGCATCTGAATCAGCAAGCACAAGCGCATCAACATCAGCATCTGAGTCAGCATCAACAAGTGCATCGACATCAGCATCTGAATCAGCAAGCACAAGCGCGTCAACATCAGCATCTGAGTCAGCATCAACAAGTGCATCGACATCAGCATCTGAGTCAGCATCAACAAGTGCAAGCACATCAGCATCTGAGTCAGCATCAACAAGTGCATCGACCTCAGCATCTGAATCAGCGTCAACAAGTGCAAGCACATCAGCATCTGAGTCAGCATCAACAAGTGCATCGACATCAGCAAGCACAAGCGCATCAACAAGTGCATCGACATCAGCATCTGAATCAGCATCAACAAGTGCATCGACATCAGCATCTGAGTCAGCGTCAACAAGTGCATCGACATCAGCATCTGAGTCAGCAAGCACAAGCGCATCAACCTCAGCATCTGAATCAGCATCAACAAGTGCATCGACATCAGCATCTGAATCAGCAAGCACAAGCGCATCAACAT
This sequence comes from Streptococcus infantis, assembly GCF_047460405.1. GTDB lineage: Bacteria > Bacillota > Bacilli > Lactobacillales > Streptococcaceae > Streptococcus > Streptococcus infantis_Q. The sequence continues at coordinate 96,673 of NZ_JASHGH010000007.1, read as the reverse complement.
CAGCGTCTGAATCAGCGTCAACAAGTGCAAGCTCATCAGCATCTGAGTCAGCGTCAACAAGCGCGTCAACATCAGCATCTGAGTCAGCATCAACAAGTGCGTCTACCTCAGCATCTGAATCAGCAAGCACAAGCGCATCAACATCAGCGTCTGAATCAGCGTCAACAAGTGCAAGCTCATCAGCATCTGAGTCAGCGTCAACAAGCGCGTCAACATCAGCATCTGAATCAGCATCAACAAGTGCGTCTACCTCAGCATCTGAATCAGCAAGCACAAGCGCGTCTACATCAGCATCTGAATCAGCATCAACAAGTGCAAGCACATCAGCATCTGAATCAGCAAGCACAAGCGCATCAACATCAGCGTCTGAATCAGCAAGCACAAGCGCATCAACATCAGCGTCTGAATCAGCGTCAACAAGTGCAAGCACATCAGCATCTGAATCAGCGTCAACAAGTGCAAGCACATCAGCCTCTGAGTCAGCATCAACAAGTGCATCGACCTCAGCGTCTGAATCAGCAAGCACAAGCGCGTCGACATCAGCATCTGAATCAGCAAGCACAAGCGCATCAACATCAGCGTCTGAATCAGCGTCAACAAGTGCAAGCTCATCAGCATCTGAGTCAGCGTCAACAAGCGCATCAACATCAGCGTCTGAATCAGCGTCAACAAGTGCAAGCTCATCAGCATCTGAGTCAGCGTCAACAAGCGCGTCAACATCAGCATCTGAGTCAGCATCAACAAGTGCGTCTACCTCAGCATCTGAATCAGCAAGCACAAGCGCGTCTACATCAGCATCTGAGTCAGCGTCAACAAGTGCATCGACATCAGCATCTGAGTCAGCATCAACAAGTGCAAGTACTTCAGCATCTGAATCAGCGTCAACAAGTGCATCGACCTCAGCGTCTGAATCAGCGTCAACAAGTGCATCGACATCAGCATCTGAATCAGCAAGCACAAGTGCAAGCACATCAGCATCTGAATCAGCATCAACAAGTGCATCGACATCAGCATCTGAGTCAGCGTCAACAAGTGCATCGGCATCAGCGTCTGAATCAGCAAGCACAAGCGCGTCAACAAGTGCATCGACATCAGCATCTGAATCAGCGTCAACCAGTGCATCGACATCAGCATCTGAATCAGCAAGCACAAGTGCAAGCACATCAGCATCTGAATCAGCATCAACATCAGCATCTGAGTCAGCATCAACAAGTGCATCGACATCAGCATCTGAATCAGCATCAACAAGTGCATCGACATCAGCGTCTGAATCAGCGTCAACAAGTGCATCGACATCAGCATCTGAATCAGCAAGCACAAGTGCGTCAACATCAGCGTCTGAATCAGCGTCAACAAGTGCATCGACATCAGCATCTGAGTCAGCAAGCACAAGTGCATCGACCTCAGCATCAACAAGTGCATCGACTTCAGCGTCAGAGTCAGCATCAACAAGTGCATCGACCTCAGCGTCAGAGTCAGCGTCAACAAGTGCAAGCACATCAGCATCTGAATCAGCAAGCACAAGTGCATCGACCTCAGCATCTGAGTCAGCGTCAACAAGTGCATCGGCATCAGCGTCTGAATCAGCAAGCACAAGCGCGTCAACAAGTGCATCGACCTCAGCATCTGAATCAGCGTCAACCAGTGCATCGACATCAGCATCTGAATCAGCAAGCACAAGTGCAAGCACATCAGCATCTGAATCAGCATCTGAGTCAGCGTCAACAAGTGCGTCGACCTCAGCATCTGAGTCAGCGTCAACAAGTGCATCGACCTCAGCATCTGAGTCAGCATCAACAAGTGCATCGACCTCAGCATCTGAATCAGCAAGCACAAGTGCATCGACATCAGCGTCTGAATCAGCAAGCACAAGCGCGTCAACATCAGCATCTGAATCAGCGTCAACAAGTGCATCGACATCAGCGTCTGAATCAGCGTCAACAAGTGCATCGACATCAGCATCTGAATCAGCATCAACAAGTGCAAGCACATCAGCATCTGAATCAGCGTCAACAAGTGCATCGACATCAGCGTCTGAGTCAGCATCAACAAGTGCATCGACATCAGCGTCTGAGTCAGCGTCAACAAGTGCATCGACATCAGCGTCAACAAGTGCATCGACATCAGCGTCTGAATCAGCGTCAACAAGTGCATCGACCTCAGCATCTGAATCAGCAAGCACAAGTGCAAGCACATCAGCATCTGAGTCAGCATCAACAAGTGCATCGACATCAGCATCTGAATCAGCATCAACAAGTGCATCGACATCAGCGTCTGAATCAGCGTCAACAAGTGCATCGACATCAGCATCTGAATCAGCAAGCACAAGTGCGTCAACATCAGCGTCTGAATCAGCGTCAACAAGTGCATCGACATCAGCGTCTGAATCAGCATCAACAAGTGCATCGACATCAGCGTCTGAATCGGCATCAACAAGTGCATCGACATCAGCGTCTGAATCAGCATCAACAAGTGCATCGACATCAGCATCTGAATCAGCGTCAACAAGTGCATCGACATCAGCATCTGAGTCAGCGTCAACAAGTGCAAGCACATCAGCATCTGAGTCAGCGTCAACAAGCGCGTCAACATCAGCGTCTGAGTCAGCAAGCACAAGCGCGTCAACATCAGCATCTGAATCATCGTCAACAAGTGCATTGACCTCAGCATCTGAGTCAGCAAGCACAAGCGCGTCAACCTCAGCATCTGAATCAGCATCAACAAGTGCAAGCACATCAGCCTCTGAATCAGCGTCAACAAGTGCAAGCACATCAGCATCTGAATCAGCGTCAACAAGTGCATCGACCTCAGCGTCAGAGTCAGCATCAACAAGTGCATCGACCTCAGCGTCTGAATCAGCGTCAACAAGCGCGTCAACATCAGCATCTGAGTCAGCAAGCACAAGCGCATCAACATCAGCATCTGAGTCAGCATCAACAAGTGCGTCAACATCAGCATCTGAGTCAGCGTCAACAAGTGCATCGACCTCAGCGTCAGAGTCAGCGTCAACAAGTGCAAGCACATCAGCATCTGAATCAGCAAGCACAAGTGCGTCAACATCAGCGTCTGAATCAGCGTCAACAAGTGCATCGACATCAGCGTCAGAGTCAGCAAGCACAAGCGCATCAACATCAGCATCTGAGTCAGCATCAACAAGTGCATCGACCTCAGCATCTGAGTCAGCAAGCACAAGTGCATCAACATCAGCATCTGAGTCAGCAAGCACAAGCGCGTCAACATCAGCATCTGAGTCAGCAAGCACAAGTGCATCGACCTCAGCGTCAGAGTCAGCAAGCACAAGCGCATCGACCTCAGCATCTGAATCAGCAAGCACAAGCGCATCAACATCAGCATCTGAATCAGCATCAACAAGTGCATCGACCTCAGCATCTGAATCAGCGTCAACAAGTGCATCGACCTCAGCATCTGAGTCAGCAAGCACAAGCGCGTCAACATCAGCGTCTGAATCAGCGTCAACAAGTGCATCGACATCAGCATCTGAATCAGCAAGCACAAGCGCGTCAACATCAGCATCTGAGTCAGCAAGCACAAGCGCGTCCATGATTCATTCGACTTCAACTAGTCAATCTGCTCAAACTAATACAACTAAGACTCGTAAGCAACTTCCAAATACTGGAACAACGGCTTCAGCTACAAATGCTCTCCTTGGAGTTGTAGCAGGTCTAACAGGATTAGGTTTAGTAGCTAAACGTCGTAAACGTGATGATGAAGAATAAATCTTCTAACGATTCTATTAGTTGATTAATTCGATCAAAAAACCTGAAAGATATAACTTTCAGGTTTTTTAGTTTTAAAATAGGCTCTTGCCAGTTTGTCAAGCGACGTCTAGCGCCCAAGAGCCCTACGACTTTACAAGACACCTCTACTTTAACATAAAGAAAAAGTAGTGAGTACTCTCTCCCGTCGGAGATTTTCTCACTACTAATCTTAGTATGTTTGTTAACTGTAGTGGGTTGAATAAAAAGCTAACATCTGGAGAGGACAATCGTTGTCCTCTCCATTTTTATATTCAGAGCGATGAAAATTCGTTTCTTAAAGTTGTCAAAGTTTCTAAAACCAAAGGCATTTCGTTTGATAAGTTTGATGAGATTATTGGTCGCTTCCAATTTTGCGTTGGAATAGGGTAATTGAAGGGCGTTGACTATTTTCTCTTTGTCCTTGAGAAATGTCTTAAAGACAGTCTGAAAGACAGTCTGAAAAATAGGATGATCCTGCTTTAGATTGTCCTCAATAAGTCCGAAAAAATTGTCTGGTTCCTTATTCTGAAAGTGAAAAAGTAAGAGCTGATAGACATTGTAGTGGTGTTTCAAGTCTTCTGAATAGCTCAAAAGCTTGTCTAGAATCTTGATGTTTGGGTCTTTAATATCAAGGAGTTTTGTGATAAAATGTAATTGTTCCATATGGATCTTTCTAATGAGTTGTTTTGTTGCTTTTCATTATAGATCTTATGGGACTTTTTTTCTACACAAAAATAGGCTCCATAAGATCCATAGGGGATTTACCCACTACAGAAATTATAGAGCCACTAATTGAACTTTTGTCTATTCGTAAAGCAATTGAAATTCAATATTCTTTGCCAGAGTTAGAAAAAATAAGGTTCTTAGGGTTATCTCACTTTATGAAAGTGCATAAAAATGGTATAATATATAGTAGAGTTTTTCATTTTAAAATCTTTGTATTGTTTAGAACATTTATTGCTTTTTATGATATAAGAAAAATCTCAGGAGAATTAGATTATTAAATATTAGTTGAAATAAAACCATAGAAATAATGATTTTGGTTTAAAGATGATATAAAGTGATAATCGAGATATAAAGGATTTATGATAGAAATCTGTTTCAATTACTTAGAGATTATCGTCATAAGGAAGTTCTATAACTACTTCTTTAAGTTGATATGTGTTGTTTCCACGATATGAAAAACGATGGCAGTTAGTTTCAGTTTATATTGCGGTTGAAAATTAAATGTATGTAATAACTATCTATGTATAAAGTAACTTCTATAATATCCAATATAAATTGGGTGGCAGAAGTTGTCTTTTTCATTGTCTTTATCATAAAAAAAGTATGAGAGATATGAAAAAAAAATTAGGAGTGGGCTGGCATGGAGAAGGAATTAATTAGTGTCATTATTCCAGTTTATAATGCTGAAAAATACTTACAGAAATGTTTAGATAGTATTTTGGAACAAACATATCAAAATTTGGAAATTATCATTATAAATGATGGTTCTACAGACAACTCGGGACAAATCTGTCAGGAATATGAAAAACAGGATGATCGTATCATCTATATAGAAAAAGAAAACAGTGGTGTATCTGATACGCGAAATGCTGGTCTGGATCGAATGACAGGAACGTATGTTACCTTTGTTGATTCCGATGATTGGGTAGAACCAAACTATATTAAGTTTTTATATGAGAAAGTGATAGAATATCAAGCAGATATTGTAGTTGGAAATTATACTAGTTTTAATGAGTCTAATTCAGTTTTTTATTTCCACATCTCTACTGACTATTATGAAAAAGTATATGATAATAAGTCTATAATACCTTGTTTATACGACTCTAAAGAATTGTTAAAGTCTGCTTTGATTGTACCCTGGGGGAAAATTTATAAAAAAGAAATAATAGCGAATTTGCGTTTTCCAATTAATAGAATTGGAGAAGATGCATTATTTAATTTGAAGGCCTTATTAGATTCTGAAAAAGTTGTTTATGTTAATAAATCAGCCTATATATATAGAGTGCGTGAGGGAAGTTTGTCTAATACTTGGACAGATGAACGGATTAGAGATGCCATTTATATAATTGAAGAGAGATTATCTTTATTGGCAACGTTAGGATATCCACTTTCTGAGCATAGGCGAGCATACAAAATGAGTTTGGATTATATCAGTTCTGAAGCTTACAATAGAGGTTTAGCTAATTCTCACGAATTAAACTACATAAAAGAGAAAAAGATGTTATTGGATAGACTTCTTCCTCAGAGTAAAGAAGACAAAAAAGCCGTCGTACTGGCAGCTGATTTTTCGAATCTCGATCAGGTTGTGACAACCATAAAATCTATTTGCTACCATAATCGTTCAGTTCGTTTTTATATTATCAATAGGGATTTTCCAAAAGAGTGGTTTATACAATTGAATGGTAGATTAAGGGACTTTGATTCGGAAATTATCAATTGTCGAGTAACATCTGATCAAATATCACGTTTTAAAACAGATATTAGTTATGTAGCCTCTCTGTGTTATTTTGTAGCTGACTTTGTAAAAGAAGATAAGGCACTTTATTTGGACTGTGACTTGGTTGTTACGAAAAATCTAGATGATTTATTTGCGACTGACTTACAAGGTTATCCATTAGCTGCGATTCGTGATTATGTCGGAAAAGTGTACCATGATCAAGAAATGTTTAATACAGGTGTATTGCTAATCAACAATCGTGTTTGGAAGCAAGAAAGTATGACCCAACGATTAATTGATTTAACTGATAAACTGCATGACAAGGTGGACATGGTTGACCAACATATTTTGAATAAGCTCTTTGAAAATAAGTGGCTAGAGTTGGATCTTGATAATCATTATATTGTGAGTCATAAGCAGTTTACAGATTATAAACTACCAAAATCTCAAGACTATCCTGGAATTATTCATTATCCTTCGAATAGAAAACCGTGGGATAATTTGGGTATTCAAGCTTATCGCAATGTTTGGTGGTATTATCATAATCTTGAATGGACAGAATTAGGCCAAAACTACCATTTACATACGCTTAAAAAGACTCATATCTATCCTCAAAAACTACCTGTTACTTGTTTAATTTATACTTTTTCGGATCGTATTGAGCAATTAGAGTCTCTAGTTCAAGCTTTACCGGAAATTCAATTTATAATTGTTGCTAGAGTCAAAGTTAGTGATCAATTGACAAAAAGGATTGTCAATCCCAATGTGACTATTTTGTCTGAATTTAATGATTTATCAGAGCTTGAGCAAGAATTGATTGAGATAAGTCAAGTTCTTTTAGATATTAATCATGGTGAAAAAAATGAAGAAATAATGGAGCAGTTTGCAAAATTAGGGAAGCCTATTCTTGCCTTTGAAAATACAAAATATTCTGAAGTTGGACAGATAATCTATAAAGTAGAACAAGTTCAAGAAATGATTAATAAAATAAGAGAAGTGGAAGATAAACATGGATTTTAAAGATTCTGTAAAGTTATTAGGAGATTTTCATCATATAGAGATTTCTCCTACTAGTAGCATTGAACTAGGAACAGATGTTACATTTCGCTCATTTGTAAGTCTAGAAGTGTCTAATAATGCTAAGCTGACACTAGGAAATAGAGTTTTCTTTAACGATCATTGTACGATTCGTTGTGGCAAAGAGATTGAAATTGGTAAGGATACTATGTTTGGTGATGGTGTGAGAATTTTTGACCACAACCATAAATACTCTAATTACCATATTGAAAAAATTCAGTTTAAAGCTGATAAGATAACTATAGGGAAAAATTGTTGGATTGGAACTAACGTTGTTATTTTAAAAGGTGTTACCATTGGAGATAATGTTATCATTGGGGCAAATGCTTTAATTTATAAAGATATCCCAGCTAATTCTGTTGTCACTGCTCAAGAGGATTTAAAAATCACTCCTAGACAACAGCATCAGTTTCACGCATTTACTTTAACAGCATCAGATACTTTAGAACATTTAGACTATCTTGTACAAGAACTTCCTGAAGTTGCATTTCATATAGCTGCTAAAACAAATGTCTCAGACTATCTAGAAAGCTTTAATCATTACGAGAACGTGAATATTTATACTAATGTGCATCATGATGATATTCTCGAAGATTTATTAAATAGAGCAGATATTTACTTAGATATCAATCATTGGGGAGAGGTTGATAATATTGTAGGTCGTGCTTTAGAGATAGGAAAACCGGTATTTTCTTTTGAAACAGTTGTCCATAGAAGAGATAAAAACGTCCGAGTTTTTAGTTTAGAGGATAAAGAGAGTATGATTAATAGCATTCGTCATCAACTAGCGAATGATGAAAATGGAGATTAGATAATGGGGTTTGATATTTTGGAAGAAAGAAGGGCAGTTGTTCTTGCGGGAGATAAGAATTACCTTATCCCGATACTTACAACAATAAAATCTATTCTATATTACAATCAAAATGTTAAGATTTACATTCTACATCAGAATATCCCTAGCGATTGGTTCCATGAAGTCAAGATTCAAGTGGAAAGGTTAGGCAGTCTTGTAGAGGATATTTTTATCGGTGATGTGATTGATCCAGAGTGGAAAACCCAAGGGCACATCTCCCCCATAGCTTATGCTCGATACTTAATTCCACGACTGATTACAGAAGATAGAGTAGTCTATTTAGATAGTGATATTATTGTGCATGGAGATTTGAGTCCACTCTTTGACTTGGATTTGGGTGACTACTCTTTAGCGGCAGTAAGGGATGTTGATGGCAATGGATTTAATTCAGGGATGCTAGTAATTGATTGTCAAAAGTGGAGAGAAAAAGATATTACTTCCTTGTTGTTTGATAAGACAGTGGAGTATATGTCCTACCTTGAGCAGACGACTACAGAAGGTTTCAATGGGGATCAAACCATTTTCAATTTAGTCTTCCAGAATCATTGGCTAGAGTTGGATAAGCATTTTAATCTTCAAGTTGGTCATGATGTCGTCGCATTCTATAGCCATTGGGATTCACATTTTGAATTGGATAAAGAACCCTTGATCATCCATTATACGACCTATCGGAAACCATGGTCCACTCTGATGGGCTATCGTTATCGAGACTTATGGTGGGCATTTCGGGATGTTAGTTATGAACAGATTGCTGACCATTATGCAGGTTGTTTTACCATTAAGAGAGTTTATGACCTTCATAATGTCAATCTATTTACATTCACAGATTCGCAGGATTTTATTTATATTGATGAATTAGCCCAAGCTCTACCTGATGTTGGATTCCATATTGGAGCTTATACAGATATGGGGCCAATTCTGATGGCTTTGGATAAATATCCTAACGTTTACCTGTATCCAAGCATGGTTGGGGCAGTGATTGATGAAATGATCGAGAAGTCAGACGCCTATCTGGATATCCATAAAGGTAGTCCGATGGACTTTATCGTTAATCGCTATACCAGTGCAGATAGGCCAGTATTGACATTTGATGCAACCAATAAAAATCAATTGGAGAAGACAGTGGTTTCTTCCCAATCTCCACAGTCAATGATAGAAGCAATTAAAGAATTAAAGAAAGAAAAAATGGATATGAAAGCAATTGTACTAGGAGCCAACTACCAATATGCAGATAAGGTTCTAACTACAATCAAATCAATCTGCTGTCATAATCGCGGACTTCGTTTTTATCTGATTAACAGCGATTTTCCGACAGAATGGTTTTATAATCTCAATCGTAAGTTGAAGAAGCTAGACTGTGAAATCATCAATGCCCGTGTCAATAGTTCTCATATTAGCCAATATAAGACCAATATTCACTATGCAGTATTTTTACGTTACTTTATTTCGGATTTTGTTGAGGAAGATAAGGTCTTATATCTGGACTGTGATTTGGTTGTCACAAGAGACTTAAGTCCCCTATTTGATGTCGAATTAGGAGACTATCCCTTAGCGGCAGTTAAAGATTTGGGTGGACAAATTTATTTTGGTGAACATATTTTTAATTCAGGTGTGATGCTCATCAATAATCGCCTTTGGAAGCAAGAAGAAGTTCGCAAACAACTGATTGAAATGACTAATGAGTTGCATGATAAGGTTGCTCAAGATGATCAAAGTATTTTGAATCTCTTATTTAAAGACCGTTGGTTGGCTTTGGACTTTAAATATAACTGCATTACCTTGCACACACATTTCTCAGATTATCGACCAGAACCTGGGACTTATCCACCGATTATTCATTATTTGACAGAGAGAAAACCATGGGGATTGTATGAACGCTCCATCTATCGAGATGTTTGGTGGTATTATAACGCTCAAGAGTGGTCAGACATGAGTCAGATGACGCCTTGTCTGACAAAAGATCAGGTGAGTCAATACACAGGGGTTCAACATTCAGCCCTAGTCTATACCTTCTCAAGTGACTTGAGAAATATGGGTTACTTGATTGAAAATTTACCAGATGTCAAGTTTTATGTAGCAGCTCCCGTTATGGTGGCGGATAGTATTACAGCTTTACTGGCCCACCCAAATGTCTCTGTCTTATCAGATATTGCAGGACAACCACCTTTGATTGATAGCTTGGTTGAAGGCTGTGACTTCTTACTGGATATCAATGCTGAATCCGAAGTTGATGGGATCATTGGCCGTTTCCGACAAGCAGGAAAACCAGTATTTGCATTTGAAAGTGTAGCCCATGGAGAACAAGGTCAGTTTCTTTATGACCAAGCACATCCTGAGGAGATGGTTCGAGCTATTGAAGCCTACTGTCAAAATGGAGAGTTGCCTGTAAAAAAGCTGCAATCCTACCCAAAGGTACTGGATATCCAGCAGAGTCTTGATTATATACTGGAGCACCATTCTTCTGTCATTCGTTATGGAGATGGGGAAATGGATATTATGATGGGACATGGGATTCCTTATCAAGACTATGATGAGACATTGGCAGAACAGCTTAGAAGTATGATCCAACTGGAAAGCTCTCCAGAATTGCTTGTTTGTCTTTCAGATGTTTTTGAAGGATTGGAACGCTACAATCCCGAAGCTGTCAACTTTTGGCAAAAGCATTTAGAGCATTATAAAGAAGCCTATCATAGATTTTGTACAGCAAGTTTCTATGGTTCTACTTTTATATCTCGCCCTTATATGGACCTCAAAGATAAGTCAGCTTCAGTAGCTCACTTTGAAAAATTAAAGAAACTTTGGGATAAACGAAACATCTTGATCGTCGAAGGTGAAAACTCACGTTCAGGAGTTGGTAATGACCTTTTTGACAATGCTCAGTCTGTTGAGCGTATCATCTGCCCTTCTAGAAATGCCTACAGTAAGGTTAAGGATATTCAAGAAGTGATTGAAAATCACGCAGATGGTAAACTAGTATTCTTGATGCTTGGACCTACAGCAAAGGTTTTAGCGTATCACTTAAGCAAAAAAGGCATACAAGCGATTGATTTAGGTCATATTGATTCCGAATATGAGTGGTTTAAGATGGGAGCAACTTCAAAAGTGAAATTCTCACACAAGCATACCGCAGAGCATAATTTTGATCAAGAAATTCAGCTAGTTGCCGATGCGGCTTATGATGCATCTATCATCGTGAAGCTATAGTCAAGGAGTAGTGAATGAATAAAAAAGTATTTGTGTTAGCAGGAGATTACGGTTATATTCGTCAAATCGAAACTACCTTAAAATCTATTTGCTATCACAATAGTGATGTCAAGATTTATATTTTTAATCAGGATATTCCCCAAGAGTGGTTTGTCTCCGTCAGGGAAAAAATGGCATACCGAAATAGTGAGATAGTTGATATCAAGCTGTTTGGAGGTAATATGCGAAATTGGAGTCTACCACCTGTTGGACAGCACATAAACTTTATGACCTTTGCTCGTTATTTTATACCGAGTTTTGTGTCAGAAGATATTGTTTTATATTTAGATTGTGACTTAGTAGTTACACGTGATTTGACAGATCTATTTTCTATTGATTTAACCAATAAACCTCTAGCTGCTGCAAAAATCATATATGGTTTAGAAGACAGATTTAATGCAGGAGTGTTACTGATCAATAATGCGTATTGGAAGGATAAGGGAATCCAGCAGGAACTCATTAACATTACTGAAAGAGAACATGAACACTTACTTGAAGCTGATCAAACAGTTCTCAATCTAGTGATGGGAGAAAATTATGTATTATTAGATGATACCTATAATTTTCAGATTGGATATGATCAGTTGGCTGATAGTCGGGGGCAATATTTTATTTTTGAATTGCCTTTGACTCCATTACCAGCGATTGTTCATTATTTGTCTGCCGATAAACCTTGGAATACTTATTCGGTAGGTCGCCTACGTGAAGTTTGGTGGAAATATAATCAACTAGAGTGGTCTCAAATAAATAGTCAAGAAGAACTTGTCGTGAAAAAAGCTAAATATCAAGCATTGATCATTACAGGCAGTCAGCAATTAGAACAAATTGATTATCTGATTAAACATTTACCTGAGTATGATATTCATATTTTAACTTTTACGGATATGGGAGAAATTCTCAGAAGTCTAGCCAGTTATGAGAATATTAAGTTGCATCCAACTGTTATGAGGTGGATGTGCAGGAAAATGATTGAAGAATGTGATGTTTATCTGGATATCAATCATGAGTTTAAATTTCCTGATGTTTTAGAATGGGTGCAAGAAGCTAAGAAAACAATTTTAGCGTTTGATAATGTGGCCAATCCTTATCATGTAGATCAAGTATTTCCTCATGATAATCCTCAGGCTATGGTCGATTTTTTGAAGGAACTTTAAGTCTGTGAGTGGTTTGTTTTAAAAAATACTAAATTAGAGATTCAAAATGAAAATTAATATTACAAATATTTACGGTATGTCTGGTCAGAGTACAGCCTTGATCGCCCAGAATGAAACCGTTAAAATTGCAAAAAAGTTAGACTTTCACGAGCTTAGCTTTTACTTTTACAATATCTATAGTGATAGTCAAGGCGAGTTGAATAGCCGTTTAGATGGCGTTTTAGCTAAGCTGGGTTATGGGGATATCGTTGTTTATCAATCTCCTACATGGAATGGTAGGGAGTATGACCAGGCCTTTATCAGGAAATGTAAGATTTTAAACACGAAAATCATTACCTTTATCCATGACGTGCCACCCCTTATGTTTCCATCCAATTATTACTTAATGCCTGAGTACATTGAGATGTACAACCAATCAGATCTAGTAGTTGTTCCTTCGGAAAACATGAAAGAACGGCTGATTCAGGAAGGATTGACAGTTCAAAAGATTATTATCCAAGGCATGTGGGATCATGTTCATGACTATCCTTTGAGACAGCCTGCTTTTCAGAAAAAACTATCTTTTGCGGGTAGTGTAGAACGTTTTGAACACTTATCCAACTGGGCTTACTCAACCCCACTCGATATTTTTTCCGAGTCTAATCAGGAGAAGCATAATCCAAGTGTTTCCTTTAAAGGGTGGAAAACAGATCCAGAGTTGCTTTTTGCTTTGTCAGAGGGGGGCTTTGGCTTAGTGTGGGGAACAAGTGAAAATCCAGCTGAAGAGGCAGATTACTATCGCTTGAATATCTCTCATAAAGTTAGCACTTATCTTGCAGCAGGAATTCCAGTAGTAGTACCATCCTATCTCTCAAATGCCAGTTTCATAAAGGAAAAAGGCTTAGGTTATGTAGTAGATAGTTTGGAAGAAGCCAGTCGCCTTGTAGAGGGAACGACAGTAGAAGCTTATCAACAAATGGTTGAAAATGTATATAAAGTGAGTTATGCCTTGAAACAAGGCTACTTTACAAAAAAACTATTGATTGATGCAGTGATGCAGGTTTTGGATGTTTAGAATAGAATAGTTATGGATTGCCCTCATCCATTAGGATGAGGGAATGCCATTATTGGCAAAAGATTAATTTATAAATTTATACTCTTCGAAAATCAAATTCAAACCACGTCAGCGTCGCCTTACCGTATATATGTTACTGACGTCGTCAGTTCTATCTGCAACCTCAAAGCAGTGCTTTGAGCAACCTGCGGCTAGCTTCCTAGTTTGCTTTTTGATTTTCATTGAGTATTAGCTATGTTCATCAGAATATCTCATCACTCGAATAAGGTAGGAGAAAAATTTGAAGAAAAAATTAACATCAGTTGTCGTGAAACGGGTTATGTGGACGATTTCTTTCTTATTCATTTACGTTCTAGGAAGTAGATTGACCCTTCCCTTTGTAAACGTTAATGACACGAGTTTTTTGGGTGGAACTGCAGCTTTCTTAGCCTTTTCTACGTCTATAACAGGTGGAAATCTTCGGAGTCTTTCCCTATTTTCAGTTGGACTGTCTCCATGGATGTCGGCGATGATTTTATGGCAAATGTTTAGCATGTCTAAAAAACTTGGTCTGGGTAGTTTACCACTTGAAGTTCAAGATCGACGAAAAATGATATTAACGTTTGTCATTGCTTTAATCCAAGCATTAGCCATTACTCTAAATCTCCCTATTCAGTCAGGGGTGAATTATGGGCTAGTCTTGACCATGAATGTTCTACTCTTGATTGCGGGCACCTTTTTCTTAGTCTGGTTATCGGATTTGAATTCTTTGTTTGGTGTCGGAGGGTCTCTAGTTATCTTGATGTCAAGTATGGTGTCAAGTATGCCACAAAACATCTTAAAAAGCATCAAGGAGTTACAAGTTGGCCCCTTATTGATTGTGGCTCTTTTGCTGCTCTCAATGGTATTTTTAGCGATTGCAGTTAGAGTTCAGAGAGCTCGTTATCGAATTCTGGTAAATAAGATTATGATCCACAATCGCTTTAAACGTTATTCTTATTTGGATATTTTGCTGAATCCAGCTGGAGGAATGCCCTTTATGTATGCCATGTCCTTGGTATCCATCCCACAATATAGCTTGTTGCTTCTTCAAATGGTTTTGCCGAAAGAATCGTGGATTGGAGAGTGGATTAGCCGCTTTGCAATTGGTCAGCCAATTTGGGTCTTCACTTATATTGTTGTTTTATTTATATTAGGAATTGCGTTTGCATTTGTAAATATGAATAGTGAAGAAATTGCTGAGAGAATGAAAAAATCTGGAGAATATATTTATAATATCTATCCTGGAGAAGATACTAGTCGTTATCTCGGAAAATTGATATTTCGTTTTGCAATCATTGGGTCTATCTATATCGTATTTATGGCAGGATTTCCAATGTTGATTGTCTTATATGATCCGCGCTATATGCAACTGAGTATGCTTTCAGGCTTATTTTTGATTTTTAATGGAATGTTGTTTAATATCAAGGAAGAAATTGATGCCTTGACATTAAACGAAAATTATCGACCACTCTTAGAAATCGATTCATAATTGTGAGGAGAAGCTATGTATTATTTCATTCCTTTTTTGGAGCGCAACAATCCATCATGGCAAGCTAATATTGTGCCTTGGTATAGGACTCCTTATCGCCTAGAATTTGATGATATCTTACACCAAATTCGGATTTTCAAACGCCAAGAATTAGAATCTAAGATGCTATGGTTGACTTATCATCCTCATCTACGCTACTTGTTACACAGACAAGATTTGTTGGAGTCGGATGTTTTCTCCGTTTTTGATGCTATTCAAAACATTGAAAATGAGGAGATGCATCCTTTACAATTAAAAGACTTGACATGGGATGAAGACTGTGACTTTATCTATACTCCTTTTGTAGTTGTAGTTAAGCAACAAGGGGAACTCTATGCTCATATTGAATATGGTTCAGAAGGTTTTATCAGCTATATCACTTACTTTAAGGATAACCAAGTTGATTTCATTTGCTATTTTGATGATCGTGGCTTCTTATCTAGCCTTTTAGACTATGAGGAACAAAAACCAGTTACTCGTTATTATTACAACGCAAAAGGACAGTGGCAACTGAGGGAAAATTTGCAGGGAAAAGAGCCAATTGTAAAGATAAATCCAGCAGTAAGCTACCGTTTTGAAAAATTAGCTTATGAGAGTATAGATGAAGTTGTTTGGGAATTCTTAACAAAGTTTTTAAATCAAGACTATCAAGTTGGAGATTCATTTGTATTGGCTGCTCATACTAAGTTTCAAAATCAATTATTAGAAAGATTGCCAGAAGAAGCTCCAAAAATTATAAGTTTCTTTATTGAAAGAAATCAAGCAGATGATTTACAAGCTCATCGTCAGCTAGTAGAACAGTCTAGATTGTTGATTAGTGATCGGAAAGATTTTCTTGAGCGATTACAAGAGGCTTATCCCCAATTTGCTTCTAAAATGCACCATTTACCATCTTTTGATACGCGCTTGAAGTTAGGTCTTAGTCAACGATTAAAGGAATCAAAAATTTATGTCCAATTAGATATACAGGTGCAACAAGATCCAGAAGTCTTGTATGAAATTTTGCATTTTGTTTCGGAAAATCCCTTGACCGAGGTTGTTTTTTCAGTATTTAATGCAGAAGGTTATCAAATAGAAGCTTTGCAGAAACAACTCGATTCGCTGATTATAGAACGTCTTAACCCAAGGGATCTGTTAAAGGATACTGTGGTATCTGATGCGGAAAATACATTAGAGGAAAATACCAGAGATGATTATCGCTTTAAGATTATCAATCTAAATGATGAGATGGGCTTAATTCGTGAGTTAGAATATACTCGTTTAATTGTTGATTTGAATCCAGTCGCTAATATTTACACACAGATTGCAGGGATTAGTGCAGGAATTCCTCAAATCAACTTACAAGAGTCAGAATATGTGACTCACTTACAAAATGGTTATATTCTATCAGATTTATCAGAGTTTAGTAAGGCAGGACACTACTTTCTAGATACCCTGAAACATTGGAATCAAGCCTTAATTTACTCAATTGATAAGATTCGACAAAATACAGGTGATCAATTTGTAGATAAGTGGGAAAAATGGTTAGAGGAGGCAAAAAGTGAGCAATAAATTACAGATTTTGCAGATCGGTAGCAGAAACTGGAGCCATGACTATGAGCTTCCTGAAAATATGGAGTGGCACTTCTTTTGGCCGAGATCAATGACTGCCATAAAGAAGGTCATGAAAATGGAAGGCTTAAGAACTTTTTCAGCTGTTTTGGTTGAAAATCCTGAGCACTTATCGGATTTGATTCCGTTGATGAGAAAGATTACTCCTTATACGATTTTCTACCCTGATACAGCTGAGCCTCAATCAAAAGATCTTCAAGACTTCTTGAAAAAAACTTGTGCTCAAGCAACAGATTTTTCAAACCCAGTAGAACTTTTGAGACTCCTATCTAAAGCCCTGTTTAGAGGGCAGTATGGGGATAAGTTAGTTCCAATTGATATGATTGTCAATCCTGCTTTTAAGGGAAAGGTTCGATATAACGGTTATGAAAATCTAGAACTCCTAGGAAAGTATGGTCAAGACTTTCGCCCTTTAATTAGTTGGAAGTATAATATCCGAGCTAGCGAATTTAACCCAGTTGAACTCTGGCTCGAATATGAGAAAGATTGGACTTGTGATATTCGCCTGATCGTTCGAAATATTCAAGATGGATCTACTGCTAATTTTGTCAAAGAGCGAGTTTTCACTGTTGAAGATATGCAGTCTGCCTTGGTACTGGATGATGATTTTTCTTCATTTATCAGTGTTTCTTTAGAAGCTAGAGGAGCAGGACATCTGAAAATAGGAGCCCTTCACCAGCGTTTAACGCGCTACCAGTTTGGTAAATATGTTCTTGGTGGAGGTATCATCCATAATGACAAGCGTGAGGAGATCAATTACTTTTTCTATCCAGGAGACTTTAAGCCTCCTTTGAATATCTACTTTTCTGGTTATCGACGAGCAGAAGGATTTGAGGGGTTTGGAATGATGAGATCCTTTGGAGCACCTTTCCTTCTCTTTCAAGATCCTCGAATCGATGGAGGGGCTTTCTATCTGGGTGATGACTGTCTTGAAAATGGTGTTCGAAATGTCATTCAAGAACATTTGGATTTGTTAGGATTCTCAAATAAGGAACTAATCCTTTCGGGCATGTCTATGGGGACCTATGGTGCTATGTATTACAGCTCTTTCTTTGAACCTAAAGCTGTGATTGTTTCAAAACCCTTGACCAATCTGGGCTTGATAGCAGAGAGAGGCCGACTTGAGGCACCTGGGATTTTCCCAACTGCTTTTGATATCTTACGTCATCATTCTAAGGGAGAGGCTAGCTTAGATGCTATGAGAGCCTTAGATGACCGTTTTTGGACTCCTTTTAAAGAAGCAGATTTTAGTCAAACAATCTTTGGGCTCTCTTATATGAAAGAGGAAGACTACGATCCGCATGCCTATGATGATTTAGTAGCAGCCCTTTATCATACGGGGGCTCGTATTATGGTCAAGGGGACCTCAGGCCGCCACAATGACGATAGTACTACTAGTGCTGCTTGGTTCAAGAATTTTTATAAGATGATTTTAGAGCAGGATTTTGGGAGAAAGTTTTAATGATGATCAAACGGAATAAAGAAATATATTGGGGAGAATTTAAGGGAGCTAGTTTAGGTGATACGAGGCAAAATACATTTTTGTTTGGTTCTATTGTCCTCTATTATTCAAGAGACCATGTTTATCTGGAAAATGATATGGTGAATTCTGGTACTATGATTCATGAGTGGACCTCAAGTTTTAACTTTCAAGGAAATCGCTTAACCCCAACCTTACCTCTTTTAAAAAGGGGATATCGTTACCGTTTGTCTAGTCGTATGACTGTGCAACCTCAAAATGGTTTATACTTTAGGCTCATCTTTATGGATCGTTATGATAAGCAGGTTGGTCAAGTGATTGAAAAAGACTTGGATTTCACCTTTACCTATCCAGAAGAAGCCTATCATTACAGAGTACAGCTGTTGAGTGCAGGATTTCAAGCAGTTGACTTTCATTCATTTTCAATAGAAGAGGACGATTCTGAGCAAGATGTGGAACAAGAATAGACAATTGAGCAAGGTGAAAAAAATCTTGCATCAAATCAATCTAAAAAAAGAAGAGATGGCCTCGCTAACAGATGATGAATTAGCAGGTAAAACTCAAGAATTTAAAGATAGAATTGCTGCTGGAGAAAGCTTAGACGATCTTTTAGTGGAAGCTTTTGCAGTTGTACGTGAAGCCGATAAGCGGATCCTAGGAATGTTTCCCTATGATGTACAGGTCATGGGTGGGATTGTCATCCACCAAGGGAATGTTGCGGAGATGAATACAGGTGAAGGTAAAACCTTGACCGCTACGATGCCAGTCTATCTCAATGCCTTATCGGGAAAAGGTGTTATGCTGGTGACGACTAACGACTATCTTGCCAAGCGTGATGCAGAGGAGATGGGACAAGTCTATGAGTTCTTAGGTTTGACCATTCGCATTCCCTTTTCTGAAGACGAGGATGAAGAGTTAACGCCTGAAGATAAGCGGGAAATTTATAGTGCGGATATTGTTTATACGACAAACAGTGGTCTTGGTTTTGACTACTTGATTGATAATCTAGCCTCTAGTGAAGATAAAAAGTACATGCCAGAATTTAACTTTGTTATCGTAGATGAGGTAGATTCAGTCTTGCTGGATAGTGCTCAAACTCCCTTGGTCATTTCAGGTTCTCCTAGGGTTCAATCCAATTTTTATGGAATTATTGACACCTTGATGACAACTCTAGTTGAGGGTCAAGACTATATCTTTAAAGAAGAGAAAAAAGAAGTCTGGCTCACTACTAAGGGCGCTCAAACTGCGGAGAGCTTTTTAGGTATTGATAACCTCTATTCTGAAGAACATGGCGTACTAGCAAGACACCTGACCTTTGCTTTACGAGCTCATACCTTATTTAAAAGGGATAAAGACTATATCATCCGTAAGGGTGAGAAAGAGGAAGAACTCGTATTGGTAGATCAAAGTACAGGTCGTTTATTAGAAATGACCAAATTACAGGGTGGTTT
The DNA here is from genome assembly GCF_047460405.1 of Streptococcus infantis. Taxonomy (GTDB): domain Bacteria; phylum Bacillota; class Bacilli; order Lactobacillales; family Streptococcaceae; genus Streptococcus; species Streptococcus infantis_Q. The sequence goes on along the minus strand of NZ_JASHGH010000007.1, from coordinate 77,000 downwards.
ACACCAAGCCATTGAGGCAAAAGAGCATGTTCCCTTGTCTGAAGAAACACGGGCGATGGCTTCCATTACCTACCAAAGCTTATTTAAGAAGTTTAAAAAAATCTCTGGGATGACTGGGACAGGAAAGGTTGCAGAGAAAGAGTTTTTAGAAACTTATGGCATGTCAGTCATTCGAATCCCTACAAATCGTCCGAATCAGCGAATTGATTATCCAGACAATCTCTATGTTACCCTACCTGAGAAAGTGTATGCATCGCTTGCTGAGATTAAATATTATCATGAAAAGGGTAATCCTTTATTGATTTTTGTTGGATCGGTAGAAATGTCGGAACTCTACTCCTCTCTATTATTACGTGAAGGAATTGCTCATAACGTTTTAAATGCCCATAATGCAGCGCGTGAAGCTCAGATGATTGCAGAGTCAGGTCGTATGGGAGCCGTGACAGTTGCGACTTCTATGGCTGGCCGTGGGACTGATATTAAGCTTGGTCCAGGAGTTGCTGAACTGGGTGGTCTAGTTGTCATTGGTACAGAACGGATGGATAGTAAACGTATTGACTTACAGATTAGAGGACGTTCTGGTCGACAGGGAGATCCTGGCTTGTCGAAATTTTTTGTCTCACTGGAAGATGATGTGATCAAGAAGTATGGACCTTCTTGGGTCCATAAGATGTATAAGGACTATACAGTAAATAAACAGATAAGCCCAGAACTTTTAGAAGGAAGACGCTATCGGAAATTAGTAGAAAAAGCGCAGAAGGCAAGCGATAGCGCTGCTAGATCATCAAGAAGGCAAACCTTAGAGTATGCTGAGAGTATGAATATCCAAAGAGAGATGGTCTATAGTCAAAGAAATCGTTTGATTGATGGTACCGAGGATCTAGATGGTTTTGTTGTGGATGTACTAGATGAATTCATAAAAAAAAGCTTGTCAGAAGAAGCATTTGAAAGTAGAGAGGAACTCTATCATTTTATCGTTAAAAATATCAGTTTTCTTTATCATGCAGTTCCTCGCGAGTTGGATATGACAGATAAGGAAGCCATTAGACGAGTTTTAGAGACAACCATCCAAAAAAGTCTACAAGAGAAACGAACGATTCTGGAAACTCATGACTTCTTTTCAGATTTTCAGCGTTTAGCCTTGTTAAAGGCCATAGATGATAACTGGGTAGAACAGGTGGACTACCTTCAACAATTGAGTCTAGCGATTGGTGGGCAATCAGCTGCTCAAAAGAATCCTATTGTCGAGTATTACCAAGAAGCCTATCATGGATTTGAAGAGATGAAAAGGCAGGTCAAGAAGGATATGGTTCGAAATCTTCTATTGAGTCGAGTAGACATTTCACCTGATGGGGAAATTATGGCTTATTTTCCATAAAAAGGGGACAATATGACAATTTACAATATAAATTTAGGAATCGGCTGGGCCAGCAGTGGTGTTGAATATGCCCAAGCTTACCGTGCAGGTATTTTTCGCAGCCTAAATCTGCCGTCAAAGTTTATCTTTACAGACATGATTTTGGGTGATAATATCCAGCACTTAACCGCAAATATCGGTTTTGATGATGATCAGGTCATCTGGCTTTACACTCACTTCACAGACATCAAGATTGCACCGACCAGTGTGACGGTAGATGATGTTTTGGCTTACTTTGAAGGTGTAGAAAGCCGTCGTGAACGAAATGGGAAAATTGAACGAATCTTCTTCTCAGATGAGGACAAGTTTATCACTTGTTATTTGGTAGATGAGGAAAAAGATTTTGTCCAACATGTGGAGTATGTGTATGCTGGTAAGTTAATCCGCAAGGATTACTTCTCTTACACACGCTACTGCACAGAGTATTTTGCTCCTAAAGATAATGTAGCGACACTCTACCAAAGAACCTTCTACAATGAAGATGGGACTCCAGCTTATGAGATGTTCATGAATCAAGGGACCGAGGAAGTCTACCGTTTCAAGGATCGAATCTTATACGGGAAACCCGCCTTGCTCCGTTATTTCATGCAGACACTTGGGTTAAGTAAATCAGATCTAGTAATTTTAGATCGTGAGACAGGGATTGGTCAGGTTGTTTTTGAGGAAGCGCAAGCGGCGCATCTAGCGGTAGTTGTTCATGCGGAGCATTACAGTGAAAATGCGACCAATGATGATTATATCCTTTGGAACAACTATTATGACTACCAGTTTACCAATGCAGATAAGGTCGATCTCTTTATCGTTTCAACGGATCGTCAAAAGGAAGTTCTAGAGCAACAGTTTGCTCACTATACCTCGCATGCACCTAAGATTGTGACCATTCCAGTTGGAAGTGTTGACCAATTAACAAAACCACAAGAGAGCCGTAAGCCATTTTCTCTTATTACAGCTTCGCGTCTAGCCAAGGAAAAACACATTGATTGGCTCGTGAAGGCTGTGATTGAGGCTCATAAGGAATTGCCAGAATTAACCTTTGATATCTACGGTAGTGGTGGCGAAGAAAGACGTCTTCATGAGATTATCGCTGCAGGTCATGCAGAAGAGTATATTAAACTCAAGGGCCATGCAGAACTTTCCCAAATCTATTCACAGTATGAAGTTTATCTAACCGCTTCTACCAGTGAAGGCTTTGGGTTGACACTCATGGAAGCAATTGGATCAGGCCTGCCATTGATTGGTTTTGATGTTCCTTATGGAAATCAAACCTTCATCGAAGATGGTGAAAATGGTTACTTGATTCCAAGTTCATCTGACCATGTCGAAGATGAAATCAAGAAAGCTTATGCAGAAAAAATCTGCCAACTGTATTTGGAAAATCGTTTGGATAGTATGAGAGAAAAATCCTACCAGATAGCCGAGAAGTTCTTGACTCAAGAGATTTTGAACAAATGGGAAAATACAATCAAGGAGGTAGTGGATGATTCAGTTATTTGATGTATATAATCAAGAAAGCCAAGATTTGCACTATAGTCTGACTGAAGCAGGACTGTCTGATTTGGCTGTGGTTATTGAACCCGATGGATTTTTGCCAGATGGAGTTGTCTCACCTTTCACCTATTATTTGGGTTATGATAGCGGTAAACCCTTGTATTTTAACCAAGTTCCTGTACCAGACTTTTGGGAGATTGCTGGGAATAATCAATTTGGAACCATCAATGACCTTAATCAAGAACGAGCAGTGATTCATTTTGCAGCTGGTTTACAGGCTCGTTTGGTGAAAAAAGTCGAATGGAAAACACCAGCAGGTCGCATCTTCCAAGTAGATCACTACAATCGTTTTGGAGCTTGCTTTGCTAAGACGACCTTTGATGCTTCTGGCCAAGCTATTATGACTTCTTATCGGAACGTAGATCAAAAAGAAGTTATTTTGGAAAACCATGTCACAGGTGATATTCTGTTAACCTTGGAAGGGCAAGGCTTGCGCCATTTTTCTGGTCGAGTGGCCTTTATCATAGACTTCTTACAAGGTTTGAAAGTGAATCTAGACCACCTTCTCTTTAATACCCTATCTACATCGTTTTTGACTTCCTTCCATTTCCCAGACAAATCAGGTCAGGATATTCTAGTTTGGCAAGAACCACTACATGATGATATACCAGGAAATATGCAATTGATTTTGGAGAATGACCAACTTCGTGCTAAGACCATTATCATTCCAGATTATGCGACTTATGAACGCGCTCTGCAATTGACGGATGCAAAATTCCATCATAAGTTTAGTCACTTAGGCTATCATTATCACTTTAAGCGTGATAATTTTGTTCGACCTGATGCCCTAATAGTGACCAATTCGGATCAACTAGAGCAAGTTGAAAAATTGGTGGAGAGTTTACCAAGGGTCACTTTCCGAATCGCGGCAGTGACAGAGATGTCATCCAAGTTGCTGGATATGCTCCGCTATCCCAATGTCGTACTCTATCAAAATGCTAGTCCTCAAAAGATTCAGGACCTTTATCAGTTATCAGATATCTACTTGGATATCAACTATGGTAATGAATTGCTCCAGGCTGTTCGACAGGCCTTTGAACACAACCAACTGGTCCTAGCTTTTGAAGAAACTGCCCATAACCGTCGCTATACAGCTCCAAGTCATATTTTCGCTAAGGAAGCAGTGGACGGCATGATTCAAACTATTGAATTAGCTCTTTCTAACGTTAAGGAGATGGGACGAGCTCTTGGAGAACAGGGTTACCATGCCAATTATGTGGATCCAATTATGTATCAGGAGCGGATGGAAACCATTTTAGGAGAAAGCCATGACTAAAAAAGATCTATTTTATCAGGATGTTGAAGGTCGCATGGAAGAGATGAAACAAGAACCCATCAAAAAAGAAAAATCTACACGTGGTGAAAAAATCAGTAAAACATTCTCTTTCTTGTTGGGGTTAGTTATCTTGATTGGTTTATTATTTACTTTGATAGGACTTTTGAGGTAGTTAAATGACTGAATTATTGATAATTTTAACCATTATTTTAGCTATTGCCTTAATCATCCTTGTGACCATTCAACCAAGACAAACTCAAATTTTTTCTATGGATGCAACTAGTAATATCGGAAAGCCCAGCTATTGGCAAAGCAATACGCTTGTTAAAGTTCTAACTTTGCTCGTTAGCTTAGCCTTATTTGTGATGCTACTCCTCTTTATGGCCTTAACGTTTTCATGATCTATATTTTTTAAAGAGACAATGCTTGATTTTAATAGTGAAGATTTAAAGAAATTTAAGTTTGAGGAGAAAATTTTAAGAAAACTTTTAGGAATCTAGCTTATACTATAAGCATAAGTTAAGAAGACCTTAACTTTAACTCCTAAAAATTTTTCATAATAATCTCCCTATAAAATAAAGTCGCCCAATCAGGCGGCTTATTTTTGTACTAATACTCAATGAAAATCAAAGAGCAAACTAGGAAGCTAGCCGCAGGCTGTATTTGAGTACGGCAAGGGGACGATGACGTGGTTTGAATTTGATTTTCGAAGAGTATAAGATTAAGCTTATTCATGGTATAATAGTGCTATGAGATTAGATAAATTTTTAGTTACCTGCGCCGTAGGAAGTCGGACAGAGGTTAAAAACTTTCTAAAAGCTGGGCGTGTGATGGTCAATGGTAAAAAGGAAAAATCTGCCAAGCTACAAATCAATGAAGAGACAGACGAGATTTGTTTTGACGGGCAAAAGCTAGAGTACGAGGAGTTTGTCTACTACATGATGAACAAGCCTCAGGGCGTTATCTCAGCGACTGAAGATCCTAAACACAAGACAGTCTTGGATTTAATGGGTGACTATGCACGTGCTAAGGAAGTTTTCCCAGTAGGGCGCTTGGATATCGATACGCATGGACTTCTACTCTTGACCAATGATGGCAAGCTGGCTCATGCTCTTCTTTCACCAAAACGCCATGTGGATAAAACCTATCTTGCGCAAGTCGATGGAATCATGACGGATGAAGATATTGAGACATTTGCCAAGGGAATTCCGCTCAAGGACTTTATCTGTCAGCCTGCAATACTGGAGCTTGTGTTTATTGATAGAGAAAAAAACCAAAGTTTGGTTCGAGTGACCATTGCAGAAGGGAAATTCCACCAGGTTAAACGCATGGTAGCCTACTGTGGCAAGGAAGTGGTGGACTTGAAACGTCTGACCATGGGAACTTTGACCTTGGATGAAAATCTGAAACGTGGGGAATGGCGTCGTTTGACCACAGAGGAATTAGAAAACTTGCTCGAAAGTGTTGGGTAACCTGTGTAATCTTTGAAAAAGGTGAGGAAAATATCCTTGCCTTTTTCGATTTTTGGTTGCTTCCTTTGTGAAAAGCGTTATAATAGACTGTAGAATAAAAGGAGGATTTTATGAACGCGATTCAAGAATCATTTACAGATAAATTATTTGCCAACTATGAAGCAAATGTTAAATATCAAGCTATCGAAAATGCTGCTAGCCATAATGGGATTTTTGCAGCCCTTGAGCGTCGTCAAAGCCATGTAGATAACACCCCTGTTTTCTCACTTGATTTGACAAAGGACAAGGTCACTAACCAGAAGGCTTCTGGTCGTTGCTGGATGTTTGCGGCCCTCAATACTTTCCGCCACAAACTCATCTCTCAATACAAACTTGAAAACTTTGAATTGTCACAAGCCCACACCTTCTTCTGGGACAAGTATGAAAAATCAAACTGGTTCTTGGAGCAAGTCATTGAGACTGCAGACCAAGAATTGACAAGCCGCAAGGTTAGCTTCCTACTCCAAACTCCACAACAAGATGGTGGTCAATGGGATATGGTTGTGGCTCTCTTTGAGAAATATGGTGTCGTTCCTAAGTCTGTTTATCCAGAGTCTGTTTCATCTAGCAGTAGCCGTGAGCTCAATGCAATCCTTAACAAATTGCTTCGTCAAGACGCTCAAATCTTGCGTGACCTCTTGGCTTCAGGTGCTGACCAAGCGACTGTTCAAGCTAAGAAAGAAGACCTCTTGCAAGAAATCTTTAACTTCCTTGCTATGTCACTAGGACTTCCACCACGTCAATTTGACTTTGCTTATCGTGATAAGGACAACAACTACCAAAGCGAAAAAGGCATCACTCCACAAGAGTTTTACAAGAAATATGTCGACCTTCCATTAGAAGACTACGTTTCTGTGATCAATGCTCCAACTGCTGACAAACCTTACGGTAAATCTTACACAGTTGAGATGTTGGGAAATGTCGTTGGAAGCCGTGCAGTTCGCTACATCAACGTACCGATGGAACGTTTGAAAGAATTGGCGATTGCCCAAATGCAAACAGGAGAAACTGTTTGGTTTGGTTCAGATGTTGGCCAGCTCAGCAACCGTAAAGCCGGAATCCTTGCGACAGATGTTTATGATTTTGAATCAAGCATGGATATTCAACTCACTCAAGACAAGGCTGGACGTTTGGACTACAGCGAAAGCTTGATGACCCACGCTATGGTCTTGACAGGTGTTGATCTGGATGAAAATGGCAAATCAGTCAAATGGAAAGTTGAAAACTCATGGGGAGACAAGGTTGGAACAGATGGTTACTTTGTTGCCTCAGACGCTTGGATGGACGAATACACTTACCAAATCGTTGTTCGCAAAGAATTGCTAACAGCAGAAGAACGAGCTGCTTATGAAGCAGAACCAATCGTCCTTGCACCATGGGATCCAATGGGTGCCTTGGCAGAATAAATGAGATATAAAAAGAACGGTTCTATAATTTTTAGGGTTGATGGAAATTTTCCACCAACCCTATTTTAGTGTATACAAAAAGGCCAACATCCATTATATTAAAAGCGCTGAAACCTAAAACAAAAGGATGATGACCATATGAACAATATACTAGAAGCTACACTACAAATCAAAGATAAAAACATTATTTGGGATAATAAAGTTCAAGAGAAGATATTTAAAAAGAGAAAATCTTTTGACTTACTTGCCATATATTCAAAATACTTGTGAGTATCCAACTAGAACAAATGGCCCTATTGAAGGAATAAATAATAAAATAAAAGTGCTTAAAAGAAATGCCTACGGCTTTAGAAACTATTACCATTTTAGAAATAGGATTATTTTAATAACAAAAATGTTTGGCCCAAAACAAAAAGGAATTAAGCAACAATTAGTTGCTTAATCCCTTCCTAAATTTCTTCATCAACACTATTTACCAAAGAGCCCTTTTTTAGTGCTCAAAATAGCACTCAATTTTAAATGGATTTGGTGTTCAAAAAATATAATCAAATGCAACAAACTAATTTCATTTTTAATAGGCACAATTAATTTTAGAAGATAGTACGAAAAAATATTGACTATTTTCTTTAGAATGTGTAAAATTTAGATAGATTATTTAAAGTGAGGTTTTTTTATCTTGTCTATATTAAAGAAGAAAGTTAATATGTTTAGTGTACTATTGAATGTGGTATTAATAGCTATTATAGCTATTGGAGTGCTATTTTTCTTACCTAAGGAACATAAATCAGAAGTCAAATCGTCAATTAATATCGAAAGTATTGAAAAAGTGAATGAAGTTGTATTTTTGAATGCGGGAATTAATGAAATTATTTCTGAAACAAAAACAACTCAAGTTTTTGGGTTTGATGTGCCGTTCTCTAAAAAAGCAGCATTAGTAATTTTAAATTATAAAGCTAAATTTGGAATTAAAAGTAGTGTAAAGGTTGAACAAATAAGCGAAAAAGAATATAAGGTTATTGTTCCAAAATTGGAAGTAATTGGTGTTGAACTTTCAAAAGATAATCCTTATGATTTATATGATAGTCATGGAGAGTTATTAAGTGGAACTACAGAAGATATTGATACTGGGAAATTGGTCGCTAACCAACTTTCTAGTGATAAACAAGCAGAGTATTTAGATAAATTTAAGAGTGAAATTAAAGAATCTGCAATCAATTATTATAAAACAATATTTTCTTCAATGGATTCTGAAGTAAAAGTAACTATAGAATTTACAGAATAATTTTTGAAATACAAAACCCTGGCCATCTCTGGTCAGGGTTTTGTGTGGTTCTATAATTTTTAGGGTTGATGGAAATTTTCCACCAACCCTATTTTAGTGTATACAAAAAGGCCAACATCCATTATATTAAAAGCGCTGAAACCTAAAACAAAAGAATGATGACCATATGAACAATATACTAGAAGCTACACTACAAATCAAAGATGCACACAATGAAGGTGTTACATTCCATTTCTTAGAGAATATTAAAGAAGTATTGCGTGATGAGAGTGGGAAAGTAACTGGTGTAAAGGTTATTACAATGGAACTTGGTGAATCAGATGAAAGTGGAAGAAGATCAACGCATGAAGTGGCAGGTAGTGAACATATTATTCCATGTGACCTTGTCGTTGCAGCAATTGAACAAAAGTAGACTTTAGTGTTCTAGATGAAAGGTAAAAATTTGACTTTCGGTCAACATCAGAATACAATAGAAATGAACTAATAACAGGGGATGCATATTTAGGTCCTCAATCTATCGCAACCGCAATTAAAGGCGGGTGAGAAGTTGCGACAGAAGTACATGAATCGTTTAAAGAAAACACATAAATAACTTGTGGTGCCTTTCGTTTTTTTACTGGGAAAATTAAGGAACTATAGTTATAAATCCTTAAAGATATTAATATATTAACATGTGTATATTTATGGGAAGATTAAATAGAAATATTTGATATTAGCAAGAATATCTACATCCTATAACAATACAAGTATTAATATATTCATAAAATATTAGGAGGAGAAATAATGAACAAGAAACTATTATCAGGCTTATGTGCAGCAGTACTCTTATAAGGTTTAGTAGGATGCGGACCTAAGGAGTCAAAACAAAATACCACAACAAGTACTTCTACAATAGAAACAAAAAATAACACAACAAATAACTCTGAAGTAACAGAGAAGAACTTCAAAGACTTCCCAGAGACAGATGAAAAGTACTTCACATATGATGAATGGCAAGAAGGTTATGTCATCTATAGTTGTACTTCTGACGATAAGGTTGTTCGTGTACCAAAGGAAATTAAAGGTAAACCTGTTATCGCAATTGGAGAACGTGGTCTTGCGAACTTGAAACATTGTGAGGCAATCGTTTTACCAGATACAGTACGATATATTGGAAAAGGTGCGTTTACGATTGACAATAAGTTAAAGTATGTCCACTTTGGTAAGTCAATAGAAACAGTAGAAGATGATGTTTTCAACTCTGATAGTTCATTAGAATCAGTTGTATTCCCAGAAGGAACAAAGAGTATTGGAACATTAGTATTTTGGGGGACATCATCAATTAAATCTATTACAATTCCAGCAAGTGTAACAGAAATTACAGAATACTTCTATTTTGTGGATAACTGTAACCCAGATGTAGAAATCCATACACCTAAGGGATCAAAGGCAGAAGAAGTAGCTAAAGCAATGCAACTTAAAGTAGTAAATGACTAAAGGGGAATAGTATGAACAAAAAATTACTATCAGGCTTAGGGACTGACCCCAAAAAGTGAGAATTTAATAAAAACACCCTAGGGCTACCGTCTTCGGTATTCAACCGGAGACAGGTAGTCCAATTTTTGTTGGATTCTTTTTTCATTAGGTTCTTCATCAACACTATTTGACAAAGAGCCAAAAGAATCAGGTGATAAACCTGATTCTTTTTTTGTTTGTACATTCTCACCAAGATTACATGATACCGAAGAAACGAGCTGCGATACCAACTACAAAGAGGGCAAGAATGATTGTGATTGGAGATACTTTTTTCTTAAGCAACCACATGCAAAGGAAAGTAAGGAGAAGTCCCATCAATCCTGGAATCAATGAGTTCAACTGACCTTGAAGCGTTTGTGGTTGAACGCTATCTAGGCTCAATCCGCTAAGTGCTTGGCCGAGGATTCCCTTCAATTCTCCACCTGTAACAGGACCTTCTGGGAAGACGATGTAGGCACCTTCTGACAATTGTTTACCTGGAAGGTTGATAGTGAAGTTGATTGATACCCAACGTTGTACAAGAACGGCAAGGATGAACATACCAAGGATAGAAGCTCCTTTAGTGATGTCTTTCAAGATACCACCTGACATATCTTTAGTGATTTCAGATCCAGCCTTGTAACCAAACTCTTGTGTATACCATAGGAAAGACATACGGATTGCATTCCATCCAAAGAAGAAGAGAAGTGGACCAACGATGTTACCAGTTGCAGCAAGTGATGCACCAAGGGCACCAAGGATAGGACGAACTGTAAACCAGAAGACTGGGTCACCGATACCAGCAAGAGGTCCCATCATACCGATCTTAACACCTTGGATAGCAGCGTCATCGATTTCAGTACCGTTTGCGCGTTCTTCTTCAAGTGCAAGAGTAACCCCCATGATTGGGGCAGCTACGTATGGGTGAGTGTTGAAGAACTCGAGGTGACGCTCAAGAGCAGCAGCTTGGTCTTCTTTTTTAGTGTAAAGTTTCTTGATAGCTGGGATCAAAGAGTAAGCCCAACCCAAGTTTTGCATACGTTCGTAGTTCCAAGAACCTTGAAGGAATTGTGAACGCCACCAAACTTTTTGGCGATCTGATTTTGATAATTGAATTTTTTCAGCCATGATTGTTCCCCTTTCTAGTAGTCTTCTAGGATATCACCGATTGGATCGTTAGAAGTTGCAGCTCCTCCTCCGCCGTTTCCACCTTGTTTAGAAAGGTTGAGGTAGATGAAGGCAAGGGCAACACCGATGACACCAAGGGCAATCAAAGTCAATTGAGAGATTGCTGCAAGAGCAAAACCGATAGCGAAGAATGGCCATACTTCACGAGTAGCCATCATGTTGATAACCAATGCGTAACCAACGGCAACGACCATAGCACCACCGACAGCCATACCACCTTTAAGCCATTCTGGCATAAGGTTCAATACGCTTTGAACGGCTTCAGTTGGCATTGCAAGCAAGAGTGCAGCTGGGATAGCAATACGTAGACCTTGAAGAGCGAGGGCAAAGTAGTGAGCGCGTTCAACAGCTGTAATGTTTCCTTCTTTAGCAGCAGCGTCAGCAGTGTGAACCAAACCAACTGAGATTGTACGAACAATCATAGTCAAGAAAAGTCCAGCTACGGCAAGAGGTATTGCAGTAGCAGTTGCGACTGCGATACCTTCAGTAGTAAAGTTACCACCTTTAATCATGATGATTGCAGCGGCAACAGAGGCAAGGGCAGCGTCAGGAGCAACGGCAGCACCGATGTTTGCCCAACCAAGGGCGATCATTTGAAGTGATCCACCAAGCATAACCCCTGCTTCAAGGTTACCTGTGACAAGACCGATAAGGGTACATGCGACGATTGGTTGATGGAATTGGAATTGGTCGAGGATACCTTCAAGACCTGCGAAGAAGGCAACAACTACAACCAAGATAGCAGAAATGAATGAAATATCTGACATGGTTTTATTCCTTTTCTATTTAATGTTAATTATTGAACGTTAGCTTTGCTAATCAAGTCAAACAAATCTTTTTTAGTGTCGTTTGGTACTTTACGTACATCAAATTCAACGCCAAGGTCGCGCATTTTTTCAAATGTAGCAACGTCGTCTTTGTCCATTGACAATACGTTATTGACCATTGTTTTACCAGTTGAGTGAGCCATTGAACCAACGTTAAGAGTCTTGATTGGCACACCGCCTTCGATAGCACGAAGGGCATCTTGAGGTGTTTCAAACAAGATAAGGGCGTGTGTTTCACCAAAACGAGGGTCTTTTGCAACCTCAATCAATTTTTTGATTGGTACAACGTTAGCCTTCACTCCGTTAGGAGCTGCTTGTTTGATCAATTCTTTACGAAGATCGTCGTTAGCTACGTTATCTGAAGCAACGATGATACGGTTAGCTTTTGAATCTGGTGTCCAAGCAGTTGCGACTTGTCCATGAAGAAGACGTGTGTCAAGACGAGCAAGATTGATTTTCAATTTACCGTCTCCGATAACAGTTCCTTCTGGGATGGCAGCTTGGGCTACAGGAGCAGCTGCAGCAGTTGCAACTTCCTCAGCTGGGTTTATCTCTTCTGGTAGAGCCTTGATGCCATCTTTGGCTTCTTTAATGATGTTCGCAGCGACTTTATCCACTCCAGCATTAGCATCCATAAGGCGCTCTGTGTAGGCTTGGATCAACATCGGCAAGTTAAGTCCTGTGATGATGGCAAATTTACGCTCAGGATTTTCTCCCATTACGCGGCTTGCTTGGTTAAATGGAGAACCACTCCAAAGGTCAGCCAAGACTAGAACCTCATCTTCTGCGTCAAATGCAGCCACAGCATTGTTGAATTTTGCGTATAAATCATCTGGACCTTCGTTTGGCATAAAGGTTACAACTTGAACCTTTTCTTGTTCACCAAAGATCATAGATCCTGACTGATGAATACCAGCGGCAAATTCACCGTGGCTCGCAATAATGATTCCGATACTCATTATTGTCATTCCTCCTTATAAAATGTTTGACTCGTAGTTTAAGAAAACTTTAAGACTCCTTAAGTATAAATCGTTTTCAGAAAAAAAGCAACTAATTATAATAAAGAGTGAAAAAAATCTCAAAGCTTTATCTTTACAGATATTGATATATAAACTTTTTGTAAAATCGTCTATAAAATGGTAAAAAAATTTAATATAAAAAATGGGTGGGCAGAGGTCGATGAATTAACTCACGACTTTCTAGTCCGGGTCCCTGATGTTTCAACAATCCGCTGTTTGCTTGTAGAATTTGTCTAGAAAAATGACGTTTTCTTCACTAGTGCTCTTGGGCGTCTAAAAAATGCCCCAGGTCCAATTAGTTGTCGTATCAAAATTTTATTGCTAAAAAAACGAGGTAGGATCTTCTGTCCCTACCTCGTTTTGGCATTTATTATTTATCTTAATGGGTAAAGTCTAGAACCATACGACCTTGGATGGTACCGGCAGCCATTTCATCAAAGACAGCAATGGCATCTTCGACAGGGCGTTTTTGAACGATTGGTACAACCAGACCTTCAGCACCAAATTGGAAGGCTTCTTCCAAATCTTTACGTGTTCCAACAAGGGAACCGATGACTTGGATACCATCAAGAACTGTTTTGACGATGCTAAGGTCCATCATTTCAGATGGGAGACCGACAGCTATTACACGACCGCCTGCACGAACAGAGTCAACTGCTTGGTTAAAGGCAACTTTTGATACAGCTGTTACGACAGCTGAGTGAGCACCACCGTTTGTCTTTTCTTTGATAAGGCCTGGGACATCTTCGACTTCAAGACCGTTAATCACGATATCTGCACCAACTTCTTTAGCTAGGGCAAGTTTATCATTGTTAATGTCAACTGCGATAACGTGAGCGTTAAACACTTTTTTAGCGTATTGAACAGCCAAGTTACCAAGACCTCCAGCACCATAGAGTACAACCCATTGACCTGGCTCAACTTTTGCTTCTTTGATAGCCTTGTAGGTAGTAACACCGGCACAAGTGATTGAAGAAGCTTGGGCTGGATCGAGACCCTCTGGAACCTTAACGGCATAATCTGCAGTTACGATACATTGTTCTGCCATACCACCATCTACTGAGTAGCCAGCATTTTTTACTGTACGGCAAAGAGTTTCGCGCCCAGTTGTACAGTATTCACACATACCACAGCCTTCAAAAAACCAAGCTACGCTGACACGGTCACCAACTTTTAGGCTTTTAACATCAGGAGCAACTTCTTTGACGATACCGATACCTTCGTGACCGAGAACGCGTCCTGGAACTTTTCCAAAGTCACCATGGGCAACGTGGAGGTCTGTGTGGCAAACACCACAGTACTCAACTTCTACAAGAGCTTCCCCAGTTTCGAGCGGACGGAGCACTTTTTCTTCAATAGCAACACCAGTGCTTTCTGGATTTACAACAACAGCTTTCATAGCTATCCTCCTTGATGATTCGTTGAGGTGCAGAGGAAAAGGGGCTTGGCTTGAGAGGTTTTCAAGTGAAGTCGAATTTGAACCGCCCTCTTATTTACTTATATGTGAAGTATATCACGATATTTACTATAGTACAATGGTTTTGAGGTAAAAAACCATGTAATCGCTTAACCGGTTGATAAGACTGTGAAAATTGAACAAATAAGATTGATGCATTGGCGAGTAAATACCTATAAACGCTAGAAAAGTTGACTTTATATCGCCTCTTGAAGGTTTTCAGCAATTTTTCTGAGTTCTTTCTCGAGGGGATTTTGGTATAATATAGAAAGCAATTGATCTTTCTAGTAAGAGAATTTAGAGTGAGAGGTATCTATGTCCCCTTCTATTCAGATATTGAAAAGCCGTTATTTAAAAAATATCAAAGAAAATCCAGACCTCTATATTGGGATTGAGTTGGAGTTTCCTATCGTTCAAGTAAATGGGCAAGCTACCGATATTGAAGTCAGCAAAGAATTGATGCACTTTTTGGTTGGTGTTCTCGGTCTGGAAGTTGAAAAGGAAGACCAGGATGGCAATCCAATTCAACTTGTAGAACCAAAGAGTCAGGATCGGATTCTGTTTGAGGTTTCCTACACGACCTTGGAGTTTGCCTTTGGCAGAGCCCAGAAAATCCAAGAGGTCCAAGGACGATTTCAAGCTTATATGAAGGTTATTCAGGAAAAACTAGGCGAAAAGGATCATGCTATCCAGGGCTGGGGGATTCATCCAAGCTGGGATCAGAATGACAATCGCCCTGTGGCTTATCCACGCTACCAGATGCTGATGGCTTATCTGCAGATGGGAAGTCGCCAAGAGAGTGCTGATTTGTATGACTTTCCCCAATATGGAGCCTTTATCTGTGGGAGTCAAGTTCAGTTGGACGTATCGACTGCTAACTACCTACGTGTCATCAATGCTTTCACTCAGCTTGAGGCAGCCAAAGCTTTCTTATTTGCCAATTCTGAGTTTTCAGGAGCAGACTGGGATACTCAGATTTCACGAGATATCTTTTGGGAAGACTCCATGCATGGGATTTATCCAGAGAATGTTGGTGTCAATGCCAGACTCTTCAAAGATGAGGATGATTTCTTTGATTATCTCGACCGCTCTGCGATTTTTACAGCAGAACGAGATGGGGAAACCTACTATTTTTCTCCGATTCGGGCTAGAGATTACCTAGCTACTGAGGAAGTTTCGGCCTATACTCTAAATGGAAAAGAAACTCTGCTTGTTCCTCAAGAGAAGGATTTTCAAACGCACCGTAGTTACCAATATCAAGACTTAACAACTCGAGGGACGGTCGAATTTCGTAGTGTTTGTACGCAACCACTAGACCGCACTTTTGCGTCGGCTGCCTTTCATCTAGGTTTGCTGGTGAATCTAGACAAGCTTGAAACATACCTAGAAACAGCACCTTTCTTTGAGAGATTTGGTCGTGACTACAAATCTTTGAGACGCCAGTTTTCTAAGAAACAGCTTTCAGATGAGGAAACAGCTGGAATTGTTCAATTCTCAAAAGACTTACTAGCTATAGCAGAGCAAGGTCTTGAAATGAGAGGTCAGCAAGAAATGACCTATTTAGAGCCTTTGAAAGAAAAAATGACTCTATAATTTTCTTATAAAGGAAGAATTTTCTGAAAAATCATGTTATAATGGATGAGACTATAGATAAAGGATAGAGATTTATGACATTAGTTTATCAATCAACGCGAGACGCAAAAAATACCGTAACAGCCAGCCAAGCGATTTTGCAAGGTTTGGCAACAGATGGAGGTTTGTTTACTCCGGTTAGTTATCCAAAGGTAGATTTGGATTTTGACACATTAAAGGACGCTTCTTACCAAGAAGTAGCCAAGCTTGTTTTGTCAGCCTTCTTGGATGACTTTACAGCAGAGGAGTTGGACTACTGTATTACCAACGCCTACGATAGCAAGTTTGATACTCCAGCCATTGCTCCTCTTGTCAAACTTGATGGTCAATACAACTTGGAACTCTTCCATGGTTCAACCATTGCTTTTAAAGACATGGCCTTGTCTATCTTGCCATACTTTATGACAACGGCAGCTAAGAAACATGGCTTGGAAAACAAGATTGTCATTTTGACAGCGACATCTGGGGACACTGGGAAAGCTGCTATGGCAGGATTTGCGGATGTTCCTGGAACTGAAATTATCGTCTTTTATCCAAAAGATGGTGTCAGCAAGGTACAAGAGTTGCAAATGACCACTCAAACTGGTGACAACACTCATGTTATCGCTATTGATGGAAACTTTGACGATGCTCAGACTAATGTGAAGCATATGTTCAATGATGTGGCCCTTCGTGAAAAATTAGCAGCTAACAAGTTGCAATTTTCATCAGCCAACTCTATGAATATCGGCCGTTTGGTACCACAGATTGTCTATTATGTGTATGCTTACGCTCAGCTTGTTAAAACTGGCGAGATTAAGGCTGGTGACAAGGTCAACTTCACCGTTCCGACAGGAAACTTTGGAAATATCTTGGCTGCCTTTTACGCTAAGCAAATCGGTCTACCAGTTGGTAAGTTGATCTGTGCTTCAAATGACAACAATGTTTTGACAGACTTCTTTAAAACTCGTGTTTATGACAAGAAGCGTGAGTTTAAGGTAACCACTAGCCCATCTATGGATATCTTGGTCTCTTCAAACTTGGAGCGCTTGATTTTCCACCTTTTGGGTAATGATGCGGTTAAGACAGCTGAACTCATGAATGCTTTGAATAACCAAGGTCAATATGAGTTGACTGATTTTGATGCAGAGATTTTGGACCTCTTTGCAGCTGAGTATGCGACTGAAGCGGAAACAGCAGCAGAAATCAAGCGTGTTTATCAAACAGATGCCTACATTGAGGATCCACATACAGCGGTTGCCTCAGCTGTTTATAAAAAATACCAAGCTGCTACAGGTGATGTGACTAAGACCGTGATTGCATCAACTGCTAGTCCATACAAGTTCCCAGTGGTTGCAGTAGAAGCTGTAACAGGGAAATCAGGTTTGAGCGATTTTGAAGCCTTGGCTCAATTACACGAAATCTCAGGAGTAGCAGTGCCACCAGCAGTTGATGGCCTCGAAACAGCTCCAGTTCGTCACAAGACAACTGTTGCAGCAGCAGAGATGCAGACTGCAGTAGAATCTTATCTAGGACTTTAAAACAGAGGAAGTAAACTCGGTTGGGCAACTAACTGAGTTTCTTTTCATCAGGAGGAAGGATTGTTTAAGAAAAATAAAGACATTCTCAACATAGCTCTGCCAGCCATGGGTGAAAATTTCTTGCAGATGCTCATGGGAATGGTGGACAGCTATCTGGTAGCCCATCTAGGTTTGATAGCCATTTCGGGTGTATCTGTAGCGGGCAATATTATCACCATTTACCAGGCAATTTTTATTGCTCTAGGAGCTGCGATTTCCAGTGTCATTTCCAAAAGTTTGGGGCAGAAGGACCAGTCTAGACTAGCCTACCATGTGACAGAAGCGCTCAAGATAACCTTGCTTTTGAGCTTGATTTTAGGGTTCTTGTCCATCTTTGCTGGTCAAGAGATGATTGGTCTTTTGGGGACAGAAGCGGCTGTGGCCGAGAGTGGTGGACTATACCTAGCTTTGGTCGGTGGGACAATTGTCCTCTTGGGCTTGATGACTAGTTTGGGTGTCTTGATTCGCGCCACCCATAATCCGCGCCTTCCCCTTTATGTGAGTCTTTTATCCAATGCCTTGAATATTCTCTTTTCAAGTCTAGCTATTTTTGTTCTTGATATGGGCATAGCTGGTGTTGCTTGGGGGACCATCCTATCTCGTTTAATCGGGGTTGTGATTTTGTGGTCACAATTAAAACTTCCATATACGAGACCAAGGTTTGGACTGGACAAAGACTTACTGACTTTGGCTTTACCTGCAGCGGGAGAGCGTCTCATGATGCGAGCTGGAGATGTGGTTATTATTGCTTTGGTTGTTTCTTTCGGAACTGAAGCCGTCGCAGGGAATGCTATTGGTGAAGTCTTGACTCAGTTTAACTATATGCCCGCCTTTGGAGTCGCAACGGCAACAGTTATGCAGGTGGCTCGAGCAGTTGGAGAAAATGATTGGGCAAGGGTTGACAAGCTCAGTAAGCAAACTTTTTACTTGTCTCTCTTTCTCATGTTGCCCTTAACACTTAGTATCTATGCTCTGGGAACGCCACTGAGTTATCTCTATACCAGTGATCCTGTGGCTATTGAAGCCAGTGTTTTGGTGACGCTGTTCTCTCTACTGGGAACTCCGATGACGACGGGAACAGTCATTTATACTGCTGTCTGGCAGGGTTTGGGAAATGCACGCCTCCCCTTTTATGCGACAAGTATCGGGATGTGGTGTATCCGTATCGGAACAGGGTATCTGATGGGAATTTTTCTTGGTTGGGGCTTGCCTGGTATTTGGGCAGGAACACTTTTGGATAATGGTTTCCGTTGGATTTTCCTACGCTATCGTTATAAGCAATATATCTCTTTGAAAGGATGACATATGAAAAAAATTGGATTTATCTGGGATTTAGATGGAACTTTATTGGACTCTTATGAGGCTATTTTATCAGGAATCGAAGAGACTTTTGCCCAGTTTGACATTCCTTATGATAAGGCTGAGGTTCGTGCCTTTATTCTACAAACTTCCGTTCAAGATCTGTTGGAAAAGGTGGGAGAAGAAAGAGGCTTGGATGCTGATATGCTCAATCAGGTTCGTGCTCAGAGTTTGGCTGAGAAGAATGCTCAAGTGGTTCTGATGCAAGGGGCGCGTGAAATCTTAGCTTGGGCAGACCAGCAAGGAATTGAGCAGTTTGTTTATACCCATAAAGGGGACAATGCTTTTACAATTTTGGAAAATTTGGGTTTGGCCCACTATTTCACAGAAATTTTAACCAATCAAAGTGGCTTTTCTCGGAAGCCTAGTCCAGAAGCTGCGATTTATCTTCTAGATAAGTATGAACTAGATCCTCAGCAAACTTATTATATCGGTGATCGGACTTTGGATATCGAATTTGCTCAAAATAGTGGGATTCAGAGTATCAATTTTCTTGCCTCACCTGTACCTTGTAATCAACAGATAGAGCATTTAGAAGACATTAGCTCGCTTTCCTTCTAGAATTTTCTTCAAGAAGAATGTGTCAGCCTGATGACAAGAAACTAACAAACTATTTCAAGTAATGTAATTTGTTACAACGAATGTACAGTTCTGTTAAATAGCCCCAAAAGGGCTTTTTTTCTATTTTCTTTGTGTTATGATAGACAGGTACTACATTTGAAAAGGAGTTTGATAGTATGAAGAAAAGAATTATTTTAGCATCAACAGTAGCCTTGTCCCTTGCCCCTGTATTGGCAACTCAAGCAGAAGAACTAGTATGGACAGCGCGTAGTGTTGAGCAAATTCAAAACGATGTTACCAAGAGTGAGAATAAAACAAGCTATACGATTCAGTATGGTGATACCTTAAGTACCATTGCCGAAGCTTTGGGAGTGGATGTGACCGTTCTTGCTAACTTGAACAAGATCAGCAATATTGATTTGATCTTCCCTGAGACAGTCCTTACAACAACTGTCAATGAAAAAGAAGAAGTGACAGAGGTTGAAATTCAAACCCCTGATACAGTTCAAGGTGGCGAAGTTACAACTGCAACAGCAGATTTGACAACCAACCAAGTCACTGTAGACGACCAAACTGTACAGGTTGAAGATTTAACTCAACCAGTTGCAGAAACAACTGTAGCTGAGCCAGTGGCAGAAGCAACAACAGAAGCTGTTACAGAAGTTGTAGCACCGGTAGAAGAGTCAGTAGTAGAAGCCACTACTGAAGTTGCAACACCAGCAGAAGGATCTGCAGCAGAAACAACAACAGGAGCCGTTGCAGAAGTTTCAGCACCAGTGGAAGAGCCGGTCGCAGAAACACCTGTAGTGGAAGAAACGACTACAACAGAAGCACCAGTTACAGAGACTGTAACAGAGACTCAATCAGCACCATCAACTTATCAAGCTGAAGCAAGCCAAGGTTCATCAGCAACTTATGCAGCACCAGTAGCACCTGATTATGCAAGTATTGCAGCTTCAAAATCAGAAAATGCAGGTCTTCAACCACAAACTGCGGCCTTTAAAGAAGAAATTGCCAACTTATTCGGCATTACATCCTTTAGTGGCTACCGTCCAGGAGATAGCGGAGACCACGGAAAAGGCCTTGCTATTGACTTTATGGTTCCAGTAAGCTCAGCTCTTGGAGACCAAATTGCAGATTATGCGATCCAGAACATGGCGACTCGTGGAATTAACTATATCATCTGGAAACAACGTTTCTACGCACCATACCCAAGTAAATATGGACCGGCTTACACTTGGAATCCAATGCCAGATCGTGGAAGCATTACAGAAAACCACTATGACCACGTTCACGTATCGATGAACTAAGAATAATAAGAGGTTGGGAACTTGAGTTTCCGCTTCTTTTTTTATTTTCAAACTCTTAGATAGCGTAAATAAACTCCAGGCATAAAATAGAAAAACATAGCCTTGAGGGATTGTGACTAGGAGACTAATTTAACGGAGTAAGCAAAAGACTTGCAAAGTCAATTTATTTGTATTACACTTGATAAGTCAATAATTGATAAATCAAATGTTTGTAAAAGGAGAAAATACTAAAAATGCATGAATTACTGTACCAGCTCCATTTAACAGATCAGACCATCACTCAACTTTTTGAGAAACAATTGGGAATTAGTTTGACCCGCTATCAAATCCTGCAATTTTTACTGCAACAGTCACCCTGTAACCAGATTGCCGTTCAGGAGAAGTTGCAGATTGACCAGGCAGCCTTGACCCGTCATTTTAAGATACTGGAGTCAGAGGGCTATGTCAGTCGCAATCGGAATCCAATCAATCAGCGAGAAGTCTTAGTTGAATTAACCCAAGAAGCCAAGAATCAACTCTTGGTCAATCCGCCTAAACATCACTTGCGAGTGAAGGAGCAGATGGAGAACATCTTATCCTCTACTGAGCAGCAAGACCTGACAGCTTTGTTGACAAAACTAGTATCAGGATTAGAAAAAATAGAATTTTAAGGAGAAAACGATGTCAATCATTACTACTATTTTAGCAACTATTGTTGCCCTCGAACATTTTTATATCTTTTATTTGGAGAGTATGGTAACCCAATCAGACGCAACTAGCCGAGTCTTTAATATGGAAATGGAAGAGTTGACTCGACCATCTGTAACCTCACTTTTCAAAAACCAAGGAATTTATAATGCCTTGATTGGGGTATTTCTTATTTACGGAATTTATTTCTCACATAGCTTAGAAATCGTAACAATCTTTGTTTTATTTGTCATAGGAGCAGCGACTTATGGTGCCTTAACAGCAGATAAAAAAATCATTCTCAAGCAAGGTGGACCAGCAATCCTAGCACTCTTGAGTATCCTTTTCTTGAAATAAAAAGAGGAGGTGGAAAAAATATTGGATTTAAGAATCCATTATTATAAATCCTTATGCTTGATAAATTAAATAAAAAAAGCGGACAAGATAGAATTCTGAGTATCAGAAACAAGTATGGTTCGCTTTTTTATTTACGATTAGACTTTTATACGAATTTTTGTTTTTAAGTTGGTTCACTTCAGTGTGGTTAAGGAAGTGCTGTTTGTAAATTTTTTAAAACTAATGGAAATGCGTGGTCATGTTATTCAAGACTACTTCTTTACTATTAAAGTTTATTTGGATAATACTTGACAAAAGTGAATGTTCATACTATAATCTTTTTTAAACAAGCATTGAACAAAAAGAGGTTATCAATATGATTTCAGAAAAACAATTTAAACTACTGTCTTTTTTGCAAGAGCATCCACAAGAGGAGTTTACACAAAGACAGTTAGCGGAACAGTTGGAAGTTTCTTTAGGAACAATTAATTCCCTGCTTAAAGAAATGAAAGAAGCTAATTGGATTGATCAAGAAGGTCACCTATCTGAGTTAGGAAAAGAAGCTTTAGAGCCTTATCGAGTACAAAATGCAGTGATTATGGCTGCAGGAATGAGTAGTCGATTTGCACCATTGTCTTACGAAGTACCAAAAGGATTGTTAAAAGTCAAAGGGGAACGCCTGATTGAAAGGGAAATTGAACAACTACAGGAAGCAGGTATAGAAGATATTACGGTTATTGTAGGTTATTTACAAGAAAAAATGTTTTACCTTGCTGAAAAATATGGTGTAAAAATCGTTGTCAATAATGATTACTATAAATACAATAACTGTTCTTCATTAATGTTGGTTAGAGATCAACTATCAAATACTTATATTTGTTCATCGGACAATTATTTTGCCGAAAATCCATTTGAGAAGTATATTTATAGGGGCTACTATTCAACAATATTTGTGGAAGGCGAGACAGACGAATATTGTGCTACCGAAGACTCCAACAACATGATTGTTGACATACAGATTGGTGGTAAAGACACTTGGGCTATGGTGGGACATGTGTATTTTGACCGTGCCTTTAGTGAAAAATTCGTAAAAATTTTAGAAACTGAGTTTAAACACGAGCCCTATAAAGAACAGCTCTGGGAAGATTACTATACCCGTAATGTTCATGAATTGCATCTAGAAGCTCGTCATTATTCAGCGGATATTGTTAAAGAATTTGATTCCTTAGATGAGTTGCGTCAATTTGATGACCGCTACTTGATGAATTCTAATTCTGAGATTATTGATAACATCTGCAAGACCTTGAATTGTGATGCTTCGGATATTGTTCATATTAAACCACTCAAAGATGGTTTGACCAATACATCCTTTAGCTTTGATTGTCTTGATAAAAAATATGTTTATCGTCATCCTGGAAGAGGAACTGAAAAATATATCAACAGATCAAGTGAAGCGGCTTCTATGGAAATTGCAGCAAAACTGCAAATAGACAGAACATTTGTTGCAATGGATAAAAACGAAGGGTGGAAGATTTCAGAATTTATCCCTAACGCTAGACCGCTTGATTATGATAATTGGGATCATGTAGAAAAAGCTATGGGGCTCTTGAGAAAACTACATCAGTCTGGAGAGAAGACAACTCATAATTTTGATTTATTTGTAGGAATTGATGATTTTAGAGAAAAATTGAAGGCTAGCAATCGTTTTGAGTTTGATGGACTTGATGAACTCGATAAAAACATTTCAACTATTAGAGAATTTTTAAAACAGGATGACACTGAGAGAGTTTTATGTCATGGAGATTCCTATAGTCCTAATTTTCTCCTAAACGAACAAGAGGAGATGAGTCTGATTGATTGGGAGTATTCTGGTATGGGGGACCCTGCAGGGGATTTAGGTACCTTCATTGGTTGTTCGAATTATACTGTTGAACAAGCTGAGAAAGTACTTGAGATTTACTTGCAAGAAGTTCCAGATACAAAAACGAGACGTCATTATTTAGCCTATGTGGCAGTGACATCTTATTATTGGTTCTTGTGGGCCTTATTCCAAGAGAGTGTTGGAAAACCTGTGGGAGAATTTCTTTATACTTGGTATCGATTTACCAGACAATACGGACAACTTTCATTAGAGTTATATCTAGGAGAAAAATAAGATGAAATCTGTATCTGAAATTGAACAATTGGTAGCAGATGAAACGAAACGAAGACTGGAAGAAATGGAATCTCCAGACTATGATTTTGCGCAACCATTCTTAAAAAAAGATTTTGCTTTGATTGGTGTCATCATTGGAATTAATCTAATCTTGATTATCTTAGCTATGACAGGAGGAATTAAATAATGTCGAAAACGACCGACTTTATTCAACAAGAAACCATAACTGGGATTGTTCCAATGACTAGTAAGGATCGGCAATATTCCTTCTGGGATTTATTCTTATCAACAAGTGGTTTTGCGATTGCAACTTGGTGTTACACACAAGGAGCGTATGTTGCTCAATATTTGACCTTTAGCCAGATGTTAATCAATATTTTTAGCTTTAATATTATTTGGGTCTTTATCGAGTGTCTTCCCACCTTGTTTGCAGTGAGATACGGAATTGATTTATGGATTTGGCTTCGAGCGGTTTTAGGGAAGCGTGGAGTGGCATTTTTGTCAACAACTATCAGTTTAGCAAATTTTGGTTGGTATGCAGTTACTGCAAATCTTTTTGCCAGTTCTATGATTCATCTAGCTAATAATTTCGGCCTTGGACTGGAGAAGGGGATTTGGGCACCAATTCTTGGGACACTTTGTGTCTTATTAGGGACCTTGATTGCCCTTGGTGGACCGGAGGTTATAAAAGGTATTAATCGGTTTATGGTAATTGCTTTGCTAGTTGTTGGATTGATTATCGTTGGAATTTGTTTTGTAGCAGTTCCGATTACTGACATTATGAACGTTCAACCAGCGGTACAAGGAGATTTGAGCCCGCTAGAGCGATTTATGATTTCAGGAGAGGGGAATGTAGCGACTGCCTTTTCTTGGTCGACGCAAGCATTAATTTTACCACGTTTAGCAAAATCAGAACGTAGTGGGTATTGGGCTACTTCTTTATCTTATGGCGTGGTAGCACCATTCTTTGCTGCGACGGGTGGTGTTATGGCTCTAGCTATGTTTGTAAGAACAGGGGTTTACGAGAGTGATCCAACTGCGATGCTTTCAACCTTGAGTACTCCTACCTTTGCTCTTTTGAGTTTATTATTAGTAGCTTTTGCAAATATTGGAACTCAAGGGACAGGATCCTATGTGAACTGTATGATTGTTAAAAGCGGTATGCCTAAGGTGAGTTATAAACTAATGGTTTGGATTGCCATGATTTATGTGAGTGCGTTAACAATTTGGGGTGGCGTAGAAGAATATTTTGGTTCTTTTATCTCGCTTGCAGCTTATATTCAAGGACCTATTATTGGAATGATTGTTGTTGATTATTTCTTGATAAGAAAACGGAAATTAGATTTACGATCAGCTTATTTCTTAGATGGACATCAGGCTTATGAGTTTACTAAGGGATTTAATTTAGTTGGTTTGTCTTGTGTATTCGTATCTCTGTTAGTTGCGGTACTCTTTGTTTACAATCCCCTAACTAAACAAATTCAAAGTTCGATCTTCTTAATCACAACAGGTAGTGGCTTTACGGCGATTTTTGGTGGCTTCCTATATTGGTTGGCAAGCCTAACTCCATTAAAACACTATATGATTAAAGACAGAGATCAAGTAACCATTTAAATAAAAACAAACCAGCACTTTCTATTGAAGGTGCTGGTTTTAATCATTCACATTAAACTTTTCTCCGCTTGATTTCGAGTAATCTTTGATAAAAGAAGAATTGACTACTATAGATATAAGGGAAAGTAGGGATGCTCGCAATTCCGAAGCTGATCCAGATAAGGAGATACCAAGGAAGTAGCTGTAAATCAAGCACGAAGCGTTGGAATTTATAGCCTTTCATAAGGAAGCGACTGGTTTTGAGTACGCGGCTTGGCTTGGCAATTCCAATTGCAAGGGTATCACATAGGAGCAGCTCTACTTGGGAATAAGCGTAGTATTGCGGCAGATAGGCAATGGTTCCCAAAATCATCAGAAAGACGCTACCAAAGAAGTAGAGTGCAAAAGTGAGCAGAAAATGTTCGATATCTGAATTGGTGACGTCTACGGCTGGAAATTCGGGATGAAGTTCTACAAATTTACGGGCCATGGCACTGCTATAGAAGAGCAAGTAGACACCAAAAAGATTAGGGATGCTCCACAAAAAGAGATAGAAACGCTTGAGCAAGAGAGTCAAAAAGGTCTGGGTGAAGAAGCGATTGTCAAGTAAGGACAGACTATCTTTAAAGGAAAGCTCTATCTCGGAAATTCTGTAAAGATTAATGGTTGTAAAAAGAGCACCAGCTAGGATAATAGAACTTGTAAATCCGACTGCTAGAGGAAAGAGTGAAGACTGGATCAAGCTCATCAAAAAAGTAAAGAAGGATTGCTCAAGAATCCCCTCATCAAGTAGGGATAATGGACTTATAAAGCTGGATAGAATCAGGAAAATGCTTGGTAATAAAAAGACAAGCAATAGACGTGGATGTTCAGCTTGAAACTGTTTAGCTTGTTGACGAACTTCTTTTAAATCAATTTTTGGGTATTTCATTCTTTCATTATACCATAAATAGTACACAGCTTGCTAATCCTTTGAAACCAGTGGACTTCTAGCGTGTTAACCAAAAGTGAATACGATATTGAATACGACTTTACTTTTAGCTGGAGCGGATGAAATCCATGAGCTGGTCAACTACTTCAACACGTTGATTATCATTGATGTGGGTATACATATCAAGGGTGATTTGAACATTATTGTGACCAAGTCTATCTGAAATGATTTTCGCTGTAACACCAGCTTCAAATAGGAGAGAAGCATGTGTGTGTCTAAATCCGTGAGGTGAAATTTTTTTAAGTTCTTTGTGTTTACAAAAGAATCTGCTAAGCTTCACTTTCATAGTTGCAGCTAAAAGCCATCCCCCTATGTCATTCGTAAAAATATAATTCAAATCATGTTTGTAAGGCACACCAGCCTGAAAATATTCTTTTATTTGCTGTCGTTTCCAGAGTTTCAAAACATTCAGAGTTTCATCATCTAGGGTGATAACCCTCTTACTCCTTTTGGTTTTAGGATCCTGCACAGTTTGTTTTTTGTCAATCACGACAGCCGTGCGAGAAATGCTTAATCGTTTATTTTCAAAGTCAACATCTGACCACATGAGTCCGATAGCTTCTCCAGTTCTCAAGCCAGAAAAAGCGAGTAAGTGAAAAAAGGTATAGTCTACTGGCTTACAATTTGCTTTGTAAACTTTAAGGAACTCGGTTAGTTCCTGTTTTGTATAGTAGTTTTCTTTGCCTTTTAAGGGTTTATTTTTAGGCTTGATAATCTTGTCTAAGGGATTTGACTTAATGATGTCAATAGAAGTGGCATACTTGAAAATACGGCTAATGACAGAGTAGTAATTGGAATATAGGATATAGCGTTTACTTAACTTGATAGCAACCTTTTGACAATAAGCTACACTGATTTGCTGAATCTTCATATCTGTAAAATATGAGTCAATCATAACATCAAGTTTCTTCTTAGTGTTCTGATAAGTTGTTGGTTTTACAGTGCTCTTGTAGCTTTCAAGCCATAACTCAGCGACTTCGGCAAAAGTAGGGTTCTGGAAATCTTCATTGTTTGAAAAACCATTCTCTTCAATGTCTAAGAGAAGGTCACGTTCGGCAGCCTTTGCCTCTTTTATAGTTTTAAAACCACGTCTTGTTGTGCGTTTTTCTTTTCTAGTAGCTGGGTCTATGCCCAGGTATGTTTGAAAGAGATATCTAGTCTCTCCTTTTTTGGTAATGTATTTTTTTATCATAAAAAGTCCTTTCTTTTCGATTGCTTGCCCGCATAGTTGAAAAGGTGTAGAATTTATGATAAACTGTAAGTGTATTTTTTTATCATCTTTTCCATTGCTTGCTAGATGGAAGGTTGAAACCTCACACTCAAAAACTTGGCGGTCGGAGAGTGTGGGGCTTTTTTTATTTTTTATTCAACAAAAAACGGTAACTAAATTTATAGTTACCGTTTCTGCGTGGCAGCTTGTGCCAACCAGATTATTTGCACTAGGATTTCTCCTAGGTTAGTAACTATATATTATCAAATATATTTCATTTTGTCAAAAATGGAAAGTTGAATCCTTATATTCAAAGATTGCTGTTGGAGATTGTGGGGCTTTTTTTATTTTCTGAATAGTTTGTATAATTTATACAAACTCCAAACTGTCAAAGGGACTGCAAGGAATGGAGCAATTGGAATACCAACAACTCCAAAAAAGACTAAGAAAATATACAGTGCTGAAAATATGATTTTATTGGCATGAAGCTTTTTCTTAGGAGGTGTTTCTGAAAGATTAATCTCATTTACTATATCAGCGAAACTGTCACTAACAATATTTTGTTCAATATGTTCAGCTTCAGTTGTTTTAGTTTCAATAGATTCAATTTTCGTAACTTCTTGATTGGAAAGTTTATCATCAATTATCTCAGATGATTCACTCTGAATTACTTCTTTTTGTGAAGAATCAACAATTGTGAGGTAAATTTCAAAACCAACATCCAAATCATTATTTGTGACAACTTTTTCTTCATACTCGTCCCATTCTTTATATGGACCGCCCTTTATTTCTGCTTCAGAAATAAAAATATATTTATCATCATCAAAATAATGCCTAATATTTTTTGCTACCTTACCAGGAATGTATCCCACAAAATTATCAAATATTAGAACTTTGATGGCATTGGAATCATATTTATTAGTAGGTTCTGGGATAAGTTCAACTTCAGTAGTAGATAAATCTTGATACTTGAAAATTTGTCCACCAATTTCTTCAAGTTCTTCTCTAATTTCTTGTGTCGTAAGGTCTCCATAATATCTGGAATATTCTGGAATGTCATTATCTTCAGCAATATCATTGCACGCTTGTTTTACAGCTTTTTTATAATTTGTCACTCCAGCGACTCGGAATAATATTTTTTCAACAGTCTTTTGCATATATTTCCCCTCTATATAAATATCTTCAATGCAATTTTTAATTTACTAATGCCAAGTACTCTTCCTTGACCATGATTTCATTCGTCATAGTTTTTAGATCATAGTAGGACATGAATTTGAGGTAATCAAACTCTTTGGGGTCGTCTAAGCTTTCTAGTGCGTCTTTTACGAGATGATGGATCATATTCCTATCAGCTTCGTTTTCACAGCGTAGTCGAGCGTTCTGGTACTCTGAGCGTGTGTGATCCTTGTGTCCTAATTCATGCAGTAGGACTTTAACTCTCTCTTTTTTGCTGAGTTTACTCGACAGGAAAGCTGTATTGGTTTCTTTTTCGTAAAATCCAAGTTCATCAGGCATCAAATCTCCATCAAAATCGATAATACGAATCTGAAAATGACTTATAATTTCTTTTTCAGTCACTAAGCAATACCTCTAATCACCAGCTTCTTTTAGATAACCTTCAATGATAGACTGGATGATTTTCTTCTTTTCGTCTGTTAATTCTCGACCGCCGAACATCATGACATTAGATGCCATCTCTTCAACATTTAGTGCCTTCCCTTGCCAAGTGTACTTTGAATCACCAGCGATGGCAGGATTATCCGTGCGACCAAGCAAATAATCTAAAGATACATTTAAATAATCAGCGATTTCTTGCATTCTTTCCGTACTAGCTTTTTGTTTTTTCAAGGAGTAGAGTGTATTTCTACTATATCCAAGCTTTTCTTCTAATGCATTTATTGAAAGTCCTTGTTTATTTGCAAGTTCTTTTATTCTTTCAAATGTCAGAAACATTGTTTTATCAACCTTTCTAAGCATTACGAAAAAATAATTAAATTATTTAATTAAAACTGTTGACAAAATTAAATAAATAATTTAGAATTATATTCGTAAGCTAAAGAGTTAGCGAACAAGACAACTAAAAAATAAAGCCTAATGAAACTGATTGGCGTCCGTTTTTCTAGGTATAACCTTACTTTTAGTAGGTCTTTTCTCTATGTTTTGATTTTAAATCATTTATTTAAAAATGTCAAGAAGTTCGCTAACTTTTTAGGTAATTTTTTAAAAAAGGAGGTCAGGAATGAGCCAACAACATAAAAAATGGATTCGGTTAGTTAAGGATAAACTGAATTCAGAAGGAATGACACAAACACACCTTGCTCGTGCTTGTGGAGTGAAGAAATCTACCATTTCAGAATTATTGAAATACGGTAAAGGTAGCGACAAATTAAAGAACCGAGTTTGCGACGTTTTAAGAATTGACGAAACTTGGGTTGAGTTAGGAGAGTAGGATATGAACGAAAAGAAACAAAATAACGATCTTATCAAAGAAATCATTGAGAAACATTTTGAAAATATGGTTGATGATATTTTGGGACACACAGAGACCTACTATGAAGCTTTGGGTGCTGTTTCTTGCATCAAGGGAAGCAAGATTCCAAACATGACTCAACTAGCTGATTGTTTGGGGAAAGCTATCAGAAAACGTGCTATGCAACAAAAAACACCTAATCATCAAAATTAGGTGCTGGAAGATTACGCATTTGAACGAATGTGTACTACATAATCAAGATTGACTAGATGTCGAAAATCCGTTTCAACTTCTACAAGAACTATATGATTCGCAGTGTCAGAGCAATCATCATATACTTGGAAAAAATCAATCTTATCACCATTTGAGAAAGTGATTGTGATTGAATCATTCTCATCACTCTCATCAAAACAATCTTTGATGAATTGTTTCATATTCTCACCTCCTTTCTGCTTATATTATAGCAAAAGGAGGGAGCCTAGAAAGGAATACTATGAACGAAATTTTTAACTTTCACGGACAGGAAGTCCGTACTATGACAATCAATGACGAGCCTTGGTTTGTCGGGAAGGATGTTGCGGATATTCTAGGATACCAAAACGGTAGTCGAGACATAAACCGTCACGTAGATGAAGAAGATCGCCAAAACTACCAAAACGGTACTTTTGGAAATAGAGGTGTTACCGTTATTAACGAATCTGGGCTTTACTCTCTCATTCTTTCAAGTAAGCTTCCTCAAGCCAGAGAGTTTAAGCGTTGGGTGACATCAGAGGTCTTGCCAGCTATTCGAAAACAAGGCGGATTTATTCGAGAGGATTTGGACGAGGATGCCTTTATTGCTTTATTTACTGGGCAAAAGAAATTGCGTGAGCAACAAGCGACCATGCTGGAAGATATCGACTATCTCAAGAGTGAGCAACCGATTCATCCAAGCTATGCTCAATCGCTCCTGAAGAAGCGTAAGGCTAGGGTTGTGGCATGCCTGGGTGGTATTGATAGCCCAGCTTATGCGGATAAGATTTTTGCTCAGTCGGTATTTAGACAAGCTGAGATTGATTTTAAAGACCACTTCAACATTAGTCGCTATGACCTGCTACCGAAAAAGTTTGCAGAAGCTGCATTGGCTTACTGGATGACGTGGGAGCCAAGCACCAATACCAAGATGAAGATTATGGAACTGAACGCTTATGCTTCGTAGAGCAAAAAAGCACCTGACAGCAATCAGGCGCATACTTAAATAATTTAAACCATTATATCACAAAAATGCTTGCCCGCATAGTTGAGAGGATGAAAAAATGGAAGGTATAACGTTACAATTACGATTGGACGGCGAAAGTGCTGAATTGTTCACGAATCAATTATTGGCCTTTGCTGAAAAGCAGGTCAAGGAACAGTTAGAGAATGATCGCATGCCAATCAATCAACAGGCTTTGATGAAAAAGTTTGGCTTTACTCATAGCTATGTTAAGATGCTAGAACGCAAAGGATTAAGATTTCGTAAGCAGGGGAAAGATACTATGTACGATGTCAATGATGTTTATGAAATTTTGGAATTAGAAAAAGAAGTACGAAAATTGAGAGCATAAGGAGAACGAAATGACAGAACCAACTTTATCAAGCCAGTTGCTTGGCCTAGTGGCAATCTTTATTGGGATCTTTATCCTCATGCTACTGACTGCTAAAAATGAAAAATCGGATGAACAAAATGTAGTAGTCATTATTGAAAAAACAGAAGATTTCAGAGAAGTTGCTCGAAGAAACCTGAGAATGTGTGACAGAAAGTCAACCTATGACACACAACCACCTGTCGGACTTTCTTCAACGATTGAGGACGTGCCACAAGTTTTTCGGACATGTATCGAAGACTATGACAGGCTAGCTCAGGACTACCTGGAAGAAGCAGGTAACAATGATCTTCTAAGAAGTCAAAATGCGAATCTCTTAGAAGAAAATGGGCGTTTGCTTTATCAGGAAATGACCATGGATTTCCGTCAGAATCCAAGAAAATGGGGAGCTAGGGCATAATGCAGATTGGAGGAGACTATGTCTGACAATAAAAAATATTATTACTTAAAATTGCGAGAAAATTTTTTTGATAATGACGATGTAGCAATCCTTGAAAGCATGCCTGACGGGATACTTTATTCAAATATTCTACTAAAGCTTTATCTCAGGAGCCTTAAAAACAATGGGAAACTAATGTTTAATGACCGCATACCTTATAATGCGCAGATGTTATCTACGATTACTAGACAACCCGTTGCAGTTATAGAAAAGGCAGTAGGGATATTTAAGGAGATGGGATTGATTGAGGTATTAGATAACGGTGCCATCTACATGCTTGATATCCAAAATTTTATTGGTTCATCAAATACTGAAGCGGATAGAAAGCGTGAATATAGACGAAAAATCGCTTTAGAAAAAGACCAAAAACTTTTGGGACATTTGTCCGGACAAATGTCGGACGAACAGGCACCAGAGATAGAGAAAGAGATAGAGATAGAGAAAGAGATAGATACAGAGATAGAGATAGATTCCGCAAAGGACAATTCTCCTGCTGCTATTGCTGAATATTATCAATCTCGTATCGGGGTGCTTGATGGGAAACAATTTCAACAACTACTTGACTACATTAGATTTGATCATATGGAGTGTGAATTAGTAAAACTTGCGATTGAAAAGGCTGCTGATAATTCAAAACGAAGTTTTGGATATGTAAATAGTATTTTGAAGAATTGGGCGCAAAATGGCATCAAGACTACTGCACAACAAGAAGAAGAACAATTAAACTTTAACAGGTCAAAGGGATTTAGTACTTCTCGTGGGAATCAATCAGGACAGGGGGCTAAGGACGAATGGGGATTTTAGAACTTATCGAGCAATTTGAAGATGACTTTTATCCGATAAGCGAAGAAAAGAAGTCACTGCTTGCAAAACAATCTCTTTCTACCGTTACTGCTTGCCTGTCAGATATGGCTAGCTGGAAAGCTTGTGGAGGTAAGGTATCATGGTAACTGATGCACTCGAGGAGATGGCCTTATCTTACCATAGAAATACTGAACAGCAGGCTGAAATTTGCGAAAAGCATGGGATTCCCTTGATCAAAATCCTCCGGACAAATGATGTCCTTTGTCGCTTATGTGAATCGGAACGGATCCATGCAGAGAATCAAATAAAGGTCAATGAGCTGGCTGATGCAGAACATGAGCGAGAGCGGAGGTTTTATCTTGAGAAATTCTCTCTCTATGATGATGTGCTGAAAAATGCTACTCTTGACAACTTCGACACACCGACTGAAAAAGAGGCGGAAAAGCTAGCTTTTGCAAATAGGATTTGCCAGGAGTGGTCTGAAGGGGCCAGAAATAATGTTGTTTTTCAGGGAGAAGCTGGAACAGGTAAAAGCCATCTTGCTTTTGCGATAATGAAAAAGTTATCCGATGTAACAAAAGAAATTGCTATCTTTATCAATGTCACTGACTTACTTATGAAAATCAAGGCGGACTTTAGTCAGGAAGAGTTCCTGGTCAATAAAATCGCTAGTGCAAAGTTTTTGGTATTGGATGATCTTGGTATGGAGAAGGACAGTGAGTGGTCCTTCAGTATTCTTTACAATATTCTCAACAAAAGGGCTAATACGGTTATCACGACTAATCTGACTGCACAAGAAATTCAGAAACGATATGGTCGGCCGTTTATGAGTCGGTTGATGAAGGGTGTAGACAATGATCATCTGATGGTATTTAATGACTTGAAAAACAAAAGGAAAGATTATTTCTAGAAAGGCGGTGTCTCTTGTTATTAAAACTATATTTCATCTACAACGGGCACCGCAAGTTTTTCCTTGGAAGTTTTAACAATGTGGATGAGCTTATCGAACGGATGAAAGACCATCAATGGGCTTTCTCAGGCATTACCAGACCAAGATTCAAAAAATATATCGGAAAAGACGATGTACGTTTTGATTATGGCGCTGTAGATTGCTACTACTTAGCGACTAAATCAACGTGCCGCGAACCACGTTAAAAGCGAGCTAGGAATGTGTCAGTAAAGGTCATGTGACCTTGGACGAGCGGCTGCCCGTATTTAGCCAAACTCACAAAGGCAGTCGCATTTTTTGGAAAATGATATGAATGACATTAAAGAAAAAGCTCTGGCTAAGTTGCTGGATGAATTAAATCAACCACATGATACCGCCCTTGACCGTGTTCATAACTGGATATGCGATCAGGAGGATGAGGAATTATTTAAAGGAATCTTAAAAGAGCGATACTCTCTGAAGTGTGCTTTAAGCCATGCTAAAGAAAAAGCTCGTAAATTTGCTGAAAACGGAGTCGCTTGCATCGATGATGCTACTGTCTTCAGATGGGTTAGAGAGTACTTTATCTCAAATTCACAAGTATCTAACATCAAGCAGGTGCCTGTTGAGCCCGTCAAGAAGAAAAAGGAAGACAAATCTCAGGCTTCTCCTGAAGAAAAGGTTGATGTCGCCAAAATTAGGAAAGGCGCTGGTCCAGATGATGATATCATCATGAAACCTAAAATTAAAAAAGAGAAAGGAGTAGTCGAAAAGCAAATGAGCATTTTCGATTTCTTGGATGAATGAAACATGAACAATGCAAGCGAGAAGCCGATAGACGATTGAAACCACCTGCAAACTTCTGGAGCTGGTGCTATTCGCAAATTACAACGTACAAATGGACCAATAAGGACAAGACTATAATCGCTTCAGATTTAAACCTTGGCCATTGTATCGAGAAACGACTGACAAAGTCGTCACGGCTCACTTTTTATGACAAGGCTTATTTTTTCTCTATCATTCTCAGCACTTCGAAACGTATCGAGATTCAATCTTATGTATTTTGGTCGAAGTTGGTTGAAGGGAAACAGTTTATCGATTGGCAACTTACTAATCTAGAGCGATTCGAAAATGACAAACACACAAAGATTGGCCAAGGTTACAACGGACAATTTTATCCGTGTCTATTCGCTAATTCATTTAGTAGCGGTTTTTACACAGGAAATATTTTTTATCCAAACAATTGGGAAAAGAGACTTCAAAAAGTATCCGAACTCAAGTATTTGAAGTTTAGGAATATCCGATACTGGGAAATTGAACGGTTTTACAAATATAAGTTTGAAATTGAATTTGCTCAGAAAATTCATGCTTATAAACTGGCCAATGAAATTATGTACCCAGGTTATACTGGATTCACCAAAAATGTAGATATGCGAACCTTAAACCGCAGATGGCTTCAGAAGAATAAACAATTTTTCAAGAATTCAGATCGTAGTTTTAATGAATTTGAGTTGAGCCGTCGATTAAAAGAACGGAACGGCCAGCTGATACCTGGCATTGAGTCTTATCTGACTTACCACGATATCAAGCATATACCGAAAGGTATCGGGATCAATAAGTTTCAGAATTGGGTTATCAAGAATCATATTGACTTCAATGAATATCTTGACTATCTCAAGATGCTACGAGAAATGGGCATTGAGCCTGAAGGTGATGCTATGCTTGTGCCAAAGGATTTCACGTCCATGCATAATCACACGGTTGGATTATACAATCAATTCGTCGAAGAAAAACAAAAACTGGAAGATAAGAAGAAACGCAAGCAACTTGAAGCTGAGTTTAAACTTAGAGAAGGAATGGATAAGACAATCAATGGATACGCATTCCATGTCCCTAGAAAAGTGGCTGAGCTGATCTATGAGGGCAAGAAGCTACATCACTGCGTAAGCTCATACACAGACAAGCATTTTAAAGGTAATACCTTAATAGTGTTTGTCCGCCTGTCAAATCAACCTAAAAAACCTCTTTACACACTCGAAGTAAGGCAGGGGAAGATAGCCCAATTTCGTGGCAAGTATAACCAAGATGTGCCAGCTGAAGTCTGGGACATAGCCAATGAATGGATGAAGCAAACGAAATTAGTACCAAAGTCATCATAAAGGAAAAAGGAGTAGGAAGATGATGGAAGATTTAAAGAAAAAAGTTAATGGAGTATACGGCTGGTCGGTAGAAGATGGGAAACCTAAACCTCCCAAGCAAGATTTACCACAAGCGGTAAGAGACAGAGCAGACTATTTCTGGGAAATGACAGAAGATGGCATGACGTTTATGGGAGCGATGGAATGTATCTTCGCTGATGAAAAACCTAAAGACTATGATTTAGGAGCCACTAAGGATTGGTTGCCAAAATCTAAGGAGTTTGATGATTGGATTGGCTATTCACCAAGCATGTCTCAGTTAGTTATGGCAGTCTATTTGATTTATGGAGGAAGGGAAGATGAATAAGCAGGAATTGATTGAACGGATAGAAGGATTAAAAAACATTTTTGGCAACAAAGTAGAATATATTGAGATAGACCTGGCAATAGAACTTGTTTCTAAACTAGACGAACCAGAAACAGTCGCAATCCCTCAGTACGTGGCGGATTATATAGAGTTTAAAAAGGCAAACAATTTTCATGTTTATGGGGCGATGAGAGTGATTGAAGATCATTACGATAAGAGAGTCCCTGAGTGGTTTTACGAAGACAATATCGAAAAATTCTGTCTTGCTTGGATTCTAGGCTATGAGGTCGAGAAAGAGAGGAAATATATTGTAACTCTGAAATCAAGTGGACAAAAGTTGTACTATCACACTGAAGATGAGGATTATATTTTCTCTAGTTATGATGAAGTATTCTATTCAGGATATCATACTAAAACCGATCTAGAAGAAAATGACATGAGTTGGGTATTTGATTGCCCTGGTATGGAAATTCAAGAGGTGGAGTGATGAATAATGAAGTCTTTGAAGAATTAAAAAAACTCATGAGTTATTTTCCCGACTCTTTCATAAATAGACAATTGGAACTTATCCTCATCCCAAAAACGAACACATACTTTCCCTTAAAAGATTGTTTGACAAAGAAGGATGTCATTTCAAATGTCTTGATGTATTGCACTAGAGATATTACCAAAGCTATGCCTTATCAACAACAGAAAAGAAACATTGACTTCTATGTAGATAATAGAACACGCTTAGAAAAATATTTAGGGTTAAGTATTAATGTTAATGTGGTTTATCATTGTTTAGGGAATGGAATTAATAAAGAACTCACACACAGATTTATCGAAAGTGGTTTTGATATGAATTTACTTTATAAGGAGGTCATAGATTGAAACGATTCATAGCTATCTGGATTCTTCTGTCTGCTGGATTGAACATCTGGCAGATGGATAAAATCCGGAATTTAGAAGAGAAGAAGCCAGTGGTTATCTACAAGGCTGATAATCAAGGAGCAGAGATATTCGGAAAAGTCCTTGAAAAAGGACGACACGGAAAGCTATACACGCTTACGATTCGTGACTACGGGGTGTTCGTGGTTACGAAAGAAGTGTATGAGAAAGTGAAAATTGGGGATGAGGTGAGATTATGAACACATTAGAAAATGTAAAACAATGGTTTATAGACCGTGACCTTGAAAACGGTGGCCGGCTGAACAAGCAGTCATTAAAACTTAGCGAAGAGTTCGGTGAGTTATGCGCAGGCTATCTCAAAAAGAATGAGCAACTGACCAAGGACAGCATCGGAGATTGCGCAGTCGTGATTGTCGGTCTGGCCTTGCTGATTAAGGTAGACGTGCAGGAGATTTTTAAATCATCAGAAAATGATAGAGATGTAATGACATGTTTTGGTTTTTTAAATAAAAATATAAGCGAATTTCAATTATATCAAGATTACTTTGCTAAGGAAGTTCGTAAATCAAGCTTGATCCGTACAGTAATCTGGTTAAAATCAATCAGCAATGCTCTCGGTTATGATTTTGAAGAGTGTTTTGAACTAGCTTACCAAGAAATCAAAGACCGCAAAGGCCGTTGGATTGACGGAACTTTCGTAAAAGAGGAGGATTTGGCATGAGACCAAAATACAGAAATAAGGAGCTTTTGGAGGATAAAAAATGGAACTAGAAATAATTGACAACGTAAACAAGCCGAGCCACTACCAAGGTCGGTACGGTATGGAGTCCATAGATGCTTTAAGGAACTTCATGACACCAGAACAATTGAAAGGCTTCTTTTTAGGTAATAGCTTAAAATACCTACTAAGACACCAAAAGAAAAACGGTCTTGAAGACCTGAAAAAGGCTCGCAAGAACCTTGATTGGTTGATTGAGGAGATGGAACATGAGAATTAAGACATCAAATGGATCCATCATCAATGTTGACAAAATAAAGCATAGCATCACGATTGATGGTGTTGAATATGGTTCAGATTGTCGTGCTTTGGTCTCTAAGCATAGAGACGGGACAGGAACTATTACATTAGTATTTGAAGGAAAAATGATTTAAAAAAGGAGTAAAAACAATGTTTACACAATACGATCACGAAACAGGGAAAACTAAACTTACGAAACTTGCAAAAGGTGGCATCATCATGGTTGTTGCTATTACTTCACTTGGAATTTTTCGTCTCACGGCCGTGAAGCGCATCCCAGCTAATACGGTTGGAGTAAAGGTCAGTGCGATCGGAGGTGTTCAAGAAAACACCCTACAAACAGGCTATCATCTTAAAATTCCTTTCATCGATACCGTCTATACTCTTTCGACTTCAGTTCAGACGAAGACTATGGAAAAAATCACAACTCAGACCAAAGATGGTCAATGGTTGAATACTAATATCGATGTGAAATATCGTGTGAATAAAGAAAAGGCTATGACGATATTTTCAAACTACACAAAGCTAGAAAATGTGAATGAGAGTGTCATTGCGCCAGCAGTTCAACGAGCTATTGAATCTGTGACTGGAAATTACGACATCTATGATATTCTTGGAAATAAACGGACAGAAGTCTATGAAGAGATTGACAAGGCGCTAAAAGAAAAATTTGAATCTTATGATCTTGAATTTGTTTCATTCACAATAACTGATCAGGATGCAGGAGATGAGATTGAAGCAGCAATCAAATCTGAATCTGTCAAACAGAAGGAAATTGACACAGCTAAACAGGAACAGGAAAAAGCTAAGGTTGAAGCCGATACCAAGAAAGTTCAAGCACAAGCTGAAGCGGATGCTGGTATCATCAAAGCAGAAGGTGAAGCCAAGGCCAACAAAGCTAAGTCAGACTCAATCACAGACAACCTTATCCGTATGAAAGAAGCAGAAGCCAGAGAGAAGCATGGCTGGGTTACTGTTAATGGAGCCGGTGGCGTGATTACAAATCATGAGTAAAAATTATCAATTGAGCAATAATAAAAACACGTCAGGAGGTAAGGTTTGGGCAAAAAGAACCTAATAACAGCACGAAGAGATTATCTCGAGTTTGAACTCAATGATAAATACTTACAGATTGACAAATTGATTGGTCAACGAAGGCATGAACTAGAACGATTGTACGAAGTGAAACATCTCACTGTTCCTGGTATTGATGATACTGGTGCAAGCGGAAGTGGCACGTTCGTAAATAGGTCCGAGAATTTAGCAATCGCATACGCAAGTGATCCCATGATTTTAAGACTAGAAAATCTTCAAACAGCAATTTCAAAGCTACTCGATGTACTTGAACCTGATGATAAAAAAATCTTTTATTTGAAATGGGGAGAACATACAAGATACGATTGGATTCAAGTTTGGCATAAAATGGAGAATGGGGACACTGGGTATCTATACAGGCACAGTAAGCAGATTTACAGAAGACGTGAAATCATTCTTGATACACTTGCAAAGTTATTGTTCATGTAACTTGTCAAAAAAAAGTATAGCATTGACAAAAAGAATATGATAGATTGATACTATCCAAAGCACTGAGAAAATCTTAGTGCTTTATTTTTTTTTGAAAGGAGCAAAACTATGAATATTGTTGAACCGTTACGAGATAAGGATGATATCCAAGCCATGAAGGACTATCTATCATCTTGGAATGAAAAGTATTACATGTTATTTCTTTTGGGAATCAATACAGGTTTTCGTGTCGGAGATATTCTCAAACTAAAGGTTAAAGATGTTCAAGGTTGGCACATTAAAGTTAGGGAACAGAAAACAGGGAAATACAAGAGCATTAAAATGACAAGGCCACTCAAGAATGAATTGAGGGAATTTGTCAAAGATAAAGAATTACATGAGTATCTATTTCAGAGTCGTGTTGGAAAGAATAAGGCGCTCAGCTATAAGACGGTATACTGGTTTCTTAAAAGAGCTGCTGAAGACTTAGGAATCGATAATGTCGGAACCCACACGATGCGAAAAACATTTGGCTATCATTACTACAAGAAGTACAAGAACGTTGCAGACTTGATGTCATTATTCAATCATTCAAGTCCAGCAGTCACACTAATTTATATTTGTGTAAGGCAAGATGAACTTGATACTAAGATGAGTAATTTTAGCCTCTAATATTTTTTTGATTTTTTCAACTATCCATAACGAGGAAGTTTCTAGTTTATATTTTGAATAGGGCCTGAAGCATTGTCCGTATTAGTTTTTGAGTGTGAAACAAAATTGGATAAAATATAAGATATAACTAATTCAACAGAGATATTTTACATAAATTTAAAACTCAAAAATAAATCTTGTCAAAAAAAGATATAGAATTGACAAAATGAATCTGATATATTTGTATCATGCGAAAAATTCGGAGAGCAAGTCTAGATATGTTCTCTTTTTGCTGGAGGTAAGCATGAGACCAAAAAGGTATCCATACTCGTTGACTAGTGAGATTCTAGTTGACACATCAATAATTTATGCATGGGACAAGCCAATGTATAAGATGATTTCGTTCATGAACAGATACACAAAAGAAATCCGAGTTGAATCATTCAAGCTATGACATTCAAGAATCCTAAACACTCTGACTGGTTTAGAACTTGGCAGATTAAATTCTACAACTCGAAACCTTGGAGAACTCTGAGAAATAGAATCAGAAAAACAAAGCGTATGCGATGCGATATGTGTGGACGTTTAATTCATGGCAAGAGCATTGTTGACCATATTATAGAGATTGATGAAACTAATTATCAAGATGAGTCTATTACTCTCAACGAAGATAATCTGCAATTACTCTGTCTCGAGTGTCATAATACAAAAACATTTCAAAGTAAAATAAATTTAAATTTAGAAAATCGGAATATTAATTTATTTTGATTTTTTATTTTTTTGAATTTTTGATTTTTATCAGATCCCCCCTATTTTAAATTTTCACACACATAAAATAATAACGGTGTCAATCCTCTTATATACCTCTCCCCCAAAAATGACGAAAATTGATACAAGAAAGGAGCATGATTTTGAAAATCAATGAAGTTTTAGAAAAGCTAGGAATAAGTCGTGCTACCCTCACCAGGTATCGAAAAAAGCTAGGCATATTTGAAGAAACTCGGTCGAATATCACAAAAAGTCAGTTCAAAGAGTTAGAAAAGCTTGCAAATCAACGGCAAAAGTATACAAGAGAGGAACGTGTCGAGCTATCTCGTAAGACTTTCAAGTTGATTCCAAAAGAAAAAATGCTTGAAATCAATGACAATGATTCAGTAGGTTTGAAAAATCTTAAAACTCAATACAATCATAATCAAAAAGTGATTGAAAATTTCCAATTGGAAATCAATAAAGTCATCAATGACGGTGAGCTACCTGATAAGTATTTACTTGATGGAATGGAAAAGTATCAAAAGCTAAACATGCAGATTATGTCAACGATTGAAAAGCAAAGTCCACAGGGTGACAGTCTCAAAGAAATGATTCAGGAGAAGTTGGCTCGATATGGTTGAGATGAAATATTTTGATAAATATGCTCAGCTGGTCTACTCAGGTAAGATTCACGTTTGTGAACTTACGATGAAGTCGATTAAACGAGTAGAGAGGTACAAGGAGCAATACATCTTTAAACAAGAAGAAGCTGACAAACGGATTGAGTTCATTGAGGAAGAGTGCAGCAACACTAAAGGTCTTGCTGGAAAGTTACGCTTGGCTTTGCCTCAGAAGGTCTGGCTAGAAACAACGTGGGGTTTTTATCATACAGTTGAAGTTACAAAAACAGATCCCGATACACTTGAAGAATATAAAGATTTTGAAGAAAGGCGTCTCATTCATGAGGTGCCTATTATTGTACCTCGTGGTACAGGAAAAACCACCCTTGGTTCTGCCATTGGTGAGGTTGGTCAGATTATTGACGGTGAGTGGGGTGCTGATATTCAGCTTCTAGCTTACAGTCGTGAACAAGCTGGCTATCTGTTTAATGCTTCTAGAGCTATGCTGTCGAACGAAGAGAGCTTACTACACTATATGCGTGAGGCTGACATACTACGGTCAACTAAACAAGGTATCTTGTACGAGACAACTAATAGTCTTATGTCAATCAAGACTTCCGACTATGAAAGCCTTGATGGTACTAATGCTCACTACAATATTTTTGATGAAGTGCACACTTATGATGATGACTTCATCAAGGTTGTGAATGATGGTTCGAGTCGTAAGCGAAAAAATTGGATAACCTGGTACATCTCCACCAATGGGACGAAACGGGACAAGCTTTTTGATAAGTATTACAACATCTGGGTAGATATTCTTGATGAAAAGATTGTCAATGATTCGGTCATGCCTTGGATTTATCAGCTGGATGATGTTTCTGAAATTCACAATCCAGATATGTGGCAGAAAGCTATGCCTTTACTCGGTATAACGACTGAGAAGGAGACGATTGCCAAGGATATTGAAATGAGCAAGAATGATCCAGCACAACAGGCTGAGCTGATGGCTAAAACATTTAATCTCCCTGTTAATAACTA
Organism: Streptococcus infantis; assembly: GCF_047460405.1. Taxonomy (GTDB): domain Bacteria; phylum Bacillota; class Bacilli; order Lactobacillales; family Streptococcaceae; genus Streptococcus; species Streptococcus infantis_Q. The sequence continues at coordinate 33,962 of NZ_JASHGH010000007.1, read as the reverse complement.
TCTTGCTTACTTCAGTAATGAAGAGTGTAAGGGTTGGTCAGATAAGTTTGATAAGAGTTTGTTTGTCGGAAATGAGGAACGGAGTGCTCGCTGTGTACTTGGTGTTGACTTGTCGGATGTCAATGACATTTGTTCGGTCTCATTTATGGTGGTGCGTGGCGAAGAGCGTCAGTATTTGAACAAGAAATTCATGCCACGTCATACGATTGAAGGACTTCCGAAAGAACTGAGGGACAAATACGCTGAGTGGGAGCTTAGTGGACAGCTTCATGTTCATGAGTTGGACTACAATGACCAAGCTTATATCTTTGAAGAGTTAAGGCAGTTTATGAGTGAGAATAGAATCTTACCAGTTGCAGTCGGATATGACCGCTGGAATGCAAAAGAGCTTATCCGCTTAATTAATGACTACTACGGAGATATATGTCACGACATTCCACAAACGGTCAAGAGCTTATCTAATCCTTTAAAAGTGTATAAAGAAAAAGCTAAGATGGGGAAAATCATCTTTAACGATCCTGTGGCAACTTGGAACCACGCAAATGTTCGTGTCAAGATAGATGCGAATAACAATGTATTTCCAAATAAAGAAAAAGCAAAAGAAAAGATTGACGTATTTGCTAGTCAGCTAGATGCTTTTATCTGCTACGAAAATTTCAAGGAAGACTTGAGTTATTACTTTGATTGAGGTGAAGAATGAACAAATATATAAATAATCTAAGAGAGGTTTTTGCTAGGATTTTCAGACCAAGTAATAGAAAAACCACAAGGACCTATTTACAAAGAAATTTGAATTATTGGAGAAGAAATTCGATTTACTTAGACAATATCTACAATAAGATTTCAACAGATACTGCACAAGTTCGATTTAAGCATGTGAGAATCACTCGAAATCCGACAGGAGTTGATAAGATGGAGTGGTTTGAAAATAGTGATCTTGCAAATGTTTTATCTTTCTCTCCAAATCCTCTTGAAATACCAGTTGTATTTTGGGCAAATGTAACAAGAGCTATGCTGAAAGATGGTGTTGCAGTCGTTGTTCCACGTTGGGAAAATGGTCGACTGATTGAAATTTGGCTTGCAAAGAAAACAATATCATGGACTGCAGAGAGAGTTGAAATCATGATTGATGATGTAGAGATTGAGCTACCTCTTAGCGATGTCTGGGTTTTTGAGAATCCTAAATTAAACGTGACAAGTCAACTAAACCAAATCACAGAATTAATTGATATCAACCTTGATGCGTTAACCGAGAAGTTAGGCAGAGGGAATTCAAAGTTGAGAGGATTCTTAAAACTACCAACTAAAGCAGCAGATGAACATTTGAAGAAACAAGCTAAGAGTCGAGTTGATAGCATGATGGAACTTGCTGAAAATGGTGGCATTGCCTATCTCGAGCAAGGTGAAGAGTTTATGGAATTAAACAAAGATTACTCAACCGCTTCTAAAGAAGAAATGGAGTTTCTGAAATCTCAACTTTATCATGCTCATGGGATTAATGAAAAATTGTTTACTTGTGACTACACAGAAGAACAATATAGAGCTTACTATTCTAGCGTCATGAAATTATATCAACGTGTATTCTCTGAAGAAATTAATAGAAAATATTTCACGAAGACGGCAAGAACACAAGGAAACAAGATCTTGGTCTTCTTCGATATGGCTGACATGATTTCATTCAAGGATCTAGTAGAAGGTGGATTTAAATCTAAATACGCAGGTTTGATGAATTCAAATGAATTCCGTGAAACCTATCTAGGGCTTCCAGGATATGAAGGTGGAGAAGTATTCGAAACCAATCTAAATGCAGTCCGTATCGAGCCGAGCGAAAGTAATTAAAAATAGGGTGGGCGGTTGGCAGAAATTTTAAGAAAGGAGGTAGGTTATGGAAAAGTTAAAAACCTTTGTCGTCAAGTCAGTTGAGGAAGAGTCAGCTGACTTTCACTTTGAGGCTTATGCCTCCACCTATGGCAATACCGACAGAGATGGCGATGTGATGGCCAAGGGGTGTTTTGACAATACCCTGAAAACTAAGGCCGTCGTCCCTATGTGCTTAAATCACGACCGCAATCGTGTCATCGGTAAGCATGAGCTGTCGGTAGATGAAAAAGGTCTGCGAACACGGTCAACATTCAACCTAAGCGATCCAGAAGCTAAGAAAACCTATGATCTCATGAAGATGGGGGCACTGGATAGTCTGAGCATTGGATTTTTTATTAATGATTATGAGCCAGTTGACGCTAAGCAACCTTACGGTGGATGGATTTTTAAAGAAGTTGAAATTTTTGAAATATCTGTCGTGACTGTGCCAGCCAATCCTCAAGCAACCGTTGATAATATTAAGGGATTTGATATGTCTGTGGTTGACAAGCGAATCGCTCAGGCGAACATGAAGCAAGATATCATGAGTAAACTTGCAACAATTTAAAAAGGAGCAAAAAATGAAAACACTAGTCGAATTGATGGAAGAACGACAAAAACATGCAGATGAGTTATCTGAGATCAAATTTAAAAAAGCTTCAATCGAAGAGAAATTGAAGTCAGCAACTATTGGAGAAGAAGAACTTGCACAATTGAAATCAGATGCAGAAGAATTGGTGCCCAAAGCAGAGGAACTCAAGAAAACAATTTCTAAGTTAGATGTTGAGATTGAAGAAAAAGAGGATAATCTCAACAAAGCTGCTAAATCTATCAAGGAAGTACAGAAAGGCAAGACACAAATGGAATACTTAAAAACCAAAGAAGCTGCACTTGATTTTGCTCGAATCCTCATGGATAACGAAGGAAGCTCAAACAGCGCCCGCAAAGCGTGGGAAGCAAATCTAGTTGAAAAAGGTGTAACTGATGTTAACAAGATCTTACCTGAACCAGTATTGATTGCAATCCAAAATGCATTTAATGATTACGACGGTATCCTGAATCATGTAACCAAAGATCCTCGTTATGCAGTACGTGTTGCGCTTCAAACGCAACAAGCAAAAGCTAAAGGCCATCAGAATGGCAAAATAAAGAAAGATGAATCTTTTGTATTTATCGATTATACAATCAACTCTGCGGCTGTATACATCAAGTACAGTTTTGAGTATGCTGACTTGAAGAAGGATACAACAGGTGCTTACTTCAACTATGTGATGAATGAATTAGCACAAGGATTCATCCGTGCAGTTGAACGTGCTGTTGTTATCGGCGATGGTAAAAATAGTGATGATGATGACAAAATCACTGAAATTAAATCTATCGCAGAAGAAACACTTGCTCAACTATTTGATACACAAGAAATCAGTGTTGACGGAGAATTTGACACTACTGTTTTAGAAAACCTCGTCAAAGGGATTGATAAACTTGCTGCAAATACAACTCCAATTTTGGTAACTTCAAAAACCATTGCTCGTAAACTTAAAATGGTTAAGGATGGCGAAAAACGCTACATTGATCCACAACCATTCGCACCGATTTCACAAACAGGAAATGTCATTGCTGGTTACCAAGTATATGTCTATGACTGGATGGAAGATGCGACCAATCCAATTATCGCATTTGCTGACAAGGCTTATAAGATGATTGGTGATGATGTCTCTGCTGATCGCTTTGAAGATTATGATGTAACGATGAATCGCCGTCATATCGAACTTGCTAGCGTGCTTGGTGGCCGACTTGGTCAGTACAAATCAGCTGTAAAATTCACAAAAGGTTGATTTTAAATAGAAAGGGGAGTCTAAAATGACAATCCTTAACCAAATTAAAGAAATGGTTGAAGTTGATGTCGAAGAAGAAATCTTCGACACTCAACTTTTAAGCTACATAAATAGTGGGATTTCATATCTAACGAGAAACAACATTCCTATCACTCGCATCGATAAAGAAAGCGAATTGACAGAATGGAATGAGATTGAAGAGGATGATAAAGAAACAATTTTAGATTGGTTACATTTGAGATGTGTTCAGAGATTTGATAAATCCTTGATGACAGGAAACTCAACAACAATGAGCTGGATTGATGAAGAATTGACAAATATTCTCTATCAATTAAAAGCTATTTACGGAGTTAAATCATGAAATCATCTAGAGTATCAATCATCCTTTGTTACGATGAGCGTACAGAGGTCGAAAAAGGTGTTTTTGAAAAACAAGTTGTAGAAAAGAAAGTCAAAGCTGAAAAAGAGAAGATCTACCAACGTAGACTTGATAAAGCTTTAGCAGATGGTCAAGTTTTGACAGCAAGATTTCGGATACGTTCTAACTATGTGACAGATTCCTTAGACTACGTGAAGTACAAAGGGAAAGAGTACAAGGTAAATGTTGGAACTGAATCTGATGAGGGCCACTACACGATAATTGAATTGGGAGAATTGAAATAATGGCTAAGAAGTTCTTTACTAGGCAAGAGATTCAAGAAATCCTAGAAAAAAACACTTTAAAATCAAAAGTGTTCTATATGGAACGTGAGGAAAAGTCCTCTCCTGACAACGTTATTCTTTACTATCGTTTAACTCCAGGCAGTAGTATTACTGCTGATGATACAGTACACATGAGAAAAGTGACTATTCAAATCAGTCACTACCATAAGAAGAAACTAGATAGCATTGAGGAATTGATGTTGTCTAATTTTATGTGTGAACCTAGTCAGTTGAATCTAAAACAGCCTGATACAGATTATTTACTTACAACCTACAGAATCGAGGTATTCACAAGTGGGAAGTGGTAGCGTTAATGTGACAACATTAAAAATCGATATCCAGAATCAAGTTTTAGAAATCATAGAAAAAGCAGGGAAAAGCACCGCTGGAGACATTAGAGACGGAAGTCCTAGAAGAAACGGAGTATATGAAAAGGGATGGACTCACGAGACCATTGAAGATATCGCTGTAGTATATAACAATGGGAAAGAGAAGTCGCTTGCTCACTTGTTAGAAAATGGCCACGCAACAAAAAATGGTGGATTTGTAGCACCTCAAGAACACATCAGACCAGCTTATCTCAAAAATAAAGAAATCTTTCTCAATAATATGAAATCAATAAAAATCAGACCAAATTAAGGAAGGAGTCACAATGACTTATAAATATGACACACGAGAGGTTACTCACGGTAATGCCATGGGATTCTTTGCTAAGATTTCAAAAACAGAATCTGGCACACTCGATCTAAAAAAACCATACCCATTTACAGGATTGCGAAAAACATCTTTTGAAACTTCACAAGAATCAAATGCATACTACGCAGACAATGTGGAGCACGTTCGTCTTCAAGGTAAGAAATCAACTGAGGGATCCATTACGACTTATCAAATTCCTAAACAATTCATGATTGATCACTTGGGTAAAAAGTTGACAAATTCAACTCCTCCAGCGCTCATCGATACTGGTGTGAATGCGAATTTCATTTGGGGATATGCTGAAACAGTTACAGACGAGTTTGGTTCTGAGGTTGAAGAGTTCCACATCTGGACCAATGTGAAAGCATCAGCTCCAAAAGGCAGCACTACAACAGATGAAAGCTCTGCTACACCAAAAGAAATCGAAATTCCATGTACTGCGTCACCTAACAATTTCATTCTAGATTCAGATAAAAAACCTGTTTCAGAAATTGTATGGCGTGATACAGACAAGGGTGTTGTCCGTGCTAAATTTGATAAATTGTTCGCTTCAAGTACCCCAACGAAATTGATTGATTTTATCAATGAAGCTTTAGGAACAACAACCATCGTGCCAGGAGGCTAAAATGATTAAAAAAGAACTATCATTCACAGCGTTTGATAGTTATGGTGAAGAAAGAGAGCACACTGAAACAGTGCGCTTTCTTTACTCTTTACCAGCTATCAAGATGTATGAACAGCGAACAGGTCGCAACTTCTTTGATGACAACCAGAAAGCACTCACAGCTTACACACAGCTTGCACTTGCAACTGGTGTAAATGGTCGCTTATCTGCTTTAACTGATGAAGAAAAGGTCAAACTAATGCCATTACTTATGGAGCCAGATTTCATGAACTTCCTAACTGAAGTTATCCCATGTCTGTACGGTGAGGTTGAGAATGGTCGCTTTGTACAGAATGAGCTGACTGCTGAAACAGCCTCTCTTGCTCCTTGGTTTGGTGATTTGATTGATATTGGTTTTTTCTCAGACCTCTTTTATGAATTTAACCGAAGCAGAGCAAAGGTTCCTCAAGATAGAAAAAAGCCTCAACAGAAGTCATAACTTCTGAAAAAATTTATAAGGTTGTTTTTGAAAATCGGATGGATGTTTTTTGGGCAGAAAGTCAACACTTTAATTATCTGATGGGAACACTACATCAGATGAGTATCAATGAAAATGAGAAGAAAACTTTATCTAACGCAGAATTACTAAATGTAATGTCTGACTAAAATTGAAAGGAGGAAATCTATGGCTGAAACATTTGAAGGCTTATACGTCAAATTTGGTGCTAATACTGTTGAATTTGACAGGTCTGTAAAAGGTATCAACAATGCTTTATCTAGTTTGAAAAAAGATTTCAACAACATCAACAGAGAATTGAAGATGGATCCAGACAATGTCGACTTGCTGAATCGTAAGTTGCTCAACTTACAGGAACAAGCTCGTGTTGGCGCTATGAAAATTGTTGAACTCAAAAAGCAACAAAAGGAACTGGGAGAATCTGAAGTTGGTTCAGCACAGTGGAATAAGCTTCAACTTGAAATTTCTAAAGTTGAATCACAGATGAAGGTTGTTGACCAGGCAATGAATTCAACCAAAAAACATATCGAAGATGTAGGAAATCCAAAGTCTATTTTAAATCTCAACAAAGAAATCAACAATGTTGCAAAAGAACTTGATATCGTCAACCAGAAGCTCGAATTAGATCCTAAAAATGTAGAGTTGTCCGAAGAAAAAATGAAGTTATTAGGTAAACAATCTTCATTAGCCAAGGATAAGGTCCAGGAGTTGAAACGGAAACAAGAGGAATTAGGAAAGGAAAAAATCGGAACAGAGGAATGGCGACAACTTCAAAATGAAATTGGGCAAGCAGAAGTTGAGGTTTTAAAGATAGATAAAGCCATGGGGAATCTAGGGGATTCGAGCCGTTCAGCAACAGGAAACATCAAGGAAGCTACAGGATACTTAAAAGCTGATGTAATGATGAACGTTGCTGAAAAGGCAGGACAACTAGGTCAAAAAATGGTTGATGCTGGTAAAAAAACAGTAGATGCATGGTCTGAAATCGACGAAGCGATGGATACTGTTACGACGAAGACTGGATTGACTGGCGAAGCCTTGTTAGGACTTCAGGACATTGCAAAAGGAATCGCTACATCCTTACCATCGGCTACATTTCAAGAATCTGCTGACGCAGTTGGTGAGTTAAATACACAATTTGGACTCACTGGAGATACTTTGCAATCTGCAGCAGAGTACCTATTGAAATATTCGAAAATAACTGGAGAAGATATTTCAAATTCCGCAATAAATGCCAAGAAAGCAATTGATGCTTACGGTTTATCTAATGAGGATCTAGCGAGAGTATTGGACTCAGTAACAAAGGTCGGCCAGGATACTGGTCAATCTTATGACTCTATCTTTCAAAAAGCAATCGATGGAGCTCCACAGATTAAGATGCTGGGATTATCTTTTGAAGAGGGGGCTACATTAATTGGTAGATTTGAAAAAAGTGGGATTGACTCTTCTGCAGCTTTAGCTTCACTTTCAAAGGCTACAGTAAACTATGCTAAAGACGGAAAGACATTGACTGAGGGGTTGAACGAGACTGTCAATGCAATTCAGAACGCTACTAGTAAGACAGAAGCAATAAGGATTGCTTCTGAAGTTTTCGGAAATAGAGCCGCTCCTAAAATGGTGGATGCTATCCAACGCGGAGCATTTAGTTTTAATGATTTAGCTGAAGCAGCACAAAACTCATCAGGAACTGTAGCAACAACATTTGATGAGACAATAGATCCGATTGATAAACTAACAACCTATTCCAACAAAGCGAAAGAAGGGCTTGGTGAGATAGGTGGTACACTACTTGAGACTGTTATACCAGCTTTAGAACCTTTGATGGGCATACTTGAATCTGCTGTGAATTGGTTTACCAGCTTAAATGAAACTGATCAACAGACTATCGTGATTCTTGGCCTCGTTACAACTGCTGTAATGCTACTGCTTGGTGCAATAGCACCGCTAGTCATTGCTATAGGTGCAATAGGTGCGCCTGTCGGAATTGTCGTAGCGGCAATAGTTACTGCTATTGCCGCTATTACACTCATCATTCAGGCCATCATGAACTGGGGGACTATATCTGAATGGCTTCAGTCGACGTGGGATGCTTTCGCCGCTTGGCTTTCTGAATTGTGGACTAATATTGTCACGACTGCTACTACAGCGTGGTCAAGTTTCACTGCTTGGCTTTCTGAAATTTGGTCTTCAGTAGTCTCAACTGGACAGTCTTTATGGTCTAGCTTTACTAGCATCTTGTCCAATATTTTCTCAAGTTTGATTTCAGGAGCTCAGTCACTGTGGTCAAGTTTTACTTCTACCCTTTCCAATTTATGGTCTGGCCTGGTCTCAACCGGGTCAAATTTGTTTAATAATTTGGGTAGCACGATTTCAGGAATTTTTAATGGTATCTTATCCACTGCTAGCAGTATTTGGAACTCTATCAAATCAACTATTTCAAATGCTATTGATGGTGCTAAAAATGCAGTATCTAACGCTATCGAAGCTATTAAGAATCTATTCAATTTCAATATCAGTTGGCCACATATTCCATTACCACACTTCTATGTAAGTGGTTCAGCCAATCCATTGGACTGGTTAAGTCAGGGCGTTCCAAGCATCGGTATTGAGTGGTATGCGAAGGGTGGTATCATGACCAAACCAACTTTATTTGGAATGAATGGGAATAGAGCAATGGTTGGTGGAGAAGCTGGTGCAGAAGCAATCCTTCCACTCAATAAGTCAACTCTTGGTGCCATTGGACAAAGTATTGCTAATACGATGAATACATCGAATAGCATCAATGTCAACTTCTCAGGTGTGACCATCCGAGAAGAAGCGGATTTGAATAGACTAGCTGATGCAGTCGGAACACGTATTGCTGAAGAACTACAAAGAAAAACTAATTTGAGAGGAGGTTTCGCATGACAAAAATTAATGAGTTAACCATTGACGGAGTGAAAACATCATCATTCAAATGTGAGATTCTGGTTGAAACACGACCACAAGTCATCGTATCCTCTTCAAAAACTAGTCTTTTAGAACATGATGGGATCAGTGGTGCAATTGTTCAATCAAATAGGCATCGTAGGTTGATTGAAAAAAGCTACCACATCAGCTTGATTAACCCAACAGATGAAGACTTATACCGTTTTTCTTCTCTGTTAAATCGTGAAAAATTTTGGTTGGAAAATGAACAAGAGCCAAGCGTGAAATATTGGTGTTATAAAGTGGATGATTTCAAAATTATTAAAGATGATTTTGGTGCATGGACGGTAGATGTGAAATTCACTTGCCACCCTACAAAATACTTCAAAACCACTGACACGCAGAGATTGACAAGAAGTGGGACTTTGACCGTTCAAGGTTCTGCTCTTGCATTTCCTAAAATCACAATCGTTGGCCAGAGCGCTTCTGAGACTTCATTTACAATTGCTGGTCAGGTCATTAGGCTTGAAAGGCTTGCTGAGTCGCTTGTGATGGTCAATAATCCTGACAACCCTAGCTTTAAAACGACAACAGGGAAGCCAGTGAAATGGTCAGGGGATTTTATCACAGTTGATCCAGCGAAAGTGAAGAATGTTGGGGTTGTTCTAGGCTCAGGTATTCAATCGCTTGAAATTGAGACGGTTTGGGGGTGGGCATAATTGCTTTATCTACTTAATAAAGATGTAAGAACTGTTCAATGGAACGGGGAGCCACTTCATGAAGCGACTTCAGCTATTGTTAAAGAGACCATGAATGGCGATTTCACCTTAACTCTGAAATATCCTATTTCTGACTCTGGTATTTATCAGCTCATCCAAGAAGATATGCTGATAAAAGCGCCGACTCCTGTTCTTGGTGCGCAGCTATTTCGCATCAAGAAACCTGTTGAGAACAATGACCATCTGGAAATCACAGCCTATCACATTTCAGACGATGTGATGCAACGTTCTATCACACCAGTGAGCGTGACTAGTCAGAGCTGTGGCATGGTTCTTTCTCGCATGGTTCAAAACACCAAAACAGCTTTGGGTGATTTTTCTTTCAATAGTGACATCCAGGACCGTAGGACCTTCAATACGACTGAAACAGAAACTCTCTACTCTGTATTGCTTGATGGCAAGCATAGTATCGTCGGGACATGGGAAGGCGAGCTGGTTCGTGATAACTTCGCAATGACTGTCAAGAAGAGCCGTGGCGAGAATCGTGGTGTTGTTATCACGACACACAAGAATCTGAAGGACTACCAACGCACAAAAAACAGTCAGAATGTTATCACAAGAATCCATGCTAAATCGACTTTTAAACCTGAAGGTGCTGAAAAAGAAACGACTATCAGAGTGACTGTTGATAGTCCTCTTATCAACTCATACCCTTATATCAATGAAAAAGAGTATGAGAACAACAATGCTAAAACTGTCGAAGAGTTGCAGAAGTGGGCACAGGCTAAATTTACAAATCAAGGCATTGACAAGGTCTCTGATGCTATCAAAATTGAAGCTTATGAACTTGATGGGCAAGTTGTTAACATGGGTGATACGGTCAATCTCAAGAGTTGGAAACATAATGTCGATGCATTCAAGAAAGCTATTGCTTATGAGTTCGATGCCTTAAAAGAAGAATACATCTCTCTGACTTTCGATGATAAGGCAGGCACTGGTGGTTCTAGAGCTTCTGGTGGGCTATCTAGCGCAGCGGATGCCATCCTTGGAGTAACAGAATCTGCACAAGAAATCGCCCTAGAAAAGGCTCTTCAAAATACAGACTTAGGCTTTGATCACCAAGCTGAATTGTTAAGACAAGAAATTGCGGACGGTATCGAACTTGCCAGAGCTAAAGCCGAAGAAGTCAAGCAAGAACTGTCTGACACCATCGACCAGCGATTTAGTAGTTTTGAAAATGGTCCTTTACAAGATGCTAAACGTAGAGCTGAAGAAGCCTTGAGAAACGCTGGCGCCAGCAGCTTACTCGCCCAGGAAGCGAAGCGGATTGGGTTGGATTCTGTTGCCAAGCTTGAAGAGTTCAAAAGACAGGCTACGAGCGCTCAGATAGCTCTGTCGGGCGATTTGGATGTTCTGAAACGAACCATCGCAAACGATATTCGACCGAAGCAAGCGAAGGTTGAGACCGAGATTGCCAAGCAAGTTGAAGCACTTGTTCAGACAAAAAAAGAACTGGCTGGTGTGAAGTCAGCGCAAGCTACCTATGAAGAGTCGACGACTCGTAGGCTGGCAGAACTGGCCAACGTGGCTGATGGTAAGGCTAGTAAGTCAGAGCTTGTGCAGACAGCCGATGAACTAGCTAGTCGGATAGCGAGTGTGCAAGCAGGTAGTTCACGGAATTATTTCAGGAATTCGCGTTCAAGGACGTTTACCATAGGAGATCAAGCGATATACGACTACCGAACATTCATAGTACCTGATTTCTGGAAGAACGGTGATAGGTTCAAGCGTGATTATGTCCGCTTATCATTTGATGTGACTTTCCCTGTTGCCTTATCCAGTGATACACAAGCCAATGTTCACTTTAGCGCCCATCCGTGGTATGGCTATAAACTCACGTTTAAAGGTGGGACTACCGAACGTCAACATTTTGAGTTCACAATTGACTTGTCTGGCTCTTCTGAAACCTATCAGACTAATAATGTATTCATACGTTTTGGGACGAATTACGGCTTTCCAGCTGGTTTGCAGGTCGTCATTGAGAATGCTATGTTATCGGTTGGCAATTATTTTCCAGCCTATCAACCAGCGTATGAAGACCAGGAAGACCGTGTGTCAGCAGTTGAATCCAACTTCAGACAGCGTGCTGATGCGCTTGATGCTGGGGTGAGCCGTCTTACTGAAGGGTTGAGAACCAAGGCGGATATAAGCTCACTCAACGTGACTGCTGAAAATATCAGGCAGTCCGTGAAGAGTTTGGAAACAAGCACGCAGAATAAGCTGGACCAGAAATTGAGTATGGCTGAATTTGAGGTGCGGGCTAGCTCAATTCGTCAGGAAATCCTGAACGCAACTAAGGACAAGGCAGATAAGACTCTGGTCGTGGCTGAAGCAGGGAAATTGCGAGAAGAATTTTCCGGATTGCGAATCGGTGGTAGAAACTATTATCTAAACTCTGACAAGTTAGTTACACGCCCACGCTTTATTCAATTTAACATATATCCTTATTTAACTGCTGATAACATCGGACAAGATTGGACTTTTTCATTTGATTTAAAAATCAACGAAACTGGTACAGTCAGACAACTTCACTTTTATCACTATCAACGAAATGGATTGGGGATAGGGGTTGATACATTTTTCAATCCGTCAAAAGAATGGAAAAGATATTCTTTTACTGGGAAGGTTGTTCAAGGTGGTACTAATCCTGCGTATGCAAAAGGTGCCATGGCTATTTACGACCATGCAGGAGACAATAATATTTCAATTCGAAATGTTAAATTTGAAAAAGGTACTCTAGCTACCGACTGGAGTCCATCGATTGAAGACACTGACGGCCTTATCACTGAAGCTAAGGCTACCTTTGAGCGAACAGCTCAGGGATTACGAACCGACTTATCAGCTATTCAAGAATATGTCAATAAAGACGGTCAGCGACAGGAAGCTTTACAGCGTTATACCCGTGAGGAAAGCGCTAAACAAGCGACAGCAGTCCGTGAGCTTGTCAATCGTGATTTTGTTGGTAAGGCTACTTATCAAGAGGATGTAAGAGGCATTGAGCGTAGGTTTGAAGTTATTACCAACCCCAAAAATGGCACGATAGCGACTCAGATTGTCAACTACAAGCAATCAGTTGATGGCAGATTCACAGAAATCACTTCATTGATTTCTGGTAAGGCTAATCAGACTGACTTCCAGCGAGTTAAGGAAACTAGCCAACTCTACGAGCGTATTCTGGGCAATACAGATAATGGAATTGCCAACAATATCGCTCGTATGGCTATGACCAATCAGCTGTTCCAGGTTGAGGTTAGTAAGGTCTTTGAAAATCATCGAAATTTATTTTTGAGTTCGACCGCAACGAAAGGATACTTAGGGAATGCTGGGACCATTTATGCTGCGAATAGTACACAAAAAGAAATCACATCCGATTTTATTTCCGTAGAACCAAACGAAAACATCATTTTTCAGCATTGGGTAACTCTTCCCGATAATGGAATGGCTTGGACCGCTTGGCAATTTTTCGATAAAAATAAAAATCCTATTGATAACCGTAAACCAGGCTTAAATGCTTATAAAACAACTGTAGGCAAACAACACAACATCAATCAAATCACTGTACCAACGAATGCTTATTTCGTCAGATTCTCAGCTCGTATGTACGATGATGGTTTGATAAAAGTAGAAAAGGGCTCAGCTCCATCTGATTACTCAGTAGCACCAAATGATGCTCTTGAAGCTGTGAAAACCGTCCAAAGACAGTTGGATGGCTCATGGTCGGTTCAAAATCTGACGAATGCAGGGGCTATTGTTTCGCAAATCAATGCGACAACCAATCAAATTTTGATTGAGGCTGAAAAGATTCGATTAAAGGGTAAGACCTTGCTGGACGAACTCACGGCTATTCAGGGTTACTTCAAACGATTGTTCGTAGGTGATGCCAGTGTTGGAACGCTCAATTCAGACATCATTAGATCTAACTCTATCACGGCAGATAAGTTGGTCATGGATATTGCCATGGCAAGACGGTTCGTCTCAAGTGATATCTTCACAGATACGCTTGCTGCTAAAGAAGCCTTTATCAATAAATTGCGGTCAGTCGTAGTTACAGCGACCTTGCTCGAAGGTTACAAGGGTCGTATTGGTGGATTCCAGATTGGTACACATGAGAAAGATTCGTCGGTGTACTGGATCACTGGTCAAAACCAATTTTCGGTCGGTATGAGTAATGGATCTGGCCAATGGTCACAAACGGCTTTGTGGGTCAATTGGGGTAATAATTGGGGCTATCCTGGTGATTATGCTTGGTACGTCAAAAACAACGGTAAGATGTATTGTTATAATACAGCAGAATTTTGGAACACGCCAGTCATCCACGGGAATCTCCGTGTAACTGGTCACATTTACTACAACAATGAGAATTCAGGAAAATCCGGGTACTGGATTCACTCGTCTAAATACTCAAATTTTGAGCCTTCGAATAACTATCTTTACCTTTATTACAGCGGTTCAGGTTACGACTGGATCCCGATGAATAAGGAGATTTCGGATCGTCGATATAAGCACAATATCGAAGTCAGTACAGTCTCAGGTCTCGATGTAGTCAAAAATCTGAAGACGTACAGCTATCGCAAAGAATACGATGGCAAAATTGAGGACATTTCTTGCGGTATCATGGCTCAGGATGTCCAGAAGTACGCTCCTGAAGCGTTTTACGAGAATCCCGACGGCGCATACTCTTACAACACATTTGCTCTTGTACCTTATCTTATCAAGGCTATCCAAGAGCTCAATCAAAAAATAAAAAAATTGGAGAAAACAGCATGAACGAACAAGACAAACAAATCAGCACCTTAACAATTAAATCACTAAGTGAGAGAGTCGGTAATGAAGCCACTCAATCAGCTACGCTAGAAGCCCTCTACACAGTAACTGCGATGGAACTTGAGCAGATGAAACGAATCATCGAATCTGATGAAGAACTCAAGGCGAAATTTGAAGAAGTGAAAGGACAAATGACAAATGGCAATTAACAATTACGAACTAGCGACCAAACCTTATACTCGTGGTTTTGGAGACAATGTTACAACCGTTGTAGAAATCCGTTTGCAAGACGGGAATCGTTATAGCACTAACCAGCGGGAATTGGCTGGTGACCGTACACAAGACCAAGAAGACGTCTTGATTCAAGCTGTGATGGATATCCTGAAGGCAGAATTAGATCCAGGAAGCGCCATCGTCAAAGCACAGGCGCAACTTGAACAGGCCAATCAGAAGATTGCACAAAACGAGAGTGAACAGAACAAGCTTGCAGCTCTTATTAAGCAGACTGAAGAGAATTCGAAAGTGAATCAGAAGGTCATCCATGTTCTTGTGTTGAACTCTGTCATGAGCAAGAATATTAGTTATGGAACGACCTACAAAGAGCTAATTGAGTTGATTCCACTAGCTGAAGTTGGTAAGACTTACTTACCACATGACTTGATTACCATTGAAGACCCTGAACACGTAGAGGTCAATGGTGAAGGGAAGCGCATCTTGGTTCAACTTAACAAGGAATTTACCTATAATGGTGAGCCTGTCAGCGCATTTGTGACAAATGGTACTTTGGAACAAAACGGAACGGGTGTCGCTTGGAAATTTGAAGGGAAAGAGTAGGAGGTGTGTATGCCAGGATATGAACGATTTCTCGTACAGATCTTCATCACCCTTATCCCTGTGATTGGTCTTTATTTTTCGATGAAAGATAAAGCAACCAAACAAGAGAATCGTCTTACGATTTTAGAGAAAGATATCGAAAATCTGAACGAATTCAAGACATCAGCCAACAAGCGGCTCGATAACCACGATGAACAGAATAAGGCTATCTTAGTACTAGCTGAGCAAGTGAAATCACTTGGTGAAGACGTAAGAGAGCTTAAAAATTTAATTCAAAACAAACAATAAAAGGAGAAATGTACATGATTAACTGGAAATTGCGTTTGCAAAATAAAGCAACACTTATTGCCCTTTTGGGGGCAATCTTCTTGATGGTTCAACAATTCGGTCTTGAAATTCCCAAAAATATCCAAGACGGTGTGAACACATTCGTTTACATCCTTGTATTGATTGGTGTTGTTAACGACCCAACAACCGCAGGGATTACAGACAGCAAACGTGCGTTAGAATATTACGAACCAAGAGAGGACTAGACCATGGTAGAAATCATTAACCATACAATTTTTAATGGGATTTCAGGATCACGTCCAACTGAGCGACCAAAATATTATGTTTTACATAATGATGCTGGTTCAAAAAGTGCAAAGGCCTATATCGAATGGCTCCAAGAACGATATGATAATGGCCAGTCTGAACTTGGTTTTGCTCATTACTACATCACAAGAGATGCAATTGTGCGAGTCGAAGACACATACAATGGTTCGTGGTCTGCTGCTAACTATGATGCCAACATGAACTCTCTTAGCTATGAAGTATGTCAGCAGTTAAGCGCATCAGATGCCGAGTTTATCGAAAATGAAAACATGGTATTGCGCCAAATGGCCGAAGACATGACTTACTACGGTGATACTCCGAGCTATTCAAATATCAAGTTTCACAATGAATTTTCTAGCACCTCATGCCCTGCTCGATCTTTGGAATTGCACGGTGGCTATAATGACAGCTTGCGTGACTATGTGATTGCTAAAATCAAGCATTATCAGTCGCTCGGTTCAACTGTTCAAGAAATGTTCGATAATGAGGGCAACCAGGAAGGCTGGAAGAAAAACGCGACTGGTTGGTGGTATGTCAACGCAGATGGAAGCTACCCAACGAATAAATGGCAGAAGATTGACAATGTCTGGTATTACTTCGACAGCAACGGTTACATGAAGGCTAACGATTGGCACAAGCATACAGACGGCTACTGGTACTACTTGCTCCCAAGTGGAGCCATGGCTACTGGTTGGGCACTTATTGCTAACAAGTGGTACTACTTCAAAGAAACTGGAGCAATGGCCACTGGATGGATCAAATATAAAGACCACTGGTACTACCTCGATGCCAAGGATGGCGACATGAAATCCAAGCAGTTCATCAAATCAGCAGATGGTACAGGTTGGTACTACCTTAAATCAGACGGAACAATGGCAGAAAAACCAGAGTTTACTGTGGAGCCTGATGGCTTAATCACCACAAAATAAAATAAAAATAAAATAGAAAGGCAAAAATATTGTACACTAACCGCAGGCAGTAGCTTGCGGTTTTTTTGTTTACTCAAAATAGAAAAAACAGTGATGGTGCTCACTGTTTTTCTTGTAGTGTATGGGCGTAAGAAGTCATGCTGATAGCGTGTTTTAAACGCATGTTCATAATATCTGATACACCGTTTTTATACTTATCTACGGCCTGAATAGATACGCCACAGTTTTTGCTGATCGCATAGGCTGTGGCGTTGTCTAAAAGCCAGCGGATAGCTTTAATATCTACTGACATATATTACCTCATAAAATACCAAACTGCAAATAGGAGTAGAAGAAGTCCAATAATAAATTCAACTTTTTCACGCTTGGTGGTTTTTCTAATTTTAAGATTTACTTTCATTGTTTTTCCTGTTATAATTTAAGTACACCCCCGAAGGGGTGGATAGTGATTTCTCACTATCCAAATTCGATGTGCCATTCAAAGCTGATTATAAATAAGTTTATTTTGATGACTAGCTTATTTGTTTTGACTTTGAGTGGCTTCTTTTTGAACTTAAACATTTTGTTTTCCTTTCTACTAGTTTCCTTGTCTAAGGTTTCCTCCTTAACCTTATGTATCTATTATACAACTAAAGTTGTATAAAGTCAATAGTTTTGATAAATTTTTTTCAAAAAAAAACAGTGAAATTACTCACTGATCATTTTGTAAACTATTAGAATTAAATTACAACCTTCTCAACTATACGGGCAAATGTGGTATGAAAATGAATACGAAGATGAATACGATTTAAAAAAATGACAGCAATTAATGAAAATGATTTTAAAGGAAAATAAATAAAAACCCAACTGTTGACAAATAACGGAAAGTATTTGTAAATACCAATTCTTTATACCATAGTTCGTGACAGTTCCTGTTTTTTTTGATAGAATCATACAGTATGCCCTTGGGCACAAAGTAAGAACTGGGACTGTCTTTCCCAGCTTCGGAGGTAAAAAATGTCAGATTCACCAATCAAATATCGTTTGATTAAAAAAGAAAAACACACGGGAGCTCGTCTGGGTGAGATTATCACGCCACATGGAACTTTCCCAACTCCTATGTTTATGCCAGTTGGAACTCAAGCAACGGTTAAAACCCAATCGCCAGAAGAATTGAAAGAGATGGGGTCAGGGATTATCCTCTCTAATACCTATCACTTGTGGCTACGTCCTGGAGATGAGTTGATTGCTCGAGCAGGTGGGCTTCATAAGTTCATGAACTGGGACCAACCTATCTTGACGGATAGTGGCGGTTTCCAAGTATACTCTCTAGCTGATAGCCGTAACATTACAGAGGAAGGGGTAACCTTCAAAAACCACCTCAATGGTTCTAAAATGTTCCTATCACCTGAAAAGGCTATTTCTATCCAGAATAATCTAGGCTCAGACATCATGATGTCCTTTGATGAATGTCCTCAGTTCTACCAACCCTATGATTATGTGAAAAAGTCAATCGAACGTACTAGCCGTTGGGCTGAGCGTGGATTAAAAGCTCATCGTCGTCCACATGACCAAGGATTATTTGGGATTGTGCAAGGCGCAGGATTTGAAGATCTTCGTCGTCAATCAGCTCGCGACCTTGTTAGCATGGACTTCCCAGGCTACTCTATCGGTGGACTAGCAGTTGGAGAAACTCACGAAGAGATGAACGCAGTTTTGGACTTCACCACTCAACTCCTTCCTGAGAATAAACCTCGCTACTTGATGGGAGTGGGAGCGCCAGATAGCTTGATTGATGGGGTTATTCGTGGGGTCGATATGTTTGACTGTGTCTTGCCGACTCGTATCGCTCGTAACGGTACTTGTATGACTAGCCAAGGACGTTTGGTTGTCAAGAATGCCCAGTTTGCGGAGGACTTTACACCACTTGATCCTGAGTGCGATTGCTACACATGTAAGAACTATACCCGTGCTTATCTTCGTCACTTGCTCAAGGCCGATGAAACCTTTGGTATCCGCTTGACCAGTTACCATAATCTCTACTTCTTGCTCAATCTGATGAAGCAGGTTCGCCAGGCTATTATGGATGACAATCTCTTGGAATTCCGTGAGCATTTTGTTGAAAAATATGGCTATAATAAATCAGGTCGTAATTTCTAAGTTTAGTAGACTAAAGCTGAAATCCTAAGTTTTCTCTTAGGATTTTTCTTCTTTTTTTGATAAAATAAAGGTAGTATGGAATGAACATTAGATGGTTTTTTTACTACTCTAATGAACGGAGAATAAACTCGTATGCGTATAAAATGGTTTTCCTTGATTAGGATTACAGGCTTACTCTTGGTACTCTTGTACCATTTTTTTCAGACGGTTTTCCCAGGAGGTTTCTTTGGGGTTGACGTCTTCTTCACCTTTTCAGGTTTTCTAATTACGTCACTCCTGTTAGAAGAATTTGGACAAAAAGGTAAGATTGATATTCTAGGATTTTTTAGGAGACGTTTTTATCGGATTTTCCCTCCAGTCGTCTTGATGATTCTTGTCGTTATGCCCTTTACTTTCTTAGTTCGCCAAGATTATGTAGCCGGGATTGGTAGTCAGATAGCTGGTGTTCTTGGTTTTATGACTAACTTCTATGAAATGTTAACAGGGGGAAGTTATGAATCTCAGTTCATCCCCCATCTCTTTGTTCATAACTGGAGTTTAGCGGTTGAAGTTCATTACTATATCGTGTGGGGCTTGGCGGTTTGGTTCATGTCCAAGCGGGTAAAATCATCTGGACAATTAAGAGGTCTAGTCTTTCTTCTATCATCAGCTGTCTTTATCATCGGTTTTCTTTCAATGTTTATCGGTAGCTTTATCGTTTCTTCCTACTCGACGCTCTACTTTTCTAGCTTTACTCACGTCTATCCTTTCTTTCTAGGCAGTATTTTGGCATCTTTGGTAGGTGTTCGTCAAACGACTACTCTTGTTAAGCGTTTAAATAATACCTGGGATTTGAAAAAGACCTTGCTAGTATTCGGGGCAGGTCTCGGACTTTTGCTCTTATTGACCTTCTTTGTAAAATTTAATTATCTCTTTGCCTACTTGCTTGGTTTCTTGTTGGCAAGTTTAGCTGCTCTTCTGATGATCGTTGCAGCACGACTTTTGCATGAGAAAACTCCGACGATTGAAGAACCAAAGGTAATTAGCTTCTTAGCTGACACCAGCTATGCCGTCTATCTTTTCCACTGGCCGTTTTATATCATTTTCTCTCAGTTGATGAGCAATCTACCAGCTGTGATTCTCACCACTATCTTCTCTTATCTCTTTGCAAGCCTTTCCTTCTATGTGATTGAACCTTTCATTGCAGGGAAGAACAGTAGCTTATTGCAAAAGGTAAAAGAAATTCCGCATATTCAACCAATCTTTGTGGGTGGCGTCGGATTTCTTAGCTTGCTGACACTGATTGTGATGTTTATTGCTCCCCAAGTCGGTGCTTTTGAAACGGATTTGATGGTAAATGGCCTTAATCAAGCTCAAACCAATATCACCCGTACAAAAACCATGGCGGATCAAGCAGAAGCCAGTCGCTACAATATTGCCGAAGGTGTATCCATCATCGGAGATTCTGTAACCTTGCGTGCAACACCTGGACTTAAAGAGGTTCTACCAGACGCTCAGACAGATGGTCAAGTAAGCAGAAATACCAAGCAAGCCAATGCTATTATGCTCAATCACAGTCAGAATAAAGTCCTCCCTAAAATAGTCGTTATTGCTACTGGAGTGAATAACCCTGAGGATTATAAGGCTGATATCGATTCTTTGATAACAAATCTACCTAAGGGGCATCAACTTGTACTTATGACACCTTATGAGGGTGATACAACTCAAGCAACTCAGCCTTATGTCGAACAGTATGCTAGCTATGTGCGTGAAGTGGCTCAAAAGTATCCTTACATTGAGGTTGCAGACTGGAATCAGGTATCTAAAGATCATCCAGACATCTGGAAAGGAACGGACCAGGTTCACTTTGGAAGTGATAATGCCAAACTAGAAGAGGGAGCTAAGCTCTACGCAGAAACGATAGCATCAGCTATCAAGGCCTTGGCAGATAAACCTGTGAAGTCAAAATAATATTTAAAAAGTAGAGATGACCGTTCTCTACTTTTTCTTTTTAGAAAGTATTTCTTAGAAGCTCAATCATTCTCTAAGTTTATCTCTCTAACCTATGCCGATATCCCCTTGCTCTAGGTTGTTAGCTCTTTGGGCAGTTTGGTCCAAACTATGACTAATTTCTAGTCTGTAGTTTTTATGGCGAATCCAGTCTTGATGGGGAAAGACTTGCCAAATTGTCAGAATTATGAGAAAATAGGTGCAGTTTACAAATGGAGGGAATGCAATGAGAGAAGATATCAAAATCAATGATCGTGCTCTAGCATTAGGAGAACAAATCATTGAAAAACTAGAAAAAGTTTACGATACAGATGTGGAACTAGATGTCTATAATCTTGGCTTGATTTACGAGATTCATTTGGACGAGGCTGGTCTTTGTACAATTGTCATGACCTTCACCGATACTGCCTGTGACTGTGCAGAAAGTTTACCAATCGAAATCGTGGCAGGTTTGAAACAGATTGAAGGAATTGAGGATGTCAGGGTTGAAGTTACCTGGTCACCTGCCTGGAAGATTACACGCATCAGTCGCTATGGTCGTATAGCACTTGGACTACCACCACGCTAAAATACAAGAGCTCTCTGCTAATAAACAGAGAGCTGCTTTGTTATTAGATTCCTCTAACTGCGAAATAGTGTCCACTTGGATTTGCAAAGTTAAAGTGAGGGAAAGGTTGGGTATTGATCGAACTTGTGGTATCAGTCACTGCAGCTATGCGCTCGTGAAGACTGCAAAGGTCCGCTGATTCAAAGAGTAGGCTAGGTTTCATATCAACTACCTCTGGCGATACCTGACGAATAAAGTCTTTGGCGTAGACAGTAAAAGTCAGTGTACTGTCCGTGTGAGGTTTCATTTCAAAAGTTTCAAACCCCATAATTTCTGATTGATTAAAAACTTCAAAACCGATAGCAGACCAAAAGTCTCTCTCAGCTGCTATATCATCTACGTAGAGCATAATTCCTGTATTTTTTGAAAACATTGTCTCTCCTTCATAATCATAGTTAGAGCAATTATCTTATCACATTTCACGAGATAAGACAAAGGATTAGAAAAAGCAGTCATTTAGCGACTGCTTATTTTCTAGTTATTTTTTACCAGATTGTTCCATATTCCAGAAATCTGTCACGGCACCACGTGATGCAGAAGATACGGTGTGGGCATACTTACCAAGGACACCACGGCTATAGAGTGGTGGCAAGGTTGTTTCTGCCTTACGTTTTTCAAGTTCTTCTTCGGATACGGCCATAGAAATTTCTTTAGTATCTTGGTCGACAGTGACGATATCGCCTGTACGGAGGTAGGCAATTGGTCCTCCATCCTGGGCTTCAGGGGCGATATGTCCGACAACCAGACCATAAGTTCCACCAGAGAAGCGTCCGTCTGTCAAGAGGGCAACCTTGTCTCCTTGACCTTTACCAACAATCATTGATGAAAGTGACAGCATCTCAGGCATACCAGGACCACCCTTAGGTCCAACGAAACGCACGACGACAACGTCGCCATCAACGATTTCATCTGACAAGACAGCTTGGATAGCATCTTCTTCAGAATCAAAGACCTTAGCTGGTCCAACGTGACGACGCACTTTAACACCTGATACCTTGGCAACTGCTCCATCAGGTGCAAGGTTCCCGTTCAAGATAATCAATGGTCCATCTGCACGTTTTGGATTTTCCAATGGCATGATGACTTTTTGACCTGGTGTGAGGTCTGCAAAGTCAGCTAAGTTTTCAGCGACAGTCTTACCAGTACATGTGATACGGTCTCCGTGAAGGAATCCATTTGCCAACAAGTACTTCATAACCGCAGGCACACCACCAACTTCGTAAAGGTCTTGGAAGACATACTGACCAGATGGTTTCAAGTCGGCCAAGTGAGGCACACGTTCTTGGATTGTATTGAAGTCCTCAAGTGACAAGTCAACATTAGCCGCGTGGGCAATGGCAAGCAAGTGAAGAGTAGCATTTGTAGAACCACCGAGAGCCATAGTTACAGTGATAGCATCTTCAAAGGCTTCACGAGTCAAGATATCTGATGGTTTGAGACCAAGTTCCAACATCTTAACAACAGCACGTCCTGCTGCTTCGATGTCTTCTTTCTTATCAGCAGATTCTGCTGGGTGAGAAGAAGAACCTGGCAAGCTCATCCCCAAAACTTCGATAGCAGTCGCCATAGTATTGGCAGTATACATACCACCACAGCCACCAGGGCCAGGGCAGGCATTACATTCCAGACGTTTCACGTCCTCCGCTGTCATATCGCCGTGATTCCACTTACCGATTCCTTCAAATACAGAAACCAAGTCGATGTCTTTGCCATCCAGTTTTCCAGGGGCGATAGTACCACCGTAAGCGAAAATAGCTGGGATATCCATATTGGCAATAGCAATCATGGAACCAGGCATGTTCTTGTCACAACCCCCGATAGCTACAAATGCATCGACGTTATGACCGCCCATAGCAGCTTCGATAGAGTCCGCGATGATATCACGTGACGTTAGAGAGAAGCGCATACCCGGCGTTCCCATGGCAATACCATCGGCTACCGTAATGGTTCCAAACTGCACAGGCCAAGCATCAGCAGATTTGACACCTTCTTTTGCAAGCTTACCGAAGTCATGCAAGTGAATATTACATGGTGTATTTTCTGCCCAAGTCGAAATGACTCCCACAATTGGTGTTTCAAAGTCCTTATCTGTCATACCAGTCGCACGAAGCATGGCACGGTTTGGTGATTTAACCATGCTGTCATAAATGCTACTGCGGTGACGTTTATCTAATTCTGTCATTTGTTCCCTCCCGATTCAGTTTGTATCATTATAGCACATTTTAAAAGCAATGAACAGAAGAAAATTCTTGAATTTTCAGAAAATTCTATACAGAAATATTTTCTTTAAAAATTTTGCATTTATTTCTTGATTTTATAAATTAAAGTGATATCATTTAGATATCAAAAACAGGAGGTCATTCTGATGACTGAAAAACTAATCAATTCAAAGCCAAATGGTGTAGTAGCATTGGTACTCATTGAGTTGGCATTCGTACTTGGTGTCTTTATATTTATCATGGGCGCTGGTTCAGAAAACATTTTTGGAATTATTATCGGACTTTTATTAAGCTTAATTGCAGGTCTAGCTCATGCTGGTTTAAAAGTTGTTAAACCTCAGGAAGCTCTGGTTTTGACTCTCTTTGGTAACTATACTGGGACCATCAAAGAACCTGGTTTTTACTTTGTCAATCCCTTTAGCATAGCGGTCAACCCTGCAAATCACACTCGACTTGGTCAAAGTGGTGACGTTAGCACGAAATCCCCTTTTTCAGGGATGAAATCATCAAATGGTAATGACGTAAATCTTGAAATTGGCAAGAAACAGATTTCCCTCAAGGTTATGACTTTGAGCAATTCTCGTCAAAAGATTAACGATTGCTTAGGGAACCCTGTGGAAATCGGCATCGCGGTAACTTGGAGAGTTGTCGATACAGCCAAAGCAGTCTTCAACGTTGATAACTATAAAGAATATCTTTCATTGCAGTGTGATAGCGCCCTTCGTAATATTGTCCGCATCTATCCTTACGATGTGTCTCCGAATGTGGATACTACAGGTGATGGGCAAGCAGATGAAGGCAGTCTCCGAGGCTCTAGTGAGATTGTAGCTAAGCGTATTCGTGAAGAAATTCAGAGTCGTGTTGAGGATGCTGGCTTGGAAATTCTTGAAGCACGTATTACTTACTTAGCTTATGCACCGGAAATTGCAGCTGTCATGCTTCAACGTCAACAAGCATCAGCCATTATTGATGCACGTAAGATGATTGTTGATGGCGCTGTAGGAATGGTTGAAATGGCACTAGAACGTCTCAATGAAGGAGAATTAGTAGAACTTGACGAAGAGCGTAAAGCAGCGATGGTTTCAAATCTCCTAGTCGTTCTCTGTGGCAATCATGATGCACAACCAATTGTCAATACAGGAAGCCTTTATTAGAAATGGCAGAAGCTAAAAAAAAGCAAATCCCCCTTCGACTCTCGAATAAGTTATATGCTGCACTCGCATCATGGGCAGAAGATGACTTCCGATCAGTTAACGGGCAAATCGAATATCTTCTCACCGAATGCGTCAAACAACGAAAAAAAGACGGGAAATACGTCTCAGAAACCATTGATGAACCATTCGAGATTGATATTTAATCTATTTTCCTATCCAGAACCTTGGATAGGAATTTTTTTTCATCTTTTTTTGTCAAGTAACTTTACTTTACAAAAAAGTTTTGATATACTATTAAAGTTGATGAAAATCAAACCTAACTGAATTATATCTTAAAAGGAGAAATCAAAATGGCAGTACCTGCACGTCGCACTTCAAAAGCGAAGAAAAACAAACGTCGTACACACTACAAAGTAACAGCTCCATCTGTAAACTTTGACGAAACTACTGGAGATTACTCACGTTCTCACCGTGTATCACTTAAAGGATACTACAAAGGACGTAAGATCGCTAAAGCTGCATCAGCTGAATAATAGAAGGGAGATACCATGCGCGTAAATATTACACTTGAACACAAAGAATCTGGTGAACGCTTGTACCTTACTTCTAAAAACAAACGTAACACTCCAGACCGTCTTCAATTGAAGAAATACTCACCAAAACTTCGCAAACACGTTGTGTTTACAGAAGTGAAGTAAGCATTTAATACGAATCAATACATAGAAAACGCTGATTTTAAGCGTTTTTTCTTTTGTTAATTTTACTATATTTCAGTTCAATCTCTACCTTTTTTTAAGACCTGGTTTGAGAAGTATATATTTTAATTGAATTAAAAACAGTGCAATATCAAGGATTTTTAGAACGATATCTACTAATTGATTTCATAAAATATGAATTAATAGATTTTAAATAGGGAAATAATTTAGTTTTGTAAATATAAATATAATGCACCTACAAATCTTATTATATCAGATTTTCCCTAGTTTTAGAAAAATATATAGAAATTTAAATAACATCAGATTTTACAAAAATTTTTACCCAACTTATAATTTAATAAGAAATTAAATCAATTTATGTCCTATTAAAGGTCCCATCACTATAGTATATCTTATAAGCATTTACAATATTAAATACAACAACTACTTCATCTCTTTCTCTTTCTGAAGATTTCATTGAATCAATAATATGTCTATGAATAAATTTCATTTTGTGTCTACACAACTTATTTTACAATAACTTTTGCAACTTGTTGTATGATATAATTAACTATAAGAATATTAGTTAAGGACAACATAAATGAAAAATTATTTGCTCAAAATTTTAGCTTTTCTATTTAAAAATAATCCTTCTGACGACAATTCAAGTGTAAAACTTGAAAGTCTAGCTCCAATAGACTACACTCAAATTGCTTCTGATGAATTTGAAACAAAATACTATAAGAGTTATAAAGATGTATTGAATAATGTAACTCAAGATAAACTTATAAAAAATGTTGGAGTAACTGGAGGATATGGAACTGGAAAAAGCTCTTTAATTCATAGTTATTTTAATGAATTAAAGGGTAAAACAAGTATTTATATCTCATTAGCACATTTTGATAGTTTAGCAGGAAATACTATTCCTACTCTCCAAGATGATAAGAAAATAAATAGTCATATAGACAACATTTTAGAGATGAAAATTGTCAACCAATTAGTAAATCAAATCAAACCAAATAAAATACCAAAAGCAAACTTTTTTACTAAAAAAAATATCGAAAA
The DNA here is from genome assembly GCF_047460405.1 of Streptococcus infantis. Taxonomy (GTDB): domain Bacteria; phylum Bacillota; class Bacilli; order Lactobacillales; family Streptococcaceae; genus Streptococcus; species Streptococcus infantis_Q. The sequence continues at coordinate 7,073 of NZ_JASHGH010000007.1, read as the reverse complement.
TTATAAAATTTTCTTTTATTCATTATCAATTATTTATTTAATCCTTTATTTTAAATTTTTATTACCAGTTATAACTGAAAAAATAACATCTGGCATCAAAGATTTCTCACCTAATCTTGAATCTAATGATTACATTCTCATCATTATATCTATCATAGCTATGATTATCTTATATTACCTTTTTTCAAATACAATTAAGAAAATAATATATAAAGGAAATTGGTCAAAACTTACAATAAACACTATGGGAATTAACGTAAACATGGAAAATAGAGACTTTTCTACAGTCTCATATTTTGATAATTTTCTATCTGATGTTATTTATCTTTTTGATGAATCTGATGCAGATTTTGTAATTTTTGAAGACTTAGATAGATTTAACGACCATTCAATATTCGAAAAATTAAGAGAAATTAACTTAATGGTTAACCAAAGAAGGAAATCTGCGAAGCTTAAGAAATTGATGTTTTTCTATGTAATAAGTGATGAAGTATTTTCTGAAAAAAATGTTGATTCTGCAAATAACACTGAAAATATTTCTGCAACAGAAAAAACAAAATTTTTTGATGTAATTATTCCAATTATCCCTATTGTCAACAATACAAATTCATTTGATTATCTAAAATCAAGGTTGCTAGATGACCCAGCAATTACGGATAAAAATGACTTCGAAACTTTTTTATATCAAATTTCCATATTTATTGATGACCTCAGAGTTCTTAAAAATATAGTAAATGAATTTAAAATTTACAAAAAAATTTATAAAGATAATATTGATATGGATATAGATTACAAACAACTACTTGCACTAATAGTCTACAAAACTCTAAACTCCAGTGATTTTAACGACTTAGTGAAATCTAAAGGAGACTTGTACACTCAAATAAAAAAATTGTTGGAGGATAATGATGAGTGAGATAGCAAAATTTTTGATAAAAAATAATCTTATTGATGAAACATATACAGATTACTTAGTTAGACAATCCCCAAATGGTCTTCGTGGAGAGGAAAAAAAATTTTTTGTTTCTGTATTATTAAAGGATAGTGAGGAATTAAAAAAAATAGAAGATCTTAAACAGGATAAAATTTATGAAATATTCTTAAAATTATCTGATCATCACTTTTCTGTAGATAATTTTTTTAATGAAGCAATTTATAATTATTTTAATAAAGCATTTGCTGATAACAATGAAAATATTATTAATGGTATAGAAAATTACTTTAAAAAAATAATCTTCCTTCAAGATGTAAATGACCCCCAAAAGATTACACTAAATATAAATAGCATATCTAGAATACTTTATAATAAATTGGTAAATCCACAAGAAGATCATCTCTTCAACAAAATGAAGAGCTATCTTTCATATAATCAAATAAGTGATAGCATAAATAATGATGTAAAATTACTACTATTAATTCTAGATAAAAAAATAAATTTAGATTTTAAATTCAATTTAGACGTCAGTGCCAATACTCTTCTTGAAAAAATACAGAATATTTCCAAGGAAGCAGATAAACAGACTCTAGAAAAGAAATTATTAGATTTAATTAGTAAAAAAATAAATAATAAAATACCAATAATAATATTTGATCCCTCTAATTTCCAAAAAGTTGGACCGGAGCGAAAGGAATTTTACAAGACTTTGTGGGAGAAGGAAAAGATTTCATTAAATTCTTTAACTTTATTAGCTATTTTATCTATTTTTGAAAATAAACAAATCGATAGCTATGAAAATATTTATGATAAACTAGACACTCCTGATGCCAAAAATACTATAATAAAATTATTAAATGATATAGATTCTAAGATTTTCAGCAATATCGAAATTCCCTCACATGAATCAGATAACTTGTACATTACCTCTAATATTGATTCTTTCAGATCTATAATCCGAAACTACATGAATCACGAGGATAAAAAATTCCCATTTAATCTTTTCAACCCTATCATTTTATGGAAAGAACTAACTAATGTTCAAAGTGAGATTTCTAGAGAACATTATAAAGAAATATTTAATACTTTAGATAAAGATTTTATCACCAAACAACTAAATAAATCTTCCTTTTCCTTAACAACCTTTAAAGAACTGATAGAAAACTACAAAGATTCATTTATAAATAAAATTAATATCAAAACTCTAGAAAATGGCGAGATGAAATCTCTAATTCCAAGACCAAATAGAAAACCTGATAATAGAAAAGATAAACAGAATAAACTAGCAGAATACATTAATCAACATTCTAACATTGATGATATTAAAGAGAAAGTTATCAACCAATATCGAGTAAGAGACTTACTGAGTATAAAAAACTCAATAAACAACATTGATTTATATATAAAAATTCTGAATAAAAGAAAACTTTCTGCTAAAAACAGTAAAAATAAAATAGAGAAGCTAATAGCAGAATTAGAAACTAAAAATGAACTACCTTCAAACATATAAGTAATTTATTAAGTCAATAAATCATATAAAGTATATATAGAAAACCTTAACTCTTTCACTTCAAACCAGTTATCCTTAACTACTTTTTACTTAGAAAGGATTAATAAAACTGTTTACTTTTTATAAGAAAAGATTTTTACGAAAAATATATAAGGGGTTTAAAATGAAATTGGGAAAAAATAATTAAAATAAGCAAAGTAAAAAAAGATTATTAGATATCTTTCAGAAAAATATAAATTTTTCGGAAAGTTAATAAAACCCTTTGAATTTGAACATAAAAACAATGGAAATTCCATTGTTTTTTGCTATAATGACACCATAACACTATAAATAGTAAAGAGATATAATATGTATTGAGCTCCCTTTATCTATAACAGAAATTATAAACTTTTCATTTTTGTTAGTTTCTTTATTTATTATTCTACATTATGATTACATACATACAAACAAGTTAAAAAGTATTGAGAAATTTCCATATTTCAATCAAATTTATTCAAATTTTCTAAAAAAAGAAAACAGGAACTCTTTGGAAAATGTTGATATCAAAATGTTTTCAAACTCTCCAAGAAATATTTATATCAAACTAGGATTAGAAAAGTCTCTTAAAGAGTCACAATTAAAAAAATAGAGAGATGAAAAAAAGGAGAAACTAAGAAACTTAAAGAGAGATTTATTAAAGATTCTCGTGAAATGCCGAAATTAGAAAAAAGTTTCTATCAGACTTTTATTGTTATTTTATAATGAGCGAGTTTTGAATCAAGAGAGATATTTTCAGTTGAAAATGGGACAACATTAATCGGCACTTGGCTTAGTAACTACTGTTTCAAATGCTGTTGATAATTTATATCTTCATCAAAAATCTAAAAATACTAGTATCAGAGATAAAATTGAGATATTAAAAAAGCATTGGATAATGCTTACATGGAATACTATCGAATATAGAAGGAGATTATGTATGCTTGTTATTTCTTTAATAGAAAACCTACTGATAGAAGAACTAGGAAATTATTTTAGAGGAGTATTTGGGAAGTTAAGACTGAAGCTTTTCAGTAAAAAACTAAAAAAAGAAGTCGAAGTCTCGATATTAGAGAAATATGGAGATAGGATATATTATCTTGATTTTGATAGATTTTTAATTGAACAAAATGTTCTTGAAAAGATAATAAAAAATTTTCTTAACCAAGATGTTTTGCAATCGAAAACAATAAATCAATCAGTAGATTTTTACATCAATTTGTTTATTGAAAAATATCCTAAATATAAACTATATGATGGGGATTTAAAACAAATTCTTCAAAAATATTTTGAAGTCATATTTAAACAACTTAATAAAATCGGTACTTCTGAATCACAAGCACTGTGTCGAACTATTAGAGAGATTGTTGATGGATTAGACAGACGGTTGCAGTACATATCGGCGACTGTGGATGATAGTAATGCAATGTTAAAGCAGGTTGTAAATGGAAATTTTAGAATATACCTCTATATTAAAACCATGTTAGAAACGTCTAGTGCTTCATTTGTTCAGTCTGACTATTTTGATCGTTATCTATTTCAGGATACAGTAGACAGTAAGGTGAAAGACTCGTTAGATATCCTTTTACAACACCATAAAGTTGTATTAAAAGGAGAAGCAGGATTTGGGAAAACATTTGAAACTTTTAAGCTAATAAATCAATTGTGTACAAAATATTCTACCTATCAATTAATTCCTGTCTATGTTCCATTAATAGAGTATGGAGGTAGTTTAGGAACATTATTCGAGATTATTCAATCGAAAATGGAACCATTCTGTGAAGGAAACTCTAAACAAGCCATTAATCAGCTATTTGTTAATAATCAATTGGCATTGTTCTTTGACGGGATTGATAATATTGTGGATGAGAGAAAGAGATTAAAATTTTTTTCTGAAGCAAATCAATTAATGACACAATATAATCAAAATTTTTTCTTTTTCACAACACGAAATAATCGATATAATCATGAGCTTGGAGAAGAAAAGAGTTTCTTTCTAACAAATCTTTCCGATAGTATAATTCAAAGTAGTTTAATTAGACTTTGGGAGTATAGCAAGTTTCCTAAAGCATATCTTGAACTGTTTAGGAACCCTTTATTGTATAAAATTGGTAAGACTATTCTGACTGATAGACAGAATAAAGAGTTGCTTAATAGAACCCAAATTTTTACAGAGTATTTCGAAAAGAATTATCGCTACAAAAATAGTTATTCAGAATTATCCCTTCATGAAACATTAAATCTTTTTGGTAAATTTTCTTACGAGAATTTTAATCAATCTAGTTTTACATACAGTGAAGTAGATAAAATAATAAGTGCTTATCCAGTTTCTACACCAAATAAAAGAAATCTAATTGATTATTTTATAAATTTTGGAATTTTTAGTACTTCAGATAGAATTACTTTTTCTCATAAGCTATTTAAGGAGTTTTGTGCTGCATACTATATTACAAATAACCTAATAGTTTCATCAGATACAGCACTTCTAGAAAAACTTATCCATAATGAAGAATGGCGAGAAGTAGTCATTTTTATCTCTGGATTGTTTTCAACCATTGAAGAGCAGGATAAATTTTTAGATTTTATTCTACAACATAACTTGCCTCTTTATGTTGAATGTGTTAATTCTAAAAATGATTTATTGAGGAGTAATGGGATTACAGATTTCTCTAGGGAAGATAATGTAGAAAGAATATTATCAGAGATTCTCAAAACATATAAATTTATAGTAGAAAACTATTTCTCCTCTATATCAGAGCAATTTGAACCATTTATCATGGAAAATTGTAGATTGGAATCAAAAATAGGAATTGCTGGAGGTGTGGAAGAAAACACCCTTTATTATTGGTTTGATATCGTGGACAAAGGTGTTCCAGATGTAAAAATTATCAGCGCTGAATTGTTGAGTCAAGCGATTCAAGAATATCAGGCCTTATAGGAGATAGTGGTAGAAAAATAGCAATAGATATTATTAAAGATAATCTGAAAACTATTTTAGAAAAGAAATCATTACCTGCAAGTAATTATATTTTATGTGAACTTTTGAAAGAAATAAAAAATAAATTACCTTGGCTTAAAGATATTGATGAAATATCTTTAATGAGTAAAAATGTTAGAAAAAGGATAGATGAAATTCTTCAAGATTGTCCTGAGGTTGCAAGTTATACTACTTCTGAAGGAGTAGAGCTGTTTAGTTTAAATAAACTGATAACTATTTTGCTGCAGTCTGATGTAGATTATAGAAGTTTTGTCATACCTGATCGTGATAGAGAATATTCAGAGTCAAATGGCTTAGTAATGAACTTATATTCTACAAAAAGAAAAATAAAAATAGTTGAGACATTTTTTAATTTCGCTGAGGCGAGTTATTTGGAAATTGTAAAATATAACTTTCCTAATATTTATAGATATTTTTCGAAAATTCAAGATATGCCATACAAACTACTGGTCACTTATAAGGATGATGAAAGAAATCCGTGGATAGGTTATTACCATGTGGCATATTCCGGAGATAAAAATTTAATTGAAGTATCGCTAGGTGATTTAAGTAAGTGTTATGAAAAAATATATGATGAAATACTACAAAGCTATCACTCATTAAACAGAGTCCCTAAAGATGTTTCTAGTCGTAGTAGTGATTTTTCAACTCTTTTATTCTCAAGAAATTCTAGTGGAAATACACCATTAAGTGATTATGTTCATAAAGAAATAGAAAAGAGTTTAGAAGAGATATTCGGAAAAATGTAACAAATCAGTTTTCAAAATAATATTTTTGAGTAGTTAGAGCTTAATATACAGTTTTAATAATCCATTTAGAAAAACAGGTGGATAATTCAAAGACTAACAATATTCAATCTTTATTATTCGTCAATTTGAGTAAGTTTTTGTACGCTCAAGGTTTAAGTAACTGTATAACGAAAATACAAGGTGGAAACAGAGTTATCAGAGTGATTAAAATATAGAGAGGGAAACTGTGATCGCTGAATTTCTACTATTATTTCAATCTCTACCTTTTTCTCTACCTTTTTTTCTCAGACTTTTATAAAGTCTGCCAGAATAAGCTTTGTAGGTGTAGAAGTTAATTTCATAATAAAAATACCCCAAAAGTTAGATTTTTATGTCTAACTTTTGGGGTGCAGTTCATTTTAAGCGTTTTTTCTTTTTTCAATTTCAATATATTTCACTATATTTCAGTCCAAACTCTACCTTTTTTAGATAAATATATCATCTGGATATTGAAGTTGAGCCCTGCTATCATTTCGATGGCAGGGCTTTTTAATGTTTGGTACACTACCTTCTTATCTATATTTTGATGGAGCTGAAGTTGACATCTACAAAGTTTAATGTTAAAATACATTCAAAAATATATTTGAATGAGGTGTTTTATGATTCAAAATGTTGTTACTTCAATAATCCTGTATTCTGGGACAGCCGTAGACTTACTTATTATCCTAATGTTATTTTTTGCCAAAAGAAAAAGCAGAAAAGACATCATTAACATCTATTTAGGACAATTTCTAGGCTCTGTTAGTCTAATATTGCTAAGTTTACTTTTTGCATTTGTCTTAAATTATATTCCTAGTAAAGAGATTTTAGGTTTGCTCGGTTTGATTC
>NZ_JASHGH010000006.1:0-104386 GCF_047460405.1 Streptococcus infantis | reverse complement strand
GGATTTCGGAACTTTGACAACTTTAAGAAACGAATTTTCATCGCTCTGAATATAAAAATGAAGAGGACATCAATTGTCCTCTCCAGATGTTAGTTTTTATTCAACCCACTACAGTTGACAATGAGCCTGCATTTCTTAATAAAAAATATATTCTCTAAGCATAAAAAAACCGAGGTTTACCCTCGGTTTTGGCTGATAATCAATTATTTACGGCGTCCTGGTCTTTCTTTGTAACCATAGTAAGCATCTTCGATGATTTCTTGCATATGGTCAACCATTGGAAGACGTGGGTTTGCAGGTGAACATTGATCTTCATAAGCAAGGAAGGCCAATTCACGTGAATGTTCTTTCCATTCTTTTTCGTCAATACCTTGTGCTTTGAAGTTCATTTGGATACCTACGCGCTCACCAAGTTCGTAGACAGCTTTTGAGTAAGATTCCACACCTTCTTCTGGTGTAGAAGCTGGAAGGCCAAGCATACGAGCGATATCTTGATATTTCTCGTCTGCACGGTAGTAGTTGTACTTAGGCCATGTAGCTGTCTTAGCTGGGCGTGTACCGTTGTAACGGATAACGTATGGAAGCAAGATTGCATTTGTACGTCCGTGAACTGTGTGGAATTGCGCACCAATCTTGTGAGCCATTGAGTGAGAAATACCTAGGAAGGCATTTGCAAAGGCCATACCAGCGATTGTTGAAGCGTTATGCATTTTCTCACGTGAGTGGAAGTCTGCATTCTTAACTGAGCTTTCAAGGTTTTCGAATACAAGTTTGATTGCTTGAAGAGCAAGACCATCAGTGTAGTCGCTAGCCATTTGTGATACGTAAGCTTCAGTTGCGTGAGTCAATACGTCCATACCAGTATCAGCAGCAACAAATCCAGGAACTGTCAATACCAAAGCAGGATCTACGATTGCCACAGTTGGTGTCAATGAGTAGTCAGCGATTGGGTATTTACGGTTGTTTGCTTTATCAGAGATAACGGCAAATGGAGTTACTTCAGATCCTGTACCAGATGTAGTTGGGATCGCGATGAATTTAGTCTTCTTACCAAGCAATGGGAATTTGAAGGCACGTTTACGGATATCCATGAATTTTTGAACAAGGTCACGGAAGTCCACTTCTGGTTGTTCGTAGAAGAGCCACATTACTTTAGCAGCATCCATTGGCGATCCACCACCAAGAGCGATGATTGTATCTGGTTTGAAGGCACGCATGATCTCAGTACCACGTTCAACTGTAGTAATATCTGGATCTGGTTCTACATCTGCAAAGATTTGGTAAACAACCTTATTGCGACGAAGGTCAAGTTGTTCGATGATACGATCAAGGAAGCCAAGCTCTACCATAGCGTGGTCAGTAACGATCATGACACGCTCAACGTCACGACATTTTTGAAGGTATTGAATTGAATCACGTTCAAAGTATGTTTTTGAAGGAAGTTTCATCCATTGCATGTTATTTCTCCGTCTTCCGACTTTTTTGATGTTCAAGAGGTTGATGGCGCTAACGTTATCCCCAACTGAGTTACGTCCGTAAGAACCACATCCGAGTGTCAATGATGGCAAGAAGGCATTATAAACGTCCCCGATACCACCGAAAGTAGAAGGTGAGTTACAGATAACACGAATAGCTTTAACAGCTTTACCAAATTCTTTAGTCAATTCTTCATCAGCTGTATGGATGGCTGCTGAGTGCCCAAGACCGTTAAATTCAACCATTTGACGAGCTTTAGCAATACCATCTTCACGGCTTTCAGATTTCAAAACTGCGATAACTGGTGACAATTTTTCACGAGTCAATGGCTCGTTTTCACCAACTTCTTTACATTCTGCAGCAAGAATGTTTGTCCCTTCTGGAACAGTAAATCCTGCTTGTTCTGCAATCCAAGTTGCTGGTTTACCAACGATGTCAGCGTTCAATTTTGCACCAGCACAGTTTTTGCTGTTTGCTTTCACGCCGAAGCAGAACTCTTCAAGAAGAGCTTTTTCTTTTTTGTTTACAAAGTAAGTGTGATAAGATTTGAACTCTGCTACAAATTCATCGTAAATTTCTTTATCAATGATAACCGCTTGTTCAGATGCACAGACCATACCGTTATCAAATGATTTAGACATTACGATATCGTGAGCAGCTTGGCGGATGTTAGCTGATTTTTCAACATAAGCTGGAACGTTACCGGCACCTACCCCAAGAGCTGGTTTACCACATGAGTATGCGGCTTTAACCATGGCATTACCACCTGTTGCAAGGATTGTTGCAATACCTTCGTGGTTCATAAGCGCACTAGTTGCTTCCATAGATGGTTCAGTAATCCACTGTACACAGTTTTCAGGAGCACCTGCTTTAATCGCTGCATCACGAACGATTTGAGCTGCGTGAGCTGATGATTCTTGAGCTGATGGGTGGAATGCAAAGACAATAGGATTACGAGTCTTCAATGAAATCAACGCTTTAAAGATTGCTGTTGAAGTTGGGTTAGTTGTTGGAGTGATCCCACAAACAACACCAACTGGTTCAGCGATAAGAGTCAATCCTGTTACATCATCTTCTTCGATAACACCAACTGTTTTAGTGTGGCGCATGTTATTTACCACGTGCTCACAAGCAAATAGGTTTTTAGTTGCTTTATCTTCAAATACTCCACGTCCTGTTTCTTCAAAGGCATGTAAAGCCAATTCTCCGTGAGCATCAAGTGCAGCAACTGAAGCTTTTGCTACGATATAATCGACTTGATCTTGGTCAAGTTTACGCATTTCTTCAAGGGCAACTAAAGCTTTTTGCACCAAACCATCGACATGCTTTTCAGCAGCGAGTTTCTTTTCTTCTGGTGTTACAGTTTTTTTATCAGCCATATTTTCCTCCATAGCTTTCAAGGATTGTAAGTCCTTTGTTAATTTTTTCACAAGTTTATTATAACTCTTTTTTAAACGTTTGTAAACAGTTTCATAGACATTTCACAAACTTTTTTTATTTGTTTGTGAAAATGATGTCAAACACCCTTTTGCAGATGCTTTTGAGCCACTAGTTTGTGAATGTTTTTAAAAAAGTTTTATTTTTCACAAACTTAATTGTAAAGAGAGGTTGGAAATGCCTTTCGCTTCCATGTAAGCGCTTTCTTATATTCTGGAAGAATACCTCCTTCTAGGAGGAGGTTATTGTGCTTGTTGAAATAAACCTTGTTTGAAATCCCCTTCATAGACTACTTCTTGTTCGGTAGTCAGTTTTCCTTTTCCTTCAGCTTGGCCATTTACAAAGTCTCCCTCATATACCCAACCTGCTTTAGCTTGGTAGGTACCTTTACCATTGAAGGCACCATTGCTAAATTCTCCAGTATAGCTATCACCGTTTGAGAAGGTAACAGTGCCCTGACCATTCATCTTACCACGAACTAGGCTTCCATCGTAAACAATGGTATCCCCATCCAGTTTGAGAACTCCTTGCTTGGGAAGATTTGTCAGAAATACTAACCCTGCGCAGACAACAATGATGATTACTGTCGCGATTTCTAGTCGAGGACGTGTCAAATAGACACTGTATTTTTCATAGAGTTTCTTTATATTTTCCATTTTCACTCTCATTTTCTAAGCGACTTAACCAAGCTCGACAACCAGTTGAAATCCGATCGTAAGTTTCTTCAAAATCACCTGTATACCATGGGTCTGGAACGCTTTCAGATGCAAACGCTTGGATCTTATCTTGTTGATCTTGCGGGCACATCTGATATAAGTCAGCAAGGTTAGACTCATCCATACCAATGATATAGTCAAAATACTCAAAGTCATTTTTAGAAATTTGTTGGGAAGTTTTCGAAGTATCATAAGGAACGCCATGGCTTCGAAAGATTTCTTGTGTCCCTTTGTGGATCGGATTGCCATGTTCCCAGGAAGAAGTCGCTCGGCTTTGAATCTCATATTTGTCAGTCAAGGATTTCATCACAAATTCCGCCATAGGACTACGACAAATATTACCAAGACAGACAAAAGCAATTTTTTTCATTACTCTTCCTCTCACTTATAGAAAAACGGGAATGAGATCCACCCCGTTTTATTCTTCAATAGCACTGCCGTCTTCAATAACAGCTCCTTCAGGTGTCACAGCTTCTTTGACTGGCAAAACAGTTCGAATTGCTGCCAGTTCGAAGGTTAAGTATACGCCATCAACATCAAGAACAATTGTTCTATTTTCTGTGTCTACTTCATCGACTGTACCGTAGAGACCACCGATAGTGATTACTTCGTAGCCTTTTTGAAGCTTATTGAGGCTTTCCATACGTTTTTCTGCTTGTTTCTTTTGAGAACGTTGCATGAAGAACATCAAGCCCAACATCAAGACAAGCATAATTAAAAATGTTAAATTCCCACCCATTATTTTTACTCCTTTGTATTTCAGATAAAACTACTATAACAAATTTTAAGTGTTTTTACAAGATTAGGCCATGCTTTTATATCAAGAAAGAGGCTAGGACAAAAATTCCCAACCTCGACTTTTTTAGCAATATGCCTCTATATTATTTCAAGTTGTTTACAAGTTCTACTAAGTTTTCAACTGTAAATCCATACTCTGCTAAAACTTTTGGTGCTGGCGCAGACGCTCCAAAGGTATCAATACCGAGAACCGCTCCATCAAGACCAACGTATTTATACCAGTTTTGAGTTGCTCCCATTTCAACTGCTACACGACGACGAACTGCATTTGGTAAAATCTCTTCTTTGTATGCTGCATCTTGTGCATCAAAGACATCTGTAGATGGCATGCTGACTACGCGAACTTTTCCACCTTGGCTTGCCAATTCTTTAGCGGCTGCAACAGCGAGATTAACCTCTGAACCAGTCGCAATCAAGATAGTGTCGAAGTCTGCTGCATTTTCATAAACGACATAAGCACCTTTCGCAACCTTGTCAAAGTCTGTTCCTTCTTCAACAGTCAAGTTTTGACGAGTCAAGACAAGAACAGTTGGTGTTTTCTCGCTCTTCACTGCTTGATACCAAGCCGCTTGAGTTTCACGCGCATCTGCTGGGCGGAAAACATTAAGGTTTGGAATCGCACGAAGACCTGCCAAGTGCTCAATCGGTTCATGAGTTGGTCCATCTTCACCAACTGCGATTGAATCGTGAGTGAAGACATAAGTCACTGGAAGACCTTGTAAGGCTGACAAACGAACTGCTGCTTTAAGGTAGTCTGAGAATACGAAGAAAGTTCCACCATAAACTCGAAGTCCACCGTGAAGAGCCATTCCGTTCAAGACAGTACCCATTGCAAATTCACGAACACCAAACTGAATGTTACGATTTAAGCGATTTGCATCATCTTGAAGTCCGTCAGTTTTGATGTAAGTCATGTTTGAATGAGCAAGGTCAGCTGATCCACCAAGGAAGGTTGGCAATTTAGCAGCTACTACATTCAAAGCATCCTGACTTGAGTTACGAGTTGCTTGAGAGAAGCCATTTTCTAAAGCTGGGAAGTCTTCTGGAGTCAACTCAACTGGATCGCGTCCTTCGATAATTGCTTCCACTTCTGCAGCCAGTTCTGGGTGAGCTTCTTTATAATCTGCGACTAGTTTTGTCCATGCTTCATAGGCTGATGCACCACGGTCTGCAACATTTTCTTTGAAATCAGCATAAACTTCTGCTGGGATTTCAAATGGTTCATAGTTCCAACCAAGTGCCTGGCGAGTTGCTGCAGTTTCATCCGCTCCAAGAGGAGCACCGTGTACAGCATTGGTTCCTTGTTTATTTGGAGAACCATAACCAATAACAGTTTTCACTTCGATCAAAGATGGTTTTCCTGAAGCCTTAGCTTCTTCGATAGCAGCATGAATAGCTTCTAAGTCTGTTCCATCTTCTACCAAGGCTGTATGCCAACCATAAGCATTGTAACGATCGCGGACACTTTCTGTGAAAGAATCTTTTGTCTCACCATCCAAGTTGATATCATTTGAATCATAAAGAACAACCAACTTGTCAAGCTTTTGCAAGCCTGCATAAGAAGCAGCTTCACTTGAGACACCTTCCATCAAGTCACCATCTCCACAGATAACGTAAGTGTAGTGGTCAAAGATGTTATAACCTTCACGGTTGTACTTAGCTGCAAGGAAACGTTCTGCTTGTGCAAAACCTGTCGCAGTCGCAATCCCTTGTCCTAGAGGGCCTGTTGTTGCATCAACCCCTGCTGTATGACCAAATTCTGGGTGACCTGGAGTTTTAGAGCCCCATTGACGGAAGTTCTTCACTTCATCCATGCTCACATCTTCAAATCCAGAAAGGTGAAGAAGGGCATAAAGAAGCATTGATCCGTGACCAGCTGAAAGAATGAAACGGTCGCGGTTAATCCAGTTTGGTTGAGCTGGATTGATACGAAGTTCTTTAGTGAATAGGCTGTATGCCATCGGTGCAGCTCCCATAACCACCCCTGGGTGACCTGAGTTCGCTTTATTGATAGCGTCAATACCTAGAAAACGAATCGCATTAACAGATAGATTTGACATAGAATTTCCTTTCTCTTTGAGGTGATAGGTCTATCACATATTCTATTTGTACTATTATATGAAAATTATCCGTATCGTGCAACATACGGATAACCTCCAGAAAAAATTTTTATATTAAAGCAAGGCTTTGAATTGGATATTTGAGTCTTGTTCGAAGCAGTCATCAAAACCACGTGGGTGATGATATTCTATTAAGTGTTGGTCTTGAGGATAAGTGTATTTACCACCAACTTCCCAGATAAATGGATGGAAATCGTATTGCAAGCGATCTTTTCTCATTTTCCAAAGTTCTAGGATTTCATTCGTAGAAGCCATGAAGTTAGACCAGATATCATAGTGAACTGGGATAATGACTTTAGCACGAAGATTTTCTGCCATACGAAGTAGGTCGATAGAGGTCATTTTATCTTGGATACCTACTGGATTTTCACCATAGTTATTCAAAGCAACATCAATTTTGAAGTCTTTACCATGTTTCGCAAAATAGTTTGAGAAGTGAGAATCTGCACCATGATAAATGGTTCCACCTGGTGTTTCAAAGACATAGTTAACAGCCTTTTGAGCCATTTCTTCATCTGTAACAGCTAAACCAGCAAGTTCGCCACCTGTCTCATCAGCACCGTTTACTGGTAGCGTTACCAAGCAAGTACGGTCAAATGATTCTACCGCATGAATCTTCATGTCTTTTAGTTCAATAGTATCACCTGGTTTGACAACGATGATGCGTTCTTTTGGAACACCCCATCCTTCCCAGATTCGTCCACAATGGTAAGGGCCGATAAACTTAACATGTTCTAACTTAGGATTATTGAGAATTGCTGCAGCTGTGTATGGGTCGATATGGTCACTATGGAAGTGTGAAACCAAGTAGTAGTCGAGTTCATTGATAGCAAATGGATCGATAACCATTGGCTGAACACGTAAGTTTGGTTGCAATTTACGAACACCTGCCATATTTGCCATTTGGTGTCCGCGAACCATATCTTTCACTTTTTTAGTTGATTTTCCACGGTTTGACCAAAGGTCCATGACAACGTTAGCACCACCTGGTGTTTTAATCCAAGTACCACAGTTGCCTAGCCACCACATGGCAAAGTTACCTTCAGGAACGACTTCTTCTTCGATTTCTTCGTTCAACCATGTTCCCCACTCTGGGAAAGTAGCTAAAATCCATGATTCTCTTGTAATTTCTTTTACGTTTGGCATTTGAAATCCTCCATATTTTGTTCAAGTATTTATTTCATACTTAGTATAACACCGACCGATATATTAAAAAAGACCAAGAAAAACACAGGCTTGTGTTCATCATTGGACTGTGATGTTTATGATTCATCTAAAAAAGCTTGGATGACTAATTCTTGGTTGATTAAAAGTTGAATTTCTTCTTGTAATTTTGCTGCAGCGTGTTTATCAGATATATAGGTAGCAATAATTGTTGATAGATTTTCCTTGAAGGTTCGACCGTCTTTTCTGAGGACCTTATTCTTCATAAAGTCTGTTATGCGTAAAATATCTTCTGCCTCAAGTATAGGATTTACCTTTAAAACTGGGAAATGACTCTCAAGTTCATCGTTGGTTGTGATTAGTAAATCAACCTGAGTAATATCCTCTACGCTTTTGAACTGCTCAGTTGTAAAGACTGCCCCTATCTGTTCATTTGGAAGATAGAATCGACATTGTTTAAGTAAGAGTTTAGAGACGCCCACTCCTTCATCACACACAATATAAATCTTCTTGGTATTGTTTTGAATCGATGGAGTATACTTTAAAAAACCTCCAACATGAATGGTCAAATAGGCAATCTCATCATCCGTCAATCGAATCTGCCAAGCTTCTTCTAACACTTCTGCACATTTTTTTGTAATTACGAAAAGTTCACTATACTTAGAACGAATCTGCCGAGTTAAAGGATTTTTTGAGAAAATACCATAGTTCTTTCTGAATAATAGCGCCTTACAATGAATCACAAGATTCCTCAATAAGTCTTCTTTCTGTTCAATCTCCATTCTGGTTTGGGATTCAAAATACCAAATAAACTCTTCTAAAGCCATTCTCAAATGCTGAAAATCTTTACTTTCTGCATGGATGTCTCGATCTTTTCGATAGGATAACAAAAGAATAGCTAACAGAGATCTATCTAATTCTGAAAACGAGATGCTAAATGTTTCAAACAAGCGCTCTCCTAGTTTTTTGGATACCTGATATTCAATTCTTTTTCGAATCAATGAAAACTCTTGCTCAATTTCTTGATGTTTATCTTGATTTCGAGTAACGGTATCACACCCTAGTAGAAGATAGGGAAGGACCTGTAACATAAAAGTGACTTCGTGATGGTTTATTTTTTTCCCCAAATCCTGCTCAACCAACGGAACCTGTTTTTTAAGAAATTGATTGACCTCATCGGAAAGAAGCATCTCACCGTCTAATCGCTCTTTGATTTTCTCCTCTAAAATAGCAACAAAAGCTGGATTTTCTTCCATAAAGACATGATAGAGAAGGGATTGAAGATACTGGATTTTATTAAGAGGATGTGCATTTAGATAGTAACCTCGAGATTTACTAACTTGAAGTGTTACTTGATACTGCTCCAAGGTTAGCTGATAACGAATGCTATTTAAGTCATTAAGGACTGTATTTCGAGAGACTTCTGTTAATTCCATGAGTTTTTCAAGAGTGATTCTCTCTTTGGAAATACCAATCAAAAGAAGCATCAGCTGCATCCGCTCGTTGGCACTCATGATATAATCATAAGAATCAACTTCGTCTAATAATTGACGACAAGCTTCTCTTTGTTCCTCGGTTAAGTGGATACCAATCCGAGGCAGACTGATGATATGCAAATTCTCATCATCCAAAGCATCATTGATTTTATCAATGTGATAGTAGATTTTTCTTCGAGATTGAGCTAGATCTTTTGAAATCGTCATAATCGTTTTGGACGTTTCTTGATCCATCAAATATTGAAGCAAGTCACAGCTCGCCTTATCTAAAACCATAATTCATACTCCTCTATTTGTCAATCGCTTCCAAAACAACTTTATAATGGTATCACATTCGTACAGACTTTGCAATTATGTGCTGTAAACTCTTAACAGTGGATACTTACAACTACAAAAGCGAGGCTTGGATCGCAAGGTCCTAGCCTCTTTTCAATTCATTTTCTTATTTCTTTTGACCGTAATAAGCATTTGGTCCATGCTTACGTTGGTAGTGTTTTTCTAGGATGTACTGAGGAGCAGGTTCAACCCTTGGATTGATTTGTTCTGTGAAGCGATTCATCTTTGATACTTCCTCTAGTACAACTGAGTGATAAACAGCATTCTCTGGGTTTTTGCCCCAAGTGAATGGACCGTGATTACGTACGACAATCCCTGGTACTTCAACAGGGTTGAGACCACGACGTTCAAACTCTTCTACGATAACTAGGCCAGTATCTTTTTCATAGGCCACTTCTACTTCATCCTTTGTCAAACTACGGGCGCAAGGAATGGAACCGTAGAAATAATCCGCATGGGTTGTTCCATAGAAAGGAATATCACGACCTGCCTGAGCCCAACCAACAGCTTCAGTCGAATGGGTATGGACCACACTAGCAATCTCTGGCCAAGCCTTATATAACTGCACATGAGTTGGAAGATCAGAAGATGGTCTTAAATCTCCTTCTAGAACCTTGCCATCTAGGTCAGTTACCACCATATTTTCAGGTGTCAATTCGTCATAATCTACACCTGATGGTTTGATAACAATGACACCGAGTTCGCGATTGACTTCCGATACATTCCCCCAGGTAAATTTAACAAGTCCATGTTTTGGCAATGATTGATTGGCATCACAGACTCGTTTACGCATATCATTGATTACTTGATTCATCTTACATCAGACCTGCTTTCTTAATAAGTGGGTAGAGAAAGGCTTGGGCCTCTTGAATGGCTGCGCGTGTTTCTTCTACAGTTTCACAATTTTCAGACCACATTTCGATTAGGAAAGGTCCATTATAATTGGTTTGCTTTAAAATATCGAAAGCTTCTTCCCATTCGACACAACCTTGCCCAAAAGGTACATCTCGGAACTGGCCCTTTGAACTTTCTGTCACTGCATAAGTATCCTTGAGATGGAGAGCTGCGACGGCATGGTGACCGAGATAAAATTCACTGTAGACATCATTATGCCAGGCAGATACATTACCAATATCTGGGTAGACAAAAAGGTAGGGAGAGTCAATCTCTTTCTCTATAGCCAAGTATTTTTCGATGCTATTGATGAAAGGATCATCCATAATTTCAATAGCAAGTACCACCTGAGCTTCTTCAGCCCAGTCACAAGCTTTTCTCAAATTTTTGATAAAACGTTGGCGTGTCTGGGGTGACTTTTCCTCATAGTAAACATCGTAACCAGCTAATTGAATCGTACGAACTCCCAAATCTTGAGCTAATTCGATACATTTTTTCATGAGTTCCAGAGATTTTTCCTCTAGAACTGGATTATTTGATCCCAATGGATAACGACGATGGCCTGAAAAACAGATAGAGGGAATACGAACACCAGTTTCATAGATCGCTTTGACAACTTCCAAGCGCTCTTCCTTGCTCCAGTCAAGTCTTGCTAAGCGCTCATCACGTTCGTCAATAGACATCTCGACAAAATCAAAGCCTAACTCCTTGGCAAAATTTAAACGTTCTAGCCAAGTAAAGTGGGTCGGGGTTGCCTTTTCATAAATTCCAATTGGACGTGTCATGGCTTACCCCCAAATTCGTTTGATTTCATCCTTGAAGGCACGCGCTGCTCCTGCTGGATCCGCAGCCTCTGTAATTCCACGACCTGCGATAAAGGTAAAGACATCAACGCCTTCAAAGAGTTTGAGAGTATCTACATCTAGACCACCTGTTACAGAAACTCGGAAGCCCATGTCAATGAGTTTTTTAACCTTATTAAGGTCTTTTTCACCCCAAGTTTCACCAGCAAGAAGGGCATCACGAGATTGGTGATAGATAGCTTGTGAGATACCTGCATCTAGCCAAAGCTGAGCTTGTTCAAAAGTCCAATCACCATAAAGCTCGATTTGGATTTCTCCTCGGTCTCCACGTTCAGCCTTGATAGCCTTTAGAGCTGCTTCCATAGTAGGGATGGTTGCACAACAGATGCAAGTCATCCAATCTGCTCCACGAACGGCATTATTTTTGGCAACTGTTCCACCAGCATCGGCACATTTTGTGTCTGCCACAATAATCTTATCTGGGAAAAGGCTACGTAAAACTTCAACCAATTCACTTCCAACTTGAAGCAAGCAAACAGTTCCAGCTTCGATAATATCTACTTCGTGACCAACAGAAACAGCTGCTTTAATCGCTCCTTGCAAGTCTGAATGGTCTAATGCAACTTGTAAATTAGGTATTCTTTTTGTCATCTCTTTGTTCCTCTTTCTAACTTTCCAAATCCAATCCTTCAAGATAAGGGCTATCCTTAGATTCTTCGATCATCGCCAAGACATCTTCTTTAGTCTGACAAGCCTGTAAACGTGCGATAGAATCTTCTAATTCAAATAAGGCAATGATTTGTGGAATAGCTACACTTGTGTGAATTTTTGAGCTTGTTGCTGCTAATGCAAGCAAAACAGAGACCTCTTTCCCATCTGAAAATACAACAGGATTTTGTAAGGTGATCAATGAAAAGGCATCTCTTTGCACCCCAGCTTCTGGTCTAGCATGGGGCATAGCCATACCTGGCATTAAAATATAATAAGGCCCATACTCTTCAGTTGATTCGATAATAGCATCGTAATACTCTGGCAAAATTGCCCCACTTTCAATCAAGGGATCTACTGCTACTTTGACTGCTTCTTTCCAATCGTTAGCTTCTAAACCTAGTCGGATCGAGTCATTGTCAATTAAAGCTTGTTTTAAATTCATATCTGCCTCCTTTATTTAAAGAGGGAGAAGGACAGAAACGATAACTCTCAGTTTCTGTCCAGCCCCCTCCAACCTTTTACTGTAGTGCTTGACTGAGTTTTTCAGTGATTTCTTTATCATCCATCAAGTTGTCAAGCCCAATTAACTTCCCATTAGTCCGACCTTCCAATTCTTGGATTAAATGAAGAGAAGCGATTACGATGTCATAGCCTGCTGCTAAACCTTTTGCTTCACCGACACTGCATGAATTGACTGTAAAGTCTGTTTGATTAAGCTTACGGAGGGCATTTTCAACCTTCATCTTGATAACCATAGATGAACCCATTCCATTTCCGCACGCTGCTAATACTTTAACCATTTTATTTCTCCTTTTCTAGACACTAAGCTTCTTCTTGAACTTCACCCTTGTAATATTTCTCTTTATCTTTTGCTTTTGCAAATTGAAGTTGAGGAATAACGAGCAAGAAGAGACATACAAGTACATAACCAACAATACCGAGATATTTGAAGATATAACCAAATCCAAGCCATGGGAATTCAAAGTCGATATTTCCATGGTAACCACCGTAAGATGCTAAGTCGAGAAGGGCTACACAGAGAGCTCCTAGAGCAACTTGGAGGACACCTGAAATGAAGGATAGGATAACGGCTGCTTTCCATCCGCCACGCTTATCAGCATAGACCGCGATGGCTGCATTATCAAAGAACACTGGTACAAATCCTGTAATAATAAGGATAGGGTTTTTAAAGACGATAAGCAAGACAATTGTGATCAATTGACCAATCAAACCAAAGGCAAATCCTGACAAGACCGCGTTTGGAGAACCAAATCCATAAGAAGCTGCAACGTCGACCGCTGGGAATGAACCTGGCAACAATTTGTTTGAAATACCTTGGAAGGCATTTGTCAACTCAGATACGAACATGCGGACACCTTGCATCAAAACAAACAAGTAAACTGAGAAGGTGAAGGCTGTTTGGATAATGTACATAAAGAAATCTTGTTTTGCAGGATTGAATAGAGTTCCTGAAGTGATGACTTCTTTATTAGACATAATATCTGGACCCAAGATTAACAGAATGGCTCCAAAGAATACGAGCATCAAAGTAGCAGATGCAACAACAGTATCATGGAAGATTGAGAGGAACTTAGGCAATTTAAGATTGTCTAGACTTTCTTCTTTCTTACCAAAGCGTCCTGCCACTTTATCTACAAACCAGATTGCAAATTGTTGTTGGTGACCAATCGCAAATCCGCCACCACCAGTCAGACGTTGAGTTGCCTCAACAGTCATATTTGAACTAACTGCCCAGTAAAGGCCACAGATGATACCGATTGCTGCTGTACCATAAGCATTTCGCAATTGTGGGACTAAGAATAGAACCATAAGAGATACAGTCGCAGCTTGTTGTACCATGATGTGACCAGTAATAAAGAGGGTTCTTACTTTCGTAATCTTGCGTAGAGCTACAAGCAAGATATTTACTCCAAAACCGATCAACAGAGCTGTAGTTGCAGTTCCGACAAAATCTGGAAATTCAGCTGCAATTTTGTTGTTTGCTGCAGCAAGTCCAAAGTAAGGGTCGATAACCGCTGCACCAATTTGGAATTTGTAGTTAAGGGCTGCCAAGATTGGACGGAAGGTTGTAACCAAACCACCAGCACCCACGTTGAGCAACATATATCCTACTGTTGCTTTAACGAAACCTGAGAAAACGTCATGAGCAGGTTTTTTCAAAAGTGCATATCCTATCAACACCAATAAACCTACGAAAAATGCGGGATTCTGCAAAATATTGCTAGAAAACCAATTTAGAACACTTGAAATGACTTCCATAATTGTTCTCCTTTTGAATTGTTTTTGTAAGTTTATTATATAATGTGAAAACGGAAACAAAAAGACCAAGAATTACACAGCGGACTGTTCACTCTTGGACTGTATGATTTATGATATTTTACGGCTTATCTTATTTTCTCGTAGCTAGATAAAAGGGAAGAATTGTTTCATAAGATTCCAGTAGAGCTTCTAGGATTTCTTCTTCAGATGAATTTTCGGCCACTGGAACATCCGATTTAACTAAAACTTTGCGAACTTCCTGATGGGAGATTTTTTTCCTTAAAACTCGGCGATTTTCCTCAGTAGCCTCCATCCTTTGACTTTCTCCCTCTGAGTATACTAAATAATAAATTCCTTCTACCACTGGAACTTCTAGGACCTTGGCTTGTTTGCCTAATGTTCGCTCATCCTTCTTACGTTCAATAAAACTCACTTCTAGTGAAACTCCAAAATCAGAAGGGTTTCCATACAAACGAAGGGCCAACATAGGTTCTGACACTTCCCCCTCACGCTGTAGATAGGCCCAGAAATGCGGTCGCAAACGTTGGGCTTGATTCATCCACTGACTCGTCCCTTGAAGGTTCCATTCTGGATGTCCTTCTTGAAAAGCCTTGGCTAAGTGTGTAAAGACCTTTCTAGCCTCCTGCCCCTTACTCCTCAAATAAAGC
Organism: Streptococcus infantis; assembly: GCF_047460405.1. GTDB lineage: Bacteria > Bacillota > Bacilli > Lactobacillales > Streptococcaceae > Streptococcus > Streptococcus infantis_Q. The sequence goes on along the minus strand of NZ_JASHGH010000006.1, from coordinate 89,487 downwards.
ATTTTTTCAACTTCTTGACCTGCCTTCTCTGGTTTTTGATACTGTAAGCCAGAGAAAGCTAGATATTCTCTCATTGTATTCAACATAAGATCAACCTCCCTTAGATAGCAAAAAATCAGGGTGCCCCTGATTTTGCTTTGATTATTCTGTATCAACCACAACGTAACGATTTGGCTCATCACCTTCTGAATAACTAGTGATACCCTCCATACGTGAAATAATACGATGGATGATTTTACGTTCGCTGCTAGACATTGGATCAGTCACCTGACTACGCCCCTCTTCTAGGACACGTGTAGCTAACTTCTGTGCATAGCTCTGCAAGACTTCTGCACGGTGCTCTACATAATCATTAACATTGATGGTAATATAGAAGGTTCTTGAATAGCGGTTATAAAGATAATTTTGTGCTAAGAGCTGAAGAGATTTCAAAACCTTACCATGGTAACCGATAATACGGCCCGGTTCATTGGTATCAATTTGCATATTGATAGAACGGCGATTTGAGGTACTTGAAATTGCTCCCTCAACATCCATATCATCAATAATACCTTGAACATAGCTGGTCACTTCTTCAACCACCTGGTCAATATCATAGGTCGGTTCAATCTTCAAACCTAGATTTTCTAAATCATCATTCTGCTCGACTTCTTCCTGCTCTTTAGATTCTTCTGGCAGTAAATCTTTTAGAATGGCAATATGACCAGTCTCCTCTAAAATTGTACTAGCCTCTTTCTCATTTTTTAGAATTTCGGCCTTAACCTCTTCAGAGATTCCTTGCCCTTCTTCCTCGATTTTCTTGATTGCTTCAACAACATGACCTAAGTCTACTGTTGCCTCACTAACAGTCTTAACGGGTTCGTTCTTAGCATTAACTTCCTTTGGAACTCCTTTGACTGCTTGCTGATTTGCCTTCACAACAGTTGTCTCACTAATTGCTTCGATATCAACTTGCGCTGGTTTCTTCCCAAAAAGGCCAAAGAAACCTTTTTTCTCCCTTGAGACAACCTTGATATGCGCCTTCATTCTAGGAATCCCCAATTCCTTCAATCCCGTTTGGATCGCTTCCTCAACAGTTGAACCTGTAAATAATACCATTACAAGATTCCTCCTTACTTTTTCTTTTTCTGTGCTTTCTTGAGAGCTTTTCTCTTCTTGATTTCTAAATCCTTCTTAGCCTGTACTCCTGCCTCACGCTCTGCAATAATCTTAAATGGATTGTTGAGCAAATAGGTTTGGAGCACCTGATAAGCATTGGATACCGCCCAGTATAAGGCAACCCCACTTGGTGAATACATGGCAAAGAAGAAAATCATGACTGGCATTGCATACATCATCCCTGTCATGGCGCCATTTTTCTCAACCATGGCCTTATTGGATAACCAGGTGCTAAGGAAAGTAAAGATAGCTGCCAGAATAGGCAAAACAAAAGTCGTATCAACACCACCAAGGTTAATCCATAAGAAATGACCCGTTTTTAGAAATTCTACCCTACTCAAAGCTTGGAACAAGGCCAACAAGACTGGCATTTGGATTAAGATTGGCCAAAGAGAAGCTGACTGTTTGACACCATGTTGCTTGAACAACTGACGCATTTCTTGATCCAACTTGGTACGGCTCTCCATATCCCGTCCCGTATAACGTTCTCGCAACTCCTTAACCAGTGGTTGTACTTCTTGCATCTTTCTAGATGCCACCATTTGTATCTGAAAGACTGGTAAAAGAATGGTTCTGATTAGAAGGGTAAATAAAATAATCCCCAGACCAATACTTGTATCAAATGATAAAAAGCGAATGATTTCAGCAAAAAAATAAACAAATTTACTCCAAAAATCTGTTGATTCAGCTGTAATCTCACTCGGCGTACCACTAGCCGTGCAGGCGCTCATCACAAATAAAGCAAGCACCATTAAGCTAGTCAACTGTAATTTCTTTTTCACTCCCATTTCCTTCCTGGTAAATCTTTGATAACTTTAATACGTGAAGTAGATTTTTTTCCATTTCCGCGTAGTCCAAGATTTCAACACCTTTTCGAGCAATCACAACAAAATCTACAATTTCAACCAGCTGATTTTTATGTTCAATCAGAATATGTCGAATTCTTCTTTTGATCTGATTCCTTGTGACAGCGTTTCCTAATTTTTTACTGACAGATAGGCCAACTCGAAAATGCTGTTCATTATTTTCTAATCGATAAATAACAAATTTACGATTAGCAAAACTCTCACCTTTTTTAAATATTGCACTAAAATCTTTCTCTTTTTTTACACGAAAGCGTTTTTTCAAAATTCAACTCCATCTATTAAAACTACTACTATTATACCATAATTTTTCAAAAAGCCAATCATAGCAAGGTTTTAGCCCATTTTACAGAATAAAAAAACTAGTTTTATCCTTTGAATCATCTTATTTTTGAACAAATTTACAAATTTGAACATGCTACTTTCTCTTGAGATAAAACAAAAGTCACCCTTTGGAGTGACTTTTGTAGGAGATTATTATGAAAAAGTTAGGATTTTAATTAAATAAAGTTAGGAGGTCTTTATTTAATGATAGTAGTATACAGGTCTATCCTTAAATCCAACTTAAACAGATTTCACTTCTTTTTAATTTTTAAAACTATGGATTGGAGCCGGGATTTGCCCTCCACGTGCAATGAAGTCGACAGACGAGGCACCGTTAACTTTCATGACTGGAGCCGTTCCTAGAAGGCCACCAAATTCAATCATATCGCCTTCTTTTCCTTTTGGAATAATACGTACAGCAGTTGTTTTCATATTGATGACTCCGATAGCAGCTTCATCCGCAATCATTGCCGCAATCGTTTCTGCAGGTGTATCTTCAGGAATGGCAATCATATCCAAACCAACTGAACAGATAGCCGTCATAGCTTCTAGTTTTTCCAAATTAAGGGAGCCGTTTTGCACTGCAGCAATCATCCCCTCGTCCTCAGAAACTGGGATGAAAGCACCTGACAAACCACCAACTTGGTTGCAAGCCATAACTCCGCCTTTTTTAACTTGATCGTTCAAGAGAGCCAAGGCAGCAGTCGTTCCATGAGTCCCAACTGTCTCTAGCCCCATTTCTTCAAGGACACGGGCTACAGAATCACCCACTGCTGGAGTTGGAGCCAAACTCAGATCGACAATTCCAAAATCAACTCCAAGTCGCTCACTAGCCATTTGACCAACTAATTGACCAATGCGGGTAATCTTGAAGGCTGTCTTTTTAACAGTTTCAGCAACAACATCAAAGCTCTGACCACGAACCTTTTCCAAGGCACGTTTAACAACACCTGGACCAGAAACACCGACATTGATGATGACATCTGCTTCACCAACCCCATGAAAAGCGCCTGCCATAAAAGGATTGTCCTCTACCGCGTTGGCAAATACAACCAATTTAGCCGCCCCCATATCAGATAAAGAAGCTGTTTCCTGGATAATGCGTCCCATATCCGCTACTGCGGTCATATTGATACCCGATTTAGTCGAACCAATATTTACTGATGAACACACCTTATCCGTTTCTGCCAAAGCACGAGGAATGGAGTTGATAAGGATTTCATCACCTTTTTGATAACCCTTTTGTACCAAGGCTGAAAAACCACCAATGAAGTCAACACCAATTTCTTTCGCAGCTTTATCCAGTGCTTTAGCTAAGACTACATAATCCGTCGCATCGGTAGCAGCACCAATCAAGGAAATTGGAGTTACTGACACACGTTTATTCACAATAGGAATTCCTAACTCAGCCGCAATTTCATCTCCAACAGCCACTAAATTAGCTGCTTTTGTAGTAATCTTTTCATATACTTTGTCTGCAGCACAATTGATATCTGGATCGATACAGTCCAAAAGGGAAATCCCCATGGTAATGGTTCTAATGTCAAAGTTTTGCTCCTCAATCATGGCGATTGTTTCGGTAACTTGTCTAATATCCATAAATACCTCCTAGATATTGTACATAGCATCAAAAATAGCCGCACTTTGAATATTGATTTTGACATTCAAAGTCTGACCAAAAACCTCAAATTCGTTTCTAAGATGTGTAAAATCTTGTTTTTCATCACTAGATACCACAGCCATCATAGTAAAGAATTCATCCAAGACTGTTTGTGAGATATCATCAATATTTAAGCCTAATTCAGCAATTTTTGTCGCAACACCTGCAACAATTCCAGATTTATCTTTACCAACAACAGTAATAATAGCTTTCATGATTAAACTCCATTTCTAACACAGAACGATATCCATTTTGGACAAAAATAAAATGAAAAAGGAGGATAGAGTAACTAAATCACTTAATAGTGAATAATTATCCAAGTTGAAACCCTAAAAAAATCTCTTAGGTGATCTTGTACCAGGCTAATATTTTTTACCAAGTCGCTAGTTTAGAACTTAAAACTGATAATTTATTGGCACATAACCTCTTTATAGAATATTTTTGAAAAAATGAATATTGCTGATTTTCTTTTTCAATAGTATAGCATATTTCTTAATAAAATACTCAAAAACGCCTGCTTACGAAATTGTTCTTAAGTGAAAAACAATTTCGTAAACAAGCGTCTACCTTATCATCTTATGATGAGTGTTCCCGCTAGGACATAAGTCCTAGCGGTAGACCAGAGCTAGACTAAGAGCACAAGACTCCATCATCATAACACTCAACAAAATTGATGATTTTATACTAATTCGATGATCGCCATTGGCGCTGCATCACCACGACGTGGTTCAGTTTTAAGGATACGAGTGTATCCACCGTTACGCTCAGCATAACGAGGTGCGATTTCTGAGAACAATTTTTGAAGTGCTGTAGTAGAAGTGTACTTATCAGTTGCTTCATCATAGTTTTCAGATGCGATTTCATTACGTACGAAAGCAGCTGCTTGACGACGTGCATGCAAATCACCACGTTTACCTAGAGTAATCATTTTTTCAACAGTTTTACGGATTTCTTTAGCACGAGCTTCAGTTGTCACGATTGATTCGTTGATCAAAAGGTCAGTTGTCAAATCGCGAAGCATTGCTTTACGTTGTGAGCTAGTGCGTCCTAGTTTACGGTAAGCCATTTATTCCTCCTTTATTTATCTTTTAATCCAAGACCCAAATCAATGAGTTTGACTTTCACTTCTTCCAAACTCTTGCGTCCAAGATTTCTTACTTTCATCATCTCTGCTTCAGATTTTTCTGTCAAATCATGCACAGTGTTAATACCGGCACGTTTCAAACAGTTATATGAACGTACAGACAAGTCAAGTTCCTCAATCGTACGTTCCAAGATACGGTCGTCCGATTCAGTATCAGCTTCTTTCATCACTTCTGCTGACTTAGCAATCTCTGTAAGATTTGTAAACAAATCAAGGTGCTCGGTCAAGATACGTGCTGAAAGCCCTAAAGCATCTTCTGGAATAATTGTTCCATTAGTCAAGATTTCAAGGGTTAATTTGTCGAAACCATCATTGCTACCTACACGAGCAGGTTCAACTTGATAGTTGACTTTTGTAACTGGTGTATAAATAGAATCTACAGCAAGTGTTCCAACTGGTGCATTATCTTTTTTGTTTTCATCAGCAGGTACATATCCACGACCACTGTTAACAGTCATTGTCGCTTTTAGAGAAGAACCTTCACCGATTGTAAAGAGATAATGATCTGGATTTACAATTTCAATGTCGCTATCTGTCAAGATATCTCCAGCTGTAATTTCAGCAGGACCTTGCACATCTAGTTCAATGATCTTTTCGTCTTTAACGTAAGATTTTACTGCAATACCTTTGATGTTCAGAATGATTTGCATCACGTCTTCGCGAACACCCGGAACTGTATCAAATTCATGCAATACACCTTCGATATTGATAGATGTTACAGCAGCCCCTGGAAGAGAAGCTAGAAGTACACGACGAAGAGAGTTACCAAGTGTTGTACCGTAACCACGTTCAAGCGGTTCGATTACAAACTTGCCATAATCTTTATTTTCATCAATTTTTGTTATATTTGGTTTTTCAAACTCGATCATTTAGTTACTCCCTCTTAAACGAAAAGCAGTGTAAGGTTATGATTATACACGGCGACGTTTTGGAGGACGAGCACCATTGTGTGGCACTGGAGTCACATCACGAATTGCTGTTACTTCAAGACCAGCGGCAGCAAGAGCACGAATAGCTGACTCACGACCAGAACCTGGACCTTTAACAGTAACTTCAACTGACTTAAGACCGTGTTCTTGTGCAGATTTAGCAGCAGCTTCAGAAGCCATTTGAGCAGCAAATGGTGTAGATTTACGAGAACCTTTGAAACCAAGAGCACCAGCTGATGACCAAGCAATTGCATTACCATGCACATCAGTAATCATAACAATAGTGTTATTAAATGTAGCGTGAATATGAGCAATACCAGATTCGATATTCTTTTTCACACGACGTTTACGTGTTGGTTTAGCCAAGACTTTTACCTCCTATATTATTTTTTCTTACCAGCAATCGCAACAGCTTTACCTTTACGAGTGCGAGCGTTGTTTTTAGTGTTTTGTCCACGGACAGGAAGTCCACGACGGTGACGGATACCACGGTATGAACCGATTTCCATCAAACGTTTGATGTTCAAGTTAACTTCACGACGAAGGTCACCTTCAACTTTAATTGCATCCACTTCACGACGGATAGCATCTTCTTGATCTGGTGTAAGATCGCGAACACGTACATCTTCTGAAATTCCAGCAGCTGCCAAGATTTTTTTAGATGTTGGAAGTCCGATACCGTACACATAAGTCAATGAAATTACTACGCGTTTGTCATTTGGAATGTCAACTCCAGCAATACGAGCCATGTTTTCTCCTTTCTATCTTATCCTTGACGTTGTTTGTGTTTTGGATTTGCTGGGCAAATTACCATAACACGACCATTACGACGAATTACTTTACAGTATTCGCAAATTGGTTTGACCGATGGTCTTACTTTCATTTCTTATCCCTCCAAGTTTTTCGATTATTTAAAGCGGTAAGTGATACGTCCACGTGTCAAGTCATATGGACTCATTTCGACAGTAACACGATCTCCCGCTAAAATACGAATATAGTTTTTACGAATTTTACCAGAAACTGTTGCTAAAATCTGATGTCCATTTTCAAGTTCAACCGTAAACATTGCATTCGGCATAGTATCAACTACTTTACCTTCAACTTCAATCACATCGTCTTTTGCCACGCAAAAGTACCTCCATAAATTTCGATTTGATGCCTCTAGACACAGAGACAACAATTATAAGTCAGACTAACTCAGTATAACATTTGTAGAGACATTTTGCAAGCATGAAAAACGCTTTTATTTCAATTTTGTCAATACTTTTTCGATATCTGCAAAGACATCATTGATATCTTTGTTACCTTCGATATCATGTACCAAACCTTTTGCACGATAGTGGGCAATAATTGGTTCACCTTGGGCAATATTAACATCTAAACGACGTTTTACTGTTTCAGGTTTGTCATCTTCACGTTGGTAATAGTCTTCTTCTTTGTAGTCAACTGGTGGGTTGAAAACTTTATGGAAAGTTTCGCCAGTTTCACGGTGAATGATACGACCACTCAAACGTTCCAAAAGACAATCTGGATTTACTTCGATGTTAATAACACCTTCAAGCTCAATCCCTAATTCAGCTAAAGTTTTATCCAAGGCATGAGCTTGCTCAATTGTACGTGGGTATCCGTCCAACAAGAAACCAGTTTCTTTAATGTCATCTTGTGAAAGACGCTCTTTCACGATACCATTTGTAACTTCATCTGGAACCAACTCGCCTTTGTCGATATAAGACTTAGCTAAGACACCCATTTCAGTTTGGTTAGCCATCGCCGCACGGAACATATCACCTGTTGAGATATGAGCAACATGGAATTGTTCAACAATTTTTGCTGCCTGTGTACCCTTACCTGCACCAGGTAAGCCCATAATCAAAAGATTCATGATTCAAACTCCTTTTTTGTTTTTAAATAGAAGCAAAAATTCATTTCAACTCCTATTTAAAAACAAAATAGAAGAGAGGAGATAAAAATCTGACAAGGTCTTTGATTTTTAAACTCCACTCTCTGAGCAATAGTGAATTTTCTTTTCTATTACAATTATTCTGTTGTATTCATGAAACCAACATACTTACGTTTCAATAAATAACCTTCCAATTGTTTAATTCCTTCAATACCTGTTGAGATAATGATCAAAAGACTTGTCCCCCCAAAAGCAACAACTTCTGAAAGACCAAATAAATCCTTAGCTACAATAGGTAAAATAGAAATGACACCTAGGAAGAGGGAACCGACTGTTGCGAGACGACGAAGAAGTTTTGACATATACTCTTCTGTCCCTTTACCAGGACGGACACCGTGGATATAAGCACCGCTCTTTTGCAAATTTTCTGCTGCTTTCTCTGGATTAATCTGTACAAATGTATAGAAGAATGTAAAGAGGATAATCAACAAAGCGTACAAAGCGATACCTGTAGGGGCTGTTGTAGATAGCAACTCCTGAGCACTACGTACCCAGGCCCAATCAAGACCAGATGCACTTACAAATTGTAAAATTGCCGCTGGTGCTGCAGTAATCGAGCTAGCAAAGATAACTGGAATAACTCCTGCAGGGTTAATCTTCAATGGAAGATAGGAACTTGACGGTGCTCCTTGTGCTACCTTAGTATACTGAATTGGTATCTTATATTCAGCTTGTTGAACATAAGTTGTAAAGTAAACAATCAATAAGACTGCTACAATTAAGATAGCAACAAAAATGAGGGATGAAGTCAAGCGACTGCTTGGTACATTGACAAAGTAGTCAACATAAATTCCCTTGATCATATCAGGAATTGAAGCAACAATCCCCGCAAAGATAATCATGGAAACACCATTTCCATAACCCTTATCAGTAATTTGCTCTCCCAACCAAGTTACAATCATACTACCCGCTGTTAGGATTGCTCCAATCACAAGGAAAACTTGTGGTGTTAAAGGAACAGTCAAAAGTTTGGCTCCAGATAAAGCATTAAAACCAGCAGTAATTCCGACAGATTGCACGAATGCAAGAACAAGGGCAATATATCGAGTTGCCTGGTTCAACTTTCTACGACCAACTTCCCCTTGTTTGCCCCACTCTACAAACTTCGGTAATAAATCCATTTGTAAGAGTTGGACAACGATAGAAGCAGTAATGTATGGACTAACACCAAGTGCAAAAACTGAAAAGTTTTTCATGGCATTACCAGACACCAAACTTAACATATTTAGAAAAGATAGACCACTCAAAGCATTCAAGCTATTGGCATTCACCCATGGAACCGTAATGCTAGTCCCGATACGGAAGACAAAGACGATAAAAATTGTAAAAAGAATTTTTGATCGAACTTGCTTGACTTTGAAGGCTTCTCTCAATAATTTAAAAAACATAGGTCACCTCTCTTAGATGACTTCTACTGAACCACCTTTAGCAGTGATAGCTTCTTCAGCTGATTTAGAGAATTTAGCTGCTTTTACAGACAATTTCTTAGTCAACTCACCGTTACCAAGAATCTTGATACCTGATTTTTCAGCTTTAACAATTCCTGATTCGATAAGAACAACTGGAGTTACTTCTGCACCATCTTCAAAGACGTTCAATTGGTCAAGGTTAACAATTGCGTATTCTTTAGCGTTGATGTTAGTGAATCCACGTTTTGGAAGACGACGGAACAATGGAGTTTGTCCACCTTCAAAACCAAGACGTACTCCGCCACCGCTACGAGCTTTTTGACCTTTTTGACCACGACCAGATGTTTTACCGTTACCTGATGAAGTACCACGACCAACACGGTTACGAGTTTTACGAGAACCTTCTGCAGGTTTCAATTCATGAAGTTTCATTATATATTTTCTCCTCTTTTGTAAAATGCTAGCGCCGATAAGAGAGAAAAGGTTGTCTCTCCTATCAACTCGCCTATACGTTTGTCATCAAAGATGACTATATCTAGTTTTAGGGGATGGTATACTGCACATCCCCTAAAATTTAATTAGTTTACTTCTTCAACTGTTACCAAGTGAGATACTGCAGTGATCATACCACGTACTGCTGGGTTATCTTCTTTAATAACAGAGCTGTTCAATTTGCCAAGTCCAAGTGCTACAACAGTTTTACGTTGTGATGGAATGCGTCCGATTGGAGACTTAGTCAAAGTAATTTTAATTTGAGCCATTTTATCCCCTTTCTTATGCCAAATCAGAAACTGAAATACCACGAAGGGCAGCAACTTCTTCAGCGCGTTTCAATTGTTTCAAACCTTCAACAGTTGCGCGAACAATGTTGATTGGAGTATTTGAGCCAAGAGATTTAGATGTAACATCAGCTACACCTGCCAACTCGATAACGGCACGAACAGCACCACCAGCGGCAACCCCTGAACCTTCTACAGCAGGTTTCAACAATACTTTAGCTCCACCGAATTCTGAAATAACTTCGTGTGGGATTGTTGTTCCAACCATAGGAACTTCGATCAAGTTTTTCTTAGCATCTTCTACTGCTTTGCGGATTGCTTCTGGAACTTCTTGAGCTTTACCAGTACCAAATCCTACGCGCCCATTGTGGTCACCAACGACTACAAGAGCTGCAAAACGAAGACGACGTCCACCTTTAACAACTTTAGTAACACGGTTAACAGCAACTACGCGTTCTTCTAATTCAACTGCATTGTCTTTAAATGCCATTTTCTAGTGTCCTCCTATTAGAATTTCAATCCGTTTTCACGAGCTGCATCAGCCAAAGCTTTCACACGTCCGTGATATAGATATCCACCGCGGTCGAACACCACTTCTGAAATACCTTTAGCGTTTGCACGTTCTGCAACGAGTTTACCGACAGCAACGGCTTGTTCAGTTTTTGTTCCTTTTGAAACTTCTTTGTCAAGAGTTGAAGCACTTGCGAGCGTTACACCCGCTACGTCATCAATAACTTGAGCGTAGATGCCTGTATTAGAACGGAATACGTTCAAACGTGGGCGATCAGCAGTTCCAGAGAGTTTTCCGCGAACGCGACGGTGGCGTTTTTGGCGGAGTTTGTTTTTATCTGGTTTAGAAATCACAGTTTTCACCTCTTTAGTTTTAAATCGTGTGCTATGCACAAAGTTGGAAATGATATTGGTGGCTGAAAATCAACCACTCAATATTATTTACCTGTTTTACCTTCTTTAAGACGAACATATTCGCCAACGTAACGGATACCTTTACCTTTGTATGGTTCTGGTGAACGAAGGCTACGTACGTAAGCAGCTGTTTGACCAACTACTTCTTTTGAAATTCCGCTAACAACGATTGTTGTTGGGTTTGGAAGTTCAAAAGTAATTCCTTCTGGAGCTTCAACTTCGTCTGGATGTGATTTACCAACAGCCAAAACAAGTTTGTTTCCTTGAAGTTGAGCACGGTAACCAACCCCACGCATTTCAAGTTGTTTCTTGAATCCTTCTGATACACCAATAACCATGTTGTTCAAAAGAGCACGAGTAGTTCCGTGGATAGTTTTCATTTCTTTTGAATCGTTTGGACGGTGAAGAGTTACTTCAGTACCTTCCACACGAATTTCAATATCTTTTGAGAACTCACGAGTAAGTTCTCCTTTAGGTCCTTTTACAGTTACAACGTTGTCATTGTTAGTGATTTCAACACCAGCAGGCAACACGATAACTTTATTACCAATACGTGACATGTTTTTATTCTCCTGTTAAATTGTCAGGCCATGTTGGCCAGTTTTCACGGGGGTAAATCGATTTCTCGATTTGAAGGAACATTTAGGTTTCAATTTCAAAGTGAATCTAGGCATCGTCTCGCAGAAATAACTTTGGGTTAGGCAACACGATAACGACGAGTCACAAAGAAATTGGGAGTTAAATATTACCAAACGTAAGCGATAACTTCTCCACCAACGTTCTTTTGGCGTGCTTCTTTATCAGTAAGCAAACCTTCAGAAGTTGAAAGGATAGCAATTCCAAGACCGTTAAGTACTTTTGGAAGGTCTTCACGTTTTTTGTAGACACGAAGTCCTGGTTTAGAAACACGTTTCAAGTTTGTGATAACTTTTTCACCGTTTGGTCCGTATTTAAGGAATACACGGATGATGCCTTGTTTGTCATCTTCGATGATTTCTACGTTCTTAACAAAACCTTCGCGTTTAAGGATTTCAGCAATCCCTTTTTTGATGTTTGATGCAGGTACTTCAAGTACTTCGTGTTTTGCTTGGTTAGCGTTACGAATACGAGTTAGGAAGTCTGCGATTGGGTCAGTCATAACCATTTTATTTTTCTCCTCTTACTAGTAGTTTGCAAGTTGCACTTGCTAGTTAATGATTGAGCTGGGCTCAGATAGTATTGACACATTCAAACAAGATAATCTCATTTGAACACGAGCTACAACCTGGGCAAAAAAGATAGATTTGTCTTGGAGTATCGCTCCTGCACCAAATCTCCTATTTTTGCTGGGGTTGTTACGCTCTTTGTATCATGAAATTACCAAGATGCTTTTGTTACACCAGGGATTTGACCTTTATATGCCAATTCACGGAAGCAAACACGGCAAAGTTTAAACTTGCGGTAAACTGAGTGTGGACGTCCACAACGTTCACAGCGAGTGTATGCTTGAGTAGAGAACTTCGCTGGGCGTTTGTTCTTAGCAATCATAGATTTTTTAGCCATTAGTTATACCTCCTATATTATTTTGCAAAAGGCATTCCAAGGCCTGTAAGCAATGCACGTGACTCTTCGTCAGTGTTAGCAGTAGTTACGATAACGATGTCAAGACCACGAGTTTTGTCAACGTCATCAAAGTTGATTTCTGGGAAGATCAATTGTTCTTTCACACCAAGTGTGTAGTTTCCGCGTCCATCAAATGATTTTGTTGGAACACCATGGAAGTCACGCACACGTGGAAGTGAAACTGAAACCAATTTATCCAAGAATTCGTACATACGTTCACCACGAAGGGTAACTTTTGCACCGATCGCAACACCTTCACGAAGACGGAAGCCGGCGATTGATTTTTTAGCTTTAGTGATAAGTGGTTTTTGACCTGAGATAAGCGCCAATTCTTCAGCAGCTTTTTCAAGGCTTTTAGCGTTTGATACAGCTTCACCAACACCCATGTTCAAAACGATCTTATCTACTTTAGGCACAGCCATCACTGATGAGTAGTTGAATTGTTCTGTCAAAGCAGGAACTACTTCATTAAGATATTTTTCTTTTAAACGATTTGCCATTATACTTCTCCTTTCCTTCGTGATTAATCAAGCACTTCGCCTGATTTTTTGTTGTAGCGAACTTTTTTACCGTCTACAAATTTGTAACCAACACGACCAGCTACACCGTTTTTGTCCAAAACTTGAACGTTTGATACGTGGATAGCTGCTTCCTTCTCGATGATACCACCTTGAGGAAGTTCGTTAGTTGGACGTTGGTGTTTCTTAACGATGTTAACACCTTCAACGATAACTTTGTTTACTTTTGGAAGGGCAGTAAGGACAACAGCTTCTGTTCCCTTATCTTTACCAGCGATTACGCGAACTTTGTCGCCTTTTTTTACAAACATTTTTTTCTCCTTTTATTCTTACGCCCAATGGGCACCCTGGCTAAGCCAGGGGACTGTGTTTGTTTGTTTTTGCTCTGTGAAAATTAAAGCAATCCTTCGTCAGTTTCAACTCACCTAACTTAAGTTATGCTTTCGTCTTACTTCCTAGACTTGATTTAATTTTCTTTGAGCAATCAATTAAAGTACTTCTGGAGCAAGTGACACGATCTTCATGAAGCCACCTTCACGCAATTCACGTGCAACTGGGCCAAAGATACGTGTTCCGCGAGGAGTTTTATCTTCACGGATGATAACTGCTGCGTTTTCGTCAAATTTGATGTATGAACCATCAGCACGACGAGCACCTGATTTAGTACGAACGATAACTGCTTTAACAACGTCACCTTTTTTAACCGCACCACCAGGAGTAGCTTGTTTTACAGATGCCACAATAACATCACCGATGTTCGCAAATTTACGTTTAGAACCACCAAGAACTTTGATAGTCAAGATTTCGCGTGCACCGCTGTTGTCTGCGACTTTCAAACGAGTTTCTGTTTGAATCATTTCAGTTTTCTCCTTTCAGGTTTGATTAGATGATAACCGCTTCTTCAACGACTTCTACAAGACGGAAACGTTTTGTAGCTGAAAGCGGACGAGTTTCCATGATACGTACGATATCGCCTTCTTTGGCAACATTGTTTTCATCATGTGCTTTGTATTTTTTAGAGTAGTTAATACGTTTACCATAGACTGGGTGGTTACGTTTTGTTTCAACTACAACTGTGATTGTCTTGTCCATTTTGTCAGATACAACACGTCCAACAAGAACTTTACGATTATTGCGTTCCATTGAAATTTCTCCTTCCCTAGTCTATTATTTCGCTTCAGATTGAACTGTTTTGATACGAGCGATTTGTTTTTTAACTTCTTTCAAGCGAGCTGTTTGTTCTAATTGACCTGTAGCAGCTTGGAAACGAAGTTCAAACAATTCTTTTTTCAATTCGTTTTCGCGCTTCGCGAGTTCTTCTTGAGAAAGACCACGAAGTTCTTTAACAAATTCTTTTACTTCATTAAGTTTCATGCCTTCTCCTTATTCTGCTTCACGTTTTACGAATTTACATTTAACTGGCAATTTGTGGCTTGCAAGACGAAGCGCTTCGCGAGCGATCTCTTCAGATACACCAGCAACTTCAAACATTACTTTACCACGTTTAACTGGTGCTACCCAACCTTCAGGTGCCCCTTTACCAGATCCCATACGAACCCCGATAGCTTTAGCTGTGTATGATTTGTGTGGGAAGATTTTAATCCAAACTTTACCACCACGTTTCATGTAACGAGTCATGGCGATACGAGCAGCTTCGATTTGGCGGTTAGTGATCCAGTGGCTAGTTGTAGCTTGAAGACCGTATTCACCGAATGCTACTTCTTTTCCACCTTTAGCTTCACCGCGCATTTTACCACGGAATTCACGACGGTGTTTAACACGTTTAGGTACTAACATTGGTTATTTACCTCCTTTAGTGTTTTTACGAGCTGGAAGAACTTCACCACGGTAGATCCATACTTTAACACCAAGTTTACCGTATGTAGTGTCTGCTTCTTCCCAAGCGTAATCGATATCTGCACGAAGTGTGTGAAGTGGAACAGTTCCTTCAGAGTATCCTTCAGCACGGGCGATATCTGCACCGTTCAAACGACCTGATACTTGAGTTTTGATTCCTTTAGCTCCAGCACGCATAGCACGTTGGATTGCTTGTTTTTGTGCACGACGGAAAGCAACACGTTGCTCCAATTGACGAGCAATTCCTTCACCAACAAGGTGAGCATCCAAATCAGGTTGTTTGATTTCGATGATGTTGATGTGTACTTGTTTTCCAGTCAATTTGTTAAGTTTAGCACGGAGTGCATCAACGTTAGCACCACCTTTACCGATAACCATACCTGGTTTAGCAGTGTGAAGTGAAACGTTAACTTTGTTTACTGCGCGTTCAATTTCAATAGTTGAAACAGCTGCGTCAGCAAGTTCTTTTTGAACGAATTTACGGATTGCAAGATCTTCATGAAGGTAATCCGCGTATTCTTTTTCAGCATACCATTTGGCATCCCAATCACGGATGATGCCGACACGCATACCAATTGGATGTACTTTTTGACCCACGATTTTACCTCCTTATTTTTCTGCAACAGCTACAGTGATGTGAGCTGTACGTTTGTTGATTGGTGAAGCTGAACCTTTCGCACGTGGACGGAAACGTTTCATAGTTGGTCCTTCGTTTGCGAATGCTTCAGATACTACCAAGTTAGCTTTATCCAAACCAAAGTTGTTTTCAGCGTTAGCTACAGCTGAGTTCAAAACTTTCAAGATGATTTCAGCAGCTTTGTTTGGAGTGAATGTCAAAATTGCGATTGCATCGGCTACGCTTTTACCACGGATGTTGTCAAGAACAAGACGTGATTTACGAGGTGAAACACGTACTGTGCGAGCCATTGCTTTAGCTGAAGTAATTTCTGCCATTTATGTTCTCCTTATTTTCTACGTGTCTTCTTGTCGTCTGCGGCGTGACCTTTGTAAGTACGAGTTGGTGCGAATTCACCAAGTTTGTGACCTACCATGTCTTCTTGGATGTAAACAGGTACGTGTTTACGTCCATCATAAACTGCGATTGTGTAACCAATGAAACTTGGGAAGATCGTTGAACGACGTGACCAAGTTTTGATAACTTTTTTCTTTTCGTCGTTAGCTTGAGCTTCAACTTTTTTCATCAAATGCTCATCGACGAAAGGTCCTTTTTTAAGACTGCGTCCCATTTTTATATTTTCTCCTTTAAATGTTGTACCACAGCGGCTTGCGCTCACAAGGAGCGCTACCGAGCTGGCGGAATTTCCTAGTTGCTTAAGCGACTAGTTTTAAATTATTTCTCGTTGCGACGACGAACGATAAGTTTGTCAGATTTCGCTTTCTTGTTACGAGTTTTAAGACCAAGAGCAGGTTTGCCCCATGGAGTAGATGGTGCTTTACGACCAACTGGTGCTTTACCTTCACCACCACCGTGTGGGTGATCGTTAGGGTTCATTACAGAACCACGAACTGTTGGGCGGATACCTTTCCAACGGCTACGTCCTGCTTTACCAAGGTTTACAAGTCCATGTTGTTCGTTTCCGACAACACCAACTGTAGCACGACAAGTTCCAAGAATCATACGAACTTCACCTGATTGAAGACGAACAAGAACGTATTTACCTTCTTGTCCCAATACTTGAGCAGAAGCTCCAGCAGCACGAACCAATTCACCACCACGACCTGGTTTCAACTCAATGTTGTGGACCAAAGTACCAACTGGGATGTTAGCAAGTGGAAGAGCGTTACCTACTTTGATATCTGCTTCAGGACCTGAAACGATACGTTGTCCAACTTCAAGACCTTTTGGAGCGATGATGTATGCTTTCACACCGTCAGTGTAGTGTACAAGAGCGATGTTTGCAGAACGGTTTGGATCGTACTCGATAGTTTTAACAACTGCTTCAACGTTATCTTTGTTACGTTTAAAGTCAACCAAACGGTAGAAACGTTTGTGTCCACCACCTTGGTGACGAACTGTGATACGACCGTTGTTGTTACGACCAGCCTTGTTCTTCAAAGCAACAAGCAAAGTTTTTTCTGGTGTGCTTGTTGTGATTTCAGCGAAATCCAAAGAAGTCATATTACGGCGACCGTTTGTTGTTGGTTTATAAACACGAATTCCCACGATATTTCCTCCTTAGATTATTCAGCTTCAGCAGCAAACAACTCGATTGCTTTTGAATCAGCTGTAAGAGTGATGATAGCTTTTTTAGTTTTGTTAGTAAAACCAGTGTAACGTCCAACACGTTTAGCTTTAGGTTTTACGTTGATTGTGTTAACATTTGCAACTTTAACACCTTCAAAAGCAGCTTCAACAGCTTGCTTGATCAAAAGTTTGTGTGCACGAGTGTCAACTTCAAATACATATTTTCCTGCTTCAAGTTGAGCCATTGAGCTTTCAGTGATAACAGGTTTTTTGATAACATCATACAAATTCATTATGCAAGAACCTCCTCGATTTTAGAGATAGCTGCTTGAGTAACAAGAAGTTTGTCACTATTTGCGATGTCAAGAACACTTGCAGTTGTAGCAGTCGCAACTTTCACGTTTGGAAGGTTACGAGCTGAAAGAGCTGCGAATTCGTTTCCTTCTTCAAGAATAACAAGGACTTTAGAATCGATGCTCAAAGCTGCAAGAACTTTTGCAAATTCAGCAGTTTTTGGAGCTGTAAATTCAAGAGAATCAACGGCTACAAATTTGTTTTCAGCAACTTTTTCTGAGTAAACAGATTTTAGTGCAAGGCGACGAACTTTTTGAGGAAGTTTGTACGCATAGCTACGTGGAGTTGGTCCGAAGACGATTCCACCACCACGCCATTGTGGAGAGCGGATAGAACCTTGACGAGCACGTCCAGTTCCTTTTTGACGCCATGGTTTGCGTCCGCCACCTGAAACGGCTGAACGGTTTTTAACAGCGTGAGTTCCTTGACGAAGGCTAGCACGTTGGCTGATGATGACATCAAACACAACAGATTGGTTTGGTTCGATACCAAAGATTGCATCGTTAAGAACAACTTCGCCCGCTTGTTTACCAGTTTGGTCGAATAATGTTACATTTGCCATTTTGACTGTATTCCCCTTTCCTTATTATTTACCAGCTTTAACTGCTGATTTGATAGTGATAAGAGATTTCTTAGCACCTGGTACGTTACCTTTGATAAGGATAACGTTCTTTTCTGGAACAACTTGTACAACTTCAAGGTTTTGAATTGTTACACGGTCGCCACCCATACGTCCTGCAAGGTTTTTACCTTTGAATACGCGGTTAGGTGCAACAGGTCCCATAGAACCTGGACGACGGTGGTAACGAGAACCGTGAGCCATAGGTCCACGTGATTGTCCGTGGCGTTTGATAACACCTTGGAAACCTTTACCTTTAGATGTACCAGTTACATCAACAATGTCTCCAGCTGCGAAAGTTTCAACTGTGATTTCAGCACCAACTTCCAAGCCTTCAACGTTTTTGAATTCACGAATGAAGCGCTTAGGAGCCGTGTTAGCTTTTGCTACATGTCCTTTAGCAGGTTTGTTGCTCAATACTTCGCGTTTGTCATCGAAACCAACTTGGATAGCGTTGTATCCGTCTGTTTCAACAGTTTTAACTTGAAGAACAACGTTTGGAGTTGCTTCAATAACTGTTACAGGGATCAATTCGCCAGCTTCAGTGAAGATTTGAGTCATTCCCACTTTTTTCCCTAAGATTCCTTTTGTCATGAGAAAATAGTTCCTTTTCTATATTTTTTATTCAAAAAGTTTTTAACGAGCGTTTTTTATGCTCAAGTTATCAAGCTTTAAATTAAAGTTTGATTTCTACGTTTACACCACTTGGAAGATCCAATTTCATCAAAGCGTCAACTGTTTTTTGAGTTGGGTTAACGATATCGATCAAACGTTTGTGTGTACGCATTTCAAATTGTTCGCGAGAGTCTTTGTATTTGTGAGTCGCACGAATGATTGTGTAGAGGCTACGCTCAGTTGGAAGTGGGATTGGACCCGCAACTTGTGCACCTGTACGAGTAGCTGATTCTACGATTTTTGCAGCCGCTGTGTCAAGCGTACGGTGTTCGTAAGCTTTCAAACGGATACGGATTTTTTTGTTTGCCATCTTTTTCTCCTTTTCGTCTATTTAAGATAATAGGCTAGCTCCACAAGAAAACCGACGCGCGTTGCGTGGCAATGCAACCGAGCGTGTCGCAACCTCTTGCATCAAAGCTAAAGCTGTAATTTACAGCACCATAATAGAATAACACAAAGCCCCTGCGATTGCAAGGGTTTTGACAGGTTTTTTTAAATTTTTTATATGAAACTGTTTTCTTATTCCATTTTAATAAATTTTCATATTTAAGTGCTAGATTATCTGTCTTTTCTTCTATATAATGCTAGTTTTAATTTGAAATTTATCATCTGATTGATCTACCAAGATATCAGCTCTTGACTCGGTTTCTTTATAGTATTGTAGATACTGCTCTCGTCTTATCTGCTGACTAGTCAATATAATGGATGCATCATCATTTCTCACAGTCGTATCTCGAGCTAGACGTCTTTTTAATTCGGTCTCCTCATCTGTGTAGAAACAAACAGTTTTATCAAAGAGTTCCTTGGGTAGAAAACCCACAGACATCCCTTCGACTATCAGAATTGGTTTTGCTCCCGATAAGACCTCACTAGCCTTCCAGGGTTCCTCAATTGTTAAGATGTCCATACCCGCTTGCAGAGCAAGAATATCTCTTTGCAAACTTGCCAGCTCATGCGCTACTGGTAAACATGCTGTTACCTTTTGGTCCGGTGTTTCTTTAGGCACTACCAAATGTCGTCCCGAAGTAATATAGGGACCTGTCTCTAGTAAATTTACCTTTTCAGCATCCAATGCTTGGTATAATTCTTGGGTAAAAGTTGATTTCCCTGATGCTCCGTGACCGTAGATACCCAGCGTTTTTATTTTTCCCGACTCTATTTCAGATACTAGTCTTTCTATTAACTCTTTTTTATTCATTCTCTCTTCACCTGTTCATAGCTTTCTTTTCCATCGTTAAGCTTTTCCCAAATAACTACTTTTCCACTTTGCAGGGATTTTTTCACATCGATAATTCGTTGATTGGAAGAGCCGCGGAACTGAAGCATAAGATTACGCTTACTTTTATCATACCGTCCATCGACTAGGATATCAATCAGGGATAAAAGTTCTAGTTTATCAGGCGTCTCCAACATCATTTCTTCCCAGGTGTATCCTGTCCAAGACCAGATGTCTTTTTCTGGCAATTCTTTCCGAATGCGTTTTACAAGGGGTAAGAGAATACCTGTATTGAGGAATGGTTCTCCTCCCAGCAAGGTCAAACCTTGAACATAGGGCTGGGCTAAGTCTGCCATGATTTGTTCTTCTAACTCTGGTGTATAAGGAATTCCCGCATTAAATGACCAGGTCGCAACATTATAGCAACCTTCGCAGTGAAACATACAGCCTGCGACATAGAGAGAGTTGCGCACTCCCTCTCCATCCACAAAGTTAAAAGCCTTATAGTCAATAATACGCCCTTGACTAAGCTCCTCACTCTTCCACTCGCCTGGTTTTGGTGTATTCCATGTCATGCTTTCTACTCCAACTCTATCCAATAGCGCTCCGTTCCATTACGAACATCCTCTAACTGCCCTCCATTAGCTAAGATAACAGCTCTGCTGGCAGGATTTTCTGTGCTACAAGTCACAAGCGCTCGTTTGATATTCTTTTCTTTAGCAATTTTTAGACCTTGATGGAGAGCTTCCTTAGCATAACCTTTTCCCCTTTCAGAAGGGCGGATGGAGTAACCGATATGACCGGCATAATTCAGCAAGCCCTCATTTAGTCTCAATCGTAAATTTAAAAAACCTAAAGCATGACCTGATTCATCAAACAATACGAACTGAATTGATGGAACACGATTTTCAGGCAAGTTTATTCCCATTTCTTTATTAAGGTTAGTTTCTAGCCAATTCTCGTAAGAAAAACCCTCAGCATCCCAAAAGCCACCGTCGTGGGCTGATTGAGTCTGCTCAAACTCTGACATCATCTCTAAAATTGTTTCTTTATCTGCCAATCTTGGTCTGCGTAATATCATCTTTACCTCCAACTAAGAGAAAAGCGAGAGCGGACTCTCACTTTTTCTTATTCTTATTTAAAAATTGCTCTCTAAGGCTAGCCACTCGGTCTTTTTTATTAACTCCACCCTTTGAATGTTTTTCGTGG
This sequence comes from Streptococcus infantis, assembly GCF_047460405.1. GTDB lineage: Bacteria > Bacillota > Bacilli > Lactobacillales > Streptococcaceae > Streptococcus > Streptococcus infantis_Q. Next base: position 68,081 of record NZ_JASHGH010000006.1, on the reverse strand, counting down.
AATCGTTGAACCAAGGCCTTTCCCTTATCATCTAATTAATATTTTCCCATTCTATTTCTTTCTAATGCTTCAATTCACTATAATGATTATAAATCATTTCGTACTGCTCTGCCATTTTATAATCAAGCTCTTTAAATACTTCATCATCCGAGTATTTTAACTCATGAATATCAAATTTATTATATACTTTGTATTTTTCAAACAGTTCTTCTCCTTTATGTGAATTTTTCATTGCCACTAAATACAATTGAAATGATTCATTGTATTCTGCTAATATGTAAAAGTAACGATAATAACCAATTTTCTCCATTGATTCAATTGATGTGTTTAAAGGCGCCGAATGAATAACCTTGCTTCCATCCTCATCTCGAATTTCATCTGAAAAATATAAATTAATTTCACCATTTTGTATCTCCTCTCTTTTAAAAAGGAGATACGGACGTTTCGAACTACTGCTTTGAATAACATTTCCATTCTCAGATAGCAGTTTTAATTGTTGGACGCCATTTAATTCACGAATGTTTATATTGTAGTTTAACGTCTTATTTACAATCGTAAGCCCTTCAACCCCCATTATTTGAACTGGTGCATGCAACTTGGGAGGAGTCGTCTCTATGTCTGTAATCTCAATTCCATATTCTTTTCTAGCCACATTATTCGCCTCGTTTGAGAGACTATTTGCCTGTTCTGCTATAGCATTAGCCACCTTACTCAATTGATTCGATTGAGCACTGAGAACAAGCCCTATACAACCAATTAGCAACGTCTCTACTACAAACTTATAATTATTTTTTATCCAACATAATGCTCTATTTATCATCTAATTGATATTTTCCCATTCTATCTCTTTCTAATTTCTTACTTCATGTCCTGCTGTTTTAATAGTTGAACCGTTCATGTGTTTCACACGCGCAGCAATTTCCTTGTGGCGTCCATTCACCATCGGACGCGCTTGTGGGTTCCCAAGATAGCCACAGGTTCGTTTAACCACGTCTACTGTTTTAGGATCACTATTGCCACAGTTAGGACACGCAAATCCTCTCTCAGTTGGATCAAAGTCTCCTTCGAAATCACACTTGTAGCAACGATCAATCGGAGTATTTGTTCCTAGATAACCTACACGGTCATAAGCATAATCCCAAACAGCTTCCAAGGCCTTTGGATTTTGTTGAAGAACAGGATACTCACAGTAGTGGATAAATCCACCTGATGCTCCCGCTTCTGGATAAACCTTCTCGAAATCCAATTTTTCAAAAGGAGTTGGATTTTTACGGACATCATAATGGAAGGAATTTGTGTAGTACTCTTTATCCGTTATATCTGGAATAGAACCGAATTTCTCTGTATCCAGGCGACAGAAGCGGTCTGTTAAACTTTCAGATGGTGTCGAATAAATAGAGAAGTGATAGCCATATTGGTCTGACCACTCTTCTACTCGATGTTTCATGTCTCGAATGATATCAAGAGTGAATTCTTTAGCTTCTGGATTGTTTTCCCAATTGTTGCCAAAGAATACTGTTGCCACCTCATAAAGTCCAATGTAGCCAAGCGAAACAGTAGCACGGCGATTCTTAAAGAGTTGATCAACACTTTCTTCTTTCCCAAGACGACGGCCAAAAGCTCCGTATTGATAAAGAATTGGTGCATTAGCTGGAGTGGCTTCCTTGGTTCTTTCCACACGATAAACTAGAGCATCTTCAGCGATATTCATACGCTCATTGAAGATTTCCCAGAACTTGTTCAGGTCTCCTTCAGACTCGAGGGCGATACGAGGAAGATTGACTGTTACCACACCTAGGTTCATACGACCTGAATTAACTTCTACTCCATTTTCATCCTTCCATCCTTGAAGGAATGAACGACATCCCATCGGAACCTTGAAAGAACCTGTCAATTCGATAATCTTATCGTAAGACAAGACATCTGGATACATGCGCTTAGTTGCACACTCAAGGGCCAACTGCTTGATATCGTAGTTAGGTGAGCCTTCCTCCAAGTTAAGTCCTCTTTTAAGAGTGAAGATGAGTTTAGGGAAGATAGCTGTACGGTGTTCTGAACCAAGCCCCTTGATACGAATGTTTAAAATTGCCTTTTGAATTTCGCGTTCAAAACGATTGGTTCCTAATCCGAAACCAAGGGAAGTAAAGGGTGTTTGCCCATTTGAAGTGAAGAGGGTATTGATTTCATACTCCAATGATTGCATAGCATCATAGATGTCTTTTTGGGTTTTCTTCCAGGCATATTCTTCGCACTTGTCAGACAGTACCCATTCCTCTGCATCTTTGAGGTGTTTTTGGTAATTTTTTTCTGCATAAGGAGCCAAGACTTCATCAATACGGTCTGCTGAACAGCCTCCATACTGGCTTGATGCAACGTTAGCGATGATTTGCGATATCTGAGCAGTTGCAGTCTGAATAGACTTCGGACTCTCTACCTCAGCATTCCCAATCTTAAAACCATTTTCCAACATACCCTTGAAATCAATCAGACAGCAGTTGGTCATCGGGGTGTAAGGGCTATAGTCCAAATCGTGATAGTGGATATCCCCTTTTTGGTGGGCATTAGCCACATGCTTAGGAAGCATTTGAAGACCGATTGATTTCCCAACAATCCCCGCCGTCAAATCACGCTGGGTATTAAAAACATCACTATCTTTATTAGCATTCTCATTGACAACTGCCTGGTCTTTGTTGAGAAGTTTATGGATACTGAAGTTGATATCTGTTGCTTTTGAGCGCTCAAAATCCCTTTGAGTTCGGTAAGTGATATATTCCTCTGCCAAGGCATATTCTTTAGCTTCCAATAACTCATGTTCTACGATATTTTGGATTTCATAGATTTTTACACCTTGAGGAAAGCGACTATGAATCTCTTCTACAATACGTTCAACTAGAGTATTAAGACGCTTTTCTACCAAGGGGGTTACATCCATGACTTTTTCCGCAGCCTTATGAAGCGCTTTGTCAATTTTATCCACATCAAAAATGACGCGTCTACCGTCGCGTTTTTCAACGAATAAGGTTGGATCAGGGCTGATTTTCTCTTCCAATACAATCATTTCCAGGCTCTTTTCTAAAACTAGTATCTAAAAAGTATTATATCACTAAAAAAATAAAAATCAACATCTAGTGCCAAAATTCCTATTTTCATAAATTTTACACTAGATATTGATTGTTTTATTTTAATTTGTAAAGTTTAAAGTCTTTGAATTCACTTTGAACTGGTTGGTAGCTTTCTGCTAGAAGCTGTTCTACTTCCGTCCAGAGAGCTGTTTTTGTATTGACCACAATCACTTTAGCCTGGTTATCACGTAGATCATTTACCAGCTTGGTATGATTTTCAGATAAAGCTGTATGTAATTTCGGTGTTAGTAACTGACTAGCTGCTAAACGTTCACTAGTCTTATAACCATTAGCAAGATCATCCCATATATAAATACGATCGGTTGCCTGTGTTTGTCCTTTAACCGTAGTTTCCATACGAGCGCGTTCTTGATATTGTTCTGGGTGAAAGACATAGCGCGCTACTAAAGGTGCCAAGAATAGGTAAGCAAGGGCCAAGATAGGCAGGTAAGCATTTCCTTTGAGGAAAATTGCCCATACTGAAGGAGCTTCGCTATATCTTCTACGACGACTCACTCCCTCTGCATCATTGGCACGAATTCGAGTCAACAACAAAATGGACATGAAAGGAAGCAACTCAGCTAGACGACTTCCATGGATCGGTTCAGTAGAGAAAATTTCCAAGCCTAGTGATAGTACAAGAGCAAGCGCAGCAAATATAGATAAGACATATTGCTTGCTTGGTTTAGACTGGAAAAAGCCTGCAAACACCAGGGTCAATCCTCCAAGACCGATTGCTAATAATCCATAAAAGAGGAGATTATCTAGCAGACCAGGGTTGGACATGAAATTCAAACTATCAATTGGATAGAGAATTTGACTAATAGCACTCCCGAAGCTACCTTTATAAACTGTGTAGTAACCGATTGGATAAAAGAAGAGTGAAAATCCTAGACCAACCGCAAGAAATTGATAAAAGCCGCGAGCCCAGTAACCACGCCCAATATTAAAGGCTAACAAAGCAAAGAATAAGACCAGAGCATATAAAGTTGTGACTAGAGGGGCGAAGAAAAATGCTAGAGCCAAACTCATCCCGATACGCAAGAAACCTTTGTCATGATTAAATTCTGCAAAATAGGTTGTGACTAAGTTTAGGGCGTAGAATAAAAATGGAAGGGCAAGAATTGTGGCATAGCCACCACCAAAGCTAAGACCTCCAGCAAGAAGGTAAAAAATCGTCAACACTTGTCGCGACTGCTCGTCCTCTTTCGTCAAGTCATAGGTTGAACGAAAAAGAAAAATTCCAGCGCCCACTAAAGCAAGCCAATTAAATGCCGCAAATAAAAGGCTACCTTTAGCTAGATACTGTAGGAAATAATAGAGGAGACCACTCGTTCCAAAATAGTCTGTGTAGATTTCTCCTCCTTGGTGCATGGCCCATCCAATATAGAAATCCTGAGCCTGCTCTGGACTGGTCAATCCTAGCACAAAAGGAAGAACTACAGATACAAGTACCGCTAAAGTGCTCCAAATTAAGATTTTAAACAATGGTAAGCGAGCAGATTGTCGTGTTTCAAACTCTTCTCGCTCCTCTCCCCCAGCTGAATTTTCTTGATTTCCAGTCCAAGTTGGAGTTGGTTCGTCTTCTAATCTGCCATATACGTTCATTCATTCTCTCCTAGATTTTGATTTGTTCTAGTATATCAAAAAGTCTAGAGCTTGTCAGCCTGTGGTGGCCATTTGTCTAACTTTTGACAGAGATTAGCGAAGCGCTCAATCTCATAAAAACGATGATAGGAAGCATTTTTATAGTGGTCTAAAAAATTTTTTTCTTCTACTGTCAGCATGGTCATTCCTCCTTTTCTCTTTATTCGAAAAAAGAGGACGATTCTATCAAAAAAGCTGAATTCCCAAAAGAGAATTCAGCACTTTGTCTTTATACTCTTCGAAAATCAAATTCAAACCACGTCAGCGTCGCCTTACCGTACTCAAGTACAGCTTGCGGCTAGCTTCCTAGTTTGCTCTTTGATTTTCATTGAGTATTAGTCAGCCTTTTTTTCTAAGTTTTTTGAAATGCTTCGATTTTTACCTTCCAGATACACCATCAAAATAGAAATATCTGCTGGGTTTACTCCCGAAATACGGCTGGCTTGACCGATGGTTTCTGGATTGATGAGCTTGAACTTCTGGCGAGCCTCTGTCGCAATGGAGTCAATATCATCCCAGTCGATGTTGGCTGGAATCCGTTTTTCTTCCATGCGTTTCATCTTAGCAACCTGATCCATGGCTTTTGAGATGTATCCTTCGTACTTGATTTCCGTTTCAATCAATTCGATAATCTTGTCATCCAATTCTTCAGCGGCAGGCCCAATGAAAGCTACCACGTCTTGGTAAGAGACTTCCGGACGACGGAGGAATTCCTTGGCGGTCACGGCATCAGTCAATGGCTTGAAGCCCATTGCTTCAACCTTAGCATTGGTTTCCTTGACTGGTTTAAGTTTGATGCTGTCTAGGCGCTTCATTTCATTCTCAAATTGATTTTTCTTGATTTCAAAACGAGCCCAGCGCTCATCATCCACAAGACCAATCTCGCGTCCCATCTCAGTCAAACGCATATCGGCATTGTCATGACGGAGGATGAGACGGTATTCAGCACGACTGGTCAAGAGACGGTAAGGTTCAATAGTTCCCTTGGTCACCAAGTCATCAATCATGACCCCGATATAGCCGTCACTTCTCTTCAAAATCAACTCAGGCTTGCCTTGGATTTTCAGAGCCGCATTGATACCAGCGATAATCCCTTGGCCTGCTGCTTCTTCGTAACCTGACGTTCCATTTGTCTGACCAGCAGTGAAAAGTCCAGAGATTTTCTTGGTCTCTAGAGTTGCACGCAACTGATGAGGCAAGACCATGTCATACTCAATAGCATAACCTGTACGCATCATCTCTGCATTTTCCAAACCTTTGATAGAATGAACCAGCTCACGTTGGACATCCTCAGGAAGACTGGTTGAAAGCCCTTGAACATAAACTTCCTCTGTATTGCGACCTTCTGGCTCAAGGAAGAGTTGGTGACGTTCCTTATCCGCAAAGCGAACAATCTTATCCTCAATCGATGGACAGTAACGAGGCCCCACTCCCTTGACCACACCTGTAAACATAGGCGCACGGTGGAGGTTGTTTTGGATAATCTCATGGCTGGTACCATTGGTATAAGTCAACCAGCATGGAACTTGGTCCTTGACATAATCTTCGTCACGTGAAGTATATGAGAAGTGATTTGGTGTTTCGTCTCCTGGCTGAATCTCTGTCACATCGTAGTTGATAGAAGAAGCCTTGACACGTGGAGGTGTTCCTGTCTTGAAACGACCGATTTCAAGACCAAGTTCCTTAAGGTTATCAGCAAGGTTAATCGAAGCTAGGCTGTGGTTTGGACCTGATGAGTACTTGAGATCTCCGATGATGATTTCCCCACGGAGGGCTGTCCCTGTAGTCACAATTACAGCCTTAGCAGCATATTCTTGATGAGTTGCCGTACGCACACCGACAACCTTGCCATCCTCCACCAAAATCTCATCAATCATGGTTTGACGAAGGGTTAGATTTTCTTGATTTTCAACCGTCCTGCGCATTTCCTTAGAGTAGAGCTCCTTGTCAGCTTGCGCACGAAGGGCACGAACAGCTGGACCTTTCCCAGTGTTAAGCATCTTCATCTGGATGTAAGTCTTGTCAATGGTCTTGGCCATTTCACCACCAAGAGCGTCGACTTCGCGCACGACAATCCCCTTGGCAGAACCACCAATGGATGGATTACATGGCATGAAAGCCAACATTTCAATGTTGATAGTCGCAAGCAAGACCTTGCAGCCCATACGGCTGGCAGCCAAGGAAGCCTCAACCCCAGCGTGTCCCGCACCGATTACAATAATATCGTATTCTTCTGTAAAATTATAAGTCATTTTTTAACCTTTCAAAAATTTCTCGCAAATAAGGAACTAACTTCTCCTCCTCTAGAGCTTGATCCATGGTAACCCATTTAAAGTGCGTATGCTCTTCAGGATCTAATCTGATAATTGGCTTCTCCCCAACCCACTCTGCTTTATAAACTAAGCGAGTAAAGACAGTATCCTTTGAGGTATCCAGTTGACTATCTTCGTGAAGAAGTTTGAGCGAACTGCTGTCTAGCCTAACTCCCGCTTCTTCAATACATTCTCTAAGAGCTCCATCTCGCGGAAGTTCACCCTTTTCAACCCCGCCACCAGGAATATCCCAGTAAGTCGGATAAACGTTGGGTTGTCCTCTTTTAATTTCCGAACGCTGAATGAGCAAATAATCACCACCACTATGAACAAGCACATGGGCAATAAGCTTAACCATCATTTTCTCTCCTATTCGTTAAGATGGATGTGTCGTAATTGTCCGTCCCAATTTGGTAGGGCTGTTTTTAAAAAGGCTGGAACCAGCTGGATATTCTGGAGCTGATCCAAGTCAATCCACTCGCAGGGCTGCATTTTCTCATCTTCCTGCATGGTCAATGGAGCATCTTCAAGCAAGTCTACCAGATAATGAAGCTCGATGTTGTGATAGGAAACACCGTCTTGTTCAAAGCGATTTTCAACCACGAAAGCTAGCTGCCCAGCTTGAGCTCGGATACCTAATTCTTCCCTCACTTCACGAACTACCGCGTCTTCCGTGCTTTCATTGACTTGAATCGCGCCGCCAATAGTATAATACTTGCCCTTGTCTTTGGTAACTAGGAGCTTGCGATTTTGAAGAATCAAGGCTGTCGCCCGAACACCAAAAACCGTATTGTCTACTTTTGTCCGAAAGTCTTGTTGAGTCATTTTTGTCCTTTCCTCTAAACGACACAAAAACAGTCAAAACTCCAAAGAAGTGCAGGACAAAAAGCCTGCAACATCCATGAGCTTTGACCATCATTTCTATTGCTTTTATTATTGTAGCAAATTGAGAAAATTTGTCAATCTAAATGTACTGACAAACCTTGCCATCACGGTAGGCATTGTCAATCAAACCGCCACCGAGACATTCTTCACCATCATAAAAGACAACTGCTTGTCCTGGTGTAATGGCGCGCTGAGGTTCTGCAAAGATGACTTCAGCCTTGTCTCCTTTGACATGAACCGTCACCTTCGAGTCTGGCTGACGGTAGCGGAATTTAGCCGTACATTCGAGCGTAAATTCCTCTGGCATGTCACGAGTAAAGTGGACTTGACTAGCCTCTAAACTGGTTGACATGAGCGAATCATGGTAGAAACCTTGACCGACATAGAGGATATTTTTGCTCAGGTCTTTTCCGACAACAAACCAAGGGGCATTGTCACCACCGTGTTGACCACCGATACCGAGTCCGCCACGCTGACCGATCGTATAGTACATCAGACCAGCATGCTCACCCATATCGCGACCATCCACAGTCATCATGCGACCAGGCTGAGCTGGTAAGTAGTTGCTGAGAAATTCTTTAAAGTTCTTTTCTCCGATAAAGCAAATCCCTGTTGAGTCTTTCTTCTTAGCAGTCGCAAGGCCTGCTTCTTCTGCTAGTCTGCGAACTTCAGGCTTTTCCAAATGTCCCAAAGGGAACATGGTCTTTTGGAGTTGTTCTTGTGAAAGTTGGCTGAGGAAATAGGTCTGATCCTTGCCATTGTCCACGCCACGAAGCATGTGAACGATGCCATCCTCATCACGCGCCACACGGGCATAGTGACCAGTCGCCACATAGTCTGCCCCCAAGGTCATGGCATAGTCCAAAAAGGCCTTAAACTTGATTTCCTTATTACACATAACATCTGGATTTGGCGTGCGTCCTGCACGGTATTCCGCTAGGAAATACTCAAAAACGCGGTCCCAGTACTCTTTTTCAAAGTTGACAGAGTAGTAAGGAATGCCCAGTTGGTCTGCCACCGCAGCCACATCCTTGTAATCTTCGGTCGCCGTACAGACGCCGTTTTCATCTGTGTCATCCCAGTTCTTCATGAAGATACCGATCACATCGTAGCCCTGCTCCTTAAGCAAAAGAGCCGTCACTGACGAATCGACACCACCACTCATCCCCACGACAACACGTGTTTTAGAGTTATCACTCATGGTAGTTCTCCCATCTATTCGTTTATTCACGATTGAAGGTCGTGTGTGCTTCACGATTGAAGGTCGTTTGAGCAGTTTTCATTATAACATGCTTGGTTGGAGAAGACAAGGAAGAGGCTGATAATCTACCAAGCTCTAGCATAAGACACTTTTTCATTCCAAACTATTCTTTATAGAAAAAACACCTATAAATTCGTGCAATAGTTAAAATACAAACAAATATAATTCCCAAAATAGATAACACTATTTTCATAAAACTCATTTCAGAACCTATAACATATATATGAAAAAGAGGGGCTAGTCCTACACATAGAGACAATAGATAACTAATAAATCTTATCTCACCAATTCCTGCAAAAAAATGTTTCATTTTAAATATCCCAATTTTACCTTCCATCTTTATAATCCACAAGCAAATCAATTGACTTCTCTTTTTTGAAAAATCTTGATAGCAAATTTACTCCACTTAAAGCCACTAAGATTTCAATCGTCAGAATTTCTCCAAGAAAAAATGCAAACTGACAAAATTCCTGCTAAAATACTATCCTCCCAGCAAATAGAGAGTCATCAAAAATAAAATAACCGAAATTGGCAGGAAAGCAGCTCGATTTGTTTTACAAAAAATGGCATAACAAAGACTACCTATCGAAAACGACAGAATAACTTCAATAGTTATCTTTAGAACAGGATAATATATATTTTTAATAAAAAGAATTAAAAGGATAAAAAATACCAATGAACAAAGAACGGATTTGATATAAAATTTTAAATGAATCATAATTTATTTTTTAGATTCTACCTACTATAGATAAAATCACCTTTCTTATTTTCTTCTCATGATATCCACTTTAATGTCTTGATTAGAACTTCTGTGAATACAAATATGGTAAATTAAAAATCAGGATTCTAACTAAAAGCAATTGATGAAATAAGCAAATCTTACAGCAAATTAAATTTATCCAGAAGCTCTCATGTAATGATTTTAAATCCTAATGAATCTAACCAATGCAGATTTTATTTTGACAGTAGTTCTATAACAACTCTAAATAACACTGGGGTTGCTAGAATCAAAATAACCCCTGCCACAAAGACAATGATTACCCGAAATAGATCTTTATTTTTACGCATTGAAACAACCTCCAATCTATTATTTTCTAGCTACATGATACCTCTTATTTACTTTCTATATTCTTATGATACAATATATTTAATAGAATTCTATTTACTGTTAACTTTTTTCACGAAAAGGAGGAAATCATGCGCTATGATTTCGGGAAAGTATATAAAGACATACGTGAGTCAAAAGGATTGACACAAGAAGAGGTCTGTGGAAATGGCCTTTCAAGAACCAGCCTTTCCAAGTTTGAAAGTGGCAAGGCAACTCCCAAATATGAAAACATGGAGTTTCTTCTCCGTCAAATCAATATGAGTTTTGAAGAGTTTGAATACATCTGCCATCTCTATCAGCCAAGCCAGCGAACAGAAATCATGCAAACCTATCTCAATACGAGTTCCATCTTTGGTACCAGTAGTCTAGTCAACTTATTTGAAACATGCCAAGACTATCTCAAGGTCCATCACGATCTCCCTATAGAGGAAATCAGAGATATGCTGGAAGTTGTTATTTATATCCGTCAACATGGAACAGGACAGCTTTCAATCCAAGTGGAACAAACGGTCAAAAAGCTTTGGGAAAAAATTGAAAAACAAGATACATGGTATGAAGGTGACCTAAAAATCCTCAATACCATACTTTTTAGCTTTCCCATCGAACACCTCCACCTCATCACTGAACAAATCTTGCAGCGCTTGGAAGAATATAAAAACTATCGACATTTATATGAATTACGAATGACAATCCTACTCAATCTGTCCACCATTTACTTGTACAATCAAGATAAAAATACCTGTCAACAAATCTGCTACACCTTACTAGAGGATGCCAAGAAAAAGAAAAGATACGATATTTTAGCTATCGCCTATGTTCGAATAGGTATTTGTACTAGTAATGATCATCTTATTCAAAAGGGCTTCTCCCTTCTGGAGTTAACTAATGAAACCTCAATGCTATCTCACCTCAAAAAGGAAGTAGAGACCTGTTATCAAGCAAAGGAAATATAAAAAAGTCGAGGAAATCCCTCGACTTTTGCATCTTATTCTGCTAGTTAGTTCTTAGTACCAACCGTTGTTAAGCCAGAAGTTCTTAGCAGCTGCCCATGAACCGTAACGTCCTGCAACGTAAGCATCTGCTACACGTTCTTGGTTTTCAGCTGAGTAGTCACCGTTCAAGTATGAATCTGTCAATTGGTAACGTCCGATGTAACGTCCGTTTGTAGCTGTGTAGCTACCACCTGATTCTTTTTGAGCGATCCATTCTTTAGCTTCTGCTTCAGATCCGCTGACGGTTGAAGTTGATGCTGAAGTTTCTTCTGCTACAGTTACACTTGCTGCTGGTGCTTCATAAGTTGTTGTTTCAGTAGCTGCAGGTGCTGCTACTGGAGCTTCTGCTGTCGTAGTTGCAGTTGCTGGTGCTTCACCATCAATAACCAATACTTGGTCTACATAGATCAAATGAATATCTTTAATCTTATTTTTTTCTGCCAATTTTTCAACAGTTGTATTGTATTTTTCAGCGATTCCTGATAGAGTGTCACCTGATTTTACTGTGTAAGTTGTTGTTTCTTGTGCAAAAGTAAGTGATGGTGCAAGGAAAGCAAGCGCTGCTGCTACTCCTACAAGTCCTGTTTTAATTTTGTTAGTTGTTGATTTCATATTAAAAGATTCTCCTTCTTTCTTATATTTCCATCATACCCTACTATTATTACTGTTTCTTGACGGTTTTATGTAGAAATGTTACAAGACTATGTTTTATTTCACTTAAATAGCCTCTTTTTGTTACAAAAGGCTTGATTTTATAGGCTTTATGGGGATTTTAGATATTTTATCATGGAATTGAGCGCTTGCATCTAATCTTTGATATAATAGAGTTAAGAATCTTTTTAAGGGGAAACAGATGCAATCACTTCGTTTTCAATCTGTCTTTGATATCATTGGGCCAGTCATGATTGGCCCATCTAGTAGTCACACGGCAGGAGCTGTTCGTATCGGTAAAATCGTCTCTTCTATCTTTGACGATACTCCAACCGAGGTCGAGTTCCAGCTTTTTAATTCTTTTGCAAAAACCTATCGCGGGCACGGAACTGATCTCGCCCTGGTCGCTGGAATCTTAGGAATGGACACAGATGATCCAGAAATTCCAAATAGTTTAGAAATTGCCCACAAGCGTGGCATCAAAATTGTCTGGACCATCCAGAAAGACAGTAACGCCCCTCACCCAAATACTACGAAAATCACTGTTAAGAATGAGCACAAGACCATCAGTGTGACAGGAATTTCAATCGGTGGTGGAAATATCCAGGTAACAGAGCTCAATGGCTTTGCCGTATCCCTCAACATGAACACTCCTACCATTATCATCGTTCATCAGGATGTTCCTGGTATGATTGCTCACGTAACAGAGGCCCTCTCTCGCTTTGACATTAACATCGCCCAAATGAATGTAACCCGAGAAAAAGCTGGTGAGAAAGCCATTATGATTATTGAAGTTGATAGCCGCAACTGTGATGAATCTATCGAAGAGATTCGTAAAATTCCTCATTTGCATAATGTCAATTTCTTTCAATAGGAGAAAATATGTTTTATTCTATCAAAGAATTAGTCGAACAAGCCGAACTTGATTTTCAAGGAAATGTTGCTGAACTCATGATTACGACCGAGTTTGAGCTAACAGGTCGTGAACGAGAAGAAGTTCTCCTTCTCATGGAGCGCAACCTTGAAGTCATGAAAGCTTCAGTTGAGCTTGGTCTTAGTGAAAAAAAATCTCGTAGTGGTTTGACAGGTGGTGACGCTGCCAAGCTTGACCACTACATCAAAAAAGGAAAGACCCTATCAGACTTCACTGTCTTGTCTGCAGCCCGTAATGCTATCGCCGTTAATGAACACAATGCCAAGATGGGACTGGTCTGTGCAACACCTACTGCTGGTAGTGCAGGCTGCCTTCCAGCCGTTCTCACTGCTGCTATTCAAAAGTTGGATTTAACTCATGAACAACAACTAGACTTCTTATTCGCTGCAGGTGCTTTTGGACTCGTGATTGCTAACAACGCTTCTATCTCGGGAGCCGAAGGTGGCTGCCAGGCCGAAGTCGGTTCAGCTTCAGCCATGAGTGCCGCTGCCCTAACTCTAGCTGCAGGCGGAACACCTTATCAAGCGAGCCAGGCTATCGCCTTCGTTATCAAAAACATGCTCGGCCTAATCTGTGACCCCGTTGCAGGTTTGGTTGAAGTTCCTTGTGTCAAGCGGAATGCCATGGGAGCAAGTTTTGCCTTCATCGCAGCCGATATGGCTCTGGCTGGTATCGAATCAAAAATTCCAGTTGATGAGGTCATTGACGCCATGTATCAAGTAGGATCTAGCTTACCAACTGCCTTTCGTGAAACTGCTGAAGGGGGGCTCGCTGCCACACCTACAGGTCGTCGCCTTCAAAAAGAAATCTTCGGCGAATAATTTCATCATTTTGAGGAGAATCAATGTCATCTATATCTGCTATCTTTTTTGACTTAGATGGAACGCTAGTTGATAGTTCTATCGGTATCCATAATGGTTTCACCTATACCTTTGACCAACTTGGAGTTTCTAGTCCTGGTGCCAAAACCATTCGAGGTTTTATGGGACCTCCACTAGAAACCAGCTTTGCTAGTTGTTTACCAGCTGAGCAGATAGAGGAAGCCATCCAGCTCTATCGTTCTTATTATAAGGAAAAGGGTGTTTACGAAGCCCAACTCTTTCCACATATCAAAGATTTACTTGTAGAACTAGCTGAGCATTATCCTCTTTATATCACTACTACGAAGAATACACCAACCGCAGTTGATATGACTAGCAATTTTGGGATTGACCACTTCTTTGATGGCATTTATGGTTCAAGCCCTCAAGCCCTACACAAGGCTGATGTCATTCGTCAGGCTCTGGAAACTCATCATCTAGCGCCCGAAACAGTCATTATTATCGGAGATACCAAGTTTGATATGATTGGTGCCCAAGAAACTGGCATTAAAAAACTAGCGGTAACCTGGGGATTCGGTGAGGAGAAAGACCTCATGGGCTATAATCCTGACTGGATTGCTCACCACCCGGCAGACATTTTACAGCATCTACAATTAAAACGTTAAACAAAAGACTCCCAGCCTAAAAGTTAGGTTTGGGAGCTTTTTGTCTGATCATAATGAGGAGAATGACATTCCCCGTACTCGTCCAATTATTCAAAAGGGGAAACTTCTTCGCTTTCAACTTCTTTAGATCTATTGATTGTTACTATTTCTACTTCCTTACTTGGCATGGCTAGCAGAACTAAAAGAGCAATACCACCCATTGGAACGAAGTAAAGGAAGATGAAAGCCCAGTGAAGGCCTGCATCTCTTAGCCGACGAACTTTTACAGCAAGACTTGGTGTAAAGAACACTATACCTAAAATCATATAAATACTTATGATTGCTACTCCTAAAATAGGATCTGTTTCTCCAGCATCATTCCAGGCCATTTGAAAATAGAATATATACAGGGGTAGGAACAAAATATTATTCATCAGCCAAACCCACCAATATTCTGGACGTGTTGAACGGCCTGTAAAATCTACATAACCTTTAAAGAAATTTTTATATGCCTGAATCATAAGTTACTCCTAATTGTTTAGTTGTATATTTTAGTCTATCAGATACTGCTAGAAATCACAAATATTTACAAAATAAAACACTCCTCAATCCACAAATGGATATGGGAGTGTTAGTGATTTACCTACTAGTAGGAAGAATGCTAGTCAGCTAAATAGATGGTAAAGTTTGACTATCCTATTTGTTGTCTGGTTCTTCGAAAGGTGAAACTTCCACAACTTCTTCAACTTCTTCAGCTTTATTAAGGATTACTACCTCTACTTCCTTGCTTGGCATAGCTAACAAGACTAGTAAAGCAATTCCTCCAACCATTGGGATAAAGCCAACGAAAATGAGTGCCCAATGGAAACCAGCGTCACGGAGACGACGAACTGTCAACGCAAGCCAAGGCAAGAAAAGTGCCAGACCAAAAATCATGTAAATAATAGCAAGGCCACCCAAGGCAAGAAAAGCACCCTCGCTTCCTTCGCTAAATATAACATTAAAGTATGCTGAGTAGAGAGGGATAAGAAGTAGTATGTTTGTTAACCAAACCCACCAAAACTCTGAACGTGTTGAACGGCCTGTAAAATCTACATAACCTTTAAAGAAATTCTTATAAGCGTTAATCATAAGTTACTCCTAATTTTTTATTTACTATATCTATTCAATAACAAGTTTGTTCAAAAAACTCTGAAAGTCTCTCCAAATCTAGAAAAAAGATACTATCCCTTCCCTCCTGTCAAAAAGAATTCTAGGGATAATACCTTACTTTTATTATGAATCAGCGTGAGTTGTTTCATTGGCAAAACCGATAATGGCTTGCTTCAACTCTGAACCTTGCAAGGCACGGAATTCTTCAATCTTTTGATTGATGACTTCAAGTGGCATGACATTAACCTTACCAACAAAAATCTTATCCATGACTTGATTATCAACTAATTCAGTAGATACCAACAACTCCTCATAGAGTTTCTCACCTGGACGAATCCCCACTTCTACAATCGGAATTTCATTTTCAGTACGTCCGCTGAGAAGAACCATTTTCTTGGCCAAATCATAAATCTTAACTGGTTTGCCCATATCAAGGATAAAGACTTCTCCATCTTTAGCATAAGCTCCTGCATGGATCACCAAACGGCTAGCTTCTGGAATGGTCATAAAGTAACGAGTCATACGGAAGTCCGTCACAGTCACTGGACCACCCTCTGCAATCTGACGCTCAAATACTGGAATCACACTACCACGGCTACCAAGAACATTCCCAAAACGAACCGCACAATAGGTAGATTGACTACGTTGGTTGAATCCTGTAACAATCAACTCTGCCACACGTTTGGTAGCTCCCATTACGTTTGGTGGATTAACGGCCTTATCGGTCGAAATCATAACCATCTTCGGTACCTTAGCGGCGTCAACTGCCTTGGCAACATTGTAAGTTCCGAGGATATTATTTTTAAAGGCTTCTTTTGGATTACGTTCCATCATTGGCACGTGCTTATGGGCAGCAGCGTGGTAAACAATGGCTGGTTGGTACTGCTCAAATACTTGAAGCAAGCGATCGTAGTCTTGGATGTCTGCAATCACAGGAACATAGTCAATTCCTTGGAAGCTACGAATCAATTCATGATAGATCAGATAAATAGAGTTTTCCCCATGCCCCAAGAGAACCACGCGCTCTGGATTAAAGCGACTAACCTGACGGCAAATCTCAGACCCGATAGAACCTCCTGCACCTGTCACTAAGATGGTTTTTCCAGTAATTTCTGAGCCTAGACGTGACTCATCTAGTTGAATTTCTTTACGTCCCAAAAGGTCAGTAATATCGATTTTTTGGAAACCACCTACCTGAGGATGCAATCCTTGTACAACCGACTCAATCTTGGGCATCTTATAACACTTCAAGCCAAGTTGGTTACACATTTTTAGGATACGCTCATACTCTGATGGATCGAGAGAAGGAATCGCAACGATAACTTTTTCAATCTGATGACGTTTAGAGAGTTCTGGCAACTGTTCATAAGATCCTAAGACTGGGATTCCACCTAGTTTTTGACCTTTTTTCTTTTCATCATTATCCAAAATACCCACTAACTCAAGATCACTCGTAGGATGTTGGTAGCTGTTCATAAAGAGAGCCCCACCGTCTCCTGCACCAATCAAGAAGGTACGACGGTGTTCCCCTTCTCCATCACTCTTTTTGCGTCTTGAATAGATCAACTGCCAAGTAATACGTGGGAGCAAGATCAAGAAGGTGCTGAGCAAGATAAAGAGAACGATAAAACGTACAGAGAAAAGTGGCAAGAAGGCATAGCAAAGGAGATAGGACAAGATACTGCTGACACTTACTCCGATGAATATCTTCATAAAGTCTGTGATTTTGCTATAGCGACTAATGCTAGCATTGAGCCCCCAGAATCCAATCATGATTTGATAGAAAAGGAAGGTCAAGCTTGTATAGATGACATAGTCCACAGGAGCTGGATTGATCAATCCATAAAACAAGATATAAGAAACAATGATTGAGGAAATCATGCTGGCAGCATCAAAAATCCCCCAAAAGACTTGTTTTTGTTGTTTATTTAACACTTCAACCAGATCAATTACATAATCTGTCATTTTTTTATTCATGTGAATGGTATCCTCCTACACAAAATCACATTTTCTAGTAATTACTAGAGGTTTTTTTAACTGATTAGCTATTTACTTTTTCTCAATAGTTTTAAAAATATAAACTGTCGGACAAATCCTGGACATAGGGCAACGACAACTTGGATTAACACACTTTTCAGATATTCGCCATAAGAAATCTGTCCACGCGCGTGCATTCTTTGACGTGCTTGGCGATAGAGTTTGAGATAGCGAAGGCCACCACGACGTTCAAACATCCCCGCTCCCACGCGCACCTTACAAAGAATCTGATCCACATTTCCAGTTCGAGCACCTGCGCTAATCATATTAAGCCAGAGCAAATCGTCTTCCATATAGAGCCCATCTTCGTAGTTACCTGCCTTGAGAACCATCTCTTTTTTAAACATAACCGTCATATGATTAAAGGCACTTCTCATACGTTGGTAGGCGATAATCTCTTCGTGCTTAGTCGGCACACGACGGTAAGAAACAATTTCATCAGGTTGATCGATGAATTCTGCGATATGACCACCCAGCAAGTCCAAGTTTTCCTTTTCCATCAAGTCAAACTGTTGTTCAAAACGATCTTCAACAGCGATATCGTCCGTATCCATACGGGCAATAATGTCATACTGGCACTGCAAAACACCATACTGTAGCGCCAAACCTAAGCCACGATTTTGTTCAAGCGGACAACGTTTGATTGGAATACTTGACTGTGCTACCAATTTTTCCAACACTTGATATAGTTCAGGTGTCAGTGGACCGTCTTCAACGATAACCACTTCACTAGGTTTGAGCGTTTGATGTAAGATACTTTTTACAGCCTCTTCTAAAAAGACAGGATTTTCTTTGATGTAGACGGACATCAAGACGCTAAATTTCCTATTTTCAGACACAGTTTTTCTCCAATGTATATATTTTCTTTCACTATTTTATCACAATTTTTCAGACTTTCCTATTTTTATTTGAATCCCAGAAAAAAACTAGTAAATCTCTCCTTCTTTTTACCCATGATTTCGCTCAACTAAGGAGCGGAGTTTCTCACACCATCTTGACATCTATGGGAAAAAGCCTTAAAATAAGCTGTTATCAAAATCAGTTTATTGAGGTTCACATGAAAAAACGATCACTCTTTTTTATTCTAGGAATTATCTTAATCGGAGCGGTCTTAAGAGCTCCTTTTACGGCCTTACCAACTGTTTTGGGAGATATTGCTCAAGGTTTAGGAGTTGAGGTCAGCTCACTTGGGGTTTTGACCAGCCTTCCTCTCCTGATGTTTGCTCTTTTCTCCTCTTTTGCGACGCGTTTGGCTCAAAAGATTGGACTCGAGCACCTTTTTACATACAGCCTCCTCATCTTAACCATCGGTTCAGTGATTCGTATCTTCAATCTTCCCCTTCTCTATCTGGGAACCTTACTCATCGGAGCAAGTGTCGCTATTTTTAACGTACTTCTTCCTAGTATGATTCAAGCAAACTACCCACAAAAGATTAGCTTCCTGACAACGGTTTATGTGACGACTATGGGAATCGCGACAGCACTAGCTTCCTACCTCTCTGTACCCATTACTCAGGCAACATCTTGGAAGGGGCTGATTCTCTGCCTGTCCATGGTCTGCCTGCTAACCTTATTGGTCTGGTTTCCTAACCATGGCCACAATCATTTCCTAGAAGGGCATGAAGATAAAAAAGAAAAAGAGAATATCCTAAAAAGCAAGCAAGTTTGGGCTATTATTGTCTTCGGTGGGTTGCAGTCCCTGCTCTTCTATACCAGCATGACCTGGTTGCCAACCATGGCCATCAGTGCAGGGCTAGCTCATACGGATGCCGGACTTCTGGCTTCTATCTTTTCACTAATTAGCATTCCCTTCTCCATGACCATTCCAAGTTTAACGACGCGTTTGTCAAATCATAACCGTCAAATCATGTTAGCAGTCATCTCTCTGGCTGGTATGCTAGGAATTGCCATGCTTTTATACCCAAGTAGTAATTTCTTTTATTGGCTGATGGCTCACCTCTTGATTGGCACGGCCTGTAGCGCACTTTTCCCCTATCTCATGGTTTGCTTTTCTATTAAAACAAGCTCACCTGAAAAAACGGCTCAATTATCTGGACTTGCCCAGACCGGTGGTTACATTCTAGCGGCCTTTGGACCAACTCTCTTTGGTTACAGTTTTAACATGTTCCAGTCTTGGGTTCCAGCGGTACTGATTCTTCTAATAATTGATATTATCATGACAATCGCCCTCTTTATGGTGGATCGAGCGGATAAAATCCTCTAATCTTCTAGTTTTTACTAGGAGATTTTTTATATATAAAAATTTTACACATATTACTTGACAGGGCTTACATTTAGATGTATGATGTATGTGTAGAATAATTATATATAAAATTTTTACATACTAAAAAAGGAGGTGCCCCATGTATTTTCCAACATCAGCGGCTTTGATTGAATTTCTCATCTTGGCCATCCTAGAACAAGGGGATTCCTATGGTTATGAGATTAGCCAAACCATTAAACTCATTGCCAAAATCAAGGAATCTACCCTCTACCCCATCTTGAAAAAACTGGATACCAACCGCTATCTGACTACATACTCTCGCGAATACCAAGGTCGGATGCGGAAGTACTACTCCTTGACAGAGATTGGGGAGGAGCAACTATTTGTACTCAGAGAAGAATGGACACTCTACACTGACACTATCAATGGCATCATAGAAGGGAGCATTCGCCATGACAAGAACTGAATATTTGAATCAGCTTGAAGCCTATCTGATGAAGCTTCCTCAATCTGATCGCATTGAAGCCATGGATTACTTCAAAGAACTCTTTGATGATGCGGGTCCAGAAGGTGAGGAGGAACTTATCACTAGCCTGGGAAGTCCAAAAGAAGCTGCCCATGATGTCCTGACTACACTTCTTGATAAGAAAATCAACGAAGAAAATTCCAGCAAGAACGACCGCCATATTTTACGCATCGCTCTACTAGCCCTTCTTGCAGCTCCTATCGGAATTCCAGTCGGAATTGCTCTTCTCATGGCTATCATCGGGATTTTTATCGCTGCTGTCAGCGTACTTATAGCCTTCTTTGCTGTATCAGTAGCTGGACTAATCCTAGGAGGCGTTCTCCTATTTGAAAGCTTCTACGTTCTGGCTGAATCGACATCTGCTTTTATACTGATTTTTGGTGGAGGTTTACTAGCGATCGGAGCTTCGTCTCTAGTCTTACTAGCGACTTCCTATGTAGCACGTTTCTTTGGATTACTAGTCCTTCGACTCATCCAATGGATTCTTAATAGAGGAAAGAGAGGTGAAAGACATGCGTAAATGGACAAAAGGATTTCTTATCTTTGGTGTTGTTACCAGTATCATCGGTTTTTCCATGATGATCATCGGCATCCAAACCGATGGTGTCAGAAGCCTCCTTGCAATGTCTCAAAATCCAGTCTTTGAGAGCCGAATGGAAGAGCTCACATTTGATCAAGATATCGAAAATCTTAACATCTCACTAACACAACATTCTCTAGTTATTACGGAGTCAAATGATGATAAGATTCACATCCAGTATCATCCAACTGTCTCTGAAAAAGAGAATCTTCAACATTCTAGCAAAGAAAAAACTCTTGAAATTTCCGACACCAAGTCAACTACACGTCCTTCTGTTGGTTCTAGTATTCAGGGTATCCTCTTTATCGTAAGCGGAGTCTCTAGTCGCAATGATGAAGTTGTTCTCTCATTACCAAGAGGAAAGGACTTAAAAAATCTTACAGCTCAAGTCAACCATCATATCCTTTCGATTTCCAATGCAAAAATCAGCAATGCCAAGATTCTGTCAAATGGATATCTCCTTCGTATCACTGATAGCGAGATTAAAAATAGCCAACTGATCACAACTGGAATTGTCAATGTATTTGAAACCAGTCTAACAGATAGCCGCATCCAAGCAGACCATGAACATATCTCTGCTGAGGATATTCAAGTACATGGTAAGGTAGAGCTAGAGTCAAAAAAAGATATGGTCATCAAGCTAGCTAAAAAAGAACTTGAGAGAATTAATGTAGAACTTTCTTCTGACCATGGTTCCATCTATCATCGTAGTCGGGAAGGGTATAATCCAAACGAGGAAAACAAGGAAGATGAAGAATTCTCAAATCCTTACAAAGTAGAGAAAAAAGATACGCAAGATTTACTTGTCGCAAAAGCTGGTCAAGACATCAATCTACCAAAAGAGGATGTTCGCTCGCCTTCTTATAGACATCATGAATAAAAAGTTACTAATCAAAAAGGAGGTCCCATCATGACTCAAGAATGGTTTGAAAGTGCTGATTTCGAGAAAACAGCCAACAATGATAAAAAAGATAGCCCATCCGACCCAGTTCTCCTTGAAGAAGATTCAGATACAAAGGAAGAATCACCAGTAGTTGAGGAAAATCCTCAAGCCAATTCAGAAGATATGGAAACTAGTGAGGAAATTGTAGAGACTGAAGAGCTCGCTGAAAAATCAGAAAAGATAGATAAGTCAGAAAAACCTGTTAAAGAAGTTTTTCAGACAAGCAAACCTTTAACCAGCAAATCTTTGGAAAGCCCATTTTTACCAGACCCTACACCTACAAAAACTGCAATCTTCAAAGAAGAATTGGCTGATTTTTGGACCTGGCTACTAGGTGCTCTTAAAGAGCCGACAGCTTGTTTTGATACAGATAAAAAACATAGTTATAATGCCTTTGCACTCCTAACTATCTTTTCTACTACGAGTTTCCTCTTTACTGTTTACCACGCCAAACATAGCTACTATGGTCGCATGGCAAGCATCGATGCCAACTTCGTAGAACAATTCCCATCTCTCAATCTCTTTTCTGTCTTCTCTATTTTAGTAGCGACAAGTCTCTTCTTCTTTTCTATCCTTATGGGTGGATTCGTAGTCAAACGTTTTGTAGATCAGGACAGCGATTGGACACTGGAAAGAGCCTTTCAAGAGTACAGTAGGCTCTTCGCCCTTCCTATCCTACTCACAGGAGTCGCTAGCTTCTTTGCCTTCTTTAACGGCCTACGCTTTGCAGCTCTTCTCAGCCTCATTAGTCTAGGTATGGTCCTACTTGGCAACCTCTACATCATCTCAAGACCGAGTAAGGATAGTAAAACTGATCCTTTCTACCGTCTTCTCTTCGCAGTCCTCGTCAACGGAAGCGTCCTATTTCTCTTTTTCCTAGCAGAAATGGCACTGATTTCTGACTATCTCCGAATCCTAGCTTTTATGTAAGATAAAGGTAGCGAGATTGAAAGATATTAACTTTAGAGGATCATTACTATAAAATTTTAAAAACAAAAAAAGCGAACAAGACAGAATTCTGATAATCAGAAAACTAATCTTGTCCGCTTTTTAACTTTATAGAAACTTTTGTCACAGATTCCTTATTTATCTATTTGCTAAATATTCAAAATCTTCCCCTAAGATTGGTCCTACCACTATTTGGTTGGCATCCAAGTCCTGATAAAGTTCTTTTGGAAGAGCTTCTAAGAAGGTTTGATAATCCAGTCTGGCTACTGCTTCATAGTCTTCAGGCTTAGAACCATCTCCAGAGATTTTTACCAAGTCAATCTCCCAGACAAGGTTCTTACCAGCCAACTGTTCAACATAAGGTACAGGAACAACAGGACCTTTTGGCAAAATGGTTTTTACTCCCTGAGCTAGGTGATAGACCCCATGAACCTTACCTTCACCATCTGGATAAAATTTAGCGCTGGAAGGAAAAGCATCTGACCCTTGAACCCTCTTAACTAACTCTTCAAAACGTGCCAAGCCATCTTCTTCCAAGAAACTTTCTAAATCCTTCTTATCAAAGTAGACAGGTGATAGAATACCTTGGCAAAAGGCCAAACGAGCAGCCTTATCAGATAGATAGTTTTTAACAGTTTCTTGGAAATAGTTTTCCAAATCAAAGTCTTCCAAGCCTTCAACTGCTTCACCAACCTTGCTAGACAAGGCTTGTAAGAAAGCTTCTACAATCTCCCAGTCAGCTCTTGTAATCAAATCAGGAATGATTACTTGATAGCCTTTTTGAGCATCTAGATATCGTACCTTAAAGAGAAATTGAGATTTGCCTACGATTCCACACTCGATATACTCAAGGCGATTGAGGGGTTGACGAAGATAGACAGCATCATAACTATGTGACTCTAAGCCATCTACAAAGGCTAAGATTGATTTAGCTGTAAGAATCTCCTGTTGTCCTAAAATACTTTGTTTATTTGGAATAAAAAATGTCTTCACCATAATGGTCTCCTTTGAAATCGTTTACATATAGTATACACCATTTTCCTGAAAGATGCAGAAACAAATTTAAGATTTTTTAGTCAAAAGCATAGAAAAACAGCCCCTTATCAAGGACTGTTGATACTATTATACGACTTCAGAATGATCCAAGTTCTCACCAATCGCTGCTAAACGCTCGATGACTTGGTCTTGTGTCAATTCATGTTCTAAAACATAGCGGTTACGTGGGTGAACACGACACTCGTGTGAGCATCCACGAAGGTACTTGTCTTCATTTTCTTCTGATGCCAAGATACGGCGGTTACAGAATGGATTTCCACAGTTGACATAGCGTTCACATGGTGTTCCATCAAACCAATCTTTCCCTACAATGGTTGGATTGACATGGTTGACATCGACTGCGATACGTTCGTCAAAGACGTACATTTTCCCATCCCAAAGTTCCCCTTGAACTTCTGGGTCTTTCCCGTAAGTCGCGATTCCTCCATGCAATTGGCCAACATCTTTGTAGCCTTCACGTACCATCCAGCCTGAGAATTTCTCACAGCGGACTCCACCTGTACAGTAAACGACGACACGTTTGTCCATGAATTTTTCCTTGTTATCACGAACCCATTGTGGCAATTCACGGAAGTTGCGGATGTCTGGACGGATAGCCCCACGGAAGTGTCCAAGGTCGTACTCATAGTCATTACGAGTATCAAGGACAACTGTATCTTCATCTAGGAGGGCTTCTTTAAATTCTTTTGGTGACAAGTAAGCACCTGTTGTTTCAAGAGGATTGATGTCGTTATCAAAGTTATCATCCTCTAAACCAAGGTGAACAATTTCCTTTTTATAGCGAACAAACATCTTCTTGAAGGCTTGCTCACTTTCTTCGTCAATCTTGAACCAGAGGTCTTCCATACCTGGAAGGCTGTGAACGTAGTCCATGTATTTTTGCGTTGTTTCGTAATCACCAGAAACGGTTCCGTTAATCCCTTCGTCAGCGACTAGGATACGACCTTTGAGGCCGATTGATTTACAGAAAGCCAAGTGGTCAGCCGCAAATTGTTCTGCGTTTTCGATAGGAACATATTTATAGTAAAGTAAAACTCGAATATCTTTTGACATTTGCTTCTCTTTTCTAAGATTAAATTATCAGAATTTTTCATTCAACTATACCAGTATACTCCCTCAAGAAAGCGAATGCAATTTATTTGACCGAAAAATGAAAACAAGACCTGGAAACAGGTCTTGTTTTAGCTGAATATTCGATGAAGAAAGGTTAGCAAAAACGGCAATGTAGCTACGATATTATTGATAACATGAACGATATAACCGGGATAGATACTCTTGGTATAGCGAGTTAGACCCGCATAAAGGATTCCAAACGTCGCAAAAACAAGAATATCTAGTACACTGGGAAAACTTGTAAAGTGAGGAAGAGCAAATAAAACCGAAGGAAGAATCAGGTCAAGCCCAAATTTCGAATCTTTAAAGAAGGCATGTTGGAGCAATCCTCTATAAATCAACTCTTCCATCAGAGGCCCTAGAAAAAATAAGGACAGGTAGAGTCCCAACTCGGCAAAATTTGTCTCACTATAACCGATTAACACAGCCCAACCTTCATAGGTAGACTGAACATGTCTAGCCGTTTGGAAATTAAATGTTATATGAAGCACAGCTACGAGAATTGTCAGCACTGTATACCACAGCCATTTTTTCTTAGGAATAACAAAAAGATATCCATGACCTGTCTTGACTAATATCCATACCATCAGTCCGATGAAGACTAGACTGACAAGATTTTTAATCCAGAAAAAATTCCCAATCTGAGAAGAAAATTGCCAGTAGTTTTGGACCACAAGTGTTAGCTGAGAGAGTCCATATACGAAAAATAAGTAAGATAAGATTGCACTGATTTTAAAGAGTAGATGGAATTTTTTCATATGTCTGTGTCCCAACTTATATGTAAGAGTAAATATCTGATTTTAAATACAGATAATTATATGTATTTGCTCTAAAAAGAATCACCACCCCGTCTGGAAATATCCAGACAAGGCAGTGATCGCATCTTTTAGGAATGAATACACGAAATCAATTGTTCTTGAGATTATTTGTTTTTCAAGAATTCATCGTATTGTTTTTGCATTTCATCCAATACTTTTTGGTAAGCACCTTCAGATTTAAGTTTTTCCATCAATTCTGGAATAGCTTTTTCTGGGTCTACAGTACCAGTGTTGATAGCTGTATCGAATTGTTGCATAGTGTTAGTGATAGCTGAAATTTCAGATTTCACGCTGTCAGTGTTAAAGATGAATCCAAGAGCTGGAGATTCTTTTGCAGTTTCCAAGTCTTTCTTAGATTGTGCGATTTGCTCATCTGTAACGTTTTCGTTGATGTAAAGGATCCAGTTGTTACCAGTGTTCCATCCTGACATGTGAGTGTTTCCTTTGTATCCATCAAGGACTTTAACACGGTTTTCTTTACCTGCAACTTTTTCCCAGTTCTTGCCTTCTGGTCCATAAACAAGTCCGTTCAAGAGTTCTGGGTTAGTGTTCAAGAGGTTCAACACTTCCATTGCTTTTTCTTTGTTCTTAGAGTTGTTTGAGATTACAAAGTTTGCAACTTGAGTTGTTTGGTTTTTCTTGATGAAGTTAGTAAATGGTTTGATTTGGATGTCTCTGTTAGCAACACGAGAAAGCAAGCTGCTACCGTAGTCAGCTGGTCCTACTGTCTCTTCACGAACAAACCAAGTATCTTGAGTAAGGTCATATGAAGTATCGCTAGTTGCTACGTCTTTTGGAATGTATCCTGCTTCATAGAATTTGTGAAGAGTCTTCAAGTGTTCTACGAAACGAGGAACTTCGTAACGGTTAACGATCTTAGTAGTATCGCCTTCAAGGTCGATGACGAATGGAAGTCCGTTTGCAACTGGGTAGTCAAAGTTTTCTGATGGGATAAAGTTTTTACCAACAGCGAATGGCATTACATCTGGAGCTTTTTCTTTGATTTGTTTCAATACTGGTTCAAGTGTTTCGTATGAAGTTACACCTGAGATATCAATTCCATATTTTTCAAGAAGTGGGCCGTTGAAGGCGAAGTTTTGTGAAGACGCAACGTTAGCCGCAACTGGAACTGAATAGATTTTACCGTTTACAGTGTTACCTTTGATGTAAGCTGGGTCAAGTGCTTTGTAAAGGTCAGCTCCTTCTTTCTTGTACAATTCTGTCAAGTCAGCATAAGCACCTTTTTGAGCGTTTACTACGTAGTTATCTGCGAATGCGATATCGTAGTTTTCACCTGATGAAGTGATAACTGACATTTTCTTACCGTAATCACCCCAACCAAGGTATTGGATATCCAATTTAGCACCAACTTTTTCTCCGATGATTTTGTTTGCATTTTCTAGCAATTCATCCAAGTTATCTGGTTTGTCACCGATTTGGTACATTTTGATAACAGGTTTGTCACCTGATGCTGAGTCAGCAGCTTTTTGGCTGTTTCCTTTAAGGTTTCCACAAGCAGCAAGGCTAGCAGCTAAAGCTACAAGGCTAGCAGATGCAAAAGCATATTTTTTCCAGTTTTTCATTATAAAAACTCCTTTTTTTATTTTTAAAGTTATTAACAAGTTGAGATTGTTGATTTTTCTTAGCTAGAAAAATCAAGGTTAGGGGAGAAACACGGTTTCTCAGATTTCCTTATTCTTTAACACCACCGATGGTCAAACCTTTTACAAAGTAGCGTTGGAAGAACGGATAGAGAATCGCGATAGGTAGGGTTGCAACTACAACCATGGCCATACGACCTGTTTCCTTTGGTAGGGCAACTGCAAGTTGTCCTGACATACCAACTGACTTGGCAATGTAATCCATGTTGTTTTGAATTTGCATGAGCAAATATTGCAATGGATACAAGTTGTCACTCTTGATGTAAAGAAGGGCGTTAAACCAGTCATTCCAGAATCCAAGCGCTGTCAATAGTGTAATCGTTGCGATACCTGGTAGTGAGAGCGGCAAGCAGATTTGGAAGAAGATACGAGCTTCACTCGCTCCATCGATACGAGCTGACTCGAGGATTGCTTCTGGGATGGTCTTCTTGAAGAAGGAACGCATCAACATGATGTTGAATGGTGAGAGAAGCATCGGAACGATCAAGGCCCAAATGGTATCACCAAGGTGAAGCAATTGAGTCACTACGATATAGCCTGGTACCAAACCAGCATTGAACAACATACTGAGGAGAGCGAAGATTGTAAAGAATTTACGATACTTAAATGTTGAACGTGAGATGGCATAGGCGTAAGTTGTTGTGATAAAGACGTTTGTCAATGTCCCAACTACTGTTACAAATACTGAGATAAAGAGCGCTTGTAAAATCTTATCTTTAAACTGAGCCAAAAACTCAAAACCATCTAATCCAAATTGTGATGGGAAGAAGCTATATCCATATTGAACGATACTCTTCTCATCTGTAACTGAGATAATGATAACAAAGATGAAAGGCAAGATACAAGAGAAGGCTAGCAAACCAGATATGATACTAAAGAAGATATCTGCTTTCTTGCTGAAGGAGTGTATGCCAACATTATCAATTTTTGCTTTTTGAACTTTTTTTGCCATATGCTCCTCCTTTCTAGAATAGGGCTGAGTTAGGATCTACACGTCGTGCTAGTAAGTTTGATAGGATAACCAAAATCAAACCAACGACTGACTGGTAGAGACCTGCTGCTGAAGCCATACCGATATCTGCTGTCTGAGTCAAACCGTTAAAGACATAGACGTCCAATACGTTTGTTACACTATAGAGCTGACCAGCATTGTGAGGGATTTGGTAGAAGAGACCGAAGTCTGCACGGAAGATGTTTCCGACTGCAAGGATGGTCAATACTGTCACAAGTGGTGTTAACTGAGGGATGGTTACGTTGCGGATACGTTGCCATTTGCTAGCACCATCCACTGTTGCTGCTTCGTAGTAGGTTGGATCAATACCCATGATTGTTGCATAGTACATAACACTACTGTATCCAAAGCCTTTCCAAATACCTAGGAAGAGGAGAAGATAAGGCCAGATACTGATGTCAGCGTAGAAGTTAATCCCCTTCATGCCAAGAGCTTCCAAGGCGTGGTTGATAACCCCTTTATCGATGTTTAGGAAAGCATCTGTAAAGAAACTGATGATAACCCAAGATAAGAAGTAAGGGAACAACATAGATGTTTGGTAGATTTTAACCATTTGCTTAGAGCGAAGTTCACTAAGGATAATGGCAATACCAACCGATACAATCAAACCGATAAAGATGAAGCCAAGGTTGTAAAGAACAGTATTTCGAGTGATAACAAAGGCATCTTTTGAACTAAACAAGAACTTGAAGTTGTCTAGTCCGACCCATTTACTATTTATAATACTGTGGACAAACCCTTCGCCAGTCATTCGGTAATCTTTGAAGGCAACCACATTTCCAAATACCGGGATGTAGAAGAATAAGATCAACCAAAGTGTCCCTGGTAGAACCATTAAGAGAAAAATCCAGTTATCTCTCAAGGTTTTTGAAAACTTGTTCATAATTTCCTCCCTTTTTATTTTTCTAAAACTTGATAATCTCACAATTTTTAGATTTGATAACGTTTACAATAAGAGTATACTCTTATTTTAAGGATAGTTTAAACTACTAATTATAGAAAAAACTCCACAAATTATTTTATGTGGAGAACTTTTTTATATAAGAAGGATGTTTCACGAGAAACGTCTTGCTTGCAAGAGGTGTTGCCCATATTTGTTACTTGAAAACTTGTTCTAATATCGGTTGGTGAAAATCAACAAAATGAACCTGGGCATCTATAATAGCACCTGCTTCGTTTTTATAAATCTCTGGTTCCCCCTCAGTATGTAAAATAGTTGGGTGACCATCCTTGTAGCCAAAGAGAATCACTTCTGTCCCTGCTTCATTTACATAACAGGCCAAGATTTCAAATCGTTTTTCTCCAAGACCAGCAGTATAGCCATGCCATTTAAAAGTATATTTGACTCCATCGACTTGCCCAAATTGCATCATCTGATCCGGAACTGCAAGCCCATAATAGCGACCATATGTTGCTAGGCTAGTTGACTTAAATCTTTCACCCTTACTATCTGAGTAGGATTCCATGGCTATTTTTATCTTGTCTGTTAGAGAACTATTGTC
Source organism: Streptococcus infantis (assembly GCF_047460405.1). Taxonomy (GTDB): domain Bacteria; phylum Bacillota; class Bacilli; order Lactobacillales; family Streptococcaceae; genus Streptococcus; species Streptococcus infantis_Q. The sequence continues at coordinate 38,132 of NZ_JASHGH010000006.1, read as the reverse complement.
TATATCTGGCTCATTCTCTGTAGCTACGCTTGTTTTTAATAGAAATTCCTTAAAGCCTTGTGCTAAATCTGTGTTTTCAGTCTCTTCAAAGTTTGCAGCACTGATAGTTTCTAAAGTCTTATCGGCATGTAAGACCTGTGCTTGCCCATCTTTCAGTGTAAATAAGTAGAAATGTTTGTCCTGATCATCATAGTAGGCATCCAAAACCAAGTAATCATAGGCGTTGTCACTGGATACCCCGAAAATATTCCATCTGACTCTTTTCTGAGAGACAGTGGTTGTTTCCAATTGTTTGATGAGTTCATTTTTTTCGTCAAAGTTTCTATGCTCTAGTCTATAATAGGACTGTCCCATAGAAGCAGCCCAGCTTGCAAACTCTTCCTGCCACTTTTCCGTGTTGTATTGGATTAGCTTCTGAAAATCCGAGTAGTTCTTCATAATCAAGGCTTGGTCAGTCGGATTAGATTGCTGGAGCTCTTCCATGGCTACAACCGTAGCAGCCATGGGTGATTGAACACTTGTATCCTTGTCTTCTTTTTCGTGGAAAAGAGCCTTTTGATAGGAATCCGCTAGGTAGTGAAAATAGTTTGTTACTTCCTTGGTTTGTTGGTTTTTTGGTGTTAACGAACTAGTTGCGCTATCTTCTGTCGTCTTTTGACAAGCAGATAAAACTAGCATACTTGCACCTAGGACTAGTAGTAGCTTTTTCATGGTCAGACCTCCAAACTATCCTTATACTTTCATTATACTCCTTCCCTAGCTCCAAATCAAAGAACATCTCCATTTATTTAAAAGGAGATGTTTGGCTATCTGTGATAAATTTCTAGGTTGTATAAATAGTCGAAGCTGTCGCGATGGTATGCCACTGGTTGGCTGTCGTTGCTGCGAAGTCCTTGTCTGCGTGGAAGTCAGTAAATGGAAGAATCTCTACTTCTAGTTCGTCAATACGAGAGATTTCGCCTGCCAGGTAGTTTTCAATGCGACTTTCTGCTCGCTTGATGCGTTGCAAGAGCCCACCCATACGGATATCTACTGTATCCAAACCAAAGACCTTGTTTTCCTTCAACCATTGTTGGCTAAAGAGCTTGTGGAAGGTTTCAATCTGGCTTCTTAATTTTGGTAGTTCTTCTCTAGCAATTTGCTGCAAGCTCTCTTTATCGCCTGCTTGATAGGCTTGACGGATGCGTCGGCCTACATCAACCTTACTACTTAAAATAGCATTCAACTGAGCCTGAGTTTCAAAGAGATAAGCGTAGATACCTGCTTTTTCTTTAATGTCAGTAAGAATCTCAGCTGCCTGAGCAAAGTGTGGCTTGTCCTGTTCAGGAGTCATGTGCTTGTCAAGGATTGGACAGAGGACATCCTGATAAAAGACATAGCGGTTAGGGTTAATTCCACTGAGATTGTCTGGCAAGTCTGGTAAGAGGTTGGCCAGGTCAAGCTGCATAAAGTCCTCAACGGATAATCCTGTATTGGTCTTGAAATGAGCTGACAGACGTTCTAAATCATTGCGGTAGCTGAGTTCTGCCCAGATTTGTAAGCTCGGTAGGATCGAGAACTGGGCTGTTTCACCACCATTATCTCCCCAACCAGTCACAATGACTTCTTTGATCTGATTGGCACGGCAGGCTTTGTTTGCTTCGACCGCAATGAGACGGCTGAAATGGTTATGAGGTGTAAAGCCAATCCACTTCCAAGCACCACCTGCAAAGGCGATATCCTGGCTAATCTTGTGATGGTTACTGAAGTTACGATTGTATTTTTCTTCGCTATCTTGGTAATAATCCCAGTAAACCAAGGTCACACGGTCTTTGAGACGGTCAAGGTAAACACGAGTCTCCTCTGGAATCTCCACATCACGGTCGTACTGGCCGTCTGCTGACATGAGTTTGAAGAACATATCGCTCCACATCTGGCAGTGGAAACCGTATTTGTCTGCAATATCCAGCACGCGCTCCAAGTGTTGGCACATGAGGAGACTACGATCAACCACACCGTTCAGGATAAGATAACGCCCCAAACCAACTAGGTGAGCTTCATCCATCCCGATATTGACCTTGCGAGTTTGTAGTTTAGATAACGTCGCAAACATACCGTCAATCAGGTCGTAGACTTTTTCTTCGCCGATGAGGAGAATGTCCTCTACATCACGAAGTTGCTGCACTTCCTTGACACCCCATTTGACAAAGGCTGATAAGTGGGCCAAGGTCTGGATACATGGGACAAAGGTCATATCAAACTGATGAGCGTAGGCTTCAATTTCCTGTAACTCTTCAGCTGAGTATGCTCCACGGAAATAACCAAAATAGGGTTGTCCCTCAATCTGATAGGTGTCTTCCATATAGAGCTCAAAAGTTGAGTACCCCATGAGAGCCAAGACTTCAATCATCTGCTTGGCAGAAGCGACATTGAGCACCGCATTTCGGGAACAGTCAGCCATATAAGCCAAATCTTCGTAAGTAGCTTGTTCTTCAATTTCTACCTTGTCACCTTCTGCCAAAGCTGTTGCTAGCACAGATAAAGCGCGGTAGAGTTGATGAGGTTTGCGGTAGGTCAGTTGATACTGCCCATTCTCACCCTTGATAGAGATAGAAGCTTGGTCAGACTGAGCGACTGCCACCTCTACATCCGGTAGGGAGATGTGATTTTTTAATACTTCAATAGCTTGCGCTTGTTTGGGACTAAGTCCTGTAAATCTTACCATTGGTTTTCCTCCTGTAACCAGTTGACAAGGGCACCGTAGAGATTGGCATCTGCGTGATAGGTGCAAGCTTGAATGACTGGAGCAATTGTATACTCTTCATATCTTTCCACAAAGGTGTCTACTGCTTTTTGCACACCTTTGATAAAATCTGGGTTTTGACTGATAGAGCCACCTAGGCTAATCACATCTGGGTCAATCAGGTACTGGATATTGAGCAGTCCTTGAGCCAGATTACGATTCATACGCTCAATGGCTTCCTGGCAAAGAGCATTGCCGGCTGCCGCTTCTTGGTAAACCTTGCGGCCATCCCAATCAGACTGACCAGATTTTTCAATGACGTAACGAACCATGTTTCCTGTAGAAGCTAGTAGTGACCAGTTGTTGAGCTTTTCCGCCGGTTCGATGGTTGTCATATAGCCAAACTCACCGCCCAAGCCATGACGTCCTCGGTGAAGCTTACCATTGATAATCATAGCCCCACCGATTCCTGTACCAATCACGACACAGGCTGCATTTTCAATCTCAGGATGAGCCAACAATTCACTGAGTCCAACGCAGTTGGCATCATTTTCTAGATGGATTGGAAGCTTGTGATGAGCAAGGGCCTCATACCAAGAAAATCCATGGATGTAAGGAATGGCACTAATCCCCTCAATCACACCTGTTTCCTGATTAACTGCACCTGGCACACTCATGGCAATTCCACGATAGTTCTGTTCTGACAAGCGTTGGTCCAACCAAGCCAACAAATCTTCTAGAGTTTCTGGAGTTGGGGTGCTGGCCTTATCTAAAATTTTTCCATCAGGAGTGAGACTAGCAAACTTAATCCCAGTCCCTCCGATATCAATCGTTGCAATGGTCATTGCTTTTACCTGTAAAAAGGAGCGAATCAGCAGTCTGTTCTTACTTTTTCGCTCCTCCTTTCTTTTTATGTTATCTTTTTGAAATTAAATTTCTTCTTTTTTGATCAATTCTGTACGAATCTCTTGCGGTGCAATGAGACCTCTATGAACTGGGTATGGTCGTTCAAGTAGGTCAAGGAAGAGATGTTGACTTTCAGGTACACGTACATTTTCATTACTCATATTGTAGTAACGAAGAACGTATCCTTCTTCATTTTCAGCAACTTTAAAGGCTGTTGGGCAGACTTGTGGCAAGTTCAGTGCTGCATGGTTGAAGAGACTACCTGTTGCAGCAACGCTACCCTCTTGTTTTGCAACTTGAAGAGCTGTAAATGGCACCTGGAAGGCTTTGGCACGACGGAAAGCTGAGAAGCGTTCCCCTGCTTGGTGACATTCTACTGCAAACTCAACTTCGATAGCTCGCAAGCACTGAGCTTCCGGCGTTGGGAAGTAACCCCAGTCACCAAGTTCGCCTGAAGCACGGAGAAGGGTTACAGCCATGGTGTCGTCTCCAAGGATTTCGTATTCGTGCAACCCTTTATTGGATACTGTCACTCCTTTAACATCATCATACAAGCTGACAAAGGCTTGTTGGTGTTGTGGATTCTCAGGATTTTCCCAAGAAGCTGCTGGTTTATTTGGTCTTGTCACAACTTCATAGATGCTTTCAGAATCATTGCTTGGACGAGTGTTATGAGTTTTCACCAAGAGACGGATGCGGTGGTCTTTGGCTGTATTAGTAAAGCGAGTTTTAAAGCGAATCTGTGGATTGTCCACAAAGACAGTCATTTCTGTTTCAAGAGGAATAGTTGTCAACTCTTCTGAACGACCTGCATCTCGTTTCATGAACTCGATGATACCTCTTTGTTCAGCATCCAATTTTTCATCTGCGCTAACTGGAATAGTCAAGTCATGTTTGAGCAAGATTTTGGCATAGCGATCATTGTTTTCTAGGACATCGTATCCCTTCAATTGAGCATAAATTGGCTCAGTTCCTTTCGGTTGGAAGTAAATGTACTCGTTGCCGATATCTCCACGATCCTCGAATTGGATGAAATCTTCGTAAGCTTCGTTTGTAGTCTTGTCATAGACTGTGATTCCTTCATCTACACTGACAGTTACGAATGGGGTATCAATGACTCCATTTTGATAAATACCATCTCTGTATTCTACTTGACCTTCGACCAATTGGAAGCTTGCCCAAGAAAGCGGAGCAAGGTGGACTGGGATTGTCACGCGCACTTGGCGTGCAATATATGGTTGGCGGAATTTATCCTTAGGCAAAGTATAGCCAAAACTTGCTCCCAAATCTTCAATCTTGGCTTCAAGGACATGGCCATCCAAATCTTCAACATGGTAATCTGGCAAGGTCACGGCTGCCATCTTCTTGTAACCTTCAGTCGGATGCAATTCTTTAAAATCACAAGTCACAACATCCACTACAACACTAACTGTATCAACCTTGTCATGTAAAGCTGTGTTGACAACGGTAAAGAGGTGGTCGCTCTCAGCATTTTGAGTTGCCAATTTCCCCTTCCATTCATTAAGAAGGTTACTCTTGACAAAGTTTCCGACTTGATTAACCTTTGCAAAACGAGTTTCCATTTCACGGTGAACTTCGTCAATACTACAGCCACAGATACTATCGTGTGGTGCATTTTGCAGAAGCACTTTCCATGCATAGGTTAATTGATCCTTGTGGTTGTGTCCACCAGTGATAATGGTTAATGGTTCTACGACCTGCTCTAACAAGTTGCTATTTTCTTGGAAGGCTTGTTTGAGATAAACACGTGAAGAAGAGGTATTGGCAAGGGTGTACCAACCATCCGTTTCCTGGCTAGTCAACTCACCTGTGACCGTTGATAATTGTTCAGGAAGGGCACTTTCCAGTGCTTGGACATATTCGTCAAATGAGCTATGAATAAAGGTCACGTCAGGGAAGAGTTCGTTTGCCACACGAATGGCTTCACTAATATTTCTCTGTACAGGTTGGTGGTCACAGCCGTTCATCATCAACCATTGGTTGGTCGATGCATAATCACGGACGTCTGCTAATTTTTGCTTCCAGAAAGTCAAAGCCTCGTCTTTATCCACTGGAATTTCATTCCCGTTACTGTACCAGTTGGCAAAAAGAATACCGAGTACACGGCTACCGTCAGCTCCTTGCCAGTACATCTCAGAAAATTGAGAGGTAAATTGCTCATCTTCGAGGACTTGATTGTCAAATCCGATTGGTTTGACACCGCGACCAAAGGCTGCTACGTGAATACCTGATTTTTGAAGGATTTGAGGAGCCTGCCCCATATTTCCAAAGGTATCAGGGAAGTAGCCAATCTGAGTAGATTTGCCCCATTTAGCGCATTCCGCTTGTCCAATCAAGGTATTGCGGACGTTAGCTTCACTGGAAATCAAGTAATCATCCTGCAAGATATAGAAAGGACCAATCTTCAATTTGCCTTCGTCGATATAACGCTGCACCTTGTCACGGTTTTCAGGGCGAATTTCTAAATAGTCATCGAGGACAATGGTTTGTCCATCCAGGTGGAAGCTCTTGAACTCAGGATCATTTTCAAAAAGATCAAAAAGATTGTCAAAAAGTTCCACCAACTGCATACGGTGACTTTCAAAAGGTAGATACCACTCACGATCCCAGTGACTGTGAGAGATGATATGTACAACAACATTTTCCATGAGTAAAACCTCATTCTAACTTAAATTTAAAAATAGATTTGTGATTCTGTACAAGAATCTGTCGAGCAAAAGCTCATTAGCGAATATCTAGGTAATCCAAGACTAATTCGCAGAACATCATGTTGGCCCATGAGAACCATTCGCGTGAGTAGAGTGTCGGGTCGTCTACGTGGAAGCTTTCGTGCATCACACCTGTTCCACCATCACAGGCAACTAGTTGGTCTAGCAAGTATTTTTTCTCAGCTTTATCTGTAGCTGTTAAGCCTTGAATTGATAGGGCAATCGGCCAGATATAACGATAGAAGGTATGAGAGCTTCCAAGTCCGCTAGCGTATTCTCCTTGATAGAAGTAGGGATTTTCAGGGCTGAGAATGGTGCGACGAGTGGCTTGATAGACCTCATCGTTCACATCACAGTAACTAAGATAGGGAGCAGCTAACAAACTTGGTACGTTAGGGTCGTCCATGATGCTAGCATTTCCTAAACCGTCTACTTCAAAGGCATAGATCTTCTCGCCCTTGTTGTTAGTGGTGTAGGCATAATTTTCGATTCCTTCTTGGATTTCAGCTTGCAGACGTTTAGCGTCAGAAATGATACTCTCGCTATCAGCTAGATTCAATTCTGCAAAGATTTCCTGGACATAACCCAAGACAACCACTGCAAACATATTCGACGGAATCAAGTAGCTATACTGACAGCAGTCATCACTTGGACGAAAGGCTGACCAGGTCATTCCTGTCACGGCAAAGTCAGGACCAAAGCCGTCATTTACCAAGGTATCTTCCTTACGGTCGGTATCACGAACGAATCGGTATGGTGAGTTGTTGTGATCTTGTTCAACCGTCCAGAGATGGAGAGTTTCCTTGGTCGCTGTAACAAAAGTTTCATCAAATTGGCTCGTCTCACCCGTTTCTTTCCAAAGGAGGTAAGCCAACTGCAATGGGTAGCAAAGCGAATCCACTTCATACTTGCGCTCCCAAATCCAGCCATTCAAGTCTGTATGGTCTGTCTCGTGGTGGCCTTTCCAGTTCTCCTCAATATTGAAAGAGTTGGCATAGGGATCTTTGAGAATCAAAGTCATCTGACGTTTGACCAAACCAGCAATGGTCTGACGCAAACGAGGATCTCTTTTAGCCACATGAAGGTAAGGTCTTAGCTGAGCAGTTGAGTCACGGAGCCACATAGCTGGGATATCCCCAGTCAGTACAAAGGTTGACCCATCTTCCAATATCTCAACTGTATTGTCTAAAGTGTCTGTGTAGCAACGCTCAAAGACATCCACCCATTCAGGATGTTCCTTGGCACTCTCCGCTACCTCATCTAGCCACTCTCTGACGATTTCTTTAGAATAAACCATAAACTATTTTGCCTCTTTCAAACAAATTTTCATTTTCAGTATATAGCTTTTAGTCCAGAAAATATATACACAAATGTTAGTCATTATTCTACAAAATTGTTATATTTTGAAGTCATTTTCTAAAAGTATCCTTTTTCTGATATAATGTAGAAAACTACTGAAGGAAACCACTATGAAACCGATACTTGAATCCATTGATACGCGTTTTGGAACAGCCAGTAAACATGCATTTTCACGAGGAAACACCCTACCCTACACAGGTGTTCCTTTCGGCATGAATTACTTTGTACCCCAGACTAGTGACCAGGAAGGATCATGGTTTTTTGACCCCCATCTTCCTATCTTTCAGGGTATCCGACTAACCCACCAGCCTAGCCCTTGGATTGGTGATTACTCCTGGCTCTTACTGACACCAGTTACAGGAGAAATCAGCGGCGACACTCTCTTTCATCGTCAATCTTCTTATAATCTTGAACGTGCTATTTTTAATCCTCATTTTCTAAAGATTTTTTCTGAGCGTTATCAGATTGAAATGCAACTAAGTCCTACTTGCTATGGAGCTTCTGTTCATCTAAGACAGATACAAGGAAAAGCCCTCTCCCTCTATCTTCACGCAGCAGATGAACTGAGAGTTGAACAAGTCGATAAGCGAACTCTGGCCCTGAGACAAGAAGGTGAAACCGAAACCAATAAAAGTCCCCTCGTCATGTATACTGCTCTCGCATTTTCTGTAGAAATCCTTTCTATTACGCAAGAGGGACAGGACTGGCGAATTGACTTGGCTGGAGCGGAAGTTCAAGTTCAACTGGCAACTTCTTTTATTTCCAAAGAACAAGCCCTCTTTAATCTTCCTAAACAGGATTTTGAAGAAACAAAACAAGACGCCAAGACAAGTTGGGAAAATCTTCTAGGTCGCTTTGATGTCGTGGAAACTGGGTCAGTAGACCGAACATTTTTTGACCATTGTCTATACAGACTCTTTCTTTTCCCACAAACCTTCTATGAGGTAAATGAGCAGGGCGAAATCATCCATATGGACCTCGCTTCAGGAACAGTTAAACCAGGTCTTCTCTTTACCAACAATGGTTTTTGGGATACCTTCCGCACTTCTTTCCCACTCTTTGCCTTGATTATTCCGGAACGCTATCGTCAGTTTCTCGAAGGCTTCCTCAATAGCTACCGCGACACTGGGTATCTCCCTAAGTGGCTGGCTCCTGACGAACGAGGCATGATGCCTGGTACTTTGATTGATGGTCTTATTGCAGATAGTGCTTGTAAAGACATGGCACCTGAGCTTGAGGAAGAATTTCTCAAAGCTATGCTTGAAACTGCGACTAAGGCAGATCCAAAAACTATCAACGGACGACACGGCCTGGCCCAATACCAAGAGCTAGGCTACCTATCCACAGACTTCCATGAAAGTGTCAGTCATACACTGGACTATGCTTACAGTGATTTTTGCATCTCTACCTGCGCAACAAAATTAGGTCAAAAAGAGCTGGCACAAACCTATGCCCACTATTCTAAAAACTATCAGAATCTATTTGATCCTGAGACAGGATATATGAGGGCGCATGATATAGATGGCAACTTCCGTCCTGACTTTTCTCCTTATAGTTGGGGCCGTGATTATGCTGAGTGTTCAGCCATCCAAGCCAGTCTCGGTGTCTTACACGATATTTCTGGACTTGGTCAACTAATGGGTGGAAAAGAAGCCTTTAGCAACTATCTCTTAAAAGTTTGTCAAAGTTTACCGCTCTTTGAAACGACGGGTTATGGATATGAAATTCACGAGATGAGCGAAATGGCAACCGCGCCATTTGGTCAACTAGCCATTTCAAACCAACCAAGTTTCCATATCCCTTATCTTTTCCGTTACAGTAATTATCCCCAATATACCAGTCTCTTAATCAAGACGCTCCGTCAAAAAGCCTTTCGAGCTGGCTGGGATGCTTATCCAGGAGATGAGGATAACGGCAGTTTATCGGCTTGGTATGTCTGGTCCACTCTTGGGCTTTATCCCACCTGTCCAGGAAAAGCAAGCTATGATCTTGGGATTCCGCTCTTTGATCACCTTCGTGTCTATCTTGCAGAAAAAAACCAGTGGTTGGATATTCGTACGCAACAAAATCATGAACACTTCCACTTTGTACAAGACTGCCATCTTGACGGAAAAGAAGTTCAGAGTATTGGTCACCAGGATTTGCTAAACGCCCAATCTCTCGACTTTACCCTCAGCTGGTTACCAAATCACTAATAAGCCAAATCTCTTTGTCATGTACAAAGGGATTTTCTGATTTATACCAAATCCTCCACAAAGTTATCCACAGATTGTGTATAACTTTCAATCAACTTTCAAATTAATTTCATATACTTCCAAACGATTTCTCTCAACCATTTTTTTGACATCCTAAAGTAAAAACACCCTCAATATCCTGTTCTATCAGTCTTTATAACCGACTAGCTTAGTACCCAACTCATACATTCTATCTCTTTTTTCTAAACTAACATTTGGAAAACAATTTTTTATTTCACAAAGTTATCCACAGATTGTGTATAACTTTTACTCAAGTACAAACTCCAGCTGATAAATTCCCCCTACATTTTTTATAGGAAATTTCGGATTTTGTTAGGCGCTTTCAAAAAAACATGATATACTGAAATTAATAGAAAAGGAGACATTATGAAAAAAGATCAACACCAACTTAATTGGCTGATGGTTTCTCTGATTGCCTTCAACATGGTTTGGGGGCTAGGAAACGTCGTCAACAACTATTCTCAACAGGGAATTTCAGTCGTCGTATCTTGGGTTCTAATCCTCGCACTCTACTTTATCCCCTATTCCCTCATCGTTGGACAATTAGGTTCTACCTTTAAGGAGAGCGGAAGCGGTGTTAGTGACTGGGTTGAAAAAACATCAACCAAACGTCTCGCCTACTTTGCTGCTTGGACCTACTGGGTTGTGCATATCCCTTATCTCGCACAAAAACCTCAAGGAATTCTAATTCCGCTTGGTTGGGCCTTGCAAGGTAACGGACAATTCCTTAAACAAATCGACATCCACTGGATCGTTATTCTCTGCTTGCTAATCTTTGGACTTTTCCTCTACCTTTCTACAAAGGGATTGGCAACTCTAAAAGTCATTGGTAGCTTGGCAGGAAGTGCTATGTTGATTATGTCTTTACTCTTTGTGCTTTTGGCTGTCGGTCTGCCTTTCATTAAACCAGACATCCAATTTGCGACACCGCACATGGATCAACTGAGCACCTACATTCCAAACTTTGATTTTTCTTATTTTACAACGATTTCACTACTAGTCTTTGCAGTTGGTGGTTGTGAAAAAATTTCTCCTTATGTTAATCAAACTCGCAACCCTGCAAAAGAATTTCCAAAAGGTATGATTGTCATGGCCATCATGGTGGGGCTCTCTGCTATCCTCGGATCAGTTGCCATGGGAATGCTATTTGATGGCAATAACATCCCTGAAGACCTCATGCGTAATGGTGCTTATCAAGCCTTCCAAATGTTAGGAAATTCTTGGGGAGTTGGAAACCTCTTTGTCGTGATCTACGCTCTTACAAACATGGTCGGACAAATCGCTGCGCTTGCCTTCTCTATTGACGCACCATTGCAAATCCTTCTCAATAACGCTGATGAAGACTACATCCCAAGCTGGCTTCGCAAACGTACTGAAAAAGGTGTCCTCATTAACGGCTACCTCCTTACAGGCGTCCTTGTCAGTCTCATCATTATCCTCCCAATTTTTGGTATTCAGGAAATTGACGGACTTGTAAAATGGATGACAAACCTCAATTCGATCGTAATGCCAATGCGTTATCTCTGGGTATTCCTTGCCTATATGATGCTCAACCGTGCTTGGAAAACATACAAAAATGCCGAATACAAGTTTGTGAACAATCCTAAGCTTGGCTTTATTATCGGTACTTGGTGCTTCCTCTTTACTGCCTTTGCTTGTATCCTAGGTATGGTTCCAAAAATTAACTACGCTGAGAATCCAACTGCTTGGCAATTCTCGCTTCTTACAAACATCTTGACCCCAATTATTCTGATTGGATTAGGTGTGATTCTACCAGTACTTGCCAAAAAAGAACAAAAGAAACAAATCAAGTAAGTCTACTACTAGTTAGATAAAATCGCTTTTATCTTTTCTTGCAAAATTTTCTCAGCAAAAATCCCCTTTGAACAGTAACGTTCAAGGGGATTTCTTTTTGTTTGATTGTTTATTTTTTACTTGGCCTCATACCAAGTTACACCTTCATTTTCATCAGCAATGAGGGGCACACTGAGTTGAATAGCTTCTTCCATGGTTTGTTTAACAAGTTTTTTAATAGCAGCTAATTCTGACTTAGGCACTTCAAGAACAATTTCATCGTGTACTTGCAACAGCATCTTAGTTTGATAATCACCTGCTACCAAGGCTTTATCTAACTGAATCATAGCGATTTTGAGAATATCTGCAGCCGAGCCTTGAATAGGTGAGTTGATAGCTGTACGCTCTGCAAAGCCACGAATGTTAAAGTTACGCGAATTAATATCTGGCAACTCACGACGACGTTTGAAGAGAGTCTCTACATAACCCTTATCACGCGCCTCACGAACGACTTCATCCATGTAATTTTTGATACCAGGGAAGCGTTCAAAGTAAGTGTCGATGTATGCCTTAGCCTCTTTACGGCTGATACCTAGGTTATTGGATAAACCAAAGTCTGAAATTCCGTAAACCACTCCAAAGTTGACAGCCTTGGCATTGCGACGGTCGTTTGGAGTCACATCCTCAGGACGTTCAATTCCAAAGACACGCATGGCTGTCGAGGTATGGATATCAGCTCCCTCTTGGAAGGCCTTGATTAAGTGCTCATCTTTAGAGATATGCGCCAAAACTCGCAACTCAATCTGTGAATAGTCAGAGCTGAGAAGGACACTATCCTCCCACTCTGGTACGAAAGCCTTACGAATGAGGCGACCTTGTTCCAAGCGAACAGGAATATTTTGCAAGTTTGGATCCACACTAGACAGACGCCCTGTCTGAGTCAAATCTTGCACATAGCGCGTGTGAATCTTGCCATCCGCTAAAATCCAATCCTGCAAACCAATCACATAAGTCGATTGAATCTTAGCAATTTGACGATAATCTAAAATTTTCTTGACGATTGGGGCAATAGGAGCTAGGCGCTCTAACACATCCACTGCTGTTGAGTAACCTGTCTTGGTTTTCTTGGTGTATTCTATAGGGAGACCTAGCTTTTCAAAAAGCAATTCGCCCAACTGCTTAGGCGAGTTGATGTTAAACTCCTCACCAGCCAATTCATAAATCTCTTGAGTTAGCTTTTCAATGACAAGCTCATTTTCAGCTTGCATCTCGAGTAGAGTTTCTTTTTTAACCTTGATCCCAGCGATTTCCATCTTAGCAAGGACAAAAGCCAGAGGTTGCTCCATATCATAGAGGAGGTCCAATTGGCCGTTTTCACTTAATTTCTCAAGTAAGACAGGCTCTGTCTCAACCAATACAGCAAGCTTGCGAGCCAAGTGCTCCAAGAATCTCTCTCTCTCAGGGATAGCTTTCTTGACACCCTTACCATAGAAGGTCTCATCATCGACTAGGTAAGTTTGACCATAGAGACTAGCAATGGTTGAAATTTCATTATTCTCTACAGTAGAGAGAAGGTATTTGGCCAAGCGACTGTCAAAAGCAGGAGCCTGCAAGTCCAAACCAAAGCGATTTAAGAGAACTTTAGCTTTCTTAAAGTCATATACTTTCAGAGGTGTTTTTTCTAGAAAATCCTTAAGAATCGGATCCTGCAGAATTTCCAGCTTATCTGTAGCATAGAGCTTGTCTCCGCATGACCAGGCAAAACCAATCAAGTCATCTGTATGGTAGTTTTCACCAAAAAGTTCAAAGTGAAAGATGGAGTCCGCGCTTAGCATATCTTGACTGACTTGGTCAACAATAGTAAAGTCCAAACTCTCAGCCACATCAGCTGATGATACATTTAAAGCCTGCTTGAGTTGTTTAAAGCCCATCTCATCGTAGAATTTTCCGAGGTTTTCAATATCTGGACCGCTATAGACCAAATCATCTAGACCTATCTCGATTGGCGCTTTCGTGTCGATGGTCGCTAGTGTTTTAGACAAAAAGGCCTGTTCCTTGTCATTAACGAGATTTTCCTTCATCTTGGAAGCCTTCATGCCATCGATATTTTCATAAATACCTTCCAGCGATCCGTGTTCTAACAAGAGCTTGATCCCAGTCTTTTCACCAATCTTGGTTACGCCAGGGATATTATCTGACTTATCTCCCATGAGGGCTTTAAGATCAATGAACTGAGCTGGTGTGATTCCCATCTTTTCCATAAGATAAACCGGCGTAAATGCCTCAAACTCAGCTACACCTTTCTTAGAAATCTCAACCACTGTATGTTCATCTGTCAACTGGATCAAGTCCTTGTCTCCACTGACGATAGTTACATCAAATGAATCCTTTTCAGCCAAACGACCCAAGGTACCAATGATATCATCCGCCTCATACTGGGCTAACTCATAATGACGAATCCCAAGATGATCTAGCAACTCACGAATAAAAGGGAATTGCTCGCGAAACTCATCCGGAGTCTTGGCACGACCACCCTTATAGTCTGCATACATCTCTGTACGGAAAGTCGTCTTCCCTGCGTCAAAAGCAACCAAAATGTGGCTTGGCTGGACACGTTCCAGTAGGTGATTTAGCATCAGGTGAAAACCGTAGATTGCATTGGTATGTAATCCATTGTCATTTTTAAAACGATCCAGCTGCTGATAAAGAGCGAAAAAAGCTCGAAAAGCAACTGAAGATCCATCAATCAATAATAATTTTTTCTTGTCCATACACCCATTATAAAGGAAAGCAGGGAAAAATACCATCGGGAAGAGTTAGATTAGCGGAGAAGAGTTATTGGGATGCTTTTTCCACGCGTGCACCACTACTATCAACTTGGAAACCATCGATAGTCGTATCTACTGCCAATTCTCCAGATGCATTCACGTAATAATATTTCCCTGAAACCTGAAACCACTGGCTAGCCTTCATAGCACCTGAGCTTTCAAGATAGTACCATGTTCCGTTATCCTTTAACCAGCCTGTCTGCATTTCGCCAGATGATTTCAAATAATACCACTTAGAACCATCTTTTAACCAACCTGTCGTCATTGTACCATCAGCTTGCAAATGATACCAGTTCCCATTAATCTTCTTCCAACCGACTGCTTTCTGACCATTTTCATAATAATACCAAACAGTTCCTTCTTTTTCCCAACCATTTTTAGAGCTACTTGTTTTAGTTAAGGGGATATAACGTCTGTTCCCGCTTCGTGAAATATAACTAATCCATTTATGCCCATCTTTTTCAAGGGTTTGATCATAATGAACACTTTCTCCCGCATAGTAATAATCGATAATCGTTGCTGTTAGTGATGGCTGATCCATAATGGCTGCTTTTTCTGTAAAAATATGTGTCCCGCTAGATACGAGTGATAACTGATAATTTCCTGAGCTAGCATTCCCCACGTCTTTAAAATGAATGAATCCAGTCATAGAATTGGCCTTTACCGTTCGTCGATTGTACCTTTCTCTGACTCCATAATTGTATTCTTCAATTTCAATCATATCACCAAAAACATTGGATACCCAAGCGACATGACCATACTGTCCACTCGTATCCCAAGCGATAGAACCAATTGCTGGGCGCTGATCTACGCGATAACCTTCTCGTTTAGCACGATATCCCCATTCATTAGCATTTCCATAAGCCGCCGGAATTTCAAAACCATTGATATTGCTCAAACGAAAGGCTGCAAAAGAAGTACACTGACGAGAATACATGCGCCATTTATCAATCTCCTGACTCCCATTTTTATAATAAGTAGGATAATCATCTCCTCGTGCTAGTGATCCATTGTTTGCCTGGTTGGCATGAACAGTTCCTCCACTAAATAAAAAAATACCTGCTAAAACTAGTGAAGCTGAGCCTACAGCTGTCTTTCTGAGAAAAGTTCCCTTTTTATGTCCTGCTTTAGTAAATGTCATGTATTCTCCTTCAAATAATTAGATTTTTGAGGTTGACCTCATCTATATCATTCGAAAGAAAAAGAAAAAAGTGAGAAACTTCCCACTTTCATGATTATCCTTAATCTAAATAATGAATTAAGTTCTTTTCTGTTAAAATATCTGAATAGGTGAAAGATTCAACATAGACATTTGCCTGTTTGTCTCCTTCAACATTTCCAAACTCAACGATGAAGAGCGATGGATAAACCTCAATTAGTTTTCCCAAACGATTTTTTTGGCGTTTACGACCATTTTCTAAGGTCATTTCCACCACTTGTCCCTCATGCGCCTTAATTTCTTCTTTAATTTTTTTCATTTTAGCCACATCTGTAAATGCGTCTGTCATCTTGCTTCCTCCATCTTCGAAATACTTGAAAATTTATTATATTCTTTTTGGAAAATCAATTCTACCGTTCCACGAGCACCGCTACGGTTTTTCTCGATAATCACTTCTACTTTATTGTTTGGAATACCTTCCTCTTCTTCACCACCACGATCATAATAGTCATCACGATAGAGAAAGGCTACGATATCAGCATCCTGCTCAATAGATCCAGATTCACGAATATCAGACAAAACTGGTCTCTTATCTTGACGTTGCTCTACACCACGAGAAAGCTGACTAAGAGCTATAACTGGAACTTTGAGTTCTTTCGCTAAGATTTTCAACTGACGGGAAATCTCAGATACTTCTTGTTGACGATTTTCTCGACCAGTCCCTGTGATAAGTTGAAGATAGTCAATCAAAATCAAGCCTAGATTACCTGTTTCCTGAGCCAGTTTACGGGAACGAGAGCGAATTTCTGTGATCCGAATCCCTGGTGTATCATCAATGTAGATACTTGCATTAGCCAGATTACCCTGAGCAATCGTATACTTGCGCCATTCTTCCTCAGTCAATTGCCCTGTACGGATAGAATGCGACTCTACCAATCCTTCCGCAGCCAACATACGATCGACCAAACTTTCAGCACCCATTTCCAGAGAGAAAATAGCAACTGTCTTGTCTAGTTTGGTTCCGATATTTTGCGCAATATTCAAAGCAAAGGCTGTCTTACCAACCGCAGGACGAGCTGCCAAAATAATCAATTCTTCCTCATGCAGACCTGTCGTCATGTGATCTAAATCTCGATAACCTGTCGCAATACCCGTGATATCCGAAGTCTGTTGAGAACGAGCTTCTAAATTCCCAAAGTTGATATTCAATACATCACGAATATTTTTAAAGCCATTTCGATTGGCATTCTCACTGACGTCAATCAAGCCTTTTTCTGCACGAGCAATAATCTCGTCAGCAGGTTGAGAAGCTTCATAGGCTAGGTTTACAGACTCTGTCAACTTAGCAATTAGACGTCTAAGCATAGCCTTTTCTGCTACAATTTTAGCATAGTATTCCGCATTGGCAGAGGTTGGCACCGAATTGACAATCTCAACCAGATAAGACAAGCCCCCGATAGTTTGTAAATCACCCTGGCTATCTAGTATCGTCCGAACTGTGGTTGCGTCAATAGCATCTCCACGATCAGACAAATCAACCATAGCTTGAAAAATCAAACGGTGAGCATACTTAAAGAAGTCCTGTGAATCGATATATTCTCGGACAAAAACGAGTTTAGTCTCATCAATAAAAATGGCTCCTAAAACAGATTGTTCTGCCAGGATATCTTGAGGCTGAACACGCAGTTCTTCAACTTCTGCCATCAGACTTTCCTTCCTTTTACAATATTGTCAACCAATCGTAAATTAATCTTCCTTGACACGCAGATTGATTACACTTGTTACATCTTGATAAATCTTAACCGGAACATCAATCAAACCAACTGCTCGAATTGGTGATTGAACTTGAATGTGGCGCTTATCAATTTTAATACCAAATTGTTTTTGCAATTCTTCTGCAATCTTCTTGTTAGTAATTGACCCAAAAGTTCGTCCGTCTGGACCAACTTTTTCGACAAACTCAACGATTGTTTCTTCTGCTTCCAGTTTTGCTTTAATTTCCTTCGCTTCTGCAAGCATCTCTGCATGTGCTTTTTCTTCTGATTTTTGCTTACCACGCAACTCACCAATGGCTTGAGCTGTAGCTTCCTTAGCAAGGTTTTTCTTAATTAAAAAGTTTTGTGCATATCCAGTTGGCACTTCCTTAATTTCACCTTTTTTCCCTTTACCTTTAACATCTGCTAAAAAGATTACTTTCATTCTTCTGACTCCTTTTCTTTTGTTTCATTAAAAATAACTGTTTTCAGTTTATCTCCTGCTTCTTGCAGGCTCATATCTGTCAACCGCGCTGCAGCTAAGTTAAAGTGACCACCGCCACCTAACTCTTCCATAATTCGCTGGACATTGATCTTACTTCTGCTTCGCGCAGAAATGGAGATTGCTCCTTGACTATTCTTAGCAAGTACAAAGCTGGCCTCTATACCAGACATGGCAAGCATAGCATCAGCAGCCTTACTAATAACAACCGTATCGTACTCTTTATCCTCCAAAGCTTGAGCAACCAGGATTGATGGCTGTACCATTTGCCCCTGCAAAATGAGTTCATTTACCAATCGATATTCTTCAAAATCAGTAGCTGAAATTTCCTGAATGACAATGCTATCACTCCCTCTCGTTCTGAGATAACTTGCAACATCAAAAGTTCGACTAGTTACCCGAGAGGTGAAATTTTTAGTATCCAACATCATTCCCCCCATAAGAACACTAGCCTGAATACGACTCAAACGTTTCTTCTTAGAGTTTTGAAATTGAATCAATTCTGTT
Organism: Streptococcus infantis; assembly: GCF_047460405.1. Lineage (GTDB taxonomy): Bacteria > Bacillota > Bacilli > Lactobacillales > Streptococcaceae > Streptococcus > Streptococcus infantis_Q. Next base: position 19,617 of record NZ_JASHGH010000006.1, on the reverse strand, counting down.
ACTAGTTCACTAGCACTACTAGCTCCACTCTCGATATAGGTAATGACCGAATTATCTGGAAAATCTTGGTCACGACGATGATGGTCAATGACAATCGTCTGGGTAAACAAGTCATAAAACTCTTTGGATAATGTTAAAGCTGTCTTAGAATGGTCAACCATCACCAGTAAGGAGCGTTTGGTAACCATTGTCATCGCTTGATTTAAAGGAAGAAGTTTTGAAACACCCTCATCTTCCAAATAATTGACCGCTCGAGCGATATCTGGAGACAGCTGTGTAGGATCATAAACCACATAACTATCTTCTAGTACATTACTCGAAAACAACTGCATTCCAACTGCTGAACCAAGAGCATCCATATCAAGATTCTTGTGACCAACAACAAAAACTCGATCGACACTTTTAAGTTTATCTGAGATAGCTGTCATCATAGCACGAGTTCGTGTCCGAGTTCGTTTAACAGATGCTGCTGAACCACCTCCAAAGTAGATTGGATTTTTGGTTTCATCATTCTCTTTTACAACTACTTGGTCACCACCACGAACTTCCGCTAAGTTGAGATTGAGGAGAGCAACCTTCCCAATCTGGTCATGATTCCCATCACCATAGGAAACTCCTATACTCATCGTTAGTGGCAAATTTCGTTGCTTAGCTTCCTCACGAAAGGTATCAATAACAGAAAACTTATCCTGCATCAAGTGATCAAGTACAGTGTAGTCAGTAAATAGATAAAACCGATCCATGCTCACTCTACGAGAAAACATGGCATGTTTTGTACTAAATTCTGAAACAAAATTTGCAACAAAGCTATTAATATGACTAATGTCTGATTCAGACGTTTCATTTTCCAAATCATCATAGTTATCAACTGAGATAATCCCGATTACCGGTCTACTTGTCACAAGCTCAGCAGTAGCCTCATACTCACCAGAAACATCAAAAAAGTATAAGACACCTGAATTTCTATCTAAATGCACTGCATATCGTTTCTCCCCAACAATGGCATAAGCCCCTGGAGTAGAAATCGAACTCTTTAAAATCTTTTGAAATTGAGGAAAATCAATTTCTCCATCCTCAGTTGTTAAAATTAATTCCGCATAGGGATTGAACCATTCAATCTCACTGCTGTTCATGTTTAATTTAACAACTCCGACAGGCATTTGCTCTAGGAGGGCACTCAAACTATCAGTAGCCTGATGATTGACATACTGGATTTGCTCGATATCTGTTTTTTTGTAATATTTTTTCTGGAAATTAAATAGCAAAACATAGAATACAATAAATAAAAATAGACTTGCTATAGTGATCAGATTATCCTTTACTAATACAATCAAAATGGTCATAATCGTAAAGGTTACCATAGCAATCAGATACATAAAAAAGGGATTTATTTCATTTTTTTTCATTACAAACCTCTTGCGCATTATTATACCACAAATGTAGCCAAAAAGCGACTTTTAAAGAGGGAACCCTATATTCAGATAATCGTAAAATATCCAAACTAAAAAGTGGTTTACACTAGTGTAAACCACCTTTACAGACTAATTTTTTTGATTATTTAACTTCTAGAAGACCGATATCTCCATCTTCTCGACGATAGATAACATTTGTTGTTTCATCTTCAACATCTACATAGATGAAGAAGTCATGTCCCAATAAATCCATCTGTAAGATAGCTTCTTCCAAATCCATTGGTTTCAAATCAATTTGTTTTGAACGAACAACTTTTGGTTGTGCTACATCTAAGTCCTCAACTAAAGCATCTGTAAAGAGTTGACTTGTAGATACTTTATTTCTGTTCTTACGTTCAATTTTAGTTTTGTTTTTACGAATCTGACGTTCAATCTTATCTGTCACCAAATCAATAGAACCGTACATATCTTGAGAAATATCTTCTGCACGAAGAGTAATAGATCCAAGCGGAATGGTTACTTCAACTTTAGCAGTCTTTTCACGGTAAACTTTCAAGTTAACACGCGCATCCAATTCTTGGTCTGCTTGGAAGTATTTTTCGATCTTTTCGAGTTTAGAAACTACATAATCACGAATTGCTTCTGTTACTTCTAGGTTTTCACCACGGATACTATATTTAATCATATAAGTACCTTCTTTCTAAACATATTTGTTTTTCTAACTATATTATAACGCTTTCATATTTTTTTTGCAAACTTTTTCCTCATCTTGCGAGGGAAAAAGTTTTAATATTCTGACAACCAGCCTCTAATAGCATACTTTTAAGACGATTCAAGGTAGTTCCAGTAGTATAAATATCATCAAATAGTAAGATATTTTCTGGAAGCTTCACGCCATCTTTCAGCAAAAAGGGAAATTCTGCAAGTAAGCGATCCGATCGATTTTTTGAAGAACTAGCCTCCACTTCTTTTTTAACCAAAATATCCAGATATGCTAACCCAGTATCCTTTATCAAACCTTCAACTTGATTAAAACCTCTGCTTTTTAAACGCTGGTCACTCAGAGGAACAATCACAATCTGATAGTTCTTATACTTCTTTAACTCTTTTTGCAATGTCTCAGAAAATACCTTTCTAAGAAGATAATCACCATCAAATTTATAGCGACTAAAATATTCTTTCATGGCCTGATTATAGGAATAAAGAGCCACATGATCAACCTTTACACCTTTTTTACACCAAAATTGACAATCTTGACAGATGATTGACATTCCTTTTTTAAAACAACTCGGACAATGATTACCACCAATGCTCTCGAAAGACGAAATACAGGATTCACAGACTAGTTCCTCCTCCTTTTTCAAACAGAGCAGGTTAGTAAAGGTTATCTCTTTTTGCAAATTTTTACCACACAATAAACACTTCATACTCCTGCCTCCTGATTCATTTGCTTAATCTCCTTTATGGCTTTCTTAATGGACAGATTGAGTCCGTCATGGAAAAATATCAGTTCTCCAGTAGGACGATCCATGCTTCTTCCAACTCGCCCACCAATTTGTACTAAACTTGACTTGGTAAAGAGTTGATGATTGGCTTCCACCACAAAAACATCTACACGAGGGAAGGTAACTCCACGCTCTAATATAGTTGTGCTTATTAATATCGTCAACTCTCCATCTCGAAAGGCCTGTACCTGCTCTAATCTGTCTTCTGTGATTGAAGATACAAAGCCTATTTTCTCATTCGGAAACTTCGCCTGCAAAATTTCTTTTAGCTTTTCTCCCTTTTTAATCTCAGAGGCAAAGATTAGTAAGGGATAGGCCGTCTTTCTCTGTTTCTCAATGTAAAGTTTTAATTTTGGAGGTAAGTCATTTTTTTCTAAATATCTATTAAAATGCGATAACCAGATTGGCTTGGGAACAATGAGAGGATTTCCATGAAAGCGACGAGGTAAACTGAGACGCTTTAACTCCCCTTGTTTAACTTTTCTATCTAACTCATCTGTTGACGTTGCTGTTAAAAATATTCTCAATCCATTTTCCTTTACACAATTGTTGACAGCATGGTAAAGCACTGGATTATCAACATAAGGAAAGGCATCCACTTCATCCACAATCAATAAATCAAAAGCTTCATAAAATTTTAATAGTTGGTGAGTGGTTGCTACAACTAAAGGTGTACGAAAATAGGGATCCGACTCCCCATGTAGTAGCGCAATATCACATGCAAAATCATTTTGTAGTCGTTTATGGAGCTCTAGGCAAACATCAATTCGTGGACTGGCCAGACAAACAGCTCCACCTTGATCAATCACCTTAGCGACAACTTGGTAGATCATCTCAGTCTTACCAGCTCCTGTCACTGCATGTACCAAGGTAGCCTCCTTCTTATCTACCGCCTGAAGGAGGCCTTGTGATACCCGCTCTTGAAATGGAGTCAGTTGACCTGACCATTTGAGTACATCTTGTTTGGGAAAACATTCTTGCGGAAAGTAATAGAGTTTTTGATCACTTCTTATTCGCTTCATAATCAAGCATTCTCGACAATAAAAAGCACCAATAGGCAAATGCCATTCCTCTTCTATCTGACTACCACAACGCTGACAAGATAGTTGTCCCTTTTCTTTTTTCATGGATGGAATTTGTTTTGCTTGTTGTCTCTCCTCATGACTTAATTCTTGCTCGGTAAAAAGGCGACCGAGATAATTTGGATTTACTTTCATATTTCTTTATTCGTAAAATGTAGAACTTTACGCTATTTTTTAGTACAATAAAAATATGGAATACAGAACTATAAAAGAGGACGGACAAGTCCAAGAAGAAATCAAAAAATCACGCTTTATCTGTCATGCCAAACGTGTCTATAGTGAGGAAGAAGCTCGTGACTTTATCACAGCTATCAAAAAAGAACACTATAAAGCTACCCACAACTGCTCTGCTTTTATTGTCGGTGAGCGTAGTGAAATCAAGCGAACTAGTGATGATGGAGAACCTAGTGGAACTGCTGGCGTTCCTATGCTAGGAGTTCTGGAGAATCACAACCTTACTAATGTCTGTGTTGTAGTTACTCGTTATTTTGGTGGTATCAAACTAGGGGCTGGTGGTTTGATTCGCGCTTATGCTGGTAGTGTTGCCCTAGCAGTTAAGGAAATTGGCATTATTGAAATCAAAGAGCAGGCAGGGATACAGATTCACATGACCTATGCCCAGTATCAAGAATATGGGAATTTTCTTAAAGAGCATAATCTTATAGAATTAGAGACAAACTTTACAGACCAAGTTGACACAATGATTTTCGTTGACAAAGAAAGGAAAGACGATATCAAGGCTGATCTCATTGAATTTTTCAATGGAAAAGTTACTCTAACTGACAAAGGTTTACGTGAAGTTGAAGTACCTGTAAATCTATCGTAAAGAAAGGAAATATCATATGGCTTTTGGAAGATTAATTCAGGGATTAGCTGGAAACTTTAGTGAACAAAGTAAAGAGGCTCTTACCAAAGAATTTGGACAGTATTTATTGGACAAGGAGGAAATTCAAAGCGGATATAAACTCATTCGTGATTCAATTATCTTTACTAATATCCGAATCATCTTTACAGATAAACAAGGGGCAACCGGACGGAAGATGTCTATCAAATCAATTTTCCTCATGAACATCGTCAATGTTGAAATGGAAACTGCTGGACTTGGGATTGATGATAGCGAGATTACGATTACTTATTTAGAAAATGCCTTTTTAAAATCTCACAATGAGCATTTTAATTCTCACAAATTTGAATTTCCAAAGAAAACTGATATTGTACCTCTTTACACCTATCTATTTGACTTAGCTTATCATAATCGTTTGAATATGAATGGTTTGAATCACTGATATAAAAAAATCCTATCACTCCGATAGGATTTCTATATTTTACAAAAGTTAAAGTTAGCGTTATACTAGTAGCATCTTATATAAAGAGGTGCTAATATGGCAATTTATAACAATATCACAGAACTCATCGGTAGAACACCGATTGTTAAATTAAATAACATTGTACCAGAAGGTGCAGCAGATGTTTATGTAAAACTTGAAGCTTTTAACCCAGGATCGTCAGTTAAGGACCGTATCGCCCTAAGCATGATTGAAAAAGCAGAACAAGAAGGTAAATTGAAACCAGGTTCTACCATTGTAGAAGCAACTAGTGGGAACACTGGTATTGGTCTCTCATGGGTTGGTGCCGCTAAAGGTTACAAAGTTGTTATCGTTATGCCTGAAACAATGAGCGTGGAACGTCGTAAAATTATCCAAGCTTATGGAGCTGAACTAGTCCTCACTCCTGGTAGCGAAGGAATGAAAGGTGCGATTGCAAAAGCGCAGGAAATTGCTGCTGAGCGTGATGGTTTCCTACCATTACAGTTTAATAACCAAGCTAACCCAGAGGTTCACGAAAGAACAACAGGAGCTGAAATTCTAGCTGATTTCGGAGCTGATGGTTTAGACGCCTTTGTTGCTGGTGTTGGTACTGGAGGAACTATTTCTGGTGTTTCTCATGCTCTTAAAACTGCTAACTCAAACATTCAAGTTTTTGCTGTTGAGGCAGACGAGTCAGCTATCTTGTCTGGTGAAAAGCCAGGTCCTCACAAAATTCAAGGTATCTCTGCTGGATTCATTCCAGATACACTTGATACAAAAGCTTACGATGGTATCGTTCGTGTAACATCAGATAACGCTCTTGCACTTGGCCGTGAAATCGGTGGAAAAGAAGGATTCTTAGTCGGTATTTCTTCTGCAGCAGCTATCTATGCAGCAATTGAAGTCGCTAAAAAACTTGGAGCAGGTAAAAAAGTCCTTGCGCTTGCACCAGATAACGGAGAACGTTACCTATCTACAGCACTCTATGAATTCGAAGTGTAGTCTCCTAAATACACTAAGCCCTTGTATGGGGCTTTTTGTTTACCTTTTAATACTCAATGAAAATCAAAGAGCAAACTAGGAAGCTAGCCGCAGGCTGTACTTGAGTACGGCAAGGCGAAGCTGACGTGGTTTGATTTTGATTTTCGAAGAGTATAAAATAAAAAAAGGATTCATATAGGTCCCCTTCCAACAAAAGAAAAGGAAGCAGATTAGCTTCCTTACTTTTTTATTAGTTATTCAAGGCTGCTGCCATTGTAGCTGCAACTTCTGCTTCAAAGTCGTTTGCAGCTTTTTCGATACCTTCACCAACTTCAAAGCGAGCGAACTCAACTACTGAAGCGTTAACTGATTCAAGGTAAGCTTCAACTGTCTTGCTGTCATCCATGATGTAAACTTGTGCAAGAAGTGTGTATGCTTGGTCAACTTTAGTGTTGTCAAGCAAGAAACGATCCATTTTACCTGGGATGATTTTATCCCAGATTTTTTCTGGTTTGCCTTCTGCAGCCAACTCAGCTTTAATATCAGCTTCAGCTTGAGCAATCACTTCATCAGTTAATTGAGCTTTTGATCCATATTTCAAGTGTGGAAGAGCTGGTTTACCAACCATAGCACGGCTTTCGTTATCTTGGTCGATAACGTGGTTCAATTGTGCCAACTCATCTTTAACAAATTGCTCATCCAACTCTTTGTATGAAAGAACTGTTGGTTTCATAGCAGCGATGTGCATTGAAATTTGTTTAGCAAGTGCTTCGTCTCCACCTTCGATTACAGAGATAACACCGATACGTCCACCGTTGTGTTGGTATGCTCCGAAGTGTTGTGCATCTGTTTTTTCAATCAAAGCAAAGCGACGGAATGAGATTTTTTCTCCGATAGTTGCTGTTGCAGACACATAAGCTGCTTCCAGAGTTTCACCTGAAGGCATTGTCAAAGCAAGAGCTTCTTCGTTATTAGCTGGTTTTCCTTCAGCGATTGCTTTAGCTGTTGCGTTTACCAACTCAACAAATTGAGCGTTTTTCGCAACGAAGTCAGTTTCAGCATTTACTTCAACAACTGCTGCAACGTTACCGTCAACATAAACACCAGTCAAACCTTCTGCAGCAACACGGTCAGCTTTCTTAGCTGCTTTTGCCATACCTTTTTCGCGAAGCAATTCGATCGCTTTTTCGATATCGCCTTCAACTTCAACCAATGCTTTTTTAGCGTCCATAACACCAGCACCAGATTTTTCACGCAACTCTTTAACAAGTTTAGCTGTAATTTCTGCCATTTTGATTCTCCTATATTTTTAAAAAATAGGAGAGCCGGGCTAAGCCCCGCCCTCCTAGGTAATTACTATTTATATGAATTAAGCGTTGTCGCCTTCTACAACTTCAACGATTTCTTCGATTGAGTCTGCTTGAGCTTCTGAAGCTGCAAATTCTGCTTCAACTGCTGCAACAGCATCTTCACCTTGGCGACCTTCGATGATAGCGTCTGCCAATTTAGCTGTAATCAACTTAACTGCGCGGATAGCGTCATCGTTAGCTGGGATGATTACATCGATATCGTCTGGATCTGTGTTTGTGTCAACCATCGCTACAACTGGGATTCCCAATTTTTTAGCTTCTTTAACAGCGATTTGCTCTTTATGTGGGTCAACTACGTACATTACATCTGGAATACGAGGCATATCTTCGATACCACCCAAGAATTTTTCAAGACGTGCACGTTGTTTGTTAAGAAGTGCAACTTCTTTCTTAGGAAGAACTTCAAAAGTTCCATCTTCTTCCATACGTTTGATTTCTTTCAAACGAGCGATACGTTTTTGGATTGTTCCCCAGTTTGTAAGAGTTCCACCCAACCAACGGTGGTTGATGAAGTATTGACCTGAACGTACTGCTTCTTCAGCAACTGCATCAGCTGCTTGTTTCTTAGTACCAACAAACAATACAACTGCATCGTTAGCTGCAGCATCACGCATGAAATCGTATGCTTGGTCAGCGTATTTTACAGTTTGTTGCAAGTCGATAACGTGGATTCCGTTACGTTCAGTGAAGATGTACTTAGCCATCTTAGGGTTCCAGCGACGAGTTTGGTGACCAAAGTGTACACCAGCCTCAAGAAGTTGTTTCATTGAAATTACTGCCATGAGTATTTCTCCTTTTTGTTTTTTTCCTCTTCTTGATTTCAGCTTGCAAAACGACCTGAAGGCAACAGCTTCACAATTCATCAAGAATGAGTATTATCGTTTACACGACAAATTACATTGTATCATAGTTGAGCCTTTTTTTCAAGTAATTTTGCTAGTTTTTCAATGAAAACTCAAACGTCTCAGACTAACTTCTACCATAGTGGAACTTACTCTGACACGGAATTCCACTGTTTTTTACAATTTTTATCAGATTAACTTCCACTCGTACTAGCGGTGGAACTTAGTTTGGGTATTTAGCGAAAACTCAAACTTGGGATTTCACCATCTTATAAATAAGAAAAGAGACCCAATCTGAGTCTCAATTTTTTCATTAGTTTGGATAGATGTAAGTAACATAACCTTCAGAAGTTGTAGTTGGGTTGAACCATCCACGTTTGTTACCAATTGTACGATCTCCACCGTAGTTAGATTCAGATACCTGAATACTTGATGATGATGAAACAGCTGTAACAACCGCTACGTGTCCATATCCTCCATCATTCCAACATGCAATCGCACCAACTTGTGGTTGAGAACCAGTACGGAATCCTGCTGCAGCTGCACTTGTTGCCCACTGCGCTCCGTTACCCCAGTAATCTCCAGCCCAAGGTGCCAATGTTTTAGCTCCCCAAGTACATTCACCAGTTGGATAACTTGAAGCATTTGTACTATATGTTGGACGTGATGTTGTACGAGTAGCTACAGGTGTGTAGCTTGAATCATCATCTGATGATGAAGAACTTGAAGTTGCTTGCACTTGTGCAGCAAAGCTTGTATTTGCTGATGCTGCAACTGATTGTTGTTGACTTGCTTGTCTAGCTTTATAAGCTGCTTCTGCCTCTGCTGCCGCTTTAGCTTCTGCCTCTGCTGCTGCTTTTTGCTCCAACAAGCTAGTTTTTTCATTTTCTGCTGTAGCTTTTTCAGCTGCAAGATTTAACTCAGCTACTTTCAATTCTGCTTGTTTTGTTGTCAAAGCTTGAGCATCGTCAGCAAGTGTTTGTTGGTTAGCAATGACTGTATTGATTGCTTCGTTGTTTGCAACTTGTTTTTCAGAGATAGCTTTCTTATCTTCTTTTTGTTGCTGCAACATTTTATTGTTTGCTGATACGATTTCACTCATAGCTGCTACACGAGAAATAGCTTCTGTGATTGAGTCAGAGTTAATAATCGTATTGATGTAGCTTGTAGCAGTTCCGTTCGTTTGTGCACTACGAGCTTGGTTTTCAAGCGATGCATTACGAGCTACAATATTTTTTGAAAGCTCTGCGATTTCACCTTCAAGTTTTTTAGATTCTTCTTGAAGTTTTTCGTTTTCAGATTGCAATTTTTCTTGCTCTGATTGAATAGCTGAAACTTTAGTTTGAATTTCGTCTACTTGTTTTTGAGCTTCTTTCTGTTGAGCTGTCAAGTTACTAATTTTACTATCTTGAGCAGCAATCTTTTCATCTGTTGTATTTGCTTTAACACTTGAAAGAACAGCTCCTTGTGAGACCAATACTGTACTTAACAAAAGTGATGCTAGGATTTTTTTCTTCATAAGTGTGAATACTCCTTCTTTTAAGACAATACTAGTATATCAAAAAAAGGCCTAATAAATATTACGCCTTTATTACAGTTTTGTTTCTTTCTTATAGATATATTTTTTCAAAAATAAACTGGAAAACTAACATCCATAGACAGTTTAATATCATTGACGGAACTAGACCATAAACGATAAAGACTGTTATACTTTCAGCAGTTAATCCAATCATTTGCGCTAGAAGAAAACTACCAAATTCAAAAGAGAAAGTCATCATTAAAATAGCTAATAGTCTAGTCCATCTATTTGATAAAATGATCGCATTATTTTTATAAATAATTGCGCCAATTATAACGAAAAGTAGACTAGCAATCCCTACTAAATGGAAAAAATAAATATCGTATATAAGACCAATAAATAAGCAATAAACTAAAAATAGATACTCCGATACTTCAATAGTTTCAAACAACAAGAAGATGAAGATAAAGTGACTCACAATTTGAAAATGTGGAAAAAAACTATTTACAAATTGCCCTAAATGACTGTCTATTAATACAACTATAGGCAAGAGCAAAAACATTCCTATCTGCTTCAACAGTCTCATGATGGATTCCCCACTAACTCTACGACTTTGGTATTCATTGAATCAGACTGAAGTTTGACTAACACTTCTCTTGTCAGATAGTCATTGCTATGCGTCACAGATTCGACCTCACCTACTGGAATGTCAGTAGCATTAAAATTACCAAGACCACCAGTTACTACCTTGTCTCCTTGACTGATATCACTACTACTATTTAACTGGCTTATTTTAAGCAAGTCTTTTTCTTTGTCGTACCCAATGATAATACCATATATACTAGTCGAACCGTGCTGAATTTTAACGGAGATTTTCTCCGTATTTTCAGCGTTGGTTAATAAGTTGACCACAGTAGAGTTATCTTCAATCTTTCCCACGCTTCCAATCAGTCCCCCACCAGCAATCACAAGCATATTGCTTGTCACGCCTTGTTGAGAACCTGCATCAATTGTCAACTCTTGTTTCCAGGTTGCAGGAGTTCTCATGATGACGTCAGAAGCAATTAACTTGGTTGCACTCAATTTTGACTTCATATCCAATAACTGACGCAGTTGCTCATTTTCTTCCTTCAGACTGTCTGCTTCATTCGTTTCCTTCTTCATCTGATAGAGTTCTTTTTTGAGAGTTTCATTCTCGTTATAGGTTCTGGTCAAACGACCTAAATCAGATTTTACGGAAGAAAGCCATTGAAAAGGCTTTTGCACTATTCTATCGACTAATGAAATGCCATCTCCAGCTTTTGTTACAACTGCACTTGATTGTGTTGTCACTAAAAAAACGGATACTACTAATACAACGACAAATAGAACAATGATATATTTTGATTTTTTAAAATGGTTCATACCTCTACCTTATATTATATTCTAAGATTTTAGCAAAAATAGAATTGCACCCAATACACAAACAAATAATAGCGCTATACTGTCTCTGTTCATCCAATTTAACTGTCGATACTGACTGCGTCCATTCCCACCTTGATACCCCCTAGCTTCCATAGCTGTAGCAAGAGAGTCTGCTCGTTTCAAACTGGTAGCGAACAAAGGAATCAAAATAGGAATCATAGCCTTAACCTTTTGAATTACATTTCCTTCTCCAAAATCTACACCACGCGCCTTTTGAGCATTCATGATTCGAATCGTATCATCCATCAAGGTTGGTACAAATCTCAAACTCATAGACAACATGAGCCCAATCTCATGAACTGGAACCTTAAATCTTTTTAAAGGTCCAAGCAAGGATTCAACTGCTGTTGCCAAACTAAGTGGCATGGTCGTCAAGGTTAGCAAGGTTGAGAAAAAGATAATCAACACAAAACGACAAAAAATAATTCCTGCCTGCTCAATACCATAGCTTGTAATTTTTATAAATCCCATCTCGAACAAGACTTGACCACCAGATATAAAGAACAGTTGAAAAAGGGTTGTAAAAGCAATCAGAAAAAACATAGATCGCAAACCTTTTATAAAAAAAGATAAGGGAACTTCTGATAAAACGACAAATATGCCTGTTGCAATGAAGAGTATGAAATTTGTAATTGGATTATTGGCCCAAAAAGCAATGATGATCAATAAAATCATTGCTATTAACTTACTACGAGGATCTAGACGATGAATAATCGAATTTCCTGGTATGTATCGACCTAAAATCATATTATCCATTGATAAACTCCTTAAACTCCTCTATCGTTATCGGTAATTGTTCGAAAGAAATTCCTCTGTCAGCTAGCCTTTGAGCAAATCGTGTGATTTTAGGAACACCCAGTTGGATTTTTTCCATAAATTCGACATTTTGAAAGACAAGACTTGGCTTCCCACCCTTAACTAATTTCCCTTTTTCCATCACATAAACTTGGTCAGCAAATTCGGCCACATCATCCATAAGGTGGGTTACTAAAACAATTGTTATGCCATTTTGATGAAGCTTTTTAAACAAGTCCATCAACTCTTTTCGACCAATTGGATCCAAACCAGCTGTTGGTTCGTCTAAGACCAAAATGCTAGGCTCCATCGCCAAAATTCCAGCAATAGCAACCCGTCTCATTTGTCCCCCTGAAAGTTCAAATGGACTTCGTTCAAAGAGGGATTCATCGATTCCTACTAAAGCTAGTTTTTCACGCGCGATAGCTTCTGCCTCTTCTACAGAAACTCCAAAATTTTGAGGTCCAAAAGCCACATCTTTTAGGACAGTTTCCTCAAATATTTGATTTTCTGCAAACTGAAATACCAACCCAACTTGTTTGCGAATTTGACGAATTTGCTTATTGACGGATGTTGGTGTAATCAATGTATCAAAGACACGAACACTTCCCTCTGTAGGAACCAACAAACCATTCAAGAGTTGTAGAATTGTAGATTTCCCACTTCCTGTATGCCCAATAATCGCAGTATAAGAGCCATCCTCTATTGACAAACTGACGTCGGACAAGGCAGCTGAGGCAAACGGCGTTCCTTCTTGATACGTATAACTAACATTCTCTAGAATAATTCCCATAAAGCCTCCTCGAGCTCCTCCTCGGTCAGGTAGTGCTCTGGTAATTTCAAGCCACTAGTGCGTAGCGAATCTTTTAATTGGTTGACAAAGGGTTGATCTAAGCCAATTTGATCTAAATCCGATCTAGAAAATAACTCTCTAGGAGTGCTAGTTGACTCGACTTCTCCTTTTTTCATCACCAAAACTCTGTCACTCATGGCCACCTCATCCAGATCATGCGTAATGGAGATGACTGTCATCTGATGGTCTTTGCGAATCTTCTGGACTATCTTAATCAACTCTAATCGTCCCTCAGGGTCCAACATACTTGTAGCCTCATCCAAGATTAAAATATCTGGTCGCAGAGCAACAACACCTGCAATAGCTACTCTCTGTTTCTGACCTCCTGACAAGCGGGCTGGTTCCTTTTTAGCAAATTCAGCCATTCCAACCAATGATAAAGCCTCAGAAACGCGTTTCTTCATCTCTTCAAGTGGGATTCCTTGATTTTCCAGTCCAAAAGCAACGTCGTCTTCAACAGTTGCTCCTACGAATTGGTTATCAGGATTTTGAAAGACCATACCAATCTTACGTCTTTTTTCCCAGACATTTTCTGGAGTTAGGCAATCACCGTCTATCCAAATTTCTCCAGATTCAGCCTCGAGCAAACCATCAATCAAGCGAACTGTCGTTGATTTTCCACTACCATTATGACCAACGATAGACAACCATTCTCCACGTTTCACGTGAAACGAAATGTTATGAACATCATAATGTTCTTGATCTGCCTGATATCGAAAAGACAGGTCTTTTATCTCAATAATCGATTCCATATCTAACGAAAGGTTCCTTTAAACAAATATGCGCTTCCCTTGAAATAATCATAACCAGAATAAACTGTGAAGAACAAGGCAATATAAAGAGTTATCTGACCAAGCACATTCCAGTGAAGTAGCAAGAATATAATCGCAAACATCTGACTAAATGTCTTGATTTTTCCAGGCATAGCAGCAGCTAGAACAGTACCTCCTGTTTCAACTAAGAGCAAGCGTAAACCGGTGACAGCAAGTTCACGGCAGATAATAACTGCTACCACCCAAGCTGGTGCCATCTTTAGACCAACCAACATGATAAAGGCTGACATGACCAATAACTTATCAGCCATTGGATCCGCAAACTTTCCGAAATTACTAACCACTTGCCATTTTCTAGCTAAATAACCATCTAGATAGTCAGTGATACTGGCAATAGCAAAAATAACTGCTGCTATTTTATGTAACACAGGAGATGGTCCAACTGATAGAAGGAGAATAAAAATCGGAATAAATAAAATTCTACCAAGCGTAAGCATATTAGGAATATTCTCTTTTTTCATGTTATCCTTCCTTTAGTTTGAACTTAATGTTAGAGTAATCCAACCAGTTTGACCAGTTAATTTTGAAGTGTCAATTTCCTTATTATCAATTTTCACCGACACTCCTTTAACAACACCCAATGTTATGGTTACTGGAGATCCTTTAGAAATGGTTGTTTTAGCTGTTTTATTATTAGGTTCAAGAGTCACTCCTCCTGCTAAATCAGTATCCGAAACACTAATCCAGCTTGTTGCATCTGTTACAGATAATTGAAGCTCCGCAGAATCTTTAGATGTCTTATATTCCACTGATAAAGCATCTCCCTGACCTGAAACAGTCAAAGTAGTTGCCTCACTCGAACTTGATGAACTAGTAGCTTGACTACTACTTGATTCTACACTACTAGAGCTACTTGTTGAACTCACAACACTATAAGTTGCTGCAGAAGACGCAGTTGGTTGGGTTTGAATATAATTCCACACATAGTAGGTTACAAAAATTAAAATTGATAAAGAAAAAAGAACAAAGTAAAATAGCGGGAGAAATGAATTTTTCTTTCGATTAGACCGTCTACGTCCTGAAAGTTCAATCTCATCTACATCAACTTCTTCATAAGTAATCATACTTCCCGAATCATAGGCATCTAGAACGATATTTTCATCTAATTCAACAGCCCAAGCATACTTTCTCAAAAATGAACGAGCATAAAAAGTACTCGGTAGTTTGTCAAAATCATCTGACTCCATTGCCTCCAACAAATCCAGCTGAATATCTGTCTTTCTGTGCAATTCCTCTAAGCTCAGTCCTTGGTTAATCCTTGCAAGGCGTAAGACCTCGCCAATTGTTTTTTTTCTCATACTTAACATTCCTTCTTTCTAGTGTATTTTCTAGCGATTATATCGGAAAAATTGTACAATCAACCATGTCGCTATTATCTATCAAATCATGTCCTGCTTCTAGAACATCCTCAAGAGTAATTTCCTGCAAAAGTTTAGGAAGGTCAAACAGGGTAGAACCTGTATCGGTTGGATGATACTGAGTGGCAATGTATTCTAGGGAATCCATACTATGAAGAAATTCTCCATACATCTCAGTTTTTACAATATCCAAGTGATCCTCAGTTACATCCTCATCTTTCATAAAATTGCGAATAGCTTTACGAAATTGATGAGAAAGTGCCACAGGTTCCTTTGTATCCATTGTTAATATCACAAAATGGAAACGAGGATCAACTTCTATTTCTAGAGACAGGGAAGCATCCAGTTTACCTGTCTCATATAATTTTTGAAATCTTTGTGAAGTCCAACCAAACATCATTGTAAACAACAATTTCAATAAAAGATGATAACGATACTGATCTCGACTTCCGATATCTTCATTTCCTCTAATACCGATTGCTAGTTTTGGAGAAGCCACGTCCATCCGTAAACTTTCAGTAGTCTTTACAGGATGTAAAGGTATTTTTTCTCTCTTAAACTCATGTTTTTTTTCTTGAGGATGAGATTTCTTAGCAAAATAATCTTCAAGGAGTTCAAAATCAAAATTCCCCACTAAAAAGATATTACTATTGACAGGTCTGTAAAACTCTTTAAAGTTCTCTTTTAAATCCTCCAAACAAATAGCATCAATAGAGTTTTCACTACCAACAATATCTGAAGCTAAAGAACTTTCTGGATAGAGATTTGCCAAAGTCTTGAAAAATAGACAAGAATCCGGATCATCCTGATACATTTCTCTTTCCTGTTGAATGATATCCTTTTCGCGTTCCACAGATTCTTCAGTCATATTGAAAGTAGTGACAAGTTCTTCTAGCAAATCTAAACACTCTAGAACATTTTCAGAAGTCGAGAAAAGATAGCTAGTGTTCGTAAAGCTCGTAAAGGCATTACTTTCAGCACCCAACTCTGTAAAAGCTGCCATAACATCTCCAGAATCTTCTCTTTCAAAAAGCTTATGTTCTAAGAAATGAGCGATTCCTTGTGGATATTGTTGTAAGTCCTTATCATCCACTGTAAACCTTGTGTCAACAGAACCGACTTGGACACTTACAACGCCATAAACCTCGTTAAAGTCCTTTTTAGGTAGTAAAGTAACTGTCAAACCATTTTCTAATCTAGTTTGATACAAAGTTTCTTTTACAGCAGGATAATATTTCTTTTGAAAAGTAGGTCTGGTCATTCTGCTCCTTCCATAAAATAAATAGCCTGCAACTTAAAACTGTTTGCTGCTTCACAAATTGCTTCTCTATCAACTTGTTCAAGCTTATCGATTAAAGATTTTGTGTCAAGATTCGCCTTCCCAAAAAAAGTTGACAGATAATATTTATCGACGATAGAATCTTGATTATCCTGAGCAAGTAGTAAGGATCGACGAATCATTTGTTTGGTCTGATCAATTTCCTTATCTGTAAACTTGCCATTTTTTATGTCAAGTAACTGATGATTCATCAATTTTCTTACTTTGTTTCGATTTTGCCGATCAATTCCAGCAAACAATCGTAAAAATCCACTAAAGAGATCCAAATGACTTGATACCGTATAGGCCAGTCCTTCTTTTTCTCTCACTTGGGTAAATAGTTTCGAATGAGGAAAGGCTCCTAAAAGACCATTGACAAAAAGCACTGCCATCTGTTCTTCATCACCATATGCCACTGAACTATGGTAGCCCATCTCTAAAACAGACTGTCCTAATCTCTTTCTAACAATACCTTCTCTAAGAATATTAGAATAGGGTTGCTGATATTGAATGTTTACAGCTGATTTACGACCTATTAACGGAAATTTATGTAAAAACTCTAAAACTTCAATTTCATTAAAATCGCCTAAGAAGAAAATATCTATTTGGTCTTCTTTTAGCATTTTTTGATAGCTTGAAAAACATGTTTTTGAATTCTCTTCTGAAATTCTAGAAATCAAATCTTTTGGAACTAGCTGCATTGATTCTTCTTGGAAAAACAATTGATCTAACTCTTTATGTGCAAAGAAGAATGGGTCTTCCAATTCTGATTCTAGCCTTGATAAGATCTGTTTTTTCTCGATGTCAAAAGCATTTTTCTCAAATCCATCCTCATCCGACAATGGTGTAAACAGAACCTGGTGCAGTAATTCTAAAATTTGAGAAGTTAATACGTTTTTCTTACTTAAAAATTCATCACGCACATAGGTAATATTCAAATCCACAAGATGACTTTGTCCTCTTCGATAGGCGTGCGCTGACAAATCAGTTCCATACAAGGTTGCTAAACGTTTTCTAAACAGTTGAGCAGTTGGATAACTTTGGTTGGCAGTTTCAAACATACTGGCACTTAACATGCGACTTGAAATTGAATCCAAAGACAATGGAGCTGTGAAACGCACAGTAATTTTATTAGTTTTAAATTTTTTTGATTGGATAAAATGCACTGCAATTCCAGGTACTAACTCCATCGCTTACCTCCTTCTACATAGAGTTCTATTATACCATGAAAAGAGAAAATTTTCTTGTTCTCTTTATTCCTTTTAGAATTAAAATCGCTTTCATTTCTAATGAATTTACCTCTGCCATTTCAAGGTAAAATATGGTATAATACCAAAGATTGAGGTGAACTATGGAATACAAATTATTTGAAGAATTTATCACTCTCCAAGCTCTCTTGAAAGAACTTGGTATTATACACAGTGGCGGAGCCATTAAATCCTTTTTAGCTGAGCATCTTGTCTACTTTAATGGCGAATTGGAAAATCGTCGTGGGAAAAAAGTAAGAATCGGAGACTCCATCGACATTCCTGATTTGAAAATCCACATCATTTTGACTCAACCTAGTCAAGAAGAACAGGAAGAATATCTTCAAGAAAAACTTGAGAAAGAACGTGTGGCTAAACTTGTCAAAGAAATGAATAAGACGGTCAAAAAAAAGCCAACAAAAAAGACCCAGAAAGCTGAAACAAAAACTGCGCCACGTTTCCCAGGTAGATAAGTATGTGGCTGAAAAATTTATCCATCAAACAATTTCGAAACTATCAGGATACTGAAATTGAATTTAATCCTAAATTGAATGTATTTGTTGGTCGAAATGCACAAGGCAAAACCAATCTCCTGGAAAGTATTTACTTTTTAGCTTTAACTAGAAGCCATCGGACAAAGACAGACAAAAATTTAATTCAATTTGAAGAAGAACAGCTTCAAGTTTCTGGAATTCTTCAAAAACGAACGGCTACTGTTCCACTTGAGATTGACTTGACTCCAAAAGGTCGGATTACTAAAGTTAATCACTTAAAACAAGCTCGGCTATCTGACTATATTGGACACATGAATGTTGTTCTATTTGCACCCGAAGATTTACAACTTGTCAAAGGAGCACCTGCTATCCGACGTAAGTTTATAGATATGGAACTAGGACAAATCAAACCCATATACTTGTCAGACTTGTCAAGCTACAACCATGTGCTCAAACAAAGAAATACCTACTTAAAATCAGCGAATCAGATTGACGAAACATTTTTATCTGTTCTAGATGACCAGCTAGTAGACTACGGTTGTCGGGTGATGGTCCACAGAGAAGAATTTATAAAAAAAATGGAATCTTTTGGTCGTGAAAAGCACTTTGATATTTCAGACCAATTAGAAGAGTTGTCAATTCGTTATCAACCATCCGTAAACTTCACTGACAAGGGAAAACTAGCAGAATCTTTCTATGCAGCACTTCAAAAAAGTAGATCAAGAGATTTATTTAAGAAGAATACTGGAGTTGGTCCTCATCGAGATGATATGATTTTCTTAATCAACGGTATAGAAGCAAGTTTTGGCAGTCAAGGACAGCATCGTAGCCTTGTCCTCTCTATCAAACTAGCTGAAATTGAGTTGATGGAGAGTATTACCAAGGAAGCGCCTATTCTTTTACTTGACGATGTTATGAGTGAACTTGACAATACTCGTCAACTTAAATTATTAGAGACTATATCTCAAAACATTCAAACCTTTATTACTACAACTAGTTTAGAGCATCTTCAGAACTTACCTGATAATCTCAGTGTATTTACAGTAAAAGATGGTCAATTGTCTGTAAACTAATATTTACAATATTGTAATAAAAAAATCTCCTGTCAAATGAACTGCACCCCAAAAGTTAGACAGAAAAAATCTAACTTTTGGGGTGTTTTGTTATGAAATTAACTTATGAGGATAAAGTCCAGATCTATGAACTTAGGAAGCAAGGTCATAGCTTCAAGGAGCTT
>NZ_JASHGH010000005.1:0-104756 GCF_047460405.1 Streptococcus infantis | reverse complement strand
AACTTAACAGACGCAGAAAAAGCTAAAGTAGCAGACGAAGTTAAGAAAGCTAACCCAACAGCGAAAGATGTTGAAGTAGGTAAAGATGGAACAGCAACTGTAACCTTCCCAGACGGATCAACAGCAGTAATCCCAGCGGATAAGTCTGTTAAGAAATCAGATGGTTTAGTAGCAGTTAGTCCAGCTGCTAACCAAGATTCACCTGCTCAAGCACCAGCTAAGAAAGCAGGAGCGAAAGAATTGCCAAATACTGGTACAGAACAATCTAACGCTTCACTTGCTTTAGCACTTCTTGCAGCAGCGACAGGCGGACTCCTCTTCGCTAAAAAACGTGAGGAAGAAGAGTAAACCAATACTCTAATAAAGAAAAGCTGAGAATCTTAATTCTATAAATTTTCTAGAAAAGAATATCAAAGAAAATAGTTCTCAGTACAAAAAAGCTAGAGATTCCCAATTGTGGAACTCTAGCTTTTTAATTATATGATTTTCGGTCCGTCTTGCTCCGTTCAATAGTAAGTAACGTAACCGCCCAATAACGAAGTATATTGAAAAATCTCCAGACTAGAGAACTCACTGATAGTTCCTAATCCGGAGATTTCTTATTTGCACTTTTCTTGTACAACTTTAGTCTATGGTAAATAAGCCTCTAAAACCTCTTTGTTTACGAGAGTTTCCTCGTTTGGAAGATATTCTAGAAGATAGGATAGATATTTCTCGCTATTTAATTGGTGACGTTTAGCTGTTTCCAACAACCTCATAATAATAGCTGTTGCTTTAGCTCCTTCAAAACTTTGAGAAAACAACCACCCTCGCTGTTTAAAACTGAGCTCAGGCTAAAAGAGTCCCCTGGACTCTTTTACTCCGTCCCATAACCAATGATTTAATGGCGCGTTCAGGTGTTAGAGCTTTAACATCCTTTTCTGTACTTGGCCAAGTCAGTTTTCAGTTCTCAAAGCGTTTATAAAGTAACCAAAATCCTTGACCATCCTAGTAAAGGGCTTTAAAGCGGTCTTTACGTCCACCACAAAAGAGAAAGACTTGACCTGAAAAGGGATTTAATTCCAATTGACTTTTAACTACATAGGCTAAGGAGTCTATTCCCTGCCTCATATCTGTCTTGCCACAAACAAGGTGAACTTGACCTAAATCGTTTGTTTAGTTGAATTATTATAGTACAATACCTTTCCTCCGATAACTATTTTTATCTAGTATACCGGAAGTTGGGGAAATAGGATAGATACCTTGTTATGACGCGCTTACCTTATACTATCCTAAAATCAAAAAACATCTTATAATAGTAGTAGACTTCCTGCGAAACTAAAATCCTAGTTCACGGTTGATAATGCCAGCAATCAAATTCATTCGTAATCCAAACCGTTTGCGTCGATTTCGATAGGTTGTTGAAAACATTTTAAACATTTTTACTTTGGCAAAAATATTTTCAACCTTGATTCTCTCTTTAGATAGCGCATGGTTATAGGCTTTATCTTCAAGAGTTAGTGGCTTCAGTTTACTTGATTTTCTCGGAGTTTGAGTTTGTGAATACATCTTCATGAGTCCTTGATAACCACTGTCAGCCAAGATTTTACCAGTTTGTTCGATATTTCTGCGACTCATTTTGAACAATTTCATATCGTGGCAATAGTTCACAGCGATATCCAATGAAACAATTCTCCCTTGGCTTGTGACAATCGCTTGAGCCTTCATAGCATGATATTTCTTTTTACCAGAATAATTAGCTAGTTGATTTTTTTAGGACGATTGATTTTTACCTATGTTGCATCCACAATCACCGTATCCTCAGCACTAAGATGAGTTTTTGAAATCGTAAAAGCACTTTGAATAAGAGTTGCTTCAACCCATTGACTCCGACGGATTAAGTTGCTTTCGTGAATGCCAAAATCAGCCGCAATTTGTTCATAAGTACGGTATTCTCGCATGTATTGAAGAGTAGCCATGAGGAGATCTTCTAAGCTTAACTTAGAGGTTCGTCCACCTTTTGCGTGTTTACGTTGATAAGCTGTTTTTAACACAGCTAACATCTCTTCAAAAGTAGTGAGCTGAACACCAACAAGGCGTTTAAATCGTGCATCAGTTAATGGTTTACTTGATTCATAATTCATAGTTTTATTGTATCATATTTTGTTTTGCAGGAAGTCTATTAAGGGAAGTCCCCAATATCTTTGAATCATTAGAGTGCTTTTTTAAAACTAAATGACTATAAAATGGAATATAAAAAGACAGATTCTAGGAATCTATTAAATTAAAAATACAGAAATCATAGATTTTGAAAAATAATTGAAATATTTTAGATTGCAGGCTTAATATAAAATAAAAAACTAGCCATGAAAATAGTAGTAGCTACTAGATTCTATGACTAGTTGTAGAGTTTAAGGTTTTGACTTTATAATTTTAGTTTGTTTAGATAGGGATAGGAGTGTTTCGTCACTTAATTTAGAATCAGTGATAATAGTATCGATATCTGAAATGTTGTAAAATGTAAAGAAATCAAACTTATCAAATTTGCTATGGTCAGCTAGGAGATACTTTTTATTGGCGTTTTCTAGTGCTAATTTCTGTGCTTCACCTTCGTCTTCACTAAAAGTAGCGATAGCATG
This sequence comes from Streptococcus infantis, assembly GCF_047460405.1. Lineage (GTDB taxonomy): Bacteria > Bacillota > Bacilli > Lactobacillales > Streptococcaceae > Streptococcus > Streptococcus infantis_Q. The sequence continues at coordinate 102,138 of NZ_JASHGH010000005.1, read as the reverse complement.
ATCCTTGATACCATTACAACTAACGAAGGCTTTTGAAAATTGCAAACTAGCGATATCTTGAAGGGTTAAAGTACCTACAAATGCTCCAGTAATTGAACGATAATTACCACCGATTAGAATGAGATCAGTTAGCTTACGCTCGTTTAGAATGAGAAATACAGGCAAACTATTGGTAACAACACGAATGTTATCGATAGGAAGTTCACGCGCAAAGAATTCTAATGTGGTACCTGGACCAATGAAAATAGTTTCTCTTTCTTCAACTAAGTGACCTGCAAAGCGAGCAATTTCTTGTTTTTCTGCTGTTTGTAGCCCTTGTTTTTCAACGTTAGAACGCTCATTATTTAATAAGGAACCTGTTCGAAGTTTTTCAGCTCCTCCATGAACTCGAACCAGTAAATCCTTATCCGCTAACTCTTGTAAATATCGTCTAGCTGTCATATCGGAAATATCAAGGCGATTCATAATCTCTTTAACAGTGATAGTTCCTTTTGTATTAACAATTTCTAAAATAGTATCTAATTTTTCTTGCTTCAGCATTGAACCACCCCCAAATCTAATATTATTTTATCATATTTTAAACAGCTAAGCAACTTAAAGAAAACAAAAATAAACAAAAAAAAACATCTGGTTTGTAATTAAACTTAGATGTTTTTTTAGGTTAGGTATTAATTTAGTCCATAGTTATAGTCATCATCCTGCATAGCTTCAACTTCACCAAGTAGATAGCCATTACCAACTTGAGAGAAGAAGTCGTGGTTTGATGTACCAGTTGAAATCCCGTTCATAACGATTGGGTTGACATCGTCCGCTGAGTCAGGGAAGAGAGGATCTTGCCCCAAATTCATAAGAGCCTTATTTGCATTGTAGCGAAGGAAGGTTTTAACCTCTTCGGTCCATCCGACTTCGTCATAGAGGCTCTCTGTGTAGCCTTCTTCATTCTCATAAAGAGTATAGAGAAGGTCGTACATCCATTCTTTGAGTTTTTCTTGCTCTTCTTCAGGCAATTCATTGAAACCGAGTTGGAATTTGTAGCCAATGTAGGTTCCATGAACTGATTCATCACGAATGATGAGCTTAATGATCTCAGCTACGTTGGCCAACTTGTTATTTCCAAGATAGTAGAGTGGAGTGAAGAAACCAGAGTAGAAGAGGAAGGTTTCAAGGAAAACACTAGCTACTTTCTTTTCAAGTGGCGTTCCGTTTAGGTAGATTTCATTGATGATTTCAGCTTTTTTCTGAAGATATGGATTGGTGTTGGTCCATTCGAAAATCTCTTCGATTTCTGACTTAGTATTCAAGGTAGAAAAGATAGAGGAGTAAGACTTAGCATGAACAGATTCCATAAATTGGATATTGTTAAAAACAGCTTCCTCGTGAGGTGTACGAATATCAGCACGAAGAGCCTGGACACCAGTTTCTGATTGCATGGTATCAAGAAGGGTCAAACCTCCAAAAACTTTACCGACAAGGTCTTTTTCCTTGTTAGAAAGCTTTCTCCAGTCATCTAAGTCGTTTGACAAAGGGATGCGCGTATCGAGCCAGAACTGCTCAGTCAGTTTTTCCCAGGTTGATTTATCGATGACATCTTCGATGGCATTCCAGTTAATGGCTTTGTAGTAAGTTTTCATTTGAAATCTCTTTCTGTGTGTAGTAATGCGATAACATAATCATTCTTATTTTATCATAATTCTATGCTATAATCGAACAAAAAGTCGGATGCCCGACTTTTATGTTCTTACATGATTTTATCAGCAAAATACGTTTAATGGATTGAGTGAATGTAATACTTTTGAGAGATGACTTAAATCACACAGCTCTCGCATTGGTTAGCACCGACTTCTCCACCATCATCGGTAAAGGTACGGACGTAGTAGATAGACTTGATACCTTTGTTGAAGGCATAGTTACGAAGGATAGACAAGTCACGTGTTGTTTGTTTGTTTTCTTTCTTCCATTCGTAAAGGCCTGTTGGAATATCACTACGCATGAAGAGTGTGAGTGAAAGTCCTTGGTCCACGTGCTCAGTCGCAGCAGCATAAACATCAATGACCTTACGCATATCCATGTCATAAGCAGAAGTGTAGTAAGGAATTGTTTCTGTTGACAAACCAGCAGCGGGATAGTAGATCTTACCAATTTTCTTCTCTTGGCGTTCTTCGATACGTTGCGTAATTGGGTGAATAGAAGCAGAAACATCGTTGATGTAGCTGATAGAACCATTTGGCGCTACAGCAAGGCGGTTTTGGTGGTAAAGCCCATCTGCTTTAACTTTATCACGAAGTTCAGCCCAGTCAGCAGCAGTAGGAATAAAGATATCTTTGAAGAGTTCTTTAACACGGTCTGATTTTGGAAGAAATTCGTCAGTCAAATACTTATCAAAGTAGCTTCCGTTAGCATAGTCTGATTTTTCAAAGTTGTGGAAGGTAACACCACGTTCATGTGCGATATTGTTTGACTCAACCAAGGTCCAGTAGTTCATAAGCATGAAGTAGATGCTTGTGAATTCAACAGACTCAGGTGATCCGTATTCGATCAATTGTTGAGCAAGATAACTGTGAAGTCCCATAGCTCCAAGTCCAAAGGTGTGAGCTTGGCTGTTTCCGTGGTCGATAGTAGGAACAGCGACGATGTGTGAACTATCTGTAACGAAGGTCAAGGCACGTACCATTGCACGGATAGAGCGACCAAAGTCCGGTGAAGTCATCATGTTGACCACGTTTGTTGAACCAAGGTTACATGAGACATCAGTACCCATTTTTAGGAATTCCTGAGCATCATTGATAAGACTTGGTTCTTGGACTTGAAGAATCTCTGAACACAAGTTACTCATGATGATCTTACCATCGACAGGATTTGCACGGTTAGCTGTATCAATGTTGACCACATAAGGATAACCAGATTCTTGTTGCAATTTAGAGATTTCAGTTTCCAAATCACGCGCCTTGATTTTTGTCTTACGGATATTTGGATTTGCAACCAATTCATCGTATTTTTCTGTAATGTCGATGTAGTTAAATGGCACGCCGTATTCAAGCTCTACAGAGTAAGGGCTGAATAGGTACATTTCCTCATTCTTACGTGCTAATTCGTAGAATTTATCTGGTACCACAACACCAAGTGAAAGGGTCTTAACACGAACTTTTTCATCTGCGTTTTCTTTCTTAGTTGAAAGGAAGGCGATAATATCTGGGTGAAAGACATTGAGGTAAACAACACCGGCACCTTGACGTTGACCCAATTGGTTTGAGTAAGAGAAGCTATCTTCAAAAAGCTTCATAACAGGTACGACACCAGAAGCGGCACCCTCGTATCCTTTAATAGGAGCTCCAGCTTCACGAAGGTTGCTGAGGGAAATTCCCACGCCACCACCGATACGTGAAAGTTGAAGAGCTGAGTTGATAGAACGTCCGATAGAGTTCATATCATCGGTTACCTGGATCAAGAAGCAAGATACCAACTCACCACGACGCGCACGGCCTGCATTCAAGAAAGAAGGAGTAGCAGGTTGATAACGTTGGTGGATGATTTCATTGGCGATATCAATAGCAATCGCTTCATCACCATCAGCAAAGTAAAGGGCGTTAAAGAAGACGCGGTCTTCCATGCTTTCAAGATAGTATTCCCCATCATTAGTTTTCAAAGCATACTGATTATAGAATTTATAGGCAGCCATGAAAGACTTAAATTGGAAGTTTTGATCCTTGATAAATTGATGCAGTTCTTCCAAAAATTCTGGACAGTATTTCTTGATAAATGCTGTCTCAATGTAGTTATGCTCAATGAGGAAGTTGATTTTATCCGTAATTGAGTTGAAAACCATTGTATTTGGTACAACATTTTCTTTAAAGAAGGCTTCAAGAGCTTCCTTGTCTTTGTGAAGCATGATTTGTCCATTCACAGGACGGTTAATTTCGTTATTAAGACGGAAGTAAGTCACATCTTCAAGTTGTTTTAATCCCATAAAAAATCCTTTATCTAATTACAAAAGAAAGGCTTCTAAGATAGACATAGAAGCTTTTGTCTTGATTCTTAAGCAAGTTGTTTGAGTTTACCTGGTTGGAAACCAGAGAAAACCTCTGTTGGTGTCTGAATGATAGGAGCGGCACTAAAGCCAAGCTCTTTTACTTGATCAATGTATTCAGGCTGTTCATCAAGATTGATTTCTTTATATTCAACATTATTACTGTCTAAAAAACGTTTCGTCATTTTACATTGGACACAGTTGTTTTTAGAATATACGGTTACCATTTCTGTAACTCCTCTTTAAAAAATTATTACTTTCTTAGTATATCAGAAAAAAAAACTTTGTCAACTTTCTAAAACTAAATCTTGTGTACTTATTTTACTGATTTTACTAACAAACACAATATATAGTGTAGTATTGAAAAATAATTACAGAAAAAGCAATGATTTCATTATAGGTGTCTCGACAAAAACTACATACTGTGTTTTGCTAAATTTAATAGAAGATTTTCAGCAAGTTATCTGAAAGGAAATTGAAGAAAGTCCATAAAATACTTGAAAAATATCAATGAAGGTGATATAATACTAAATTGTAAGGGTTATCAGATATGTAACTCAACAAGAAAACTATTAAAGGAGAGTCAAACTATGGCTTCTAAAGATTTCCACGTAGTGGCAGAAACAGGTATTCACGCACGTCCAGCAACATTGTTGGTACAAACAGCTAGCAAATTTGCTTCAGATATCACTCTTGAGTACAAAGGTAAATCAGTTAACCTTAAATCTATCATGGGTGTAATGAGCCTTGGTGTTGGTCAAGGTGCTGACGTTACAATCACTGCTGAAGGTGCAGACGCTGATGACGCTATCGCTGCAATCTCAGAAACAATGGAAAAAGAAGGATTGGCATAAGGAAATGACAGAAATGCTTAAAGGAATCGCAGCATCTGACGGTGTTGCAGTTGCAAAAGCATATCTACTCGTTCAACCGGATTTATCATTCGAGACTGTTACAGTCGAAGATACAAATGCAGAAGAGGCTCGTTTGGATGTTGCTCTTGAAGCTTCTCAAAACGAGCTTTCTCTTATCCGCGAGAAGGCTGTAGGTACGCTTGGTGAAGAAGCGGCACAAGTATTTGACGCCCACTTGATGGTTCTTGCTGACCCTGAATTGATTGGTCAAATCAAAGAAACTATCCGTGCTAAGAAAGTGAATGCAGAAGCGGGTCTGAAAGAAGTTACAGACATGTTTATCACAATCTTTGAAGGCATGGAAGACAACCCATACATGCAAGAACGTGCAGCAGATATCCGCGACGTAACAAAACGTGTATTGGCTAACCTCCTTGGTAAAAAATTGCCAAACCCAGCTTCTATCAATGAAGAAGTGATCGTGATTGCTCACGACTTGACTCCATCTGATACAGCTCAATTAGACAAAAACTTTGTAAAAGCTTTTGTAACAAACATTGGTGGTCGTACAAGTCACTCAGCTATCATGGCTCGTACACTTGAAATCGCTGCAGTTTTGGGTACAAATAATATCACTGAAATCGTCAAAGATGGTGACCTACTTGCCGTTAATGGTATTACAGGTGAAGTGATTATCAACCCGACTGAAGAACAAGCGGCTGAATTTAAAGCAGCTGGTGAAGCTTACGCTCAACAAAAAGCTGAATGGGCACTTTTGAAGGATGCTCAAACTGTTACTGCTGATGGTAAACACTTCGAATTGGCAGCAAACATTGGTACTCCAAAAGACGTTGAAGGTGTTAATGACAACGGTGCAGAAGCTGTAGGTCTTTACCGTACAGAGTTCTTGTACATGGATTCTCAAGACTTCCCAACTGAAGATGAGCAGTACGAAGCATACAAGGCTGTCCTTGAAGGAATGAACGGTAAACCAGTTGTTGTCCGTACAATGGATATCGGTGGTGACAAGGAACTTCCTTACTTCGATATGCCTCATGAAATGAACCCATTCCTTGGATTCCGTGCTCTTCGTATCTCTATCTCTGAAACTGGAGACGCAATGTTCCGCACTCAAATCCGTGCTCTTCTTCGTGCTTCTGTACACGGTCAATTGCGTATCATGTTCCCAATGGTTGCGCTTTTGAAAGAATTCCGTGCAGCTAAAGCAGTCTTCGATGAAGAAAAAGCTAACCTTCTTGCTGAAGGTGTTGCAGTTGCGGATGACATCCAAGTTGGTATCATGATCGAAATTCCTGCAGCAGCTATGCTTGCAGACCAATTTGCAAAAGAAGTTGACTTCTTCTCAATTGGTACAAACGACTTGATCCAATACACAATGGCGGCAGACCGTATGAACGAACAAGTTTCATACCTTTACCAACCATACAACCCATCAATCCTTCGTTTGATCAACAACGTTATCAAAGCAGCTCACGCTGAAGGTAAATGGGCTGGTATGTGTGGTGAAATGGCTGGTGACCAAACAGCTGTTCCACTTCTTGTCGGAATGGGCTTGGATGAGTTCTCTATGTCAGCAACATCTGTACTTCGTACACGTAGCTTGATGAAGAAACTCGACACTGCTAAAATGCAAGAATACGCTAACCGTGCTCTTACTGAATGTTCAACAATGGAAGAAGTTCTTGAACTTTCTAAAGAATACGTTAACTTCGATTAATCAATTACAAATCCTTGTAGCTTCTAGCTATGAGGATTTTTTCTTCTATTTTGTAGAAAACTCCATCTGTAAAATTTATCAAAAATATGGTAAAATAGACAAGGGAAAATACAAGGAGGCTACAATGCAAAATAGACCAATCATTATCGGAGTAACAGGGGGATCTGGAGGAGGAAAGACAAGCGTATCTAAAGCAATCTTATCGCATTTTCCAAACGAGAAAATAGCTATGATTGAGCATGATTCCTACTATAAAGATCAATCACATCTAACCTTTGAAGAACGTATCAAGACCAACTATGACCACCCTTTTGCTTTTGATACTGATTTGATGATTGCGCAAATCAAAGAGTTGTTGGCAGGACGTCCAGTTGATATTCCTACCTACGACTATGCTGCCCATACCAGAAGTTCTAAAACCTATCGTCAAGAACCCCAAGATGTCTTTATCGTAGAAGGAATCTTGGTTTTGGAGGACAAACGTCTTCGTGATTTGATGGATATCAAGATTTTCGTAGATACAGATGATGATGTCCGTATTATTCGTCGTATTAAGCGTGATATGGAAGAGCGTGGTCGTAGTTTAGACAGCGTCATTGACCAGTATCTTGGTGTAGTAAAACCCATGTATCATCAATTTATCGAGCCAACAAAGCGTTATGCAGATATCGTTATTCCAGAAGGAGTGACCAACACAGTAGCTATTGATTTGCTGACGACAAAAATTGAAAAGATTTTAGAAGAAGCACGTCTTGCCCAATAATAAGCAGATAAAAAGGCTGTGGGAAAGTAAAGATTTTATCAAGTTTGAACCTTTTTCTCATATCCGTGAATTTTTACAATCATGCTTTTAGATAGTCTCGTCAAAGGGACTTTTAGAAGTCTGTAATCTTAATTAAATACAGAGTCAGTTACTTAGGTCAAATAAAAATCGAGGCCGGGATTTTCCCGACCTCTTATTTTTTGATTTTTTCAAGTCTCGGAACAATAACTAGGGTCAGTATTGCTGAGATTATGAGTTCTGCAATAGAATTTGTTGAGATAACAGTAGCTAATAGTTTTTGGATATTTCCGTCAAAAACATTTCCAAAGAGGAAGAAGATTCCGCCTAGTACAAATACAGTATTTGTGAGGGAACCGAGTGCTCCAGCGAAGATAAGCCCCGCCTTGTTTTTGAGGAGTTTATAGACAAAGTACGGAGTTAAACCAATAAGGATGCGTGGTACAATCGCAATAACTAGGGAGTAGATGTTACCGTTTGGTACAAATGGAGAGAAGAGGTAGCTAGTTGGGAGAATAGTGATCGTATTGACAGTCAAGCTAATCATCCCCATCAAGAAACCTAAGATGGCCCCAATCCGTGGTCCGTAGATGATACTAGCAATGATGACTGGAATATGGACAATGGTTGGTTTAATTGGAAATGGCAAGACATTAAAGACAATAGAGCTCAGCAAATGAATGACAATCATGCTGGCAAAAAAGATAGCAATAGGAGCAATATTAGAGCGTTTGTTCATGAAGTTTTTCCTTTATCTGTTGTAAAATAGTATCAAGATCAGCAAGAGCACCACGTCCTACATCGCCACAGGCCAGTAGGGACTCTTTTGGAGCAATAATTGTATAACCATAAGTTTCTAAAGTTTTTAAGTTTGTTTGAGTTGCTGGATGGTCATACATTTTGGTATTCATAGCAGGTGCTACTAGTTTTGGAACATAGTTTGGCAAGGCAAGAGCTGTAGCAGTTACCATATTATCAGCCAAACCGTGCGCGACTTTCGCAATCGTATTAGCGGTCGCAGGGGCAAGGATAAACAAGTCTGTTTTTTTGCCAAGCTCGATATGATTGACTTTATCAGGATAAGGTTCCTGCATAAGATCGAGATGTACGGTATTTTGAGATAAGACTTGAAGGGTTAAAGGTTGAATAAAGGCAGTCGCAGCCTGGGTCATAAGTACAGTAACAGAATGCCCTTGTTTCTTCAAGCCACTTACCAAATCAGCAGCTTTGTAAGAGGCGATAGAGCCTGTCACAGCGAGTGTAATACGAGCCATAATTTTCCTTTCTAACGATCAAATCCCTGAATTTTTTCCACTAACAAGTCAGCAATTTCTTGTTTGCTAGCAGCAATCTGATAATCTTTTTCTTCTACTAGGTAAGCCAGGTGTTGATCAGCATTAATCTGAGTGAGGTCATTAGCGACAATCAAGTCAGCTTGATTCTTTTTAAGACTTTCTCTAGCGATTTGAATCAGATGCTCCTTGGTAACATCAACAAGCAGTTTAAAGCCGATGAGATGAATACTGGGGTTCCAATCTTTGACAAGAGAAATAATTTTAGGATTTTTCTTGAGAAATAGGACTTGCACCTCATCCTTAGAGGAGATCTTTGTTTCCATATTTTTCTTATGCAAAAACTCACTTAAATCTTGGCTTGCTTGGACTTGGTCAAGATCAGTCATGTAAACAGGACTATAGTCAGAGACTGCCATGGAATGAATCAAAACTTGATAATCAGGAACAATCCGTTTCATCTCTCGAAGTAAATCGGAAGTGTTTTTGATTTCAATGATGGATAAATTTGAGTGTGGTGCTGGTTTTAACGCTTGTTGCGTAGTAATCAGACAGACCTGATGCCCAGCCTTTAGTAAAGCCTCAGTTATAACTTTACCAAGTCTACCAGTAGAGTGGTTGGTAATGGAGCGAACTCGATCTATTGCTTCGCTTGTACCACCAGATGTAACTAAAATTTTCATAGAACTATTGTACAAAAAAATGAGCAGTAAGTAAAATGAAAGCGATAAAATATAACTAAACTTTATAACTATATTATTATTGACAATTAATTTAAGATATAAGATAATTATTTTAGTTATATATGAAAAGGGGAAGCCGTTATGGACTTTTTTAAGTTTGCAGATAATATGGTTAAAGAAGCTAGTAAAGTAATTGATGATGCTAGTAAGACAACCAGTAGTGTACTTAATGAAGCTGGAAAAGCTTTAGATAGCGCTGGGAAAGTTACAGGAGATTTATTATCAGATTCTGTAAAAGTAATAGGAGATGTATCAAATAAGATAGGAAATGTTGTTTCAGACGTTTCAGGTCAAGCTGCTACAGTAGCGAATGATACTGTTCAACAAGTAACAGAGGTGACAACTAGCACAATCAATCAAGCTGGAAAAGTTGCAACTGAAGCAAAATCTCAAATTGATTCAATAGATCTTTTTAATGGTAAACTAAGGTCCGAAGCTGTTGAGAACTATCATGAATCTATTCAAACATATAATGAAAAAGCCACAGATCTAACGAATAAATCGACTGAGCTTTATAAAAGTAGAGACAAGGCGATCAAAGTTGTCAAAATCATTGAAGAAAGAATTAGTAAATTAGCAAATAAACCGAAAGAATTTGAAACAAAATTAGACGAAATAATTGTTGAAATACAGAATTTCGAAGATAAGCAGTTAGCTATTACTCAGGCAATCAAAGAAGCAGAATTAGCCAGCGGTAGTACGGCAGCTACAGCTTCTTTAAGTGCTTTAGGTGTGACAGTCGCAACTTTAGGTCCTACTGCAGCTATGGGAGTTGCAACTACTTTTGGTGTCGCATCAACAGGAACAGCAATTTCTAGCTTGACAGGTGCAGCAGCAAATAGTGCGGCATTAGCTTGGTTAGGTGGAGGAAGTCTAGCAGCAGGAGGAGGAGGTATGGCTGCTGGCAATGCCTTTTTAGCCATGGCGGGCCCTGTTGGTTGGGGGATTGCTGGCTTAATGTTAACAGCGTCTGTCGGAGCAGGTGTTTTTGCTAATAAAAAAAATGAAGAAGTAGCTAAAGAAGCGCTTGATGAACAAAAGAAAATTGAGTTATTAATTAGACAAACTGATAAATCAATAATAGAAATTAGTGAATTAATTAATTTAATTGAAAAGCAAACTGAGGGGATTTATTTAGCCAACTTATCTTTAACTGGGCTGGACTATAGCTTATTTTCTGAAGAAGAAAAATATCAAGCAGGTGCTTTAGTAAATTCAACCCTCTCACTTACTTCGATGATTAATAAGGAAATTAAAATAAATGATGAATCAGGCTGTTAATAGAGCATTTTATCAAGGGATAGGTGCATATGTCAATTGTTTAAACAACTTGAGAATTCAAGACTTACAAATTGCCATGAAAATGATTGAGGATGAATCTCGACATGTCATTTTAAACAAGGACAATGCCTCTAAAATCTTAAACTATGCTAGAGATAACATTGAAGACGTTATTCTAAAGAATCGTGGAGGTGAATACGGCGGTCACGGTTTTATTGCTGAATTTGCAGAAGCAGGAATTGTGAATGCGAGAAGAGCTTTTGAAGGGTTAAATCCTATTGTAAAAGTATTGAATGATAATGGACCAGCTGATTTGTTAATTGGTAGAAATACTATTCAAATGAAGTTTTATAATAATTTACGTGATGAACTAGCTCAATCATTTCATTACAGTAAAAAAATGAAAATGATGTTTCCAAAAGATCACGTGTTAGTATACGAAAAAATTATGGCTGGCGCCAAAGAAGTTGAATTTAATGGTAAAAAATTGTCTATTAAACAAATTACTGATATACGACAAATGATCAATGATATTACCAAAAGCAAGGGACTTACTTCATATAAATCTTGGATGAAATCATCTGTTCTAAATTATGATGATGCTCAAAGAAATTCAATAAATTCCATTTTAGATTCCGAGGAGAAGAATATTTGTAAAACTGTCAGACTAAAACAACAAGAGTTAAATAGAAAACGGTTAGTAGCACAAAAAAATTCATTACCAAGAATAAAAGAAGCTAACAAGATTGCAAGAAACGCAGCTTTTTTACAAGGTGGTTTAGCATTAATGTCAGCTGTGTATGGGAAATACAAAGAAGGAAAAACAATTTTTGAATTTGAACAATCAGATTGGTTAGACTGTGGACTGGAAACAGTGGAAGGTGCGGTAAAAGGTTGTATATCAGGTTACGCGATTTATGGTCTCACTAATGTTTTTAAAATGAGTGCTCCTAATGCAAGTGCGTTTGTAACAGCAAGTTACGGCATGGTAGATATTATTACTAAACTTAGAACAAATGAGATTACTGAGGATGAATTTATAAATTTTATAACTATCAATACATTGGATACAACATTAGCGACAATTGGTTCATGTGTTGGTCAAACACTTATTCCTGTCCCTGTCTTAGGAGCAGTAGTAGGTTCAATAGCTACTTCAATAATTTGGGAAATAGGCAAAGGGATTTTAAGTGATAGGGAACAGGAATTAATTCAAAATTACAGGGAAAACTTAGATAACCATATCAAAAACTTAGATGATAAATACAAAATTATTTTTAATGATATTATGGATAAATATCATAAACTAGGACGATTACAGGATTACTCTTTTGATTTATCTATCAATACACGTCTTCGTTTTGAGTATTCAATTGAATTAGCTGAGTATATAGGAGTTTCTAATGACGAAATTCTACATGATTTATCCGAAATTGATAGCTACTTTCTGAGTTAGTAGAAAGCTTTCAACTATAGTTAAAACCTATAAAGGCATATAAAAATTTAAAAAGAAGCAAAGAAAGTCTGAAGTATTGTGATATTTACGAACGTTTAGAGAGTTTAAGGATGTTAAAAATCTTGTTTTGTGTTATAATGAATTATCATATAAGAGGTTAGAGGAGTTTTGAATGAAAACAGATATTGAAATCGCACAGAGTATTGAGTTGAAGCCTATTGTTGATGTTGTAGAGAAACTGGGTATTTCTTACGATGATTTGGAGTTGTATGGAAAGTACAAGGCTAAACTTAGCTTTGATAAAATTCGTGAAGTTGAGGCAAATCCGGTTGGTAAGTTGATTCTTGTTACGGCTATCAACCCAACACCTGCTGGTGAAGGAAAATCAACTATCACTATCGGACTTGCTGATGCTTTGAATAAGATTGGTAAGAAAACCATGATTGCTATCCGCGAACCTTCTCTTGGACCTGTCATGGGAATTAAAGGTGGCGCTGCTGGAGGTGGTTATGCCCAAGTTTTACCAATGGAAGACATCAACCTTCATTTTACTGGAGATATGCACGCTATTACAACTGCAAACAATGCTCTCTCTGCTTTGATTGACAATCACTTGCACCAAGGAAATGAGCTAGGAATTGACCAACGTCGTATTCTTTGGAAACGTGTTGTTGACTTAAACGACCGCGCCCTTCGTCATGTAACTGTTGGACTCGGTGGTCCTCTTAATGGTATTCCTCGCGAAGATGGATTTGATATCACTGTTGCTTCAGAAATCATGGCTATCCTTTGCTTGGCAACTGACATTGAAGATTTGAAACGTCGTTTGGCCAATATCGTCATTGGTTACCGTTATGATCGTACACCTGTTTCAGTAGGTGATCTACAGGTTGAAGGTGCCTTGGCATTGATTTTGAAAGACGCTATCAAACCGAACTTGGTTCAAACCATCTATGGAACACCTGCCTTTGTACATGGTGGCCCATTTGCCAATATCGCACACGGATGTAACTCAGTCTTGGCAACGACAACAGCCCTTCACTTGGCTGATTATACAGTTACTGAAGCTGGTTTTGGTGCGGACCTTGGTGCTGAGAAATTCCTTGATATCAAGACACCAAACTTGCCAACATCTCCAGATGCAGTTGTCATTGTCGCAACCCTTCGTGCTCTTAAGATGAATGGTGGTGTGGCTAAAGACGCTCTTACAGAGGAAAATGTGGAGGCGGTTCGTGCAGGTTTTGCTAACTTGAAACGCCACGTTGAAAATATTCGTAAATTCGGTATTCCAGCGGTTGTTGCTATCAATGAATTTGTTTCTGATACAGAAGCTGAAATTGCAGCTTTGAAAGAACTTTGTGCTTCAATCGATGTTCCAGTTGAATTAGCTAGCGTATGGGCTGATGGTGCAGAAGGTGGAGTAGCACTTGCCGAAACAGTTGTTAAGACTATTGCTGAAACTCCAGCTAACTATAAACGTTTGTATGACAATGACCTTTCTGTTCAAGAAAAGATTGAAAAGATTGTTACTGAAATCTACCGTGGTAGCAAAGTGAACTTTGAGAAGAAAGCTCAAACACAAATCGCTCAAATTGTTCAAAACGGTTGGGACAAATTGCCAATCTGTATGGCTAAGACCCAGTATAGCTTCTCAGACAATCCAAATGCACTTGGAGCACCTGAAAACTTTGAAATTACCATTCGTGAATTGGTACCAAAATTAGGTGCAGGATTCATCGTTGCCCTAACTGGCGATGTCATGACCATGCCTGGACTTCCAAAACGACCAGCAGCTCTCAACATGGATGTTGAAAGCGATGGAACAGTTCTTGGATTATTCTAATTGAACAACAAATAGACAAGCTCAAAATCGAGTTTGTCTTTTTATTAACACAAAAAAATCTCCTAGAATGTGACTAGGAGATTTGTATTTTATTTCATTGTTGGGAAGAGCAATACATCACGGATAGTTGTTGTGTCAGTGAGGAGCATGCAGAGACGGTCGATACCGATTCCCAAACCACCTGTTGGTGGCATACCGTATTCAAGGGCTTCGATGTAGTCGTAGTCGATACCTGTCGCTTCATCGTCACCAAGTTCTTTAGCTTTAGCTTGGGATTCAAAACGGCTAAGTTGGTCGATTGGATCGTTGAGCTCAGTAAAGGCATTACCGTACTCCTTAGTCATGATGAAGAGTTCGAAACGGTCAGTAAAGCGTTCGTCTTCAGGATTCTTCTTAGCCAGTGGAGATACAGCTACTGGATGTCCATAGACAAAGGTTGGTTGGATCAAGGTTTCTTCAACAAACTCTTCAAAGAAGGCATTGATAATGTGACCAACTTCAGTGTAGTGTTTCTCAACTGGAACTTTCTTCTCAGCAGCGATAGCTTTGGCTTCTTCCAAAGTCATTTCTTGCCAGAAATCGACACCAGTAATTTCCTTGATAGCATCAACCATGTGAACACGTTTAAATGGTTCATTGATTTTGATTTCAGTTCCTTGGTAGTTGACTGGACCATCGCCTTTAACTGATTTAGCAGCATGTTGGATAATGCCTTCCGTCAAGTCCATGATGTCTTGGAAGTCTGCATAAGCTTGGTAAACTTCGATAGAAGTGAACTCAGGGTTATGAGTAGCATCCATTCCTTCGTTACGGAAGATACGGCCAATCTCATAAACGCGTTCCATACCACCGACGATAAGACGTTTTAAGTGAAGCTCGGTCGCGATACGAAGCACCATATCAATATTTTGAGCATTGTGGTGAGTGATAAATGGACGCGCAGATGCTCCACCAGCCTCATTGTGAAGTACAGGTGTTTCTACTTCAAGGAAACCTTGAGCATCGAGGTAGCGACGGATTTCAGAAATGATTTTTGAACGTGTGACGAAGCGGTCAAAGCTTTCACGATTAGAAATCAAATCGAGGTAGCGTTTACGGTAGATTGTTTCAACGTCTGAAAGTCCGTGGAATTTCTCTGGAAGGGGACGAAGGGCTTTAGATAAGTGTGTAATGTGAGTCGCCTTGATAGAGAGTTCTCCCATATCAGTACGCATCACTTCCCCTTCGACACCAAGGAAGTCTCCCAAGTCAGCCTTTTTAAAGATTTCGTAGTTTTCTTCACCAACAGCGTCTTTACGAACGTAGATTTGAATTTGTCCTTCGCGGTCTTGAAGGTGGGCAAATCCAACTTTACCCTTACCACGTTTTGTTACTAAACGTCCAGCGATAGTAGCAGTCTCGTTTAATTCGTGTAATTGTTCTTTATCAAGGTCAGCATATTTATCTTTTAATTCTTGTGAGTTAGCAGTGCGTTCAAATCGTTTACCGAATGGATCGATTCCTTGTTCGCGGAGCGCAGCCATTTTTTCACGGCGAACGATCTGCTGGTCATTCAATTCTTCCATATGTTCTGTTGACATGGGTTCCTCCTAGTTTTTACTCAATTCTTGATACGATGAGTCTTTTTTGCGATACTCCCATTTTATCATAAAAGTCAAATAAATTCACGGATATTCTACAAAATCTAAAAAGAACTTAACAGTGATTGTTAAGTTCAGTTCTAATTTTGATAAGAAGTGTCGTTCCAGACTAAGAGGTTAAAGTTTTTAAAGTCTTTGGTTTCGAGAATTGTAACACTGGCATTTGCGAGACCGCCATCTTTTCTAAGTAGTGGAGTATCATAGCCTAAAAGAGTTTGAATACTGGCTGTGAGATTGGCCCCGTGACCAACAATCATAACATGTTCAAAAGGTTTGGACTCTAATGATTTGATAAATTGAATGGTACGCTGAGTTGTTTGATAGACAGACTCTGCACCAAACATAGTCGAATCAAACTTCGCTAGATTGGTGCGAAAAGCTTTTAATTGCTCGGGATAGATGGCTTCTAAGGTTGCAAATTTTGCACCTTCAAGTTTTCCAAGTTGCCATTCTCTTAGTGAGGGTATCTCTTCTAATGGACAGCTATTTTTCAGTTGACTTTGGATAATTTGAGCGGAAGTTTTAGCACGAGGAAGATCACTAGAATAAATCACATCAAATGGAGTTTCCTGGAGATACTGCCCTAGTTTTTTTAAGGACTCAATGGATTCATCTAAGAGTGGAGAATCCCCACTCGCTCCTTGAAAACGTCCCTCGAGATTCCAAAGTGTTTTACCGTGACGAATAAAATAGAATTTCATGCGTTACTTGCCTCCAAGATATCTGCAAATTCAGCTTTAACAAAGGATGCTAGATCTTGAGGATTGATAATGATACTATGACCAACCTCCCCTGCGGAAACAATCATTTCATTCAGTTGAAGAGCAGTTTGGTCGATAAAGATAGGATAGTTATGTTTTTGACGGATTCCAACTGGATTATTGGCACCGTGGATATAGCCTGTTGTTTTTTCTAGGTCTTTTTGTGGAATCATGCTGACTTTCTTATTACCAGAAATCTTAGCAAGTTTCTTTTCAGAAAGATGTTCAGTGATAGGCACGATTCCAATAATTGGTCCAGTTTTATCTCCCAGAAGTGCTAGAGTCTTAAAAATCTGACTCTTTTCATAACCTTGAGGCATCTCACCTTCCAGGGCATTAATTTGAATACCTGTATGGTTTATTCCTGCCTTGGTTAAAATTTGTTGGACCAAGGTTTTCTTGACTTTTACTTTTTTTGCCATTATTTATACTTATCCTCCAATTGACTCATCCAAATACCTAACCAAATACCTAGAGCGAAGAAAAAGGCAATGATGACATAAGACACAAGAGATAATCCACTGTAGCTGATGCTTTCAGCATTACCAGCATTTGGAATGAGGATTAAGATTGTGCTTGAAAGAACAATTCCGATGATAAAGTGGTAGACACGAGATTGATAGACTCGGAGAGCGTAGTCCATAAATTTTGAAAAAATTATAAGAGTAGCAGCAGCTCCAATTCCTATTGGAAGGAAGGTACCAAATAAATCAAAAGTCTTAAACCCTGTTAACATAGGGCCATAAAGGCCAAGAATCAAGAGAAGATTGGAAGGACTAAGCCCTGGAACCAAAATACCAAGCGCCAACAAACAACCAGCCAGTGTAAAGTTAAGGAAGCTTGCAGATAGAGAACCAACTACAAAATTCAAGGCATAGAGGGCGATACCTGAGATGATGAAGGTTGCCCAAAACCATATGTGGTCAACCTTATCTCTATCAGAGTCACGAGTTGATTCTTTGACAAGACTTGGGATGGTACCAATGATAGCTCCAGCAAAACTCCACAATACATACACTTGATAATTCTCTAAAAGATACTCGATTGGATAGGAGAAAAGTCCGATACCTAGAAGCATCCCAATACCGACAGGAAGGAAAAAGAGTACATCTTCTTTTAAATTCTTAAAAGGATGGGCAAGAAAACGAATCATTCTTTCATAAATTCCCAAGATAGCGGCAAGAACGCCACCAGAAATCCCTGGTAGAATGAAACCTAGGGCAATAACAATTCCCTTAATAATTTTTGATAGCCATGATAACATAGAGTTCCTCCGAGATTCATATTCTATAAAGATAAAACAGTGATTTAATACTGAAAAATAAAGAAAAGCAAGCAGAAAGCAATGTCTGACTTGCTTATGGTGATAGTGATTAAGGATTTAAAAATAATTTTCTAAAGGTTTCTTCCTTGTTCTTTGATGAAGAAATAAGGTTCAAATCCAGATGATTTTCAAAGCCTCCAAGGCTTCCATGAGAGGTGTATTGGTGAAGTTCATAGTTAAGATCTGTTTTTGGAGCACTCTCGTAGTAACCCGAGTTGGTTCCATAGGACGGTATCCAGATTGCTGAGAAATTTTCCGTACTGATACTATGCTCCTCCATAAAGTAGACACCAACATAGATACCGATATTTTTAGCTCCCAATGAAGCTAATTTAGCACGAAAGGCCTCAACACCCTTGTTCATGTCAGACATAGTCTTGTCTTCAACATCCAACCAATAGTAGCTAGGATTATAGGGAGAAGCAGCATTATAAAAAACTTCGGCAGCTTTTTCCATTTCTTCGACATTTTTACCAGCTACATAGGCATAAACAGCGACTGGAATATTCCGTTTTTGAAATTCTGTGATGTGTTCTTTATAAGCCTTATCAACCCCATTTTTAAATGAAGCATCGTTTTCAACAGAAGCTTGAGCTCCACTATGAACCCGAACGATTGCACCTGAAATATTTTGAGCTAAGGTGTCATAATTGATCTCTGATGGTCTTTGCCAGCCAGAAACATCAATAATCGGCTTGTTGATATTATGTAAAGCTTGAGTTTCTACTTGAACTGGATTTTGCTTTGTTTTGACTGGATGGTCTTCAAACTTGGGTCTATTGATGATTAAAATACCCACAAGAGTAGCTAATACAGTAAAAATAAAAACAGGATTTATTTTCTTTCTCATACTTTTATAGTGTATCGTAAATGGTGAAAAAAATCAAAAAAAAATACTCGAAATCATCTAGAGAATGCGATGTTTTAAAGCATTTGCCCTCTTTTGTGTTTGAAAGAGCAAAAATATGATATAATTAAAAGGAATTTCTATAGAAAAGAGAAAAATATGGCAAATTATGCAGTTATTTTAGCAGCGGGTAAAGGTACTCGTATGAAGTCAGATCTACCAAAAGTCATGCACAAGGTTGCAGGAATTTCAATGCTGGAGCATGTTTTTCGTAGTGTAGGGGCAATCAATCCTGAAAAAACAGTAACGGTTGTTGGTCATAAGGCAGAGCTAGTTGAACAAGTTTTAGCTGGTCAAACTGATTTTGTAAGACAGTCTGAGCAATTAGGAACTGGTCATGCGGTTATGATGGCTGAGCCAATTCTTGAAGGACTTTCTGGACAAACATTGGTTATTGCTGGTGATACACCACTCATTACTGGTGAAAGTCTAAAGAACTTGATTGATTTCCACGTTAATCACAAGAACGTAGCTACAATTCTTACTGCAGAAGCTGAAGATCCATTTGGTTATGGACGTATTGTTCGTAATGAGAATGCTGAAGTGCTTCGTATCGTGGAGCAGAAGGATGCGACTGATTTTGAAAAACAAATCAAGGAAATCAATACAGGAACCTATGTATTTGATAATGCTCGTCTTTTTGAAGCTCTTAAAAATATCAATACCAACAACGCCCAAGGTGAATACTACATCACTGATGTCATCGGCATTTTCCGTGAAGCAGGGGAAAAAGTTGGTGCTTATACTCTAAAAGACTTTGATGAAAGTCTCGGAGTTAATGACCGTGTTGCCCTTGCGACAGCTGAAGGCATTATGCGTCGCCGTATTAACCAAGCGCATATGATCAATGGAGTTAGTTTTGTGAATCCTGAAGCTACTTACATTGACATTGATGTTGAGATCGCTCCAGAAGTTCAAATAGAAGCAAATGTAACCCTCAAAGGTTCTAGTAAGATTGGTGCAGGAACTGTTTTGACCAACGGAACTTATATCGTTGATAGTAGTATCGGAGCAGGAGCAGTGATTACCAATTCAATGATTGAGGAAAGCTCAGTTGCTGATGGTGTTACAGTTGGTCCTTATGCTCATATCCGTCCAGGATCAAGCCTTGCAAAAGATGTGCACATTGGAAACTTTGTTGAAGTCAAAGGATCTAGCATTGGGGAGAATACTAAGGCAGGTCATTTGACTTATATTGGTAACTGTGAAGTTGGTAGTGATGTCAACTTTGGTGCTGGAACAATCACTGTAAATTACGATGGTCAACACAAGTTTAAAACAACCATTGGTAACAATGTTTTCGTTGGTTCAAATTCAACTATCATTGCTCCAGTAGAGCTTGGAAATAATTCTCTTGTTGGAGCAGGTTCAACCATTACTAAAGATGTCCCAGCTGATGCCATTGCTATTGGACGAGGTCGTCAAGTCAATAAGGATGAATATGCAACTCGCCTCCCTCATCATCCTAATAATAAATAGGAGCTAACGATGGAATTCGAAGAAAAGACTATAAGTCGTAAAGAAATCTATAAAGGACCGATCTTCCAATTGGTTCAAGACCAGGTTGAACTACCTTCTGGCAAAGGTAGAGCGCAACGTGATTTGATTTTCCACAATGGAGCAGTTTGTGTCCTTGCAGTCACTCCAGAAAATAAGATTGTCCTTGTTAAACAATATCGCAAGGCGATTGAAAAAGTCTCATATGAAATTCCAGCAGGTAAGCTTGAAATTGGGGAGAATGCAGATCCAGAAGCTGCAGCCCTTCGTGAATTAGAAGAAGAAGCGGCCTATACTGGTAAATTAAGCCTTCTTTATGATTTTTACTCAGCGATTGGATTTTGTAACGAGCGCTTAAAACTTTACTTGGCAATCGATTTGACAAAAGTTGAAAATCCTCGTCCTCAGGATGAAGATGAGACTTTGGAGTTGCTTGAAGTCAGTCTTGACCAAGCTAAAGCACTGATCCAGTCAGGAGATATCTGTGATGCTAAGACCATCATGGCTATCCAGTACTGGGAATTACAAAAAAATAGTGGAGGAACCCATGGGTAAACCTTTATTAACAGATGAAATGATTGAACGTGCCAATCGAGGAGAGGACATCTCAGGTCCTCCCTTGCTAGATGATGAGGAAACTAAGATTTTACCGACTTCTTCTCAAAATTTTGGCTATTCACGAAGCAGAGATCATGGTTTTAGTCAGGATACACTGACTATCGAAGTTGAACCCTCTATTCACAAAAGTCGTCGGATTGAAAATACTAAGAGAAATGTCTTTAATTCTAAATTGAATAAGATTCTATTTGCAGTTATTCTTCTCTTGATTTTGTTAATTTTAGCAATGAGATTTTTTTAAGGGGTCTATCATGAAAATTGGAATTATAGCAGCTATGCCAGAAGAGCTAGTTTACTTGATTCAACACTTGGACGATGCCAGCGAAGAAAAGGTTCTGGGAAATAGCTATCACACAGGAAAAGTTGGTTCTGTCGAGCTTGTACTTGTAGAGAGTGGAATCGGAAAAGTCATGTCTGCTATGAGTGTCGCTATCTTAGCAGATCACTTTCAGGTGGATGCAGTGATTAATACTGGATCTGCTGGTGCAGTGGCAAATGGGATTGCAGTAGGCGATGTAGTGATTGCAGACAAGCTTACCTATCACGATGTTGATGTGACTGCCTTTGGCTATGATTACGGTCAAATGGCTCAACAGCCTCTCTATTTTGAATCAGACAAAAAGTTTATCAATTTGATTCAAGAGAGTTTGTCTAAACTGGACCAAACTTGGCATTTAGGTTTGATTGCGACAGGAGACAGTTTTGTTGCTGGAGAAGATAAAATCAAAGCGATAAAAGAGCATTTCCCTCAAGTTCTTGCTGTAGAGATGGAAGGGGCAGCTATTGCTCAAGCAGCTCAGGCTTTGAACCTTCCTTTCTTAGTCGTTCGTGCCATGAGTGACAATGCCAACCATGAAGCATCCGTTTCCTTTGATGAATTTATCGTAGAAGCAGGACGTCGTTCTGCCCAAGCCCTAATGACGCTTTTGCAGTCTATAAAGGACTAATAGAAGAATTACTGAGAGTGGGACAGAAATCGGTAATTCGTTAGAATTCGATTTCGTCGTCCCACCTCCGCACAGTTGAGTAGGGCTGTAAAAGCTGATGAAATCAGCGTAGTAGAGCCCACTCAACCACTGCGCCTTGCTCGACAATCAAAAGAGAATTGAGAGGCTAGGACTTTTGTCCCAGCCTTTTCTTGTCTTGCCAACTTAAATAATCAGAAGGCTCCTAAGAAAAGTTATTTTCAAACTTTTTTGATATAATAGAAGCATTGACTTGAAGAATAAGGAAAAGAAAATGAACGAATTATTAAAGGGAATGAATGACCGTCAAGTCGAGGCCGTTCAAACCACAGAAGGACCTTTGCTGATCATGGCGGGGGCGGGATCTGGTAAGACTCGTGTTTTAACCCACCGTATTGCCTACTTAATTGATGAAAAGATGGTCAACCCATGGAATATCTTGGCCATTACCTTTACCAATAAAGCTGCCCGTGAAATGAAGGAGCGTGCTTATAACCTCAACCCAGCTACTCAGGATTGTTTGATCGCGACCTTCCACTCTATGTGCGTGCGTATCCTACGTCGCGATGCGGATCATATTGGCTATAATCGCAATTTCACGATTGTAGATCCAGGAGAGCAGCGAACGCTCATGAAACGCATCCTCAAGCAGTTAAACTTGGATCCTAAAAAATGGAATGAACGGACTATTTTGGGAACCATTTCCAATGCTAAGAATGATCTGATTGACGATGTTGCTTATGCTGCCCAGGCAGGAGATATGTACACGCAAATTGTAGCAAAGTGTTATACAGCCTATCAAAAAGAACTTCGTCAGTCAGAGTCGGTGGACTTTGATGATTTGATTATGTTTACTCTGCGTCTCTTTGACCAAAATCCCGATGTCTTGACATACTACCAGCAAAAGTTCCAGTACATTCATGTTGATGAGTATCAAGATACCAACCATGCTCAGTATCAACTCGTTAAACTCTTGGCTTCTCGTTTCCAAAATATCTGCGTAGTTGGGGATGCTGACCAGTCTATCTACGGTTGGCGTGGTGCTGATATGCAGAATATCTTGGATTTTGAGAAGGACTATCCTCAAGCCAAGGTTGTTTTGTTGGAGGAAAATTACCGTTCGACCAAGACCATCCTCCAAGCTGCTAATGATGTTATCAAAAACAATAAAAATCGCCGTCCTAAGAATCTCTGGACTCAAAATGCGGATGGAGAACAAATTGTCTACTATCGTGCTAATGATGAACAAGACGAGGCTGTCTTTGTCGCCAAAACCATTGATGAACTTGGTCGAAGCCAAAACTTCCTTCACAAGGACTTTGCAGTTCTTTACCGTACCAATGCCCAGTCTCGTACCATTGAAGAAGCTCTGCTCAAGTCCAATATTCCTTATACCATGGTCGGTGGAACAAAATTCTACAGCCGTAAGGAAATCCGTGATATTATCGCCTATCTGAATCTCATCGCCAATTTGAGTGATAATATCAGTTTTGAGCGGATTATTAATGAACCAAAGCGTGGCATTGGACCAGGAACAGTAGAGAAAATCCGTGACTTTGCCAACCTACAAAATATGTCTATGCTAGATGCTTCAGCTAACATCATGTTATCAGGGATTAAAGGTAAGGCAGCCCAGTCAATCTGGGATTTTGCCAATATGATTCTTGATTTGCGGGAGCAACTGGATCAATTAAGCATTACTGAGTTAGTGGAAGCAGTCTTGGAAAAAACAGGCTACGTGGATATTCTCAATGCTCAAGCAACCTTAGAAAGTAAGGCTCGTGTTGAAAATATCGAAGAGTTCCTTTCTGTTACCAAGAACTTTGATGATAATCCAGATAATCAGGAAGAAGAAACTGGCTTGGATAAGCTCAGTCGCTTCTTGAACGATTTGGCCTTGATTGCAGATACAGACTCTGGCAGTCAGGAAACATCAGAAGTAACCTTGATGACGCTCCATGCGGCAAAGGGACTCGAGTTTCCAGTTGTATTCTTGATTGGGATGGAAGAAAATGTCTTTCCACTTAGTCGTGCAGCAGAAGACATGGATGAACTAGAAGAGGAACGCCGTCTAGCCTATGTCGGTATCACGCGCGCAGAGAAAATCCTTTATCTAACCAATGCTAACTCACGCTTGCTATTTGGTCGAACGAACTATAATCGTCCAACACGCTTTATCAATGAGATTAGTTCAGATTTGTTAACTTATCAAGGTTTGGCGCGTCCAGCTAATAGCAGCTTCAAAGCATCCTATAGTAGTGGAAGTGTCGCCTTTGGTCAAGGCATGAGTCTAGCTCAAGCTCTACAAGATCGTAAACGCAACGCAGCACCAAGATCAATTGAATCAAAAGGACTACCTTTTGGACAGTTTTCAGCCGGTTCTAAATCGGCTTCTGGTGAAACCAACTGGTCTATTGGTGATATTGTCCTTCATAAGAAATGGGGTGAAGGAACTGTTCTAGAAGTTTCAGGAAGTGGATCTACTCAGGAATTGAAAATCAATTTCCCAGAAGTCGGCCTCAAAAAACTCCTAGCCAGTGTAGCACCGATTGAGAAGAAGTAAGTTTTCTAAATGAATAAGATTGAGGTTGGGACAAAAGATCCCGACCTCACTTTTTATTAGCAATCAAACTTTGACGCGGTAGCTGATTGAACTTTTTGTTCGTCTTTTAGACTCCAAAAAGCTCCTAATCATCCTCGCGGGGCTGGGACTACGAAATCGAGACTTTGTCTATCGATTTCTGTCCCACCGCCATTTTTATGAATACTCTTATCACAATCTTGTGATAATTTACATTTTCATAACAAAAAGTTTTTTGCTTACACGATTAAAACAAATAGTGTATAATTGAAAATTTTTGAAAGGAGAAGAAAATGACTGAAAAACAAATGAAAACTTTAGGTTGGATTGCAACCTTTATGTCTGTAATGATGTATATCTCATATATTCCTCAAATTATGAACAACCTTGCGGGTCAAAAAGGAAACTTTATCCAACCAGCAGTAGCTGCAATTAACTGCAGTCTTTGGGTATACTACGGACTCTTTAAAAAAGAACGTGATATTCCTTTGGCAGCAGCCAATGCACCAGGCATCGTTTTTGGGATTATTACCGCATTGACAGCTTTATTCTAAAACATAAAGTAAACTCTTCTTCGTATCTAGTTATGAAGGAGAGTTTTTCTTTATCCGAAATTCCTAAAAAAACATGATATAATACTATTAGAAAGGTTGGTGTTTATGGCTAGAATACTTATCGTTGAAGATAATAATGAGATTCAAGAAATTTTGAGAACTCTTCTTTCTGAGGAGCATGAGGTGATTCAGGCTTTTTCTGGTACTGAAGGAATGATACGATTTGAACAAGGTGACATTGATCTAATCTTGTTAGATATTATGCTTCCAGGAAAAAATGGCGATCAGGTTTTAAAAGCCATTAGACAAGATAGTTCAGTTCCTGTCATCATGCTAACTGCCCTAAGCGATAAAAAGCTCATCAGTCAATATCTCTTAGATGGCGCTAATGATTATATCGTAAAGCCTTTTGATTTGGATGAAGTTTTTGCCAGGGTTACGGTTCAATTACGTCAAAATAGTGACAAGCAAGCAGCTGAAATCGAAAATCCTGACAAATTGATTCAACAGTTAAAAAATATTCAATTTGATGCAGATAGTTTTGAAATCAAAAATAGCCAGGAAACTATTCGCCTAGCTAAGAAAGAGTGCTTGATTCTTCAAACCTTACTGGGACATCCTAAGAAAATTTTCACGAAAGAAGAACTCTATGAATTGGTCTGGGAGGATACTTATTTACCAGGCGACAATACTCTCAACACTCATTTAAGTAATCTCCGTAAAAAATTAGGCCAACTGGATCCAGAGCAAGAGTATATTGAAACTATCTGGGGAGTTGGTGTTCGGTTAAAAGGAGATGAGCAATGATCTACATTTTACTATCTTTGCTAGTGCTGGTCATTATCCTATTGACGATATGGTTGATTCGCTATCATCTAGCACTCGTTAACTTGAGCCAACAGATTGAAGATAAGATTCTGACTGGAAGTATGAAGAGAATCGGAGTGTCAACTTTCTCCAAGGATTTTTTACATCTTTACCAGCAAATCAATCATCTCTTTCAAGAAGTTGAGCAGTCACGCTTGATTATGAAACGTGAAAAGCAGACTTTGGACATGGCTATTAGCAATATTGCACATGATATTCGGACGCCTTTAACGATTGCGTCGGGTTATACTCAGCAATTGCTTAAAACAGAAAATCCTGAGTCTGAGAGTTTGAAAAAAATTTCCCACCATCTCAATCAAGTTTCAAAACGTCTAGAGGCTCTTTTGGACTATCGTCGGTTAATGGAAGGAGCAGTTAAACCTGACTTATCTGAGTTAGAAGTCTCGACATTTATGACGCAAAAATTACTAACCTATTATGATTCTTTTCAAACGGCAAAGATTGACCTTGATTTGCAAGTAGAATCTGGTTTGTATTTACTGACAGATTCGGATTTATTAGACCGTATGTTGCAAAATCTCATTGGCAATGTTTTAAAACATGGGAAGGATGAAGCGAGATTTTCTTTGAAGGAAGTGGATAATCACATTTGTTTGGAAATTTCAAATCTGGTCAAACAACCCATTCGCAAAATTGAAAATCTCAGTCAGCGATTTTACTCTGAAAATCTCTCAGATACAGAAGAATCCTCTGGTTTAGGTCTTTATATTACTGAAGAACTTTCCCATCTCCTTGGAGCAGAACTACAACTAAGTACAGATGGTGCTTGGTTTACAGTTAAGATTCTCTTTTAAAACAAAAAACCTCCTCTTTTTGAATAGAGGAGGTCATTTTTATAAGCTTTTCTTCTTGAATACAGCAAGTCCACTGATGGTAAAGAATAGAATAACAGTCACTGTAACGATAATGGTGTATAGAACAGCTTGACTATAGGCAGTCATGGCATAGGCAACATTTAAGGATAAATAGCGTAAAATCTCAATATCTGGGAATATAAGCATCGGCATTGAAAGCAAGATAGAACTGATTAAATAGCCAATGAAAACAGCCAGATAAGAATGAGTCACATAGAGAATGAAGGAAATAATGGAAAGCCAAGCAAGAAGGCAGAGGAATTGAAGACCAATCGTTAGAAGGAGATTGCCAATAAATCCTTCTGGCATGGTTCCTACTCCGTTTAGGATAGTTGCTGGTACGAAAGCAATAACTAGGCTAATAAGAATTTGCATTAGAGCGATACTGGCTAATACAACAGATTTGGCTAGAAAGAATTCTGTACGAGAAACCCCTACTGTCAAACTGTTTTTATAGAGTTTTCCGATAAGGTCAACTCCCAGAACGAGGCAAGCAAGGATAATACAGAGAAAAACGAGGTTTGAACCTTGACTCGATGCGTTAATCAGGGCTTGCACACCATTCCAACCTTGGGTTGGAATTTCTGATTCTGGGGGCGTTGTATTAACTGACATTAGATGTCCTGTAGCCCCAATAGTAGCTCCCATTAACATGAGTGCAAAGAGAACAATCTCTGTAATCCAAAAACCTTTGGAACGGAAAAGACGGTAAAAGTCTGCTTGAATTGTATGAATCATGATCTTCCTCCTATTTTACTAATTGTGTGAAGTATTCTTCAAGATTTTGACGAGCATAGTAAATCTCATCAACAGCGACATCTGCTAGAGTAAGTTCTTTGAGAATTCGTTTGACATCTTGTTCATGACTAAAAATATGAATCTCATTTTCTGAATTCACAACTTTAAACTCAAGACGCACTTTGTCTTTTAAGATTTGACTAGCTTTTTCTTTTTCACTTGTTTTCAGAACGATATAGTCTTCATTAAGTGTCTCAAATTCGGCCTTACTGATTTCTCGAATGATCTTCCCTTGGTCAAGGATTCCAAATCGATTGGCAACGAGATAGAGTTCTGACAAGATATGACTAGAGATGAGAATGGTCATTCCTAGTTCTTGATTCAGACGTTGAATCATTTGACGAAACTCTTTGATACCGATTGGGTCAAGTCCATTGATGGGTTCATCAAGGATGAGAAAGTCTGGTTTTGATAGGAGAGCAATAGCAATGCCCAGACGTTGTTTCATCCCAAGAGAGAAATCTCGAAAAACTTTTCTACCTGTATCTGATAACCCTACATATTTTAACGTTTCCTGAATGACTTGATCAGCATTTGGGATATGTCGAATAGTACAATAATATTTAAGATTTTGATAGGCTGTTAAATGATTGTGTGCTACTGGGGATTCAATGACTGAACCTACTCGGGATAGGGCTTTGGTGCATTCCTTATAACCTTGACTGGAAAAGAGGGAAATGGTTCCATAGTCAGCAGATAATAATTGGGTAATGATTTTAATCAGAGTAGTTTTACCAGCACCATTCTTTCCGATAAGCCCATAGATATCTCCTTCTTTTACTGAGAGATTAAGATCTTGTAGAATAGGTTGTTTGCCAAATTGTTTGGACAAGCCATGGATTTCGAGGACTGTTTTCATAGTTTTCTCCTTTAGCCTTTAAGATGTTTTATTTTTATAATTCTAGTATAAAGCATAGATATCAAAGAATCGTCAAGCATTTCTAAAGAGTTTCTAAAGTTTTTAAGTTTCTAAAAAATAAAAAGCCCAGTTGGCTAGAAATGCTAGTTGACTGGGCTTATTTTCTACAAAATATATTTCTCAATAGCGCGTGCAACACCGTCTTCTTCATTGCTAGCAGTTACGGCATCCGCGAGAGATTTGACATAGTCGCTAGCATTTCCCATGGCAATCCCAAGCCCTGCAAATTCTAACATCTCAATATCGTTGTTGGCATCACCCATGGCCATGATTTCAGAAGCTTGGATATCCAAAATCTCTGCCAAACGAGAAAGAGCAGAAGCTTTTGTGGTACCGAGTGGCATTGCTTCATAGATAACTGGTTGTGAACGAACTCCGCTAAATCTCTGACAAAGTTCATCAGCAAATCGTTGTTCAAAATCATCTGTTTGTTCTTTTGTACCTAAGAACATGCCTTGGAACATACGGTACTTACCACTAGTAGCTTCTTCCAGTGAGATTTCAGTCAGATCAGCAAAGACGAGTGTCGCATCGTATTTTACGACAGGATTTGGTTCGCCTCCGAGAACGAAGTAGTGTTCCTCGTCAAAGAGAGTCAATTGAACCTCACTTTTTTCTGCAAGTTCATTTAGGTATTCAATGTCTGATTTGCTAAGTTCTCGCCAGTCAACAAGGCCCCAGTCACTAGTTTGGTGGGTAGAACAACCATTGTTGACGATGACGTATTCATTCTGCAAATCTAGTCCTAGTTTCTTGTAGTAGGGAAGAACCCCAAAGAGAGGACGACCAGTACAGAGAACCAGTTTGACGCCTTTTTCGATAGCCTTATGAATGGCATCAATATGAGCCTGAGGAATTTCTTTGGCTTCGTTGAGCAGAGTTCCGTCCATATCAAGGGCAAGTAGTTTAATCATAGTAGTTCCTTTTCACGTGTTTTGTCTATATTATAGCATAATTTAGTGGAAATAAGGATTACTATGTCAATTTAGGACGTTTCAATTACAATTCATGATTGGAAGAAGCTTTTTGGCAAATATATGCTATACTAAATTTGCAATATACTGATAATGGATAAAAAAGCAGAGGACTTGGCATGAAAAAAAGAGTAGTACAGATTTTACTAGCCTTATTGGTAATCATTTATAGGAAGACTTGGTTTTGGTGGATTTTTAATCACTTTTCAGCTAGATTTGTAGTTGCTAGTCGAGAGTATTTCTTGATTCTTGCTTTTTTAGAGCTCATCGTTACTTTTATAGCTATTCTTTATTTACTAGTATTCGAAGGTAGGAAAATTCTTGAGTTGAAGTGGAAATGGAGATATCCAGTTTATTTGCTTCTTGCTTATGGAGTCAATCATCTTTCAGGTATTGTGTTTTCCTTTTTAACCCCAGCCACGTCCAATCAAATGGCTTTAAATGAAATGATTGAGATGACAGGGCGACAAGAGTTGCTGTATTTTTTGCTTATTACTTGTCTGCTAGGACCAATTTCAGAAGAATTGGTTTACCGAGGAGTTCTGATGAATACATTTTTTAAAGATTCACCTTGGTATGGAGATGTTTTACTATCAGCCTGTGTCTTTGGCTATGTGCATGTTGCTGATGGTATAACACCGCTCGCCTTTTTCACCTATGCAAGTGGAGGAGCAATTTTAGCTTTCCTCTACCGAAAAACTCATTCTCTCTATTATCCTATTTTGCTCCATATCATGATTAACATTGCTGCATTTTGGGAATTATGGATTCTCGTATTTTCATGAAGTTAGTGCTTATCAATCAATGCCGGAAATTTCTGGCATTTTTCTTTTCTTGAGATGTTAAAGAGCCCTCTATTTATAGGATTAGCAGTCAAAAAATGGTATAATGAAAGGTAATGAAAAAATCAAACGAGGCTGAGATGAAACTACTTTATACCGATATTCGGACTTCTTTGACAGAAATCCTAACCAAGGAGGCTCAAGGACTAGTTGCCCAAGGCAAACGAGTCTTTTATATCGCCCCTAACTCTCTTTCTTTTGAAAAGGAACGTGCCGTGCTGGAGTGCTTGAGTCAGCAGGCTTCTTTTGCTATCACAGTCACGCGCTTCGCTCAAATGGCTCGTTATCTAGTTTTAAATGATATTCCTGAGAGGTCAAGTCTCGATGATATCGGTCTTGGTATGGCTTTCTATAAATGTCTGTCTGAGATAGACGCTAAGGATTTACGTGTTTATGGGGCTATTAAACAAGATCCGCAATTCATCCAGCAACTGATTGAGATTTATCATGAAATTTCAACTGCAAAGATGAGTTTTTTGGACTTGGAAAGTTTGACAGATGCTGATAAACGTTCTGATTTACTCTTAATTTTTGAAAAGGTAACAGCGTATTTAAATCAAGGTCAAGTTTCACAGGGGAGTCCATTATCCTATCTGATTGATGCTATCGAAGAAAACAAGGTAAGTAGTGATTTTAGTAAGATTGCACTAGTCATTGATGGTTTCACCCGTTTTTCTGCAGAAGAGGAACACCTAGTGGATTTGCTTCATCGTAAGGGTGTTGAGATTATTATTGGTGTATATGCGTCTAAGAGAGCCTATAATAGCCCTTTTAGTGAAGGGAACCTCTATCAAGCCAGTGTTGAATTTCTACGTCATTTAGCTTTTAAATATCAGACCAAGACAGAAGATGCCTGTCAAGAACATGAAAACTTGGATGCTTTTGCCAAGGCCTCAAAATCACTGGAAAGTGCTTATGATTATTCTGAAATTAGCTTAGAAGTGGATGCTAAGGATAGAGAAGACCTGCAAATCTGGTCTTGTCTAACACAAAAAGAAGAGCTGGAGCTAGTTGCTCGTAGCATTCGCCAGAAATTGCACCAAGAGCCAGAACTTAGCTATAAGAATTTTCGTATCTTACTTGGTGACGTAGATTCCTATAAACTGTCCTTGCAGACAATTTTTAATCAATATCAGATTCCCTTCTATCTGGGTAAAATTGAGTCTATGGCTCATCATCCTTTGACTCAATTTGTAGAGTCTGTGGGACGTCTCAAACGGTACTATTTCCGTCAGGAAGATTTGATTAACCTCTTACGAACCGGCTTATATACCGACCTTACTCAAGAAGAAATCGATAGCTTTGAACAATATATCCGCTATTTAGGTATTGATGGACTTTCTAACTTTAAACAAGAATTTACAAAAAATCATCATGGAAAATTTGATTTAGAAAAATTAAATGAGCTGCGTGTCCGTGTCCTAAATCCACTAGAAACTTTATTATCCAGTCGTAAGCAAAAGACTGAAAATATCCTTACAAAATGGAATAACTTTTTGAAGGATGCATCTGTTACCAAGCAATTACAATCCTTATCTGAAACGATGGATGCGACAGAGCAAGAAAGACAAGAAGAGGTCTGGAAAGCATTTTGCCACGTAATGGAGCAATTTGCGACCGTATTTGAGGGGACTCAGGTCACTTTAGATGATTTTTTGGCTCTTCTTCATTCAGGGATGTCCTTATCAAATTATCGTACAATCCCAGCAACGGTAGATACGGTTCTGGTGCAAAGCTATGATTTGATTTCGCCTTTGACTTCTGATTACATCTATGCTCTTGGCTTAACCCAGGATCATCTACCTAAAATCACCCAAAATACTAGTCTTTTGAGTGATGAAGAAAGAGAAGTTTTAAACCAAGGTACTGAAGATGGCTCTCAATTATTGATTGCAAGTCAAGAGAATCTCAAGAAGAATCGCTATACCATGCTTTCTTTGGTCAATTCTGCTAGGAAGGAATTGGTCTTATCGGCACCAAGTTTACTCAATGAAAATGAGAGTAAAGAGTCGGTATATCTGAAAGAATTGCAGGATTTTGGATTTTACAAGATTGAAAAAAGAATCGATCGAAAAAACCTATCAAAGGATGATATCGGTTCTTATCACAGTCTTTTGTCTAGTCTGGTTACCTATCATCAGCAAGGTGAGACGGAGACAAGTGACCAAGACTTAACCTTTGTCAAAGTTTTAGCCCGCGTTATGGATAAAAAGTTGGAGGGTAAAGGTCTTGATAATCCTGTCCTACCGACAAGTCCAAAAAGTAAGACCTTAGCAGCAGATACTTTAGATGCCTTGTATCCTCAAGGTCAGGATTTCTATCTATCAACTTCTGGATTAACAGAGTTTTATCGTAATGAATACAGCTATTACCTTCGTTATGTCTTAGGCTTGCAGGAAGAATTGCGTCTGCGACCTGATGCACGAAGTCACGGGAATTTCTTGCATCGTATCTTTGAACGTGTATTGAAACTTCCGAGTGATGAATCCTTTGATCATCGTTTAGAACAAGCAATCTCTGAAACCAGTCAAGAACGTGAGTTTCAAGCCATTTATCAAGAAAGTTTGGAAGCCCAATTAACCCAGGAAGTTCTTTTGGATGTAGCACGCGCTACTGGACACATTCTGCGTCACAATTCTGAAATTGAAACCATTCAGGAAGAGGCAGTCTTTGGTGGCAAGGAACAAGTCTTTATTCAGCTAGATAATGGTCGTAATGTCTATATTCGTGGTAAGGTTGACCGCATTGACCGTCTAAAGTTAGATGGAGCTATAGGTGTTGTCGATTACAAATCTTCTCTAACTCAGTTTAACTTCCCTCTCTTCTATAACGGCCTTAATTCACAATTACCAACCTATCTAGCTGCTCTTAAGAAAGAAGGAAATAACGATTTCTTTGGTGCTATGTATTTAGAGATGGCTGAACCAGTTCAGTCCTTACAAACTGTTAAAACTCTTTCAAAGGCTTTAGCAGAAACGACTAAGAGTATGAAATATCAAGGGCTATTTCTCGAAAAAGAGATAAAGAACCTTGGTGAACTATATAATAAAAACAAAACTTATCAGTTGTCTGATGATGAATTCCAGTTGTTGCTTGACTATAACGCGCTTATCTACAAGAAGGCGGCAGAGAAGATTTTATCTGGTAGTTTTGCTATCAATCCTTATACAGAAGATGGTAGAAGCATTGCACCTTATGTTCAACAATATCAAGCTATTACAGGTTTTGAAGCCAATTACCATCTAGGTCAGGCTAGATTGTTAGATAAGGTTGCTAAGAGCAATGATAAGGAAGCATGGTTTAATAAAATTAGAGAGGAGTTGGAGCGATGAAATTTTTATCCCAAGAAGAGATTGAAAAGTTGCAAATAGAAGAAGCTCAATCTGACAAGAAACCCAAGAAAACTGCTGAGCAAATTCAAGCTATTTATAGTTCTGGTCAAAATATTCTGGTCTCAGCATCAGCTGGCTCAGGAAAAACCTTTGTCATGGCTGAACGAATTCTTGATCAACTAGCGCGTGGTGTAGAAATTCGCCAACTCTTTATCTCAACCTTTACGGTAAAGGCAGCAACCGAGTTAAAAGAACGCTTGGAAAAGAAAATCAGCCAACAAATCCAAGAGGCTCAAGATTTGGAGCTTAAAAAACATCTTGGAAGACAATT
This sequence comes from Streptococcus infantis, assembly GCF_047460405.1. Classification (GTDB taxonomy): domain Bacteria; phylum Bacillota; class Bacilli; order Lactobacillales; family Streptococcaceae; genus Streptococcus; species Streptococcus infantis_Q. Next base: position 68,341 of record NZ_JASHGH010000005.1, on the reverse strand, counting down.
AGCTGATTTACCAAACGCTGCCATCGGAACCATGGACTCTTTTACCCAGAAATTCCTGACCAAGCATGGTTATCTCCTTGAACTCGCTCCAAATTTTCGCATTCTTCAGAATGAAAGTGAGCAGCTTCTCTTAAAAAATGAGGTTTTTCGCCAAGTTTTTGAAAGTCACTACCAAGGTAAGGATAAAGATAATTTTAGTCGATTGGTCAAGAACTTTGCAGGTAGAAGCAAGGATGCGCGTGGACTGCGTAAACAGGTCTATATGATTTATGACTTTTTGCAATCCACAAGTAATCCTCAGGCTTGGCTAAAAAGTTCCTTTCTAAAAGGCTTTGAAAAGGCTGATTTTACGGTTGCTAAAGAAATCCTTGCAGAGGATATAAAAGAAAGACTTTGGGATTTAGAAAGCTTTTTCCGTTATCATCTGGATAATGATGCCAAGGAATTCGGTAAGGCGACTTACTTAGAGTCTGTTCAACAAGTACTTGATGAAATCGGAGCTTTAACCAACGAATCAACTTTTAATCAATATCTAGAAGTTTTAGACCGAGTTGTTAGTATCTCTAAGGATAAGGGAGGTCGTGCTCTTACAAATGCTAGTCGTAAGGCCGAACTCCTAGAACTGAAAGAAGCGTACAACCAAGAGAGAAAAGACAAGTTTGAAAAGCTAATTGCACTAAATGACCAAATTACTTTACTAAAATTCCAGGAAAAATATCATCAAGAGTCTTGGGACTTAGCAAAGACTTTTCAAGTTTTTATGAGTGATTTTGTTGATGCCTATCGAAAGCGTAAACGCGAAGAAAATGCCTTTGAATTTGCTGATATTAGCCACTATACCATTGAGATTTTAGAAAACTTCCCACATGTGCGTCAAGAGTATCAGGAACGCTTCCACGAAGTTATGGTCGATGAATATCAGGATACCAACCACATCCAGGAAAGAATGTTAGAACTCCTCTCAAACGGTCATAATCGTTTTATGGTGGGTGACATTAAACAATCTATTTATCGTTTCAGACAGGCAGATCCCCAAATCTTCAACGAAAAATTTCATAGATTTGCTCAAGATGGCAAAGAAGGTCAGTTAATTCTGCTTAAGGAAAATTTCCGTAGTAGTTCAGAGGTTCTAGATGCTACAAATGATGTCTTTAAGCATCTTATGGACGAGGAAGTTGGGGAAATTTCATACGATGGTATGCATCAACTTGTTTTTGGAAATACTGATATTCAAGCAAATCCTGAAAACAAGGCAGAAGTTCTCTTATATGATAAGGATGATAGCGATTCTGATGATGAGGAAGAACTTACAAGCAACAAACTGACTGGTGAGATGCGCATGGTGCTTAAGGAGATAATTCACCTTCATAATGATAAGGGTGTACCTTTCAAGGACATGGCTCTCTTAACTGCCAGCAGAAGTCGCAATGACCAGGTCCTACTTGCCTTGTCTGACTATGGTATTCCAGTCAAGACAGACGGTGCCCAATCAAACTATTTGCAATCCCTAGAAGTGCAGGTTATGTTGGATACTCTTCGTGTCATCCACAACCCTCTTCAAGATTTCGCTTTGGTTGCTCTCATGAAGTCTCCAATGTTTAGCTTTGATGAAGATGAATTGGCTCGATTAGCTCTTCAGAAATCCGAGGATAAGGTTCAAGAAAACTTTTATGAGAAACTAGTTAATGTTCAGAAGAAAATTGGTCTTCAAAAGGATTTAATCAAAGCTGAATTACAAAAGAAACTAAACTTCTTCATGGAAACAGTCCAGGCTTGGCGCTTGTATTCTAAAACGCACTCACTTTATGATCTCATTTGGAAAATCTATAGCGACCGTTTTTACTATGACTATGTCGGTGCTTTACCAAATGGACAGGCCAGACAGGCTAACCTCTATGCCTTAGCTTTACGAGCTGATCAGTTTGAAAAGAGTAATTTCAAGGGATTATCTCGCTTTATTCGAATGATAGATCAGGTCTTGGAAGCCCAACATGATCTTGCTAATGTTGCTGTGGCACCACCTAAGGATGCTGTAGAACTTATGAGTATTCATAAAAGTAAGGGCCTTGAGTTTCCTTATGTCTTTATCCTTAATATTGATCAGCAATTTAACAAGCAAGATTCCATGTCTGAAGTTATCCTAAGTCGTAAAAATGGCCTTGGTCTTAAGTACGTAGCTAGAGTAGCTACAAATGCAAAAGAGGAATATGTTCCATCTACGATTAAGTTATCCATCCCAAGCTTGACTTATAGTCAAAATGAGGAGGAGCTCCAATTAGCAAGCTATTCTGAGTTGATGCGTTTACTGTATGTAGCCATGACTCGTGCTGAAAAAAAACTCTATCTAGTCGGAAAGGGATCAAGAGAAAAGTTGGAGTCTAAAGTATTTATGACAAATGGGCAAGGTCTCCTAACTCGTCAAACCAGGTTAGATGCTCAAAATTTCCAGGACTGGATTTGGGCCATCTATCAAGCTTTTTCTAAAGAGGACTTACACTTTATTGTTCGTTTCGAGGCTGAAGAACAACTGACAGAAGAAGCTATCGGTAAATTGGAAACTAAAAGCCAACTCCAAGATCTTTCTCAGGCAAGCAACCGTCAGTCTGATACCATTAAGGAAGCTTTACAAATGCTGAAAGAAGTGGAAGTGTATAATGAAATCCACCGTGTAGCGATTAATCTTCCGAGTGTTCAGACCCCAAGCCAGATTAAGAAGTTTTATGAACCAGTCATGGATATGGAAGGTGTAGTAGTTGCTGGTCAATCTAAACCAAAAGAAACTATTATTCAGTTTGAACTTCCAGACTTCTCCAAGAAAGAAAAAGTCACTGGAGCTGAAATTGGTAGTGCTACTCATGAATTGATGCAACGAATCAATCTCGCTAAGAAACCTACTTTGGAAACCTTGACAGATGCCTTGGAGCAAGTTCAGGCAACTTCAGCTGTTAAAGATAAAGTTAATCTGGAAAAAATCTTGTCTTTCTTTGATACAGCTCTAGGTCAAGAGATTCTTGCAAATCAAGATAAACTCTATCGAGAACAACCTTTCTCAATGTTAAAAAGAGACGAGAAAAGCCAAGAAAACTTTGTTGTCCGTGGAATTTTAGATGGTTATCTAGTTTATGAGGATAAAATTGTTCTCTTTGACTACAAGACAGACCGTTATGAGCATGCTAGTCAGCTTGTTGAACGCTATCGAGGACAATTAGATCTCTATGCAGAGGCTCTATCTCGCTCTTATCAGATAGAAACAGTTGAGAAATATTTGATTCTACTTGGTAAAGACCAAGTAGAAGTCGTTAAACTATAAAAAGAAAGGAGGTATCATGTCCATTCCTGTTAGAAAAAACTTATATGATGCAGTTTTAGAGGCCTCTAAAGCCGATACTTGGGAACAAGCTACCAAAGAATGGAGTGAAGTTTCCTTGATTTTTAATGGAATCGGTCGGAGTAATTGTGTCTGTGGCAATGCTATTAAGTATGCTTATGAACTTTTTAACGGTGTTACCGGCAAACGTCTCTTTCCCATTGGGAGTGACTGTGTTCGCCATTTCCAAAGAATCAACCTAGATCTACAGCTAGAAGAGGAGGAAAAACTTCTCAGAAAGCTTGAAAATCTGACCAGAAAAGCCCAGAAAAAAGAAAGCATTCGAGTTAATAAAACAGATTTTGATGAGCGACTGATCAACTGGCTATGGAAAAAGGGAGCTTTTAAGTCAAATCGAGGTAATCAATTCTCACCAGAAAAGGATTATCAACTCTTTTTGGAGGTTTTTCAAGGTGGAAGTTGGACTAAGGCAGAGCCTGTGAAGAAAGCTCGTATGGAAGAAGTTCTTGAGAAATTTATTAAACCCTTTCTACTTGGAAAATCTGACGATCAACTCTATCTAGTTAAACTAGGAAAAGAAAAAATTGACTATGAGCAAGAACTTCGCATCAAAGCAGAAAAGGAACGAAAGAAGCGAGACAAGATTGCTAAACAATATGCGGATAATCTAGTTCTAGCAATGGGACCAGCTGAACGTGTCTATCAAGATTACTTTGGACTGAGCGAAACACTGACTCTAGAAGAGCGCCAATGGGAAAAAATTCTCTTTGGTAAAAATCGTGCAGAACGTTCTATAAAATCAAAACAGTATCAAAGAGAACTCGAAAAGGATCAACGCATTGCTAGTCAAGATCCCCTTGAAAGAAAACAAAAGCAAGTATGGTTGTTAAACTCTTATTTTCAAGATATTCCAGAAGAAAAAGCTCGCTTTTCTCGACTTTTAACCACGTATCGAAAAACTGGAGAAATCCCATTTTCAAGAGAATACCTATCTAATAATCTATTTGATTTTTTCTACAAAATGAAGGCTTTTGAGTTTGAAATAGCACCCGACCAGGTACGTGATTTTTTAAAGGAGACTTTAAATGCAGAAAACCTATCATCCGCACAAAAATCATGGATAGAAGGCATTTTAACCAACTGCATCAAACCTTTTTTAGAAAGAATGATAGTATAGCAGTAGTTTTCGTTCTGCATGGAGAGACTCATTATTGTTAAAATTATGTCTTAAAACAATTTTACATAATTTATCTTATGTATAAACCAAAAATATTTGTATCAACATTAAAAAAATAGAAAGAAACTATGTCAAAAGAAATCGATATCGAATATTATCACCAACTAGCCTTGCAAAAACAAAAAGAGCATCGGAAGTTTTTAGGAAATCTGAAAAAGAAAGCACCTAAAAATTTGGATAAAATTGCCCTTGAAATCCATCAAGAAGTTTTTACTGAAATTGATTGTACAGCCTGCGCTAACTGTTGCAAGAGTCTTGGTCCAGACTTCAAAGAAGCAGATATCACACGTATCGCAAAATACTTTAAAATGAAATTGCCAGCCTTTGAAGCTGAGTTTTTGCAAGTAGATGAAGACGGTGATAAAGTCTTTAAGTCAATGCCTTGTCCCTTCTTAGGAGGCGATAATCTTTGTTCAATCTACGACGTCCGTCCCAAAGCTTGTCGCGAGTTCCCACATACAGACCGTAAAAAAATCTATCAAATCAATAATCTAACAATCAAAAACACTTTGACCTGCCCAGCAGCTTATCTCTTTGTTGAAAAATTAAGAGAGAAGATAGATTAAGAACTCTCACTTTGTGATAAGATTCATCCTCAAATACAGTTACTATTTGGGGATTTTTGTATATTTATTTTTATCTGAAAATTCAAACCATATTTCTTATTAAGTGATAAGTCTTTCTTTAAGCTTAAAGTTTTTTAAACCTAATCTTAAAGAAAACTGATATAAGGTATCTTTAAGCGATGTTCTGTATAGTTATACCATCATCAAAGAAAGAGGTATCGATATGAACTACATAGTCATTCCAGCTTATCAACCAGATAAGCAACTTATCAAACTCATCGAAAAAATTCACAAAAAGAATGATTTTCATATCTTAGTCATAGACGACGGCAGTTCATCAGAGTGCCAAAAAATCTTTGACAAAGCAGAACAATATGCAACTGTCATCCGTCACCAAGTGAACCAAGGTAAAGGGCAGGCTCTAAAAACAGCCTTTACTTATATCCAAGAACAAAACATTTATGGTACGGTTGTCACAGCAGATGCGGATGGACAGCACAAGGTATGGGATATTTTCCGCACGGTTAATAAAGCTTCCGAAAATCCAAACAAGCTAATCTTGGGTGTACGTGCCTTTTCAGGAAAAGTTCCTCTTCGTAGCCGTTTTGGTAACAGCTTAACCAAAGCTCTCTTTAAGCTTCAAACAGGAGTAGGAGTAACAGATACGCAGACAGGTCTTCGTGCTTTTACTACAAACTTGATACCGTTTATGCTTAAGATTGAAGGCCAACGTTACGAATATGAAATGAATATGTTGCTCGAAGCAACGAAAGAATATGAGATTTTAGAAGTTCCTATTGAAACTGTCTATATTAATGACAATGAGGCTTCACACTTCCGCCCAATCCAAGACGGGCTCATGATCTATAAAAATATCTTTAAATTTGCCTTATCATCTCTCAGTAGCTTTGTTGTAGACTATGTCGTTTACGCCCTAGCAATCTTGATTTTGCCGACAGTTCCGACGAGTCTACGAATCTTTCTAGCAAACGGAGTCGCTCGTGTGACTAGTTCTATTTTCAACTATTCTACAAATAAAAAACTAGTCTTTAAAAATGACGATAGCCTTGTGAAAACAGGGATGGGATACTTTGGTCTAGCAGTTGGACTCTTTGTCTTAGACACGCTAATGATTCGTCTCTTCTTTACAGTCTTTGGTATCAACCTTCTGATCGCCAAAGTTATCGTCGGCATCCTTCTCTTCGCTGTCTCTTGGACAGTGCAGAAGAAATTCATCTTTAAGGAAAGGACATCAACTGTATTATGAAATTTATAAAGAAACCATATGCTTATGCATCGATTCTCGGTTTACTCTTGACAGGATCCTTTAGTTACTCCATGCTAAAGACCTTTGTCCTCGCTGAAACTATCTCGACAGTTGCCACAACTAGCACAAGTTCCAATGCTGCAGCAGCAAGTCAAGCTGCTAAGACAGCTACTGTCACTGACTCTAGTTATAAAGATGACAATATTTCCGTCAATTTTTCTGAAACGACGGTCAATAATACACAAGTCTACGTTGCTGATATTACTCTGAGCTCATCAAATTATCTGAAAACTGCCTTTGCTCAAAATGCTTATGGAACTAACGTAACTGCAAAAACCTCTGTAACCGCAGCTGACAACAATGCCATTTTATCGGTAAACGGGGACTACTATGGTGCTAACTCTACAGGTTATGTTATCCGTAATGGCGTTGTCTATCGTGATACTGTTCGTGAAGATTCTAGTAATGGGGACTTAGCTATTTATAAAGACGGCTCTTTTAAGATTATTTACGAAGATCAGATATCAGCTGAGCAACTAGTAAATGACGGTGTCGTCAATCTCTTGGCTTTTGGACCAGCTTTGGTCGAAAATGGTGAAATTGCAGTTGATACCAGTACAGAAGTAGGACAAGCAATGGCTTCAAATCCTCGTACAGCTATTGGTATGATCGATGAAAACCACTATATCATCGTTGTTTCAGATGGACGTACCTCAGAAAGTGAAGGTCTCTCTCTTTATCAGCTAGCTGAAGTCATGAAATCTTATGGAGTAAAGACTGCCTACAATCTTGATGGTGGTGGATCATCTACACTTTACTTCAACGGTCAGGTTATCAATAAACCAACGACTGGTGGAAACAAAATTTCAGAAAGGGCGGTGAGTGACATTGTCTACATCGGTTACTAATCTTGGCAAAAAACGGTTAAAAAAAACAGTCATTTCTTATACACTAATCACTATTTTCTTCTTTGCATTTTCTAGAATTTATGAAGCTTTTAGTTTTGGAGAAACTTCTGTTCATATGCACTATTTATTTGCAGCACCTCTTGTAGGAGGGATTCTACTAGCAATCTTTCTCAAGGTTCTCCCTCATTTCTCTCGTATTAGTCTAAATCTATGGAATTCGGCAGTAGCGATTATTACAGCGGGTACACTTTTCCGAGGAATTGTCAATCTTTCAGGACGCTCTACAACCTTGGATACACCCTACTGGCATGTTGGGATTGGTTTTGCAATACTAGCGATTGTCACTATTTTCATCAATCCAAACCTTTGGAAGAATTCTACTAAAGCAACCAAAACAAATCGTAAAGAAGTCTATGGTCAGGCATAATGTTATAAAAAAGTAGTCGTTCAGCTGATGTTCGACTACTTTTTATTGACTTTTATTTCTAAAATATTTTAAAAATATTACAAGTTCTTTTCTTCTGAAAGATACTACTTTTATATTTAACAGAATATTGTATAATATAGTGGATAAATACTGTTTTTTACACAATATATAGAAACATAAAATACAATATCTAGGTATTTGTAAGGAGAAAAGAATGAAAAAAATATTGCTGGCAAGTACGGTTGCCCTCTCTATGGCAGGTTTTGCAAAAACGACCGTCTATGCCGAGGATTCTCAAGCTACCAATAATGTTCAATCATCAGAAAAGATTGCTACCAATACAGTAAGCAATGAGAAGAAAAATCAAAGCGAAGCTGAAAAAGCAACTTCTCAAACTCCAGAGACCAAAGAACAACCTTCAAAAGAAGCAGTAGTAGAGGTAGTTAACAAAGAAGGTTGGCAAAAAGAAAATAACCAATGGCGTTATTATGAGGATAATCAGCCCGTTTCAAATTGGAAAAAAATAGCTGGTGTTTGGTACTATTTTAATCAAGATGGCATCATGCTTAGTAATACTATCTTTAATGATTACCTATTGAATAATAGCGGTGCTTTGGCAGAATCTTCTTGGGTAAAAATTGACAACCAATGGTATTATGCCACTGAGGACGGGAAAGTTACTCGTAATAATTGGAAAAAGATAGCAGGTGTTTGGTATCGATTTGATGAATCTGGTACCATGCTAAGTGCTACTATTTATAATGATTATCTTCTCAAGACTAGTGGTGCTATGGCAGAAAATTCTTGGGTAAAAATTGCTGATAAATGGTATTATGCCACTGAGGACGGGAAAGTTACTCGTAATACTTGGAAAAAGATAGCTGGTGTTTGGTACCGATTTGATGAATCTGGCACAATGTTAAGCAATACTATTTATAATGATTATCTTCTCAAAAGTAGTGGTGCTATGGTGGAAAATTCCTGGTTAAAACTTGAGGATAAGTGGTATTATGCTACAGAATCAGGAAAAATTATTCGCGACAAGTGGGAAAAAATCAGCGGTACATGGTACTATTTTAATAAAGATGGTGACATGCTAAGTAGCCAATGGAAATCGAAATACTATCTAAAAGATAGTGGAGCCATGGCTGAGAATGAATGGATCTTTGATAAGAAATATAATAGCTGGTTCTACCTCAAGTCGGACGGCACCTATGCTGAAAATCAATGGCAGGGTGCTTACTATCTAAAATCTGGTGGCTATATGGCTAAGAATGAATGGATTTTTGATAAGAACTATGATGCTTGGTATTACCTCAAAGATGATGGGGTATATGTAACAGGGACTTTCAAAATCAAAGGTAAAGACTATTCATTCCAAAGCAATGGAAAATGGATTTCTGATCCATCATCCTATTATAAAGTAACACCAATTACAGCTTATGTATACAGTGCTTCTGGTGATAGACTCAGCTATATCTCACAAGGTAGCATTGTTTCGGTTACTGGGGCTGAAGTTCAAGGTGGTCGACTTCCAGTCAAAATATCAGGACTTTCAGGATATATGAACAAGAGTGATCTAGTAGCGGTCAGCTCAGATAGTGAATTCATTCCTCACTATACTACGGATGGTCGTTATCTTTACCATGAGTTGTCACCTTACGCAAGTATTCGAGTTGCACCACATAGTTCATCAATGACTATTGGTAAAAAGTATTATTCAGCTGATGGTATTAACTTTGAAAACTTTACAGTTAAAAATCCTTTCTTATTTAGAGATTTAAGAAAACCAAGCAATTACACGGCTGAGGAATTAGATAAAGTCTATTCTCTTATGAATATCAAGGGAAGTCGTCTGGCAGGTAAGGGGGCAATCTTTAAAGAAGCTGAAGAACGCTATCAGATCAACGCTCTCTATCTAATCGCCCATAGTGCCCTTGAAAGTTCATGGGGACGTAGCCAAATTGCTAAGGATAAAAATAATTTCTTCGGTATCGCAGCTTACGATACAACACCATATGATTCAGCTAAAAGCTTCGACGATGTTGACAAGGGTATCTTAGGTGCAGCTAAGTGGATTCGCGAAAATTACATCGATAATGGCAGAACATACCTAGGAAATAAATCATCAGGTATGAATGTTCTTTATGCTTCAGATCCATACTGGGGAGAAAAAATTGCAAGTATCATGATGAGAATCAATAGTCAGCTAGGTGAAAAAGATTAAAAATCATTAAAATCGATAACGACTGCAAAGTGGTTATCGATTTTGCTTATCAAGAGAAACTTGAGAAATGAACTTTATGAAACAGAATATTGAGAATATAAATAAAAGAGGAATTGATTTACGTGACTTAGGGATTGATGCATACGCTTATGATTATTCAGTAATCCCAGACTTACTTGATAATCTCAAAGCCAATAATCAAATTATACTAGGTGGGGATGTCTTTTGCTACAAGAATGGCCAACTGACACATACTTATGATAATTGGTATTACGAGAAACAAGATCCAACTATTGATATCTGGAAATCCCTTTTCCAAACATAAAGTTTATTAGCAACTATGTAAAAAATCATGGTGAACACTATTATTTTTCAATCGTTTTAGACGATGACGATTTTCATTTGTGACTGATTTACTTAGAAAACATTTTACAATCGGCATTGAATCAAGCGTCAAATACGAGAAATCATGTTATAATAAAAGATAGTGATTTATTTTAGAAAAAGGATTTGTATTTAATTTTTGAAACTGGAAAAATAGATATAAATCCAATAAGAGAAAGGAATTTTACAGAATGGCAACTATTCAATGGTTTCCTGGACACATGTCTAAGGCGCGTCGTCAGGTTCAGGAAAATTTAAAATTTGTTGATTTTGTGACTATTTTGGTAGATGCACGTTTGCCCTTGTCTAGTCAAAATCCGATGCTAACTAAAATTGTAGGAGATAAACCAAGACTATTGATTTTGAACAAGGCAGACCTAGCAGACCCAGCATTAACAAAAGAATGGCGTCAGCACTTTGAATCCCAAGGAATTCAAACACTGGCCATTAATTCTAAAGAACAAATTACTGTAAAAGTCGTAACGGATGCTGCTAAGAAGCTCATGGCAGATAAGATTGCTCGTCAAAAGGAACGTGGAATTCAAATTGAAACCTTACGCACCATGATTATCGGGATTCCAAACGCTGGTAAATCAACGCTGATGAACCGTTTGGCTGGTAAGAAAATTGCTGTAGTTGGTAACAAGCCAGGTGTGACAAAAGGCCAACAATGGCTTAAAACCAATAAGGACCTTGAAATCTTGGACACCCCAGGGATTCTCTGGCCAAAATTCGAAGATGAAACGGTCGCCCTTAAACTCGCATTGACTGGAGCTATCAAAGATCAGTTGCTTCCAATGGATGAAGTGACGATTTTTGGACTCAACTACTTTAAAACCCATTATCCCGATAAGCTTCAAGAACGTTTCAAACAAATGAATCTGGATGATGAAGCTCCAGAAATTATCATGGATATGACGCGTATCCTTGGTTTCCGTGATGATTACGATCGATTTTACAACCTCTTTGTCAAGGAAGTTCGTGATGGAAAACTAGGCAACTATACATTAGATACATTGGAAGACCTCAATGGCAACGATTAAAGAAATAAGAGAAGCATTAGCAAAGATAACTGAACTTGAAAGTCCCTTGTTCAAGGAATTTGAAAAAGATTCTCGTTCAGGTGTCCAAAAAGAAATTCAAAAGCGGAAAAAAGCCCTTCAATCTGACATTGATGAAAATCTCCGCTTAGAGGCTATGCTTAGCTATGAAAAAGAGCTTTACGAGAATGGAATAAGCTTCATTGCTGGAGTTGATGAAGTTGGTAGAGGTCCCTTAGCTGGTCCTGTTGTTGCTGCAGCAGTCATTCTGCCCAAAAATTGTAAAATAAAAGGCTTGAATGACAGTAAAAAGATTCCCAAGAAAAAACATGAAGAGATTTTTCAGGCTGTCAAAGATAATGCCCTAGCAATCGGTATTGGGATTATGGACAATCAAGTCATTGATCAAGTCAATATCTACGAAGCGACGAAACTAGCCATGAAAGAAGCTATTTATCAGCTTGAGCCTCAACCAGAGCACCTCTTGATTGATGCTATGAAGTTGGATTTGCCGATTTCTCAGACATCCATCATCAAAGGAGATGCGAATTCCCTATCCATTGCAGCTGCATCCATCATTGCTAAGGTTACCAGAGATAAAATCATGGCTAACTATGATCAGGAATTTCCAGGTTATGATTTTTCTCAAAATGCTGGTTATGGAACGGCTAAACATTTAGAAGGTTTAGAAAAGCACGGTGTTACACCCATTCATCGCACAAGCTTTGAACCGATTAAAACAATCGTTTCAGAAGCTGAAAAAGATAATTAGAGGAGAAAATTATGGAGGAACAGTCGGAAATACTTAGTTCCAAGAAAGAGTTTGCCTTCGCGTCCAGTACGATCTTAGCTCAAGTAGGGCGAGGTATTATTGTTGGATTAGTCGTAGGACTTATTGTAGGATCATTTCGATTTTTGATCGAAAAAGGCTTTCATATCGTTCAAGGATTTTATCAAGACCAAGAGAATCTGATACGGAATCTATTGATTATTTTATTGTTTTATATCCTCATTTGCTTACTTAGTGCCAAATTAACACGCTCAGAAAAAGATATTAAAGGTTCTGGTATTCCTCAAGTTGAAGCGGAGTTAAAAGGTCTCATGTCTCTCAATTGGTGGAGTGTTCTCTGGAAAAAATATATTTTAGGTATATTGGCAATTGCTAGCGGACTCATGCTAGGTCGTGAAGGTCCCAGTATTCAGCTAGGTGCCGCTGGAGGAAAAGGAATTGCTAAATGGCTCAAGTCTAGCCCTGTTGAGGAGCGTTCTTTGATTGCTAGCGGAGCTGCTGCTGGACTTGCTGCAGCCTTTAATGCACCGATTGCGGGGTTATTATTTGTAGTGGAAGAAGTCTATCACCATTTTTCAAGATTCTTCTGGGTTTCTACCTTGGCTGCTAGTCTAGTAGCAAACTTCGTTTCCCTTCTCATCTTTGGCTTAACTCCTGTGCTTGATATGCCGGATGATATCCCTCTCATGAGTCTTAGTCAATATTGGATTTATCTGGTTATGGGGATTTTTCTTGGAGTTTCTGGATATCTATATGAGAAAGCCGTTCTGAATGTCGGCAAAGTTTATGATTGGATTGGGAAAAAGGTTCACATTGACAAAGCTTATCATCCAATTTTTGCTTTTATCCTGATTATTCCTGTGGGAATATTCCTACCTCAAATACTTGGGGGGGGAAATCAGGTTGTCTTATCATTAACAGAACAAGATTTTAGCTTCCAAATTCTCTTAATTTACTTCATCATTCGCTTTATCTGGAGCATGATCAGTTACGGAAGTGGACTTCCTGGTGGAATTTTCCTACCTATTTTAGCTTTAGGATCCTTACTTGGAGCTCTGGTCGGTGTTATTTGTGTCAATCTTGGCCTTGTTAGCCAGCAGCAATTCCCTATCTTTGTGATTCTTGGAATGAGTGGCTATTTTGGTGCTATCTCAAAAGCTCCTTTGACAGCTATGATTCTTGTGACTGAGATGGTCGGTGATATCCGAAATCTCATGCCATTAGGTATGGTGACCCTAGTTGCCTATATTGTTATGGATCTGCTCAAAGGGGCGCCCGTCTATGAAGCCATGCTAGAAAAAATGTTACCTGAAACAGCAACTAATGATGGAGAAATTACCCTAATTGAAATTCCAGTATCAGACAAAATAGCTGGTAAGCAAGTACATGAACTCAATTTACCACACAACGTACTCATCACAACCCAAGTACATAATGGTAAAAGTAAGACAGTTAATGGATCTACAAGGATGTATCTAGGTGATATGATTCATCTCGTGATTCCAAAAAGTGAAATTGGAAAAGTGAAAGATTTATTGTTGTAGAATTAGTTATTTACATAAATTATATTATGTCTTGTATATTAGTGGTCTAAGATTAGTAATTAAAATGATAGACCGAATCATATGAATCAAAACTCGATTCCTAAATAATGGTATCGAGTTTTTATATTGTATTCTAATAAACTTAAACTGTAGAAGCTTTAGAAATTTTTTAAGTCAATAAATTAATGATCAATTATTTACTTAGCGAATCTAGACGGTTTCTAGAATTGTTAGTCTTATTTGAACATTCCTAAATCTCCCCTATAACATCTTTCCGAAAAACTATAATTTTCTTGAAAAATATAACTAGCTATGCTATACTACTAGTATAGAATATTTGGAGAAAAACATGAAACGCGAGATCTTATTAGAACGGATTGATAAACTCAAACAAGTTATGCCCTGGTACGTTCTGGAATACTACCAATCAAAATTGGCCGTTCCCTACAGTTTTACGACATTGTACGAATACTTAAAGGAATACGATCGATTTTTCACCTGGGTTTTGGAATCTGGTATATCGGATGCTGATACTATGGCAAATATTCCTTTGGATGTTCTGGAGAACATGACTAAGAAAGACATGGAATCTTTTATTCTTTACTTACGTGAACGTCCTTTGCTTAATGCTAATACAACTAAAAATGGTGTCTTCCAAACAACCATTAACCGTACTTTATCAGCTCTTTCTAGTCTTTATAAGTATTTAACTGAGGAAGTTGAAAACGAGCAAGGGGAACCTTATTTCTATCGTAATGTCATGAAGAAGGTTGCTACCAAGAAAAAGAAAGAAACCTTGGCTGCACGGGCTGAGAATATCAAGCAAAAACTCTTTTTAGGTGATGAAACAGAAGGTTTTCTGACTTATATCGACCAAGAGTACCCACAACAACTCTCAAATCGTGCTCTATCATCGTTTAAAAAAAATAAGGAACGTGATTTGGCCATTATCGCCCTTCTCTTGGCATCTGGTGTCCGTTTATCTGAAGCTGTTAACCTAGACCTTCGTGACCTCAATCTTAAGATGATGGTCATTGACGTCACTCGAAAAGGTGGGAAACGCGATTCGGTAAATGTAGCCGCCTTTGCTAAGCCTTATCTGGAGCAATATCTTGCTATTCGAGACAAACGTTATAAGACAGAAAGGACTGATACAGCTCTCTTTCTGACCTTGTATCGAGGTGTTCCAAACCGTATCGATGCTTCTAGTGTCGAAAAGATGGTGGCCAAGTATTCAGAAGACTTCAAAGTTCGGGTAACTCCCCACAAACTACGCCATACGCTTGCAACTCGTCTCTATGATGCAACCAAGTCGCAGGTTTTGGTAAGCCATCAACTGGGACATGCCAGCACACAAGTTACTGACTTGTATACCCATATTGTCAATGATGAACAGAAAAATGCTTTAGACAGCTTATAAACTACATAATATAATTTATGTAAATAATAGCTACAAAAAAAGAAGCTGGGAAAAACCAACTTCTTTTTGCTTTATTCAACCACTGCCTCAGCAATTTCTTCTGCAGTGATCCCTGCGAAGTAACGGCCTAAGTTAATGGTTTGAAGGGCTTTAAGAACATCTTCACGTTCGTATTTAACGCCACGAAGAACATCTTCCACGGCTGCAACATCTTCGATACCGAAGAAGTCACCGTAGATCTTGATGTCTTGGATTTTTGATTCAATGACGTTAGCGAAGATTTCAACCTTACCACTTGGGAATTTTGTTCCACGGCGGACATTGTATTCAGGTGATTTCCCATAATTCCAGTCCCAAGTTCCAAACTTAGTTTCTTTGATTCGATTGATTTCAGCCAATTCTTCATCTGAAAATACATATTCTGTCATTTCAGGATATTCTTTTTTCATGTATTCCAAAAGTAGATCACGGAATTCTTCAACAGTGATTTTTTCTGGCAACTCATCGATAATATTAGTTACTCGAGCACGGACTGATTTAACCCCTTTTGATTCAAACTTATCTTTAGACACTTTAAGTGCGTTAGCTAGGACTGACAAGTCCACGTCAAAGAGAAGACAACCATGGTGCATAATACGGCCATTGATATAGGCTTGGGCATTGCCACAGAATTTTTTGCCATCAATCTCAAGGTCATTACGGCCTGTGAACTCAGCTTTAACGCCTAGTTGAGCTAAGGTATTGATAACTGGAGTTGAGAAGCTCTTGAAGTCAAAGGCCTTGTTTTCATCTTCTTTTGAAATGATGGTGTAGTTGAGGTTGTTTAAATCGTGGTAAACAGCTCCACCACCACTGATACGGCGGACCACCTCAATACCATTTTCTCGAACATAATCACGGTTAATTTCTTCAATAGTATTCTGGTGACGACCAACAATGATAGACGGTTTGTTAATCCAAAGAAGGAAGATTTGATCCTCGTCCAAAAGGTGTTTAAAAGCATATTCCTCTAAAGCGATATTAAAGGCAGTGTCGTTTGAATGATTGATAATATATTTCATGATATCCCTTTATACGATAGAGACTGGAAAAAAATTCCAGTCTAAACTATCTATCTTTATTTTTTCTTAGGTGAATGGATGGCCATTCCAAGAACATCAGCAAATGCTTCGTACATAACTTCAGAGTATGTTGGGTGTCCGTGGATTGTCTTAAGCATTTCTTCAACAGTGATTTCCATTTCGATGATACTTGACGCTTCGTTGATCAACTCTGCAGCAGCAGGACCAATGATATGAACACCAAGGATTTCACCATATTTCTTGTCTGCAATGACTTTAACAAATCCTTGAGCAGCATCTGATGCAATTGCACGTCCGTTTGCAGCAAAGTTAAATTTACCAATTTGAACATCGTATTTTTCACGAGCTTGTTCTTCAGTCAAACCAACAGCTGCTACTTCAGGAAGTGTATAAATAGCTGCAGGAGTCAAGTTCAATTTGGCAACAGCGTGGTTTCCTTTAAGCGCATTTTCAGCCGCAACTTCACCCATACGGAAGGCAGCGTGAGCCAACATCTTAGTACCGTTGATATCACCTGGTGCGTAGATACCTGGAACAGAAGTTTCCATGTATTCGTTAACCTTGATACGGCCACGTTCTAATTCAAATTCAACTTCACCGATACCTTCAAGGTCTGGAACACGTCCGATTGATAGAAGAGCTTTGTTAGCAATGATATCATTTTTTCCTTCAACCTTGATACGAAGTTTGCCATCTTCTTCAATGATTTCTTGAAGTTTAGTGTCTGTCAAGATAGTCATACCTTTACGTTCAAGGATTAAACGAAGATTCTTAGATACTTCCGCATCCATAGCTGGAACAATACGGTCCATCATTTCGATAACGGTAACTTTTGAACCGAACGTCATGAAGGCTTGTCCAAGTTCGATTCCGACAACACCACCGCCAATGATCACAAGGCTTTCTGGTACTTCGTTCATTTCTAGGATGTCGTCACTCGTCATCACAAGTGATGATTCCATACCAGGAACGTTGATTTTGCTTACTTTTGAACCACCAGCAAGGATAATCTTCTTAGTTTCAAGCAATTCAGAACCATTTACCAAGACATTCTTATCTTTAGTGATTGTACCGATACCCTTATGAACATCAACTCCGTAACTACGAAGGAGTCCTGCAACACCACCAACAAGAGTATTAACAACTTTAGATTTTGTTTCTAAAAGTTTGTCCATATCAACTGTGAAGTTAGGATTTTCTATCACAATACCACGATTTGCTGCATGACCGATATTTTCGATGATTTCAGCATTGTGAAGGTAAGTCTTAGTTGGGATACATCCGCGGTTCAAGCAAGTTCCACCAAGTTCAGATTTCTCAACAAGAGCCACTTTACCACCTAATTGAGCTGCTTTAATAGCAGAAACATAACCAGCAGGTCCACCACCAATAACAACGATATCGTAAGCATCATCGCTCTTACCATCATCGTTTGAAGCACTTACTGCAGGTACTGGGCTAGCTTCTGGTGCAGCAGCTCCTGCTGATGGGATATTTTCCCCTTCTTCACCAAGATAGCCGATTACTTCTGTAACTGGAACAGTTTCACCATCCCCTTTAAGGATAGCGATTAAGTATCCATCTTCTTCTGCTTCCAATTCCATGCTGACTTTGTCAGTCATGATTTCCAAAAGGATTTCTCCTTCTTTTACAAATTCTCCGACTTTTTTATTCCATTGGACGATTTGTCCTTCTGTCATATCCACGCCGGCTTTTGGCATAATTACTTCTAAGGCCATATCTTACTTCCTCTATCTATTTTTCTAAAACAAATACTTTAAACCAACATTGAGATTGGGTTCTCAATCAAAGCTTTTAAGTCTTTCATAAACTTAGCACCAGCCATACCATCTACGACACGGTGGTCAATTGTCAATCCAAGACTCATAATTGGACGAATCACGATTTCACCATTAACTACAACTGGTTTCTCAACTGTTGAGCTAACTCCGAGAATTGCTGAGTTTGGTTGATTGATGATAGGACCGAATGATTGAACACCAAACATCCCCAAGTTACTGATGGTGAAGGTTGAATTTTGCAATTCGCTAGGAGCTAGTTTACCATCCAAGGTACGTCCAATAACGTCTTTAAATGCAACTACCAACTCAGACAAGCTCATTTTTTCTGCATTATAGACAACTGGTGTCATCAATCCATTATCCATACCAACTGCCATCGCAAGGTTGACATAGTTGTGAGTGATGATTGTCTTACCATCTTCTGTCAATGAAGCGTTGATGTAAGGGTGTTTCATAAGCGTCTTAACAACTGCTAGTGAAAGCAAATCGGTAACAGTGATTTTCTTGCCAGTTGCTTCCATGATTGGATCAAGCACTTTCTTTCGAAGGGCAAGCATTTCAGACATATCTACATCGTAGTTAAGCGTAAATGTTGGAGCAGTCAAGTAAGACTCAACCATACGTTGAGCAATAACTTTACGCATAGGAGTCATCGGAATACGCTCGATTTCTCCATAAGGTGTTACGTTATCTGGAACTTCTTCGACTTTCTCAATTTGAGCAGGTGATTTAATCGTATCGTTTTCGATATTTTCAGGAAGGAAGGCTAAAACATCCTTCTTCATAATCTTACCACGGTGACCAGTTCCTTGGATTTCCTGCCAAGCAATATTATGCTCTAGTGCAATTCGTTTTGCGAGTGGTGAAATGCGAACCACATTAGTGTCTTTAAATGTTTCCACGTCTTCTTTGTGGACACGACCGTTTGCGCCTGAGCCAGAAATGTCGTAGAGATTAATTCCTAAATCATCCGCTAATTTTCTAGCCGCAGGAGTCGCTCTTAGCTTATCATCAGCCATGACCTCTCCTATTCTATTACAAGATATTAAGGACGAAGAGGGCAATGAAAAAATAGGAGATTGACGATGTGTTGCATGAACACAAGGAAATCTATCTTTTTTTCGCAGACCTCCGTCCGAATTCAATTATAAGATACTAAGGGCGTCAAAAGTCTCAGTGAAAATAGGAAACTTGACGAAGAAACTTTAGTTTCTAGGAAAGTTTATCTTTTTCACCCAGACTTTAGCCCGAGTTCAATTTTATGATGCAAAGGGCTTTTAGCCCGTGCTCTAATCTAAGATATCAAGAACGTAGAGGACAAAGAAAAAATAGGAGATTGACGCTGTGTTCGATGAACACAAGGAAATCTATCTTTTTTTCACGGTCCTCCGTCCGGATTCAACTCTACAAGCAACTTGGACACGGAACGTGTCTCAAGTTGCTACGGTTGCCGCTATTAGGCGGCCAACCTAGTAGACTTACTAAGTTTTTTGCCAAATATTATCGATTCGTCAAAAAACTGTCGCTTTTTATCAATTTAAAACTAAACATAAAATACTAATACATATTACATAATTTATTTTATGTATTATTGTTTATTATATGTTTTACGGATGGCATCTTTGATGCTTTCAACTGTCGGAATCATTGCATTTTCAAGATTTTGTGCATAAGGCATTGGTACATCCTCACCTGCACATCGACGGATTGGAGCGTCTAAGTAATCAAATGCTTCTGATTCAGAAATGATAGCTGAGATTTCACCGATAAAACCACTTGTCTTGTGGGCATCGTTGACAAGAACTACTTTTCCAGTCTTCTTAACTGAATTAATAATGATGTCTTTATCAAGTGGAACCAAAGTACGTGGGTCTACTACTTCTACTGAGATGCCTTCTTCAGCTAACTCTTCAGCTACTTGCATAACACGACGAAGCATTTTACCATAGGTTACAACTGTAACATCCGTTCCTTCTCGTTTGATTTCTCCGACACCAAGTGGGATAGTATAGTCTGGATCAACAGGAACCTCACCTTTTTGGTTGAATTCTGATTTGTATTCCAGAATGATAACTGGGTTGTTGTCGCGAATAGAAGACTTAAGAAGCCCTTTCATATCAGCTGGTGTACCTGGAGCTACAACCTTCAATCCTGGGATATGAGTAAACCAAGATTCCAATGATTGTGAGTGTTGAGCTGCAGAACCTACTCCGTTACCAGCTGCACAGCGGATAGTCATTGGGACTTGGCCTTTACCACCAAACATGTAGCGAGTTTTAGCTGCTTGGTTGACGATAGCATCCATGGCAATAACTGAAAAGTCCATGAAAGTCATATCAACGATTGGACGAAGGCCAGTCATAGCAGCACCAGCAGCAGCACCAGAAATTGCAGCTTCTGAAATTGGACAGTCACGTACACGTTCTGGTCCAAATTCTTCAAGCATACCTACAGATGTACCAAAGTCTCCACCAAAGACACCGACATCTTCACCCATCAAGAGTACATTTTCATCACGACGCATTTCCTCAGACATTGCAAGGATAATGGTATCGCGGAAAGACATTAATTTAGTTTCCATATTTTCTCTACTTCTCCTTAGTCTGCGTAAATATCTTCAAATGCTGATTCAAGCGGAGGGAATGGACTTTCTTCTGCAAACTTAACAGATGCCTCCACTGCTTCCTTGACTTGAGCCTGAATTTCTTCAAGTTCTTCTGCACTAGCAATTTTATTTTCAACAAGGTACTTGCGGAGGTTTTCGATTGGATCTTTTTCCTTCCACATATCGACTTCTTCACGTGTACGATATTTACCAGGGTCTGATGATGAGTGACCAAGCCAACGATAGGTTACACTTTCAATCAAGACAGGACCTTTACCAGAACGAACATGGTCAACTGCTTTCTTAAATCCTTCGTAGACATCGATAACATTGTTACCATCTTCAATAAACATACCAGGAATACCATAAGCTGCGCTACGTTCATGGATATGTTGAACATTGGTCATTTTCTTAATATCTGCTGAAATTCCATAACCGTTATTGATACAGTAGAAAATTACTGGAAGATTCCAAATTGAAGCCATATTAACAGCTTCGTGGAATACACCTTCGTTAGTTGCTCCATCACCAAAGAAGCAGACAACGATTTTACCAGTGTTTTTCATTTGTTGAGTAAGGGCTGCACCTACTGCAATCCCCATACCACCACCTACGATACCATTAGCACCAAGGTTACCTGCATCTAGGTCGGCGATGTGCATTGATCCACCTTTACCTTTACAAGTTCCAGTATACTTACCAAGGATTTCAGCCATCATACCATTAAGGTCGATTCCTTTAGCAATGGCTTGTCCGTGACCACGGTGGTTCGATGTTATGAGGTCGTCTTCGTTTAGAGCTAACATAGCCCCAACGTTGGCAGCTTCCTCACCAACAGAAAAGTGCGTCATTCCTGGCACTTTTCCTTTTTTTACTAATTGAGCAATTTTTAAGTCCATACGACGAATTTCTTCCATCTTACGGAACATCTCAAGCAAAAGATTTTTATCTAAAGTTGACATAATCTTGCCTTTCTAAGTTTAATTTCTTATAGTTCTATTCTAACTTATAGGTTAACTAGAGTCAAAGATTATGCTTGATAATTTTTCACAATATAAAAAAAGAAAAGCCAATGAAATCAAGACTTTTCTTTGTGTAAAATACAAATTTCACAAGTTGTTTTTTCATCATTTTTCAACAAATTATTTGAATCTTTTCATAATAACTTGTAAACGCCACTGATAAAGAATTCCACTTACCATTAAACTAATGATAAGAGCAATCCAATAGGAGTACGCACCTAAACTAGTCGAATAATCAAGATATAAGCCAAGCGGAATCCCAACACCCCAGTATCCGAGAAGACCAAGACAAAAAGGAACAATCGTATCCTTGTAACCTCTTAAAATTCCTTGTAAAGGTGCCGCAAAGGTATCAGCTAACTGGAAGAACAAACTATAGGTCATAAAAGATGCTGTCAGTTGAATAAATTCTGAATCTTGACCATATAGTCTAGCTACATTTTCACGATAGATGTAGAGAAAACTAAGTGTTAAAACTGCAAATACCATAGCTGTTAAACGGCCAATATGGATATACTGTTTTGCATCGTCTAACCGTTTAGCTCCTACCTCATAAGAAATCACAATGGCCATCGCAGTTGAAATACTCATAGGAAAAGCATACATCAGATTTGAAAAGTTCATAGCTGACTGATGACTTGCAATAATAAGTGATGAGAATTTCGCCATAATCAAACCAACAACTGAAAAAATGGCTACTTCAGCAAATACCGTCCCACCAATTGGTAGACCAAGATAAATAGCTTCCTTGATTTTTTTGATTTGTAGGGGCATAGGTTTTTGGAGTTGATATTCCTTGAGCTTTTTATGCTTTAACAAGACCAAAATCGAAATCAGCAACAAAGCCCAGTAGGCAAGGGAAGTTCCCAGACCTGCTCCTGCACCTCCTAACTCAGGAAAACCAAAAGCTCCATAAATCAATACATAGTTGAAACCACTATTTAAGGGTAGCAAGAGGAGCATGAGATACATAGACAATTTTGTCAGTCCTAGCGTATCAAGTAGCGATCGAATAACACTAAAAAGCAAGAGAGGAATAATACCGATGGCTAAGAGCCACAGATAACGTATGGCAACGCTGGATACAGCCACTTCCAGTCCCATGAATTGTAACACAATTGGTGCTAAAAAGAAAACCAAGCCAAAAAGTACGATAGATAAGGCTAAAGCCAAATAAAGAAATTGATAAAAATCCGAAGAAACTTCTTTCTTTTTTCCTTGTCCCAAATGGTGACCAATAATAGGGACCAAGGCTGATACAATCCCTGTCAGAAAGGTGAAAAAAGGATTCCATAAGCTTGTAGCTATGGAAACTCCTGCCAGATCCAGTGTATTATACTGACCCGTCATTGTTGTATCAACAAAGGAGGCCGAATAATTAGCAAATTGGTAAATCAATATCGGAAAGAATATTTTTAAAAATAAGATAATTTTATCTTTGAGATGTTGAGTTGAGTACATACCTTCTCTTTCTACTCCTTTTCATCCAAGCCAAAAAGCTTTAAGCCGTATTTTTTCAAGCTTAATGGTGGATTACTAGCTTTCGATGTCGTGTGCCAACAATTACAAGTGTCGCAATAATAGCTCCTAACCAAGCCACCATTATCATAGTCTACGGCGTGGTCAGCTTTTTCCTTGGTTTCATATTGAAGTTTAGTACGGTTGGCAGCAGGACAAAACACTCCGTGACAAGCCTTTCTTTTTCTATCTCTAAGTTTACGAAAATAATTCATCCTCAAGCTCCTACTCTGCTTGATAAACGATTTGGCCCTTACAGATGGTGTATTTGACCTGCCCTTTTAACTTTTCACCGATAAATGGTGAGTTAGACGCTTTAGAAGCAAAATGGGAGTCCACAAGACGGTCAGCCTTGGCATCAAAAATAGTGATATCTGCTGGACCGTTCTCAGCCAAGTAACCTGCTTCAAAGTTATAAAGTTTGGCTGGGTTATAGGTCATCTTTTCGAGCAATTCCATCAAACTTAACTCACCAGCTTCGACCAAATAAGTCAAACCGAGAGCAAGAGATGTTTCCAAACCTGTCATACCAGATGGCGCTTTGGTAATATCCTCAACATTTTTTTCATCTGCATGATGAGGCGCGTGGTCTGTCGCAATAACTGTGATGACACCCGACTTGAGACCTTCAATCACGGCACGACGATCTGATTCCAAACGAAGTGGAGGATTCATCTTAGCATTGCTACCTTGTGTCAAAAGGAGTGCTTCTGTTTTAGAGAAATGCTGTGGCGCTACTTCTGCTGTGACTTGCGCACCTAGCCCCTGAGCAAACTCCACTACTTTAACGCTTTCTTCTTTAGATAAATGCTGAATATGGACATGAGCTTTTGTTGCATAGGCAATCATAACATCGCGAGCAATCATAGCATACTCAGCTACTCCTGTTGCCCCACAGATATGGAAGTGTTCTTTAGCGATATTTTCGTTAAAACCAAGCGTACCATTTAAGCCAGGATCTTCTTCATGAAGACTAATAAAAGTATTTAGTTTTTTCGCTTCTTCCATGGATTCCTTGACAACTTTACTACTTTCAAGAGGAATCCCGTCATCAGAAAAACCAACAGCACCAGCTTCTAAAAGCGCCTTAAAATCTGTCAAATCTTGGCCATTAAAGTTTTTGGTAATCGTTGCGACAGACTTAACGTTAATCTTTTCCTTTGCTGCTGATTGAAGAACTTCCTCTAAAGTCTCAACATCTGAGATAGTTGGATTGGTATTAGCCATCATTACGACTGTCGTAAAACCACCTGCAGCTGCTGCTAGTGCTCCTGTATGAATGTCTTCTTTATGTGTTTGACCTGGTTCACGGAAATGAACATGGATATCCACCAAACCAGGCGCAACTACAAGACCAGTAGCATCTATTACTTGAGCACCTTCTTCCTGGATTTCAGGAGCAATTTGAACAATTTTCCCTTCATCAACCAAAACATCACAAACTTGATCCAAACCAGACTTTGGATCCATGACACGACCATTTTTGATTACTAGCATCTGCTTTCTCCTTTATTCGTAGAAATCAACTTGAGTGTCCAATAATTTATCACCATCATAGACAAACTTAGCTGAAAAGAAGGGCTTATCTTCTAAAAGCCACTCGACAAAGGTATGGTCACCTTCCCAGGTCGGTTTGCTTAAAACTTCATCGTAAGGAACCCATTCTAATGTTCCTTCATTACAGTCAATCAATTCTCCCTCGAATTCTGTCACCTTAAAGACGTAGGTGTACCAGTCCAAGTCCGGTGTAAACTCTGGAAAGGTGATAACTCCTTTTAATACTGGTTTTGCTTTTAGACCAGTTTCTTCTAAAATCTCACGAGCAGCACATTCTTGTGGAGTTTCTCCACGCTCTAACTTTCCACCTACACCGATCCATTTTCCTTCATGGACATCATTAGGCTTTTTATTGCGATGAAGCATGAGCAATTCTTTTCCATTATCAATGTAGCAAATTGTCGCTAGCTGAGGCATATTCTCTCCTTATCTAAGCCAATCGATTGGCTCTTGTCCTGTTTCTGTTAAGAATGCATTAGCCTTGGAAAAAGGCTTGGAACCCCAAAATCCTCTATAAACCGACAACGGACTGGGATGGGCTGATTCGATAATCAAGTGCTGATGATTGGTAACTAAGGCCTTCTTCTTGCGTGCATAGGCTCCCCAGAGTACAAAAACGACTGGCCTATCTAGATGATTGACCACCTGAATCACAGCATCTGTAAATGGCTCCCATATCTGACCAGCATGACCATTGGCCTGACCAGCAGGAACAGTCAAGCAAGCATTAAGAAGCAAGACTCCTTGCTCAGCCCAAGCTGTCAAATCATGTGATTTCTTAACTCCGATATCATCTGACAATTCTTTCAAGATATTTTGCAGGGATGGCGGAGCCGGGATAGAGTTAGGAACAGAAAAACTCAAGCCTTGCGCCTGACCTGGCCCATGATAGGGGTCTTGCCCTAGAATCACCACTTTAACTTCTTCAAGCGGTGTTGTCAAGAGAGCTTGAAAAACCTTCTCCTTAGGTGGATAAACGGTTCCCTGAGCATAGACCTGGTTCATAAACTGATTGATTTTACCGAAATAACCTTTGGGTAATTGCTCCTTAATCAAAGCATGCCAAGACGAGTGTTCCATAGCCAACTCCTTCGTTTTTACTGCCTCTATTATAGCAAAAAGTGGCTATCTAAACCACTTTTTACAGTTTATCTAAACAATCCAGCAAGTCTTGATAAGAATGGATTTCGTAAGTCGGCTGGGCTTGTGTGTAATTTTCTAGGTGATGAGGGTTGTACCAAATCGTGTCAATTCCAGCATTATTGCCACCTTGAATGTCGGCGGTTAGGGAATCTCCAATCATCAGCGTCTTTTCTTTGCTAAAACCTTCAATCTGCTGACCAATTTTTTCATAAAAGAGAGCATCCGGTTTTTGTGTTTGCAGCTGTTCAGAGATAAAAACTTGATTGAAATAAGGTGCCAGACCCGATTGAGCCAAACGTCCCGTCTGAATGCCAGTAATGCCATTTGTCGCAGCATAGAGCTCATAGTCTTGTTTTATCAAATTTTTTAATAAATCTTCCACACCTAGGTAAGTCTGCCCCTGTTTGGAAAGGAAAAACTGGTAGCGCTCTGCTAAGTAGGACCCATCTTTTTCAATACCAAAATGAGCAAACAATTTTTCAAAACGAGTGTTAATTAACGCATCCTTTGTAATTTTTTTCTGTTCCAAATCCTTCCAAAGGGCTTTGTTCATGGGCACATAATAATCTTTGTAATTTTGGATATCCTCTACTCCTTCTTCTTCTAAGAGTTGCGTCAGAGCTATATCCTCAGCAGCATCAAAATCGAGTAAGGTGTGATCGAGGTCGAAGAGTAGAAATTTGTAGGACAATTTGAGAGTTTCCTTTCTAGGTACTTAATAGATTAGTTTATTTCTTCTTATTCTTAGTTTTATTCATCAACATACCAACTACAACTGGAGTAACCACACTTCCAACTTGTCCAACAACTTTAAGTATCTTTTTTGCTTCATCTATTTTTTTGTTTCTACATGATTCGCACTTATTGTGCTTATAACTTGATGGTAAATCCCTAGTACATGTCTTGCATTTTTTTATTTTTTTCATTCTAACACCTCTGTCTCAATAGAATCTGGTTTATTTGGCAATTTCATTATAGAAGTTTCAATTTTTGGCAATTCTTTTGTCCAGTAATTTGTAGGAGAAGGATCAAGTAGATCGAGTCTCTCTACTAATTCCTGAGAACTGAGATAAGTTTCGTTAATAAATTTCCCAAAGTAATCCAAACTTTTTTGAGCAGCTTTTTTCTCGCCCAACTCATTATAAGCTATTGCTGCTGATAGTGAAACAATATTTACAGCTGCTAATCCATCTCTAATCTCATTCATACGAGCTTCAATTTTATCTGGTTTATCCCCTTTTAATAACTTACCCCAAGTAGAATCTGGTTGTTCTTTGATAAAATTTACATTTGATTTTTGACTAAGCATTAAGAGATTTCTACTATCTTCTGCATCTGAAATAACTTGCAGTAACATCATTGTTCTAATGTTTGAATCTGATATTTCTCTAGCTTGCAAGAGTTTCTGTTGACAACTATAGGCTATTGCAAGTCTATCTGACTCCTGTCCTTTTCTGACGTCCTCAATAGCATATTGTACATTCTGAATCTCCTCTGCAATCTGAGCCATTTGAATTTGTGACGAATAATCGGCTAACGCTTTATTTAATTCTGGTGTCAACTTAACAGATTTCAATGGTACATTTCCAATGACTTTATTAGTATTAGTGTTTACTAATACAGCCAAGAGAGAGCCATCTTTCTTTGTCATTAATTTTAACACTCCTTGAGCAATTTGTTCCCGTTGTTCTGGAGAAAGAATTGCCTGAAAAACCTCTTCAGGTATACTAGATTGGACAACATTGATAAAGGCTGGAGCAGAATATAACATTTTTTCTACTTCAGATAAGATTTTATTTGCATTTTTGACTAAAGGTTTGGCTATTTCTGGTAACTTATTAAAAAACGATGAGGGTTTTAGTTCATAACCATCAATATCAAGAATATCGAAGTCATCTTCTCCAAAAAATAAAACTTCATCCATAAATTACTACCTCATTATGTTTAAATTATTAGAAATATTATACCATATTAAACAAAATTATGATTTTGATTTTTCTTTAATATCATTTATCCAATCATTTTTACTGGAATCTAACATAGAATAATACTATCCTACACAATTGACAGCTCAAATCTTTCAGAATAGAACAATCCTATCTATCGAATATTCTGTTTTCATAAATATCCATGCAATTCTAGACTTAGAATCCCTATAAATTAAATGTTTTTGTACTCTTCTAAGTAATTGATTACCTTAAATGTTAATTTTTGAAGAATTCTAAAGCTAGAATAGTCCCATCACAATCTGTTTTGAATGATTAACAATTTAGAAACGCTATGATTCTACTCCTTTTACATTAAAAAGGAACTGCCCAAAGCAATCCCCTCTAATTCCACCTTATGCACCAGAAATGAACCCTATTGAACAAGTCTGGAAAGAAATTCGAAAACGAGGCTTTAAAAATAAGGCTTTCCAAACATTAGAAGCCGTCATTGATAAGCTTCAAGAAGTTATTCAAGGACTGGAAAAAACCGTTTTAAAGTCCACTGTCAGCAGACAATGGACTAGGTTGCTTTTTGAAAATAATTGATTATGAGTATAACTTGCCCCAAAGTCTAGTAAAAAACAAAAGGCCTTCTTCAATTACTCCCTACTTGAAAAGCTCCTTTAAGAGAAAAGGAGCTATCTTGTATTTTATTGGTGTACAGCTTGGGCTGCTGTGATAAGAGTAAGTTTGAAGACGTCGTCTGAATTACATCCACGTGAAAGGTCATTAACTGGTTTGTTCAAACCTTGCAATACTGGACCAACCGCTGCAAATCCACCGAGACGTTCTGCCATCTTGTAACCAATATTCCCTGCTTCAATACCTGGGAAGATAAAGACGTTTGCTTGTCCAGCAACCTTACTTCCTGGTGCTTTAAGAGCAGCTGTTTCTGGAACGAAGGCAGCATCAAATTGCAATTCCCCATCAATTTCAAGGTCAGGACGAAGATCATGAGCAATCTTAGTTGCTTCAACAACTTTATCTACGCTTTCACCAAAACCAGAACCTTTAGTTGAGTAGCTTAGCATCGCAATTTTTGGTTCGATACCAAACATCTTAGCTGTGATAGCAGAGTTAATCGCAATCTCTGCCAATGCTTCAGCATCAGGATTGATATTGATGGCACAGTCACCAAATAGGTAACGCTCAGTGCCACGAACCATAAGGAAGGCACCTGAAGTACGACTAACATTTGGACGTGTTTTAATGATTTGAAGGGCTGGGCGAACAGTTGCCGCAGTAGAGTGAATAGCTCCTGAAACCATTCCATCTACCAAGCCCATGTATACTAACATAACACCAAAATAGTTCACGTCTTTAACCAATATTTCGCGAGCTTCTTCTTCAGTCATTTTTCCTTTACGACGTTCTACAAGTGATGCTACCATGTCTTCAAATTGAGGGTAATGTGCAGGATCGATTACTTCATAACCATCCATGATTCCTTCGATTTCAAGATAGATTTTAATTTTATCAGGATTTCCAAGTAGGACAGGGATAACTTCTGTTTCTTTTACGATGCGTTTTGTTGCTTGAAGAATGCGTGGTTCTTCACCTTCAGGCAAGACAATACGTGCATTTTTACCAACTAGGTTGGCTTTTAAATTTTCAAAAACTTCCATGAGTTTTGACTCCTTTTAAGATAAATTATTATTTGATAACTGAGTTATAAGAGTGTTGAAATCATCCGGCAGTGGACTTTCCATCTCCAACTGCTCTTCAAGAAAAGGATGATAAAACGATAAGTAATGGCAATGCAGAGCTTGACGCTCTATGCCATGTTCAAGACTACCACCATAGAGGTCATCACCAAGCAAAGGGAAACCGATATGTGAGAAATGGACACGAATCTGGTGTGTCCTTCCTGTATGCAGTCGAATATCAACTAGATGAATATCGCCATAAGACTCCACTATACGATAGGAAGTATGGGCATACTTGCCACCTTTTGCAACTCGTCTAGTGATAATGGAATCTTCATCTCGAGCAATCGGTGCAATGATTTCACCTTGAGGCTCCAGAAACCCATCTCCTTTAACCAGAGCAAAATAGCGCTTTTCAATAGCTTTCTTTTGCAACTGTTTGTCTAGCCTAGCATGAGCATACCCGTGTTTAGCAAAAAGCATAAGACCCGAAGTGTCTCGATCTAGTCTGGTTACAATGTGGACCTGCTGATTTTCATAGTTCTGTTTCACATAATAGCCCTTGATAAAGTTAGCGATGGTATTAGAATGATTGACACTAGGAATCGAGGCCACACCAAAGGGTTTGTTTAAAATCAAGAAATGATCATCTTCAAACAGAATATCCAGTGGATAATCAATGGCTTCCAGTGTCTCGAAACCTTCCTCAGGAGGAATATCGATGACAACTACATCCCCAATATCTAAGAGATAGGTTGCATTTTGTGGATGACCGTTTACGCGAATATCTCCACCTCGAAACTTGATTTTGGCAAGTAAACCTTTCGAGACTTCGTGTTTTTTTAAAAAGGTCTTTACCTTGACATGTTCGTCAGCAATAAATTCAAACCTCATTCATCCACCTCACCAATAAAGGCATCCTTGACACGATTCCAAAAACTAGTATGGCTTGGTGTTGCTACAAAATGAATCTTATGATGGTCTATCTGGTATTCTATTCTTTCAATATTACGGTAAGAATAAATGCTATTGTCAACAGAAATCGTATGATAGTCATTACGAGTTGGTATCAATTCTATCTTATCCTTCTTAGGCACAATGATAGAAGAACCTAAGGTTCTGTAGACACGATTGTTGAGACTCGCAATTTCTGTCAATTGTAAGGCCTCAATTGTAGGGTGCAAAACAGCTCCACCAAGAGATTTATTATAGGCTGTACTCCCAGTTGGCGTCGATACCGTCAGGCCATCTCCTCTAAAACGTTCAAATGGCACTTGGTTAATGATAATATCGGCAACCATAGTCCTATCAGCTCTCCGAATGCTAGCCTCATTCAAAGCACGGAAAATTTTTACTTCTCCATTTTCCAGAAAAATCTTTACATTTAAAAGCGGATAGGATACTCGAGCTCCACTGTCTAAAAGCAGATTAGTAACCAGTTGATCCAGTTCGAAATCACGATAGTCCGTATAAAAGCCCAAGTGCCCCGTATGAACTCCCACAAAGCGAACCTTATCCAGCTGGTCTTCATACTTGTGAAAAGCAGACAAAAGCATCCCATCCCCACCTATGGAAATCACGATATCGGGATGTTTATCATTTAATATAAAGTTATTCTTTTTTAGTCGATCTCTTAATTCATATAAGATTCTTTGACTTTGAGGTTTGCGATTAGCGATTAGATCAATTCGTTTACCTGTATTCTTCATCGGTATCGTCACTATTACCTACCCCGTCATTTAACTTTCTATGCAATGGATCAAAGAGTGCCTGTGCTTCCTGGATATCATCACGAATTTTACTCATTTCTTCATCCAATTGGTGAGAGATTCTTGCTGTGATTTCCAAGCGTTTCTTAATTTCTTCTGGAAAATCCCCTTGATATTTATAATTTAGAGAATGCTCGATGGTAGCCCAGAAATTCATAGCCAAAGTACGAATCTGAATCTCCACCAGAATCGTTCTTGCCCCATTGATCGTATCAACTGTATACTCAATAATCAAATGGTAAGAACGATAGCCTGAAGCCTTTCGATGAGTAATGTAGTCACGTTCTTGTACCACTCTCATGTCTTGCCTCCTACGAAGGATGGCAACAACCTCGCTCACGTCATCTACAAATTGAACCATGACGCGTAAACCTGCAATATCTTGCAAGTCCTGTTCCAACGTATCGTATCCAATCCCTCGACGAGCCATTTTTTCTTTTATACTTTCGATCGGTTTGACTCGACCAGTTACAAACTCAATTGGAGAATGTTTATTTTGTTTGCGGTATTGTTTTCGAATACCTCGGAGTTTTATCTTCAGCTCTCCGACAGCTTGAATGTAAGGATCTAAAAATTCTTCCCATTCTGTAATCATATATCTTTTTCATCCAATTCTCTATACACTTCGATTTATCTAGTTTTTGATTTTCTAGGAAAAATCTTATACAATAAATACAATGCTTATTATACCATACAATCGCTTTCAAAGATAAGGAAAAAGTAAAAAAAATGAAACATTTAGAAATTGAAATGAAAACACTTCTAAACAAGGACGAATATCAAAGATTGCAGGAGCACTTTTCAGGAGTCACACCTATTACACAAAAAAATTACTACCTAGACACGCCCGATTTTTACCTTCGTAAACATAAAATCGCTATGCGCATTCGTACTTTTGAAAATAGCGCTGAATTGACCATAAAAATCCCACAAAAAGTTGGAAATATGGAGTACAATCAAGATCTCAGCCTTGAGGAAGCAAACCATTGTCTTAAAGAATGTAAACTTCCACAAGGAATGATTCTTGACGAATTGACTAGCCGTGGACTTTCAACCAGTGGCTGGGTAGTTTTAGGTTGCCTAACTACTGTTCGCTACGAAAAGCAAACTCCGATTGGACTCATGGCACTTGATCAAAGCCAATACTTTGATATTGTTGACTATGAGCTTGAATTAGAAGTGGAAGATGGAAACCAAGGTAGTCTTGATTTCCAAGAATTTTTACAAGCCAATGAAATCCATTACAAAAAAGCACCCTCAAAATTAGTTCGTTTTATAGAAAATATGAAAAAATACTGAAATAATCTTCTTTTTTTGATAGAATAGAAGGGATAAAAAATAATAGAATCTGTGTCGCAAATACTTTCTTCAAATAAGCTTTTCTCAGACTAAGAGACAAGGATTTTTAAGAAAAATAGTTTACTACATAGCTTCACATAGTTTATAGAGGACGGTTTATCAATGTCAGATACAAAAAACATGAAGCTTTTCGCTCTCAATTCCAATCAGGAAATTGCTCAAAAAATTGCTGATGCAGCTGGTGTACCACTTGGGAAGTTGTCTTCCCGTCAATTTTCAGACGGTGAAATCCAAGTCAACATCGAAGAAAGTGTCCGTGGTTATGACGTCTATATCATCCAATCAACCAGCTACCCTGTCAACAATCACTTGATGGAACTCTTGATTATGGTTGATGCCTGTGTTCGCGCTAGTGCAAATACGATTAACGTTGTCCTTCCTTACTTTGGCTACGCGCGTCAAGACCGTATCGCTTCTTCTCGCGAACCACTTACTGCCAAGCTTGTTGCAAATATGTTGGTCAAAGCTGGAGTTAGTCGCGTATTGACTCTAGACCTCCATGCCGTTCAGGTTCAAGGTTTCTTTGACATTCCAGTTGATAACCTCTACACAATTCCACTTTTTGCAAAACACTATTGTGATAAAGGACTCGTTGGTTCAGATGTGGTTGTCGTTAGCCCTAAGAACTCTGGTGTAAAACGTGCTCGTAGCCTTGCTGAATATCTTGATGCTCCAATTGCGATTATCGACTATGCGCAAGATGATTCTGAACGCAACCAAGGCTATATCATTGGTGATGTTGAAGGTAAAAAAGCAATCTTAATCGATGATATTCTTAACACTGGACGTACTTTCTCTGAAGCATCTAAAATCGTGGAACGCGAAGGCGCAACTGAAATCTATGCTGTTTCAAGTCACGGACTTTTTGTTGAAGGTGCTGCAGAATTGTTAGATGCAGCAAATATCAAGGAAATCTTGGTAACAGACTCTGTTGCAACTAAAGGGAAAACACCTAAAAACGTACAATACATCACTGCTAGCGAATTGATTGGTGATGCTATGGTTCGTATTCACGAAAGAAAACCAGTTAGTCCACTATTTAAATAGAAATCAGGTGAGCTTTTGATTTATTTGGATAATGCTGCTACGACTCCTATGTCAGCAGTTGCTATCTCAGCAATGACTCAAGTCATGCAGGAAACTTATGGCAACCCTTCTAGTATTCATGGACATGGGCGCCAAGCAGGTAAACTATTACGAGAAGCTCGTCAAGAACTAGCAAGTTTACTAGGAACAAAGCCACAACATATATTCTTTACCACTGGTGGTACTGAAAGCAATAATACTGCTATCATCGGCTACTGCCTTCGCCATCAAAATCGTGGAAAGCACATTATCACTACTGCGATTGAGCACCATGCTGTTCTAGAACCCATCAAATACTTGGTTGAAAATTTCGGTTTTGAAGTGACTATTTTACAGCCTGAAAATCAAGAAATTACTGCAGACCAGGTCAAAAATGCACTGCGTGAAGATACCATTCTTGTTTCTACTATGTTTGCAAACAATGAAACTGGTACACTTTTACCTATTGCTGAAATTGGGGAAGTTCTAAAAAATCATCCAGCCGTCTATCATGTCGATGCGGTTCAGGCAGTTGGTAAATTAGAGATTCTTCCCGAAAAATTGGGAATTGATTTTCTTAGCGCTTCTGCACACAAATTTTATGGTCCAAAAGGAGTTGGTTTTCTCTATGCTGCATCTACAGATTTTGACTCCTACCTTCATGGTGGCGATCAAGAGCAGAAAAAAAGAGCAGGAACAGAAAATCTTCCTGCCATTGTGGGAATGGTAGCAGCTCTAAAGGATGATCTTGAAAACCAAGCACAAAACTTTGAAAAGGTTCAAAAACTAAAAGAAACATTCTTAAAGGAAATGGCTGACACAGACTATTACCTCAATCAAGGAAATGACCAGCTACCTTATGTCCTTAATATTGGATTCCCAGGTCAACGTAATGATCTACTACTCCTTCGTCTAGATCTTGAAGGTATTTCTATTTCAACTGGCTCTGCTTGTACTGCAGGTGTCGTTCAAGTTAGTCATGTTCTTCAGGCTTTCTACGGTGAAGACTCTCCTCGCTTACACGAATCCGTTCGCGTCAGCATTTCACCTCAAAATACAGAGCAAGAAATAATCACTCTCGCACAAACTCTAAAAGAAATCATTGGAGGTTAACTCAATGGCATTCGAAAAAACCATTAGTCTTAAAAATTGCCGTTATAATTACACACTTAGCCCAACCGTCAAAAAGTTCACTCTAAAAGATAACACTTTTTTTGAAACTAAGGTTGGTAACTATGAACTAACACGTCTTCTTGAAAAAGTTCCAAATAGTGGGGAAGGTTTCCAACTTAAGATTATCATCAACAAAGACTTAACAGGTGCAAAAATCAACATCACTGATAAATTTGGTCTACGTTTAGTCGATATCTTTAAGTCAGAAAAAACTCATATCCACCAAGAGAAATTTTACTTCTTGATGGATAGTCTTGTTGAACGTGATGTCTTTACTAAAAGCGAAAGATAGAAGGCAATCATGTTTCGATTAACTTACAAAGACACCTATCAAGTCGATCGCGTTTTAGAATACGAAGATTATGAAGCACTCATGCTATCACTTTCAGGCTGTGTGACTCTTCCAGATACTACTGTCATTACTTCTCTGACCTATAATGGAAAAGAAATCTATCAGGGGCTTCTGGGAAATCTCTATCGTTTTCTATCTCACTATGATTTTACGAAGATAAGCTAAGATTTTTCTTAGTTTTTTCTTATTTTTGTTGATTTTTTCACAATCTTTCTATAAAATAGTATTTAGAAAGGTTGTGATTTTGTGAAAGAAAAACAGTCTGCTATTCCAAAAGCAACAGCAAAGAGACTTTCTCTTTATTATCGTATCTTTAAAAGATTTCATGCAGAAAAGATTGAAAGAGCCAACTCAAAACAAATTGCCGAGGCCATTGGTATTGATTCTGCTACCGTTAGACGAGATTTTTCCTACTTTGGTGAACTTGGTCGCCGTGGATTTGGCTACGATGTCAAAAAACTAATGACGTTTTTTGCTGATCTTCTAAATGATAATTCTATTACAAATGTTATGTTGGTGGGTATTGGTAATATGGGGCACGCTCTCCTTCACTACCGTTTCCACGAACGAAACAAAATGAAAATCATTATGGCTTTTGATTTGGATGATCATCCTGAGGTTGGGACAAAAACTCCCGATGGAATCCCAATTTATGGAATTTCCCAAATCAAGGAGAAAATAAAAAATGCAGATGTTAAAACTGCAATCTTAACTGTTCCGAGTGTCAAATCACAAGAAGTAGCTAATCTTCTTGTTGAAGCAGGTATTAAAGGAATTTTAAGCTTTTCACCCGTTCATCTCCAACTACCAAAAGATGTGGTAGCTCAGTATGTGGATTTAACTAGTGAATTGCAAACTCTCCTCTATTTCATGAGAAAAGAGGATTAGAAAGCGTAAGCATTTATGAAAAAACCAGTTATTGGGATTACAGGAAACGAAAAAGCTCATCCTGATGATGAGCTGATGATGAGCTATGCTGCGAAGGGCTTTGTTGAAGGAGTCAAGGAAGCTGGGGGAATTCCCATTATCCTACCAATTGGTGATCAAGAAATGGCCAGTTACTACATTAGCTTGATTGATAAACTCATTTTAACTGGTGGACAAAATGTCGATCCAAAGTTCTATGGTGAATCTAAAACGATCGATAGCGATGACTACCACCTTCAACGCGATTTTTTTGAGTTGGCACTCATTGAAGAAGCAATCAAACAAAAGAAACCAATTTTTTCTGTTTGTCGAGGCACCCAGCTCTTTAATGTGGCTATGGGAGGAACTCTTTATCAAGATATTGAAGACCATTGGCAGGATACTTCAGCCGAGTATACAACTCAACGTTTAGTCACCGAGCCTGATACTATTCTTCGAGAAATCTATGGAGAAATCTCTCATATCAACTCTTTCCACCATCAGAGTATTAAGGACCTAGCTCCAAATCTCAAGGTTGTAGCTCATGATCCTAAAGATGGAATTATCGAGGCTGTTACAACAACGGATGGTTTCCCTTACCTCGGTGTTCAATGGCATCCTGAATTTCTCTTTGAAAATCGCCCCAAAGATAAAACACTTTTCGACTATGTCGTCAATGAATTGTAAAACCTGTATCATATACAGGTTTTTTACACCAGATCCGTCTTCTCACGGTAACTAAAATAATCGGAGTGTGAGACGATAAGATGATCCAATAAGACCAACCCCATTAATTCACAGGCTTCTTTGACAAGCTTCGTAACATGGTCATCATTTCTACTTGGCATGACAGCACCAGATGGATGATTATGAACCAGTATCATAGATGTTGCCATATGCTTCAAAGCATAGTGGAGAATTTCCCGTGGTTCAGCAATACTTCTAGTAGCTGAGCCGATAAAAATGGTTTGCTGATGAATGATTTGATTTTGTGTATTCAGATAGATCGCCACCAGGTGCTCTTGTTTTTTATCTCCCAGTTCAGCTTGCATCTTTTTAGCCAGTCTTTGACTACTGAGGATACTCTCTGCCTCAATGGTTTCTTGTTTGTGAATACGACTTCCCAGCTCAATCATCGCTTGCAACTCAATAGCTTTCACTCTACCAATACCTGATAATCCCTGTAGTTCTTGTAGTGTCATTTTTTTCAAATCAGTTAAGCAATTTAATTGATTCAATACTTTTTGTGCAATTTCAAAAACAGTAGATTGGCGTGTCCCCGTTCTGAGTAAAATAGCTAGTAATTCCTGATTACTCAAACTCTCTACTCCTTCTGTCACCAGTCGTTCTCTTGGCAAGAGCGAATCTTCTTGAAATGAAATACTATACATAAAAATCCTCCTCACTTTATTATTCGTGAGAAGGAGCTTAAACCAGATAAATTTTATCTATTTTTAAATATTTTCAAGAGCAAGACGCAAATCTTCAATCAAATCATCAACATTTTCAAGACCAATTGATAGACGGATTTGATTTTTTGTTACTCCTGCTGCTTCTAAATCTGAGTCAGACAACTGGGCATGAGTGGTAGTTGCTGGATGAACCACCAATGATTTTGCATCTGCCACATTGGCTAGGTTTGAAAAGATTTCTAAGCTATCAATCACCTTACGAGCTTCTACTTCTCCACCTTTAACATGGAAGGTAAAGATTGAACCAACACCTTTAGGTAGGTATTTTTCAGCCAAAGCATGATATGGACTATCTGCTAGTTTTGGATAGTTGACCTTTTCTACCTTTGGATGGTTAACAAGGAAATCAACGATTTTCTCAGCATTTTGAACATGGCGCTCAACACGGAGAGAAAGTGTTTCAAGACCTTGCAAGAGCAAGAATGAGTTAAATGGTGACAGAGCTGCACCAGTGTCACGTAGCAATTGAACACGAAGGGCAACGATGAAGGCTGCTGCACCTACATCTCTAGTGTAGCTTAAATTATGGTAGCTTGGATCTTCATTGACAAATTGAGGGAACTTCCCTGAAGCTACCCAGTCAAACTTCCCACTATCAACAATAACACCACCAATAGTTGTACCGTGTCCACCGATAAATTTAGTTGCCGAGTGAACTGCAATGTCTACACCATGAGAAAAGACATTGATAAGATAAGGTGTTGCAAAGGTATTGTCTGCAACCAAAGGAATCTGATGTTTATGAGCAAGTTCAGCTATTTTTTCAATATCAGGA
The DNA here is from genome assembly GCF_047460405.1 of Streptococcus infantis. Classification (GTDB taxonomy): domain Bacteria; phylum Bacillota; class Bacilli; order Lactobacillales; family Streptococcaceae; genus Streptococcus; species Streptococcus infantis_Q. The sequence continues at coordinate 29,969 of NZ_JASHGH010000005.1, read as the reverse complement.
ATGTTGATGACTGGATTTCCTAAGGTTTCAATCAAGACAAGTTTGGTATTGTCTTTAATCGCTGCTTCTATCTCTTCTAGATTATCGATATCAACAAAAGTTGTAGTGATTCCATAGCGAGGAAGGGTTTCTTTCAAGAGGTTAAAAGTACCACCGTAGATAGTTGAAGCTGCAACAACATGGTCTCCTGCGTGAGCAAGTCCAAGAATAGTATAAGTAAGAGCTGCCATCCCAGAAGCAGTGGCAAGGGCTCCTACTCCGCCTTCAAGAGCAGCAATACGTTCTTCAAAAGCTGATGTTGTTGGGTTAGTGATACGAGTATAGATATTACCAGCTTTTTGAAGGGCAAAAAGGTCTGCACCTTCTTGTGTATCTTCAAATACAAAGGAAGTTGTTTGGTAAATAGGGACTGCACGTGACTTGGTAGTCGCATCTACCACTTGTCCTGCATGCAATTGTAGGGTTTCAAATTTAAATTCACGAGTCATCATCAGACCTCCAAAGATTTCATTAGGTTCATTGTATCACCTATTACACTAGGTTACAAATACAACTTTGTTATATATTGGCATAAGCAATAGCTATGGCTATGCCTGATTGAGATAAATAGCAATCTTTTATTAGAATTGTAGAACTTTTTTCAGATAGTTAAAAATGTTTGTTTTCACTTCTCCTATACTTTATACTAGATATAAAGGAGAATACTATGTCAGAAAATAAACATGAAATAGATACAAACTTTGCTGGTCGTTTAAATATCCTACGTGCTGGTGTTCTTGGAGCTAATGACGGGATTATTTCCATTGCAGGTGTTGTTATCGGGGTTGCCAGTGCGACAAGCAATATCTGGATTATCTTTCTCTCAGGTTTAGCAGCAATCTTAGCAGGTGCATTTTCTATGGCTGGAGGCGAGTATGTCTCTGTATCTACTCAAAAAGACACTGAGGAAGCCGCTGTAGCGCGTGAACAATTACTTTTGGATAAGGATCTCGAAGCTGCAAAAAAATCCCTCTATGCTGCTTATCTTCAAAATGGTGAGTGTGAAACTTCAGCTCAACTTTTAGTCAATAAAGCCTTTCTAAAAAATCCACTTAAAGCCTTAGTTGAAGAAAAATACGGAATCGAGTATGAAGAGTTTACAAATCCTTGGCATGCTGCTGCATCTAGCTTTATTGCCTTCGTACTTGGTAGCCTACCACCAATGCTTTCGATTATTATTTTCCCAAGCGAATACAGAATTCCTGCCACTGTCTTTATCGTAGCCATTTCTTTATTAGTCACCGGCTACACTAGTGCCAAACTCGGGAAAGCCCCAACAAAAACAGCCATGATCCGTAACCTCTGTATCGGCCTTCTGACCATGGGAGTGACCTATCTGTTTGGACAATTGTTTAGTATTTAAAAAAGATACCGCGCGGTATCTTTTTTTGCTATCAAAATATAAACAGTTAATAAAAATTACCAAAACCAACCTTCGTCATCATTGATAGGCTGGGCATTTTTGATCTTGCGTGGGCCTGTTCCATACATTTCAGCTTCGATATCTTCTTTTGTTGGTAGGATCGAAGCTAGGATAATGTAGATAATAATCCCGAGTCCAAAATTTGCGATTGTAAAGATTGCAAAAAGGAAACGAACTAGGGTTACATCAAGATTCCACTTGTCAGATAGACCTGCAAGAACACCTGATATCATGCGATTTCTTCTCATTTTATAAAATTTTGTATTCATAATTTATTCCTCTTTCGTATTTCTTAATCTTAGTATAGCACTAAGCTAGATTTGCTACATCAGTCCTTAGGCCGATTTAACAAGAGGAGCTTTCCACGACAGAGACCACAACGATAACGCTTGGTATCAATTTTTCGCTTTCTTTGATAGATTTGGTGACAAGTCTGACAAGCATAGACTAAGCTTGGTTTTTGATTGGAACTTGACAAGGGAGGAACAAAGCGGAGACCGTCTACCTCTTTTAAAAGTTGCTTAAAGGCTAAATCCTTATGCTGATAGCCCTTGCCTTCAAAGTAAAGATGGTAATGGCAGAGCTCATGACGAACAATTTTACGAAAAACCTCTAAACCAAGCTCTTGATATACCTTGGGATTAAAATCCAAATGACCATCCTTAGGGAAAAATCGTCCACCTGTCGACCGTAGACGAGTATTCCATTGAGCTTTGTGTTTGAAAGGTTTTCCAAAATCTTCTATAGAAACTTGTTTAACGTAATCAGTTAGATTCATTAGGAGCAAGGAGCGACAGATTTACTTTTTCACGTTGGACATCAATCTTCTTCACCCAAACGGTTACCAAATCACCGACCGACACTACCTGACTCGGATGTTTGATAAACTTTTTACTCATGTGAGAGATATGAATCAGACCATCCTCATGAATACCAATATCAACAAAGGCACCAAAGTCAACGACATTGCGCACAACTCCCTCAAGCTTTTGGCCAACTTGTAAGTCTTTGATATCCAAGACATCCTGACGAAGGACTGGAGCATCAAAGGAATCACGGAAATCACGACCTGGTTTGAGAAGGTCAGCGATAATGTCTTTAAGTGTTTCTTGACCGAGGTCTAGCTCTTGAGCCATTTCCTTGATTGAAACGGATTTTAGCTTGGCTTGTTCCTCTTCATTCAAGTCCTTGATATCTAAGCGTTTGAAGAGTTCCTTAACAGCAGCATAGTTTTCTGGGTGAACACCAGTATTGTCAAGGATATTGCTGCTTTCAGGAATACGAAGGAAACCAGCAGCCTGCTCAAAGGCCTTAGCACCTAGTCGAGGAACTTTCTTGATTTGGGCTCGTGAAGTGATTTTACCTTCTTCTTCACGATACTTAACAATATTTTCAGAGATTGTTTTGTTAAGCCCAGCTACATGCGAAAGTAAGGCTGGACTAGCTGTATTGACATTGACACCGACTTGGTTAACTACTGTATCAACAACAAAGTCTAGACTTTCAGATAGTTTCTTTTGACTAACATCGTGCTGATATTGACCGACACCGATGGATTTGGGATCAATTTTAACCAACTCAGCAAGTGGGTCTTGCAAGCGACGTGCAATAGAAATAGCAGAACGTTTCTCAACGGTTAAGTCAGGGAACTCTTGACGAGCAAGTTCACTAGCTGAGTAGACAGATGCACCGCTCTCATTGACAATGACATAGCTAATTTCTGGAAAATCCTTGAGCACTTCGGCGACAAAAGCTTCACTCTCACGACTGGCAGTTCCATTTCCGATAGCGATGATTTCAACACCGTATTGGCCAATCAAATCAGCCAAATCACGCTTGGCTTCTTCAATCTGACGAGCTGAAGCTGGTTTGACTGGATAAATGACTTGCGTTGTCAGCATCTTACCAGTCGCATCAACGACCGCAAGTTTGGCACCTGTACGAAAGGCAGGGTCAAATCCAAGAACCACGCGCCCTTTAAGAGGTCCTACCAGAAGAAGATTACGCAGATTGTCAGAAAATAGTTGAATAGCTCCTTCTTCTGCCTTCTCTGTTAACTCTGTACGGATACGACGCTCGATAGCTGGCAGTACCTTCTTCTTAACAGATTGCTGAATAACTTCTTCAATATAGGCATTTTTAACCTTAAAACGAGAAGCAAAGAAGGCTTGGATACGATCAACTGCATGCTCAAAACCAATCTTCAAGATGCCTAACTTCTCACCACGATTAAGGGCAAGAGTACGATATCCCTGCATGTTAGCAACCGTCTCTGAGAAATCGTAATAAATCTGAAAGACTTGCTTTTCATCAAGACTCTCGTCTTTGACTTGGGATGTAATCTTAGAATGTCTAAGGACCTCTTGATAAGTCATTGAACGTAAGTTGACATCCTCAGAGAGAGCTTCGACCAAAATATCAACTGCACCCGCTAAAGCATCTTGTGGAGTCTCAAAACCTTCACAGACAAATGTTTCTGCTTCTTTTTCTAGGTCAGAAACATTCTGTAGGATTAGACGAGCAAGTGGGAAGAGTCCCGCCTCACGCGCAATCGTTGCCTTGGTGCGACGTTTTTCCTTATAGGGAAGATAGAGCTCTTCAACGTCTGCGAGTTTTTCAGCAGCTAAGATGGCTTCTTCTAACTCTTTGGTCAACTTACCTTGCTCTTTGATTTTTGCCAAAACAGCTTCCTTACGGTCATTGAGGTTGGTAAGACTTTTATCAAGGTCGATAATAGCTTTGATAGCTACTTCATCTAAACTACCAGTCATGTCTTTCCGATAACGAGCGATAAAGGGAATGGTTGCTCCTTCTGCTGTCAAAGACAAGACCGTATCAATTTGCTTTAAGGTTACACCCAAATCTTGGGAAATTTTTTCATATTTTTTATCCATGAGACTATTATACCATAAGGAAGAAAGCTTGTTTTCATTAATGTCACAGTTAGCTTGGTATTTGTTGAAGATAAAAATTCATTGGTCTTAACAATTTAAAATTAAACCTTTTGGCTGAAATAATAGTATAATAGAGGAAACAATAAGAATTGAGGTATGCCCAATGGCTGTTAAATTTACAAAAACTGATGACTTAGATAAGATGTTCGAAGAGTTCGCTAAACTACCTGATTTAAAGCAAGTGACATTTCCAGATGACAAAGAAAAGAAAGAAAAGGCAGAAAAGAAAAAATAGATGGATTTCTTTCAAAGCCTACCTTCTAGTATTTTACAAGCTGGTGCTATTTTTCTATCAATCATCATTGAAGCCCTACCCTTCGTTTTGATTGGTAGTATTATCTCTGGTGCTATTGAAGTCTATGTGACTCCTGAAAAAGTATATAGATTTCTCCCTAAAAATCGTTTGGGGAGGATCTTTTTTGGTACATTTATAGGGTTTCTCTTCCCCTCTTGTGAGTGTGGAATTGTTCCGATCATCAACCGTTTCTTGGAGAAGAAGGTTCCAAGCTATACAGCTGTTCCATTTCTAGTAACAGCTCCTATCATCAATCCCATCGTACTTTTTGCAACTTATTCAGCCTTTGGTAATTCATTTAAAATGGTCTTACTCCGCGCTTTAGGTTCGATTCTTGTTGCTACTATATTGGGTATCTTACTTGGATTTTTCTGGGAAGGATCGATTCAAAAGGAAAATAGGCTGGCTTGTCATGAACATGATTTTTCTCACTTGACCAAAGGTCAGAAACTTCTTCAGGTCTTTATCCAAGCTATTGATGAATTCTTTGATATGGGACGTTATTTGGTCTTTGGCTGTCTTTTTGCAAGTATAGTCCAAGTATATGTGCCAACCCGGATCCTGACTTCTATCAGCGCAACACCACTACTTGCTATTGTTCTCTTGATGGTCTTGTCCTTCCTTCTATCACTCTGTAGTGAAGCGGATGCCTTTATTGGCTCTTCGCTGCTCTCTAGTTTCGGATTTGCGCCAGTTCTTGCCTTTCTAGTTATTGGACCAATGCTTGATGTCAAAAACCTACTCATGATGAAGAATTATCTTAAAACTCGCTTTATTTGGCAGTTCATGACCATTGTGACTCTTGTTGTTCTTGTCTATTCTTATCTAGTCGGGGTGATGATATGATACGATTTCTTATTTTGATTAGTTATTTTTTCTTAACCCTTTATCTACACCTATCTGGTAAGCTCAATCAATATCTAAACCTCCACTACTCTTATCTGGCTTATATAACAATGGTGTTGTCTTTCTTGCTAGCCATCGTTCAAGCCTATATTTGCTTCAAGCGTTTGAAAGAACATAGTCACTTACATAGTTTTGCAGCCAAGCTTGCTAGTTTTGTCCTCTTAAGTTTACCTTTGTTAGTTGGATTTGCCTTTCCAACTGTTGCACTAGACTCACAAACTGTATCTGCAAAAGGCTATTATTTCCCTTTGTCGGAAGGAACTGACAAGGCAATCCAAGCAAGTGAAGGAACGAGCAGTCAGTATCTTAAACCAGATACGAGTAGGTTTTATTCACACACAACTTATGTAGACACTGTTCGTAAGAGTGCTGATAAATACTTAGCTCAATCAAGCATTGTCATCAAGGATGAGAATTACTTGGAAGTCATGGAAGTTATCTATGATTTTCCAAATGAATTTGAAGGCAAGGAAATCGAGTTCACAGGCTTTGTCTACAATGATCCGAATCACGCTAATAGTCAATTTATCTTTCGCTTTGGTATTATGCACTGTATCGCTGATTCAGGAGTTTTTGGCCTTTTGACCACTGGAAATACCAATCATTACGAAAATAACACTTGGGTGAGAGTAAAAGGGAAGATTAACAATCACTATCACAAGGAACTCAACCAAATCCTTCCAACCCTTGAAGTTCAATCTTTCATTAAAGTTGACAAACCAGAGAACCCTTATGTTTATAAAGAATTTTAAAAAAGTAGCCTGAGTGGGCTACTTTTTCTTGTTTAGTAAGTCTTTAACTTCTTGAGCTCCAACCTGATCGCCTGCTTTTTCAAAAAGATCGATAGCTTGTAAAAAATTCTCTTGCGATTTTTCAGATTTTTCTACAGAATAAATCTCTCCCAAACCTCTGAAGGAACAGGCTTGAGCTATCAGATCATCTGTTTGTAATGCTTGCTTTAAGGACTGTTCCATATACATGATTGCTTTTGGTATTTCCCCTATCTTTAATCGTAAATAACCTTGCTCATAATTATTGACAGAAAATTTTAGTGCATCCTCTGAAAAAGAATCTTCAATAACTTCTCGCTCTTTATTGATATAGTTAAGAGCTGTTTGATAGTCATTCATTTCACGATAAACCATGGCTAACTGGTGATATCCTATATGTTCATTTTCTTTATCTTGACTTGAAATTGCCACATCTAGATAGTTTTGATAAATCAGCAAAGCTTCTTTGTAATCTTTTTCAAAGAACTTAATATAACCCATTAAATTGAGAAGGTCATAATCCTTGCATGTTTCCAATGAGAAGTTTTCTGAGACTAATTTCTTGGCCTCTTCAATCTTCCCCTCAAACAATAATTCCCAGGCTTGATTCATACTTATAATCCTCCATCTTATGTAGTATAGAAATCAATCGACAAATCACTATCAGACTCGTATTTTTTCCATGCTAGGCTAAAGCCATAATAATCTTCATATTCTGGATGCCAGTCATAATAAAGTGGGATACGGCTAAATTTTCTTGCAACTACTTCATCTTCAAATTCTGGGGACTCTCCTGCAGTAATTCCAAATTGAAGGCCATTCAGTTCCCAGGTATTTCCCCAAACATTTTCGTCTGATAGAACGTCAATCCAACGAGAGGCATCAATATCAAAATCTGCACATAATTCAAGTTCTAACAATTTTCTGTAGTTTACCTTGGCAGGCTTTATATAAAAGGCTCCATCAACCTGATACTTTTTATCTTGTACTTGAATTTGTGTGATTTTCATCGGAATTGGAACTCTATTTAACTCCAACCAAAAATAGCCTAGAGGAGTTTTGATTGCATGGTAAATTTGTTTAGACTCTATTTTTACTTTTTTCGAGCAAGCATTTAGAATTCTTCCATGCTCAAGTATATTTTTACAAACTATTTTTGAAGTCTCGGGATCAAAAATAGAATACCTACGGATAACCCTTTTTAACTTTTCAGCGGGATAAGTGATATCTCTTGGGAAAGCATGATATTTCTGGACTACCAGAGCTATTTTTTCAATATTTTCCTTTCCAGTTGGTACAATCACACCATGCCCAATATGAATACTTGGATCATCACAGATATAAGTATATCCATTTCCACCTTCCTGAAACTCAACGACAACGAGATTCAACTCCTGATCAGGATCGAAAAGTGGTTCAACTTTTGCACTGGTCTGGCGCTCATAAAAAGTGAAACAATCTTTATTATCCTCTTCGCCAAAGACCATAAAACTACCACAATTTGGGCACTTCCACATATAAAAGGAAGCCTCCGAAATGTCTTCATAGGAAATTCTATCATGTTCGTCAGTATTGTTAAAAATATCCTCAAGCAACTCATCCGAATAAACCGAATATCTCATTGGATCAGGCGCTTTGTGGTCGTTCATTGCTTGACCACATCTACAAGTCCATTTTCCCATATCTAACCTCAGTCACGACTTAATTCTTCAAGGAAAAATTGATTAAGAGCTTCCCAATCTTTCTTCTCCTCGGTAACACTTTGGACGTAATCATCTAGTTCTTGGATATTTTTGATGATGTAGTCCTGGATGGGCTTAATCGGCTCAATTTCCATACCTTCAAGTCCATTTATCTTGATATCAAGCAGTCTAGACACATGCTCTTTCATTTCATCAGGAAGCAATTCTTTCACTAAATCATCAAATAAAATCGGTGGAACAGAATGATATTTTTCTATCCAACGACAAGCTAAAATGGGACGCAGAGCATAGAAGTACTTTTTAGGTTTGACCTTGTCTCCTGAAAGATACTTATTCATTTGAGTTCTAGCAGTATTCAAGTAATGGTGGAGCATCTTTTTCTCTGAAAAATACTGACTAACAAGCGGACGAATACGGTCAATAAAGCCTTCGTCTTGCTGGTAAACGATTGGCGACTGTAACCACTCAAAGAGAGTTGGATTTGACTTATAAAGCAACTTTAAAGCCTTGTCCAAATCCCAGCCACTCACATCCCAGGTATCGTCAATTGGTAGTTCTATGACATCGCGATGATCGTTCAAACTAAGATAAAAATCTTGCTTATGCTTGTAAATGAAACGCACATCAAAGTCACTATCCGGAGACTCAAAGCCCCAAGCGCGACTGCCAGACTCAATTGCCCACAATACGGTAACATCATAATCACGTTCAATTTCCGCTAGTTTTTCAGGTACCAGAATATTCATTTCTTCTTGTGTTTGCATGGTGCTTCTCTTTCTTATTAATTTCTTATACCCCATTTTATCAGAATCCTAGGACATTATCAAAAATTATTATAGTATCTACAGAAAAAAGCCTACGTTAGGCTTTTTCATCTGACAATATCTTTATACATGTCTGGTCGTCTGTCTCTAAACAAGCCCCAGTTTAGGCGCTCATTTGCCCCCTTGTCCAGGTCATAAGTAGTTAACAATATGGCTTCTGCTTGCCGTTCTGCTTGAGTCAAAATAGCTCCTGTTTCGTCGGTCATAAAGGATGAACCGTAGAAATTCAGACTTGAACTTTGACCGCCGTTTTCTTCGCAAGGCTGGACTTCTTCCAAGCCATAACGATTGGCTGCAATAACTGGGACAATATTTGCTGCTGCGTGTCCTTGCATAGTACGTTGCCAATGACCACAACTATCTGTATCCAAAATAGGCTCCGAACCAATGGCTGTTGGATAAAAGAGTAATTCTGCGCCTTTTAAGGCAAGACAACGGGCTGTTTCAGAGAACCACTGATCCCAACAAATCCCAATACCAATTTTCGCATAGCGAGTATCCCAAACTTTGAAGCCTGTGTTTCCAGGAGTAAAGAAGAATTTCTCTTGATAATAATGGTCATCTGGTATATGCGTTTTGCGATAAACGCCTAGTACTTCTCCATCTGCATCAATGACAGCAATGGAATTGTATAAAACATTGCCATCCTTTTCGTAGAAACTGATCGGTAAAACGACCTTTAGTTCCTTGGCAATCACTTTGAAATGCTGAATAGCCGTATTTTCTGTAACAGACTGGGCATACTGGTAGAAGTCATATTGACGTTCCTGGCAGAAATAGGGACGTTCAAACAACTCAGGCAAGAGAATAATTTGGGCTCCTTGCTCAGCAGCTTGACGAACTAAACGTTCAGCTGTTTGGATATTGGTTTCCACATCCTTAGCGCATTGCATCTGAATAGCTGCAACCGTTACATTTCTCATCTTTTTCTCCTATTCTGGAATTTGTTGGGTAATACAGTGGATATTTCCACCACCTAATAGAATATCTCTTGCAGGAATTCCGACAACTTCACGGTCTGGGAAACACTGACTGAGAATATCCAAGGCTACTTGATCGTTTACATCCTGAAATTGTGGCACCAAGACAGACTTATTAGCAATGTAAAAATTCACATAGGAAGCTGCTAGTCTTTCACCTGCATAACGCTCCTCTTCGCCTTCTTCATAAGTATAGCCCGACAAATCCTCCTCTGTAACCACTTGATGAATGGCTGGGATTGGAAGTTTATGAATAGTGAAACTCTTGCCTTTTGCATCAGTTTCCTTCTCTAAAAGTGCTAAATCAGCTGCAGACATGGCATACTGGGGATCGTCTTGGTCATCCGTCCACGCTAAAACAAGCTCTGCAGGACCAACAAAGGCAGCAACATTATCAACGTGTTCATTGGTTTCATCTTGATAAATACCATAAGGAAGCCAAATAACTTTTTCAGCTCCAAGGCTCTCTAATAAGGTATTCTCGATTTCCTCTTTAGTCAGGTGAGGATTGCGACCAGGACTAAGCAAGCAACTTTCAGTCACGAGAATGGTTCCTTGACCATCGCTATGTATCGCTCCGCCTTCTAGGACAAAAGGTTTGGCATCGTAAACAGGCATTTCCAAGGTCTCAGCAAAACGACTGGCTACTTGGTCATCATCTTCATAGTCTTGGTAGAGACCATCAACAGCACCACCCCAAGCATTGAAAGACCAATCGATTGCCAACTTTTCCCTTTTATCATTAAGAAGAATCGTCGGACCTGTATCACGAGCCCAGGCATCATTTGTCAGAATATCTAGATAAACAACCTTGTCTCCAAGATAGGTTTGCGCTTCAGATAGATAGTCCTCCTCCACCAAAAGGTAGACTGTTTCCCCCTGAGCAATAGTTTTGATGATTTGGCTAAAAGCTGTTTTTGCAGCCTTACCTTGAAATGGCCAAGACCCTGGTCGAGTAGGCCATATCATGAGAGTACCGTGGTGTGGTTCGTACTCGGCAGGCATACGATAACCTAATTTCTTTGGACTGTCCATCATGATAATCTCTCCTTAAAGTCTTGGTAACCAAAGGCCTTGACTAGACTGCACTCACCCTCTTTATCCATCACATACAAACTTGGCAGTCCAATCCCGTTAAAGGTATTATTCTTAACAAAGGAGTAGATTGCCATATCTTCAAAATAAAGTCTATCTCCAATCTCAACTGGATTTTCAAAACTATAGTCACCTATGATATCACCCGTTAGGCAGGTATTGGAAGAAAGTCTATAAGTATAGGCTTTTTCTTTCGCTTCAAAGCCATCTCTCAATGGGGGACGATAGGGCATCTCAAGGACATCTGGCATATGACAACTTGCTGAAGCATCTAAGACTAAAGTCTCAATCCCATTTTCAACGATGTCTAAGACTTCAGTAGCTAAATAACCAGCATTGAGTGCAATCGCTTCTCCTGGTTCGATATAGACGTCAAGGTTATAGGTTTCACGAATACGTTTAATCTCAGAAATCAGCAAGTCCACATCATAGTCGGCTCTCGTAATGTGGTGTCCGCCTCCCATATTGAGCCATTTGACCTCATGCAAATAGGCTCCAAACTGCTCTTCTACAGCTTTCAAAGTTGTTTCTAAATCATCTGCCCCTTGCTCACAAAGAGTATGAAAATGAAGTCCGTCAACCAATTCCAATAAATCACTTGGTATCTTATCCAAAGTTACTCCAAAACGAGAGCCAGGAGCACAAGGATCATAGAGCGCGTGATCTCCTTGGGTAGAACATTGAGGATTGAGGCGTAAACCGACACTAATACCAGCTTCTCGACAAGTTTGACCATATTTTCGTAGTTGTCTCTCTGAGTTAAAAACAATATGATCAGATATTTGCAGTAGCTCTTCCATATCTGATTCCTTGAAAGCAGGCGCAAATACATGGACTTCTCCTGGAAATTCTTCTCTAGCTAGCTTAGCTTCATAGAGTCCACTGGCTGTCGTACCTGATAGATACTGGCTAATCAAGGGATAGGTTTTGTAGAGGGAATAAGCCTTTTGGGCAAGCAAAACCTTGCAACCAGCTTCTTCTTGTACATATTGTAAAATGCGACAGTTGGCTTCTAATTTGGCTAAGTCAATGACGTAAGATGGTGTTGGTACTTGTTCTAGCTTCATTAGTCCACCATTTGTGAATTTTCAACCACAACCCATGGCAAACCATACTCATTCAAAGCTTCCATGAATGGGTCTGGATCCAATTCTTCAAGGTTATAAACTCCTGGTTGTTTCCAAGTACCATCCATAACTAATTTTGTCCCAATCATGGCTGGAACGCCTGTCGTATAAGAAATAGCTTGCGAACCAACCTCTGCGTAACATTCCTGATGGTCGCAAACATTGTAGATGTAGATAGTCTTTTCAACGCCATCTTTGACACCTGTAAAGATACAACCGATATTGGTTTTACCAACCGTGCGCGGTCCAAGGCTGGCTGGATCTGGAAGCAAGGCTTTCAAGAATTGGATTGGAACGATTTCTTGTCCATTGAAGTTAATGGTATCTGTACGAAGGAGCCCTACATTTTCCAAGCATTTCATGTGCGTTAGATAAGATTGACCAAAAGTCATAAAGAAACGAATGCGTTTGACACCTGGAATATTCTTGGCCAATGATTCAATTTCTTCATGGTGAAGGAGATACATGTCTTTTTGTCCAACCTGAGGGAAATCATACTCACGCTTGATAGACATAGCTTCGACTTCGACCCATTTTCCATCTTCCCAGTAAGAACCTGGCGCAGAAACCTCGCGTAGATTTATTTCTGGATTAAAATTCGTCGCAAATGGATAACCGTGGTCACCACCATTACAGTCTAAAATGTCGATATAATGGATTTCATCAAAATAGTGTTTGAGGGCATAAGCTGAAAAGACGCTGGTTACACCTGGGTCAAAACCAGAACCAAGAAGAGCGGTTAAGCCTGCTTCTTTGAATTTTTCCTGATAAGCCCATTGCCATGAGTAGTCAAAGTAGGCTGTAAAACCAAGTTCCTTACAGCGTTTTTCGTAGATAGCACGCCACTCAGGGTCTTCTGTGTCTTCTGCTTCGTAGTTAGCCGTATCGATATAGTGAACACCTGTTGCCAAACAAGCATCCATAATGGTTAAATCTTGATATGGTAAAGCTACGTTCAAAACGGCTTCTGGCTTGTAGCTTTCAATCAAGGTAATGACTTCTTCGACATTATCAGCATCAAGAGCAGCTGTTTCAATTTTAGTACTTGTTTTGCCCTCTAATTTAGCTTTCAAGTCATCACATTTTGACTTGGTACGGCTAGCAATCATAATCTCTGCAAAGGTTTCGCTATCCTGACAAATCTTTGAAATAGCAACTTGGGCAACGCCCCCACATCCAATAACTAGTAAACGACTCATTTTTTTCCTTCCTCTTCTTCTAAAATGTCCTCAACATATTTGGGCAACATAAAGGCTCCCACGTGTAAGTTTGCAGTGTAGTATTCTGTGAAAAGCTGGCGTTTTTTCCAGCCTTCCTTGTCAAAATCTTTGACAGGGTGGTATTTTTTCGATGCAAATCCAAATAACCAATAGCCAGCAGGGCTGGTTGGGATATGAGCCTGATAAACCCGACTGATTGGAAATGCTTGATTGACCTTGCGGTGCATGCTTCGGCAAGCTGACTCATCCTCGTCAAAGAAGGGACTCCCATGCTGGTAAATCATGATACCGTCTTCTTTCAGAGCTCGATAACTATTACCGTAAAATTCCTTGGTAAAGAGCCCTTCCGTATGTCCAAATGGATCTGTCGCATCGTTGATGATAATATCGTAGTCATCTTCGCAGTTTCGCAAAAAGCGTAGCCCATTTTGGTAGTAAATGGTAACACGAGGATCATCTAGCCCTGCAGCAAAATCTGGGAAGTATTCTCGACAAACCTCAACCAGCATTTCGTCAGGCTCTACAATATCGATTTGCTCCAGTTCAGGATAGAGTGTTAATACCTGGGCAACACCTCCGTCACCACCACCAATAACCAAAACTTTCTTTGGATTAGGATGGACAGCCATTGGAACATGAACTGTCATTTCATTGTAGACAAAATCATCTGCATCTGAAAACAAGACATGCCCATTTAAAATCAATATCTTCCCAAAAGCAGGCGTGTCTAAAACTTCGATATCCTGCCATTCACTTTTACCAGCGTAGAGTTGTTTGGCTGTTCTCAGAGACAATTTCACATCTGGAGTATGAACTTCAGAAAACCATAAATCCATTTAGTTCTCCTTTCTCTCAATAACATTGATGTGGTTAACCTCTGGATCTTCAGTTCCTTGGAGGGAACAACCACGTTCTTTGGCAAATTGAATATAATCGACAATTTCTCGTGTAATCCGTTCACCTGGCGCTAGGATTGGAATTCCTGGAGGATAGCACATGACAAATTCCCCACAGACCTGGCCAACGGACTGGTCTAATGTTAAGCTTCTTCTCTCTGCATAGAAGGCTTCCTGAGGAGATAGCACCAACTCTGGTTGGATATATTCGCCAGCAATCAAATCTTTTCCATCTCTCGAGTAAAGCCTCTTGATATCAGCTAAAGCACCGACCAAGCGCTCGATATCTTGAATTCGGTCTCCAATCGAAATATAAGCCAAGATATTACCAATATCACCAAACTCAATTTGAATATCATATTCGTCTCGTAGGAGATCATAAACCTCGATACCTGTTAGGCCGATACCTTGGGTGTAAACTGACAGCTTGGTCACGTCAAAATCACAAACAGATACACCATCTATTAACTCTTTTGAGTAGGCATAGTAGCCACCGATGGCATTGATTTCACGACGAGCATACTCAGATAACTCAATAACTTTCTCAAAGGACTCTTTACCACGAAGGGCTAAGTTTCTACGAGAAACATCAAGACTTGCCATCAGCAGGTAAGATGCTGATGTTGACTGTGTCAGGTTAATAATTTGACGAACGTACTCAGGATTCATCTGATCCCCAACTAAAAGAAGCGAACTTTGTGTCAAGCTGCCACCAGACTTATGCATGGATACAGCTGACATATCAGCTCCTGCATCCATAGCAGATAGAGGAAGTTTATCTGTAAAATGCAGATGGGCACCGTGTGCCTCATCTACTAAGACTTTCATTCCTGCAGCATGAGCCATCTCTGTTAGTCCCTTAAGATCTGAACAAATCCCATAGTAGGTTGGATTGTTTATCAGGATAGCCTTAGCATCTGGATGGTCCTTTATAGCTTGTGCTACACGATCATTTTCAAGCCCCAAAGCAATACCGATTTTTGGATCCACACTCATCTCGATATAGATGGGAATAGCACCACATAAAACTAGAGCGTTGATGGCTGATTTATGGACATTTCGAGGAAGGATAATTTTATCTCCCGCTTTACAGGTGGAGAGAATCATAGTTTGAACAGATGAGGTTGTGCCACCAATCATTAAAAAGGCATGAGCAGCACCAAAAGCCTCTGCTGCTAACTCCTCTGCTTCTCGGATAATCGAGATAGGATGCCCCAGATTATCCAAGGGCTTCATAGAGTTAACATCTATACCTACACATTTTTCCCCTAACAGTTCAACCAACTCTGGGTTACCACGGCCACGCTTGTGACCAGGTACGTCAAATGGTACAATTCTTTTTTTTCGTAACTTGACCAACCCCTCATAGATGGGAGCTTGGTTTTGATTTAACATTATAAAGACATACTCCTTTATCATATTTTTTACACCTTAACCATGTAAGGCTCTAAAGGATACTTATGAAAAAAGAGCAGGTTGGCACCTGCTCTACAATCTACTGACGTGTTTATGTTTGTTTCTTTTGAGTATGTCTGTTCCTGATGTTTCCTAACTCTCTAGTAGCAAATATTACGTACTTTATTGATCGTTTCACAAGATGACGTGTGCTTTCACCACACTAACAAATCTATACGAATTAGGACAAGTGTCCTAACATCAACTTATAAAAGTAGGCTTTTAACCCTATCAATAATGTGGCTTTTCAACCACGCTTCGGCATTCAACCCTGCCTGTCCGTAGGCATTTTTTACTCGGGTTTATATTTGCTAGAAAACATCATCTCATTTTCTAAGCTTCATTACTATATCATGTTTTCGTATTCTTGTAAAGTATTTTTAGAAACTTTTTTAAATAAATTCATTTTTTCGTTCGTGAAATTTATTTAACTTAAAAATGGAAATCGTTTTAAATTTAAATCAAAAAACAAAAAAAGAAACTAAATAGATTAGTTTCTTTAATGAATTATAAGCATAATCAACTATTCAAAATCCTATCTAGTCATCTCGTGCTACTTGAACAGCTAGCTCAAAATCAGTCATCAAGTAATTTTCATCCAGACGGATGAGACTATAATACTCATTCCAAAATAGAGAGTCACTGTTGCTGGACCACTTTAATCCATACCACAATTGAGTGACATCACTTGTATGTGATGAGGGAATTGACCACAGATGCTTTTTAAAAGTTTCTTGAACAAGAGAAACATCCAGTCGAGTAGTCAAGTCAAGTTCATCTAATTTGAGAGTGATAAAATGTTTTTTAGCTGCCTCAATACTTTCCTTGTCAAATCGAACCTGAATAATCTTAGAATCTTCTAAAGCCACATTCTGGTCCTCAGCACCGTAAAAGGAAATACTCCCAAGAACTATGCCATCTTTTGCAAAGAGATAGGGAGCGTAGGGAACAGCATTGCTATCAAGTCTGAAACCTTTTTCGATAGTGACTGATTTATCTCCTGAATACTTTTGGAAATTGCCATCTGTCAGGAGGTCTTCGTAGTCGCTAGCACCATCTCCCTGTCTTACATAGATATCAAATCCAGCTTCCATCAGGTCGCTTGCTTTGGTTTCTGCCAAAGTGATTTTACTTTCATTAATTTGCAAAATCGGTGCTTGAGGTGGTAAACCAATCGTGAGATTAAACATGACTCCTACCAGAAAGACCATAAAGGTTATAAGGAGGGCAAGTAAAGACTTTCCAGTCCTTTTTCTTGCATTGAAAAGAGCCATTATAGCTGGGAGGAGGATCATTTTGGCTAAAATAGAATTCCCCACACCGCCTCGATTTAAGGTCTGAAAGGCAAAGATCCCTGCGATTACAATCAGGGACAGGTAGACCAAAATCTCGCCTAGACCCAGTTTTTCTGTTCGAGTTTGTTGGTTTACAGGGGATTCGTACAATGACTGTCCATTCTCTTTCCTCTTTTTTAGAAAGAGATAAAAGCCCAGACCGAGTAGCAGATTAAAAATTGCAAAAGCAATTAAAGTACCTATAATCACCGTTCTACCCATGGCTTTCTACTCCTTTATCTTCTCTCTCAAATCTTATCTTTCTCTTTAATGTCCAATTCCCAACTAATAAAACCAGCAAGAAGAAGGGGCCGCCTTCTATCAGTACAATCGGTAAAGCCATTATAGCAATCATCAAAAAACTAGCTTGCTTTTGACGCCAACTGCCGCCCCATTCTCCGTTTATCAGTTCACCTAAATAATCGATGTAGTCAGTAAACCAAGTCAATAAGGGATTTTGAAAATCATTGAGCCTTAGGTAAATGAACATAGCAGAATATAGCAAAACATAAAGAATTCCAAGGACTAGAATAATCTTTTGACTAGTTCGAGTAGCCTCTAGAACGATTTTTTCTCTCTTCTCTGGTTTTATTTCCTTGAGACTTGGATTCTTACAAGAGAGTTTTTCAAATCTATAGGCCAGAAATCGGTAGAGATAATACTTTTTTATATCACGCTTCATAAAACCCCCAATCTAGGAAGGACACTCAATTATAAATCATGGTCTAAACATCTAATTTCAAGGAATTGCCTTCCAAATAGACTGCTTTTGACTCAGTGATCTTGATTTTTTGATCTTCTGAAAAGCCAATGGTTTCACCGTCCTTTAAGGTGACATCACTGCCTAAAACATACTGAAGAATAGACAAGAGGAAATAATATAAGTCATCGCTATTCATAGGAGACTCGATAATTTCAATCTCAGTTTTTCCAAACTCTTTCAAACCATAAGTGTAAATACTAGTTTTATCTCCCTGGTTGATAATTCCCATATAAATCCAGAGTTGAAGGGGAAGCATTTCTTCTTTCAAAAGGTCAGCCAGGTCTAGATAAAGATCTTTGGGCAAGAGTAAGGTGGTAGAACCCTGATAAATACCAATAGCTGATTGACTAGTTTTTAGGATAGAGGCATTGACTTTAGTTAATAGGGAATAAGTTTCTACTGGCGAAAGATTGTCAGACAAAATAGAAACAATGGCGTGTTGTGTGTGCTCCTGTGTTTCCTTCTCAACATCCTGCCAGAGGTAAGAATAGGCATACAATTCTTCAAATTCTTGACTTGGGATAGGAAAATCCATTAAAGCCAGCGCAACGAGAGCACCATCAATCTCAAAGGTTGCACTAGAATCATCCCCAGAAATTTCGGAAACTTGAAGCCCCCAATGAGATTTCAATTCCTGAACAACCTGGTCTAAAGAATAGGCTTGCTGGCCTTTGAAGAGAGGCATGGACAAGTTCAGTTGTTTTTTCTTCTCTGACTTTTCTTTCTTACTAGTAAATAGATTTTTTAAAAAATTCATAGGACTTCTCCTTTTTCTAATATCAGTTGGAAAACAAAGCTCTCTTACTCAAAGTAAGTCGCCATACCAAGTTTCCTCATCCTCAAAACCGTAAAATTTCTCATCAAGTAGCCAATTTCCATCCACCAATCTAAGTACAAACTGATGCTTCATTTCTAAAGCTTCTTGATAATGAGTGATGACTCTTGCTTCTTCAGCTTTTGTCATGATAAAATCTACAGAAAAATCATTCGTTTGAACATAGTTATACTCACTTGGGGAGCCATAAGAAATTCGAACTCCTCCTTCCAAGTAATTTTGAGTCACTCGTCCAGTTAGAAGTTGCATTTGCCTATGAAAATAGTCATCCATAAGTTCATTCCACTTGGGATGAATTTGATTTGCTGGGATGCCAAGGCCTTCTTTTTCCTTATCCAGTGCTCTGTTACGCTCAAAAATTTCCTCTTCTAACAAGGTTAAACTTTTGAGTAAATTAAGCAATGGTGGGATGATTATTTCCGCCATAGCTCGATAGTTTTCAGGGGTATTTTTATAGTTCACTCTCATGATTACTCTCTTAACTCTCCATGATTAATTGCTTTACTTCTATGTCTGAAAGTTGTCCATCCATGTAGAGTTTCCTAAGTAAATCTTTATCTACGGTAATTTCATAATAGTCAGTCACAAACTCATGAAATCGCTCAAAGCTATCAAAAAGGTAAGAGAGCAACCATTCTCCACCATCCTTATCTTGGTAAGTCTGTTGATGCATGTGACCATCATACCAGATAAAGAAGGTTGTTTCATCTTTTTGGTCTTCTGAATAAAGTGAGAGATACTTTTCATCCAGTCCTTTATAAAAACTATCAATGACGTCTTGATTCCACTCGTCAACAGCAAACTGGCTTAAACTACTTTCATGATCAAAGCCTTTTATAAGGATCATTTTATCAGTCAAAATCACTTCCAAAGAATCACCAGAGCCATTGTCAATAAGGTAGCGGAGTCCATAGTCTTCCTCAGTCTTAATCACGAGTCTGAGCCAATCCTCACTCGGATCGGTCAGATACTCATCAATGATCAGCAAGGCATCTAAGCGAGTCTTTATCTTGTCCCAATCAATCTTTCTCATCTCTAAAAACCTCCGTCTTATCCTTGCGATTTATCAAGATCACAAGCCCTATAGCGAGCTGTTAGATAGCCTGAAAAGCTAATCTGAGGGATATTCCACTCATTAGGCAAATAAATGGAACAATCTACCTGATCTCCAAGAGGGGAACTTGCTGAAAAATCATATCTTCCCAAATCCTCATTATTAGGATTTCTTTCAACTTGACCCAATCTGCTAGTATTAAACCAGTCTTTAAACAGTAACCAGATTTGCTCGGAATCTTCGTTTAATAGGGAGACTTTCAAGTTGTAACTGATTCCGACCCTACATCTTTTTTTGAATCCTGACTCATCAGCCTTACAAACTTTTATCGATCCCTTATCATACTGCCAGTTATCACTATCTAATAGGGGAAATTGAGCAGATAGCTTGTCTTTAAATCCCTGCATAGTATCAAATAAATCTTTGGAGGCAGCTTCGAATAATTCTAGTTCTTCCATAGTCTTCTCTTTAATTTTCATAGCTAATCACATTTCGATTTAATCTGCATCAACCCAGATCTGGTATTTTTGACAATGGAGACATCTAAACAAATAACCACAGATAGGCCCATCTTTGACCAAGTAGTCTTCTACCTCTTGATATTCTTCACGCGCTTCATAGTCTGCCAAGACTTGCTCAGCGATTCCCATATCCTTCAATTCTCGAGTTCCAACTGTACCCAAGTAAGCACAATAATCTTGGCAACAAGAAAGCCAATATTCTCCCTGCCAACTAGAGTAGCCTGGGGTCTGACAAAAAAGTAGCTGATTCTTTTCTGGATCCAATTCACCCTGCCACTCGGCATCTTGGATAAATTCTGCATCGAATTTTTTGGCTGCATGACCGTTTGCAATGCAAGTTGGGCAGAGATGTTCTATCTCTTCGATACAATAAGGTATAAGGGTATAATAAACATTGCTTTCTTTCCCACAAGATGGACAAATCTTGGCTTCTCCTTCAACAAATGAACCTGTAGCTAAGGGATCTGGATGATAGAGAAAATGGGGTAAGTCTTTTAACAAGTCCTGCCTTTGCTTCTTCTCTTCTTTTCTTAGAGGACGAGGAAGGGCAAAACGATCGCCATGACTCTGACTCATTTCTTGTAAACGGCTCAGTTTCTTTATCTGTTTTCGATCAGGTTTGTCTAAGATTTCAGTAAATAAGCTATAGGCACTAGTGTAGAGACCCAATTGTTCATAGAGGTCAACTAAGACTTTCTTCGCTTCTAAATCATCAGACTTAGCTAATTCATCAGCCAAATCATAAAGTGCCGCAACACTTGAAGGCTTTCCATCTTGATCCAGGTATTGCTTTTTTAATGTAATGTATTTTTCTAGAAATGGATTCATGGGACTACCTTTCTAATGGATGACATAAAATCTTAACAAATGGTAACTAGGACATTCCCCTTGTGATTTAAGATTTCCTTGTAAAAGTCTTTCATTTTGACAAAGCAGGTTAAAATGTCATCCTTAATTTCTTCCTCTTCCTCAAGATAATCCCAAATATCAGGATACAAGTCAGCTTTCTTGCATGCTTCCATACTAAAGTCTGCCAAGGCTTTGTGCATGTCAAAACTTTCTAGACTTTCTACGATCTCGGCTATCTTGGTTTTTTCAGTATAGGCGATATATTCAGATACATCCTCTAGAGGAGTCACCCCTAAAACAGCTTCTCTCAAGGGATTGTCGTCCAAAAATTCTGAACTACTAAATCCTGTCAAGACAAAGACCAAGACATCCCACATTTTGTCAATATCTAGTAAAATATCATGACTATCAGCGGAATCCTCAGCAAAGTCTAACAAGTCATCTTCCTGGTTAGAAAGAGCTTTTATTTGTTCTAATTCATCGTCTGGTAAATATTGATAATTAGCAATCATTCCCATGATTTTCCTCCTTTGAATCAGTTAGTATCATACGGATATTTCTAGCTCTGTTTCCCAAGAAAGTGCTATAATGGAGCTAAGAAAATTGTTCTCTAGCAATTGAAAAACGGGGGAAGTAGTCATGTTCACTAGTATTGTTTTGGGTTTTTATGCTCTTTTCTTTCTATCCTTGTCCTTTACTATCTATCTCTATATTAGACTTGTAGTTGCGGTTAAAAAAGGCAAAGACATTCCCAAATGGATTTATAAACTTGGCCATGCTGTTCAAGGAAGAATTCACATTGACTATGAAGAAATCACTGATGCCAATGCCCTTAAAGAGATTCATTGGTTCTTGCTGATCTATCTAATAGTCAATCTACTCCTATTGGCTGGCTTCTACTATCATGGCAATAGCTTTCCTCAAGCCATTTATGAATGTTTGAAAAAACAATTTTTCATCGTACTTGTTAGTATGGTTTTAAAAAGTATTGGTAAATTTGTTGTACTGGCTATAAGAAAAAACTTTCATAACAGTCATGTCTATGCATCAACCAACGCTTTTATCGGGACAGCTTTTTTAACGAGTTATGTTTTTATGTTTTGCATGATGATGAGTGGGCTTCCAGCTCAACCTGTTCCAGTCACCATTCAAGATACCACTGTCATTATCGGGGAGACCAAGGCTTCCGAGCTTTTGGAGCATGGGTTCACCTTCGAAGATAAAAGTGCAGATAGTCCAATCACCAATCCCAAAAACGACCACTTCTACTACGGACAGCTTCTCGAAGTCAAGCGGGATGATAAGTCCTATGGCTTTATGAGCCTCACTCCCACAAGCAAAGATACTGATCAACTCAAAAACTGCGTCGTCACCTACTACAGAACGCCCAAGGATACTCGTCAGTTGCAGGAAATTTCTATCAATCATGTCAAGCTAGCCAATCTCAAGCTTCAAGATTTTCAAACACGAAAATTAATCGATATCTTTGAAGTCAATCCTGCTGATTATAATGTCTCTGATACCGATGCCAACTTTATCCTAACCATTCAAACAGCAGATTACGACCTCTGGAAAAGATACCGGATTGAAGCCAAGTTTAATAGAGATGGCTCCCTAGATAGCTATGGTGTCAGAGCCCAACACAGCATGTGGGAATGATTGACCATTTCTCCCATTATCACATAGGCATTAAACTGGAAAAATATCGTCGACAAGTTTATAGGTTTCGATGAACCGAAGGCCAGAGGAACCTTTATCTCTTGTGATTTCTTCATAAATATCTTCTAAATTTTGGGCAGGTGCTAGCATCCAAAGACTAAATGGGCTGAGTTTCACCTGTCCAATTTTTTCAATATTATCTAATAATTGCCCTAAATCTTTGTGATTGAACCAGCAATCTGTAACCAGAGCAAACTTGGTATTGTCCATCTTACAGGAGATTTGACTGGTCAAAAAATCATCGATGGTGGGCTTTTTGGTTTGTAAGAGGCGCGTGCAAGCTAGATGATACTCAAGCTTTCTAGGACTCTGCTCCACCATAGATACAAAGACAAGACCATATTCATCTTCGAACTTAACAGCAAGGATATCTCCTTCTTCAAAGTAAGGTTTGCGTTTATACTCTTCGAAAATCAAATTCAAACCACGTCAGCTTCGCCTTGCCGTACTTAAGTACAGTCTACAGTTAGCTTCCTTGTTTGCTCTTTGATTTTCATTGAGTATTAGCTTTTGCTTTAGGAACCTTTAGAGGTCTAGGATTTTCAGTTTGCAACTGAACTGCAAGTTTTTCCAAGACTTTTTGCCTTTGCTTCAAAGCCTTTGGATCTATTTCCATCCAAAATGGATCAGGACCTTTTTTGAGAAGCTCCAAGGTTTTATCTCTGATATCATCTGTCAGATGACCAATCTTCCACAGTGAATAGGCAAGAGCAGTCCAATAAATTTCTGTAAAAAAGTCTGTTTGACAGTAATCTTTTTCCGCATCGAGAATATCCTTGATAATATTGGACACATGATCACCGTCTCTATAGCGACCAACTACCTCATTGTAAATGTCATACCCTTGATCACTGTCAATGATTTTAACGCCATCAATAGCCATTCTCAACTCCTAATGCTCAATCGACATCTTATTGATAAATCTCAAAGCTTATTTAATCTTATGCTTGTTCATTTTTTCTTGGAAAATATCTGTAAGAATTTGGCGCAATTCTTGAGCTTCCTTTTCAGGAAGTTGGCCTTCTTGTTCAGCAACGGCATACAACTCTGGATACTCGATCGAGATTCTCTTAACAGTACGTGTAATGGCATGTTTTCTAACAAAAAATGGAATTCGTTTAATCATATCTTGAGGAATTAAAGCGATAATCTTATCGGCAGTTTCTTTGTCGTTCAGCTTAGAGAAAGTTAGTCCCTTTTTAATCATTTCTTGTTCTTTTTCTGTAAAATCTTTAATATCCATTGTGTCTCCTTATGACTATTTTATTTACTACTATTATACTATTTTTTTAATTGATCGAATGAAAAGTCTCTATAAATCACTTCTTTGCCAAGAACGGAATCTGTTGTAACAGGTAGTTTTTGCAGCAAATCTTGGATATCAATATCGTTGGGAAGAGGATTCAATTCTCCCAGACTATTTTCCTGAAGATGTGCTGCAAAGATAAACTCTCCCTTTTCCCAATCCATAGCACAATCATTGATAAGATCTACTGGCGACAGGTCCAGCAGTTCTTGCTCTTGCGCTATAAACGTTTCGTAGATCAATTCAAAAATAGCTTTCTTATCAATTTTTACAACTCTTAATGTATGTTCATCCATGTTTGCTGTCCTCTAATCATATCAATTTAGCTATCATTCGATTGGTAACTTCTTATCCCACTCTTTAGGCAAATCATCCTTTAGAATTGAACCCACTTATCATTATCCATAATAAAGGGTTTTTCTAGACCTTCACCTGTATAGTTTTCGTATTTTGTATCTAGATATTTGTAACAATCTTCCTTGGTCGCAAATTTGATGGCTTGATAAGGTTCCTCGAAGGTTAACTTTTCAACAAAGAGGCAGCCATCCTCACTTGGTACAAGAATTCCGACATGGCCGATAAAGAGGGATTGACCATCTAAGTCATCATGGACAACTACTGAGAGCATTCTTGCATTTTCATTAAATTTGAATTGAGAAAGGAAGTTTTCCATCTTAGCAGCATGAACCTTGACATCAGTTGTTGCTTCAGTTTTAACTCTTGAAAATAGAATATCAAACGCATCCTTGTCTTCTGCACCAAAGACCTTTCCTTTATCAATGGCATCATTATCGACAAACAAGAGGGAATCATCTTTCTCTAACTTAGGAATTTCGATTGAATTTTTCAATAAACAATAACTGTTAATCCGACAGTTGGTACCTACAAAATCACCTTTTTTCGGTGTCCAAAGATTGCTAATCTTTTCTACGTCATACTCGGTTTTGGTGAATGTAGAAAAATCTCCAGTTAAGCCTACTGAACCAACAGTATTGTTATAATCATTGACAAGATTGAAAAATGCATCCACACTGTCTTTATCCAAATGCGCAGCCAAAGCTTTTCTGACTTCTTCTTCACTTGGTTTGCTATTCATATTGGTATAAGAGGCTTTCCAGGAAACCTGATTGGACTGTGTTTGAGTTACTGAAGATTCTGTAGTTCCATCACTCGACTTTTGAACTTGACTACAAGCCACTAAGGTCAAAAGAAGCGTTGAGCAAAGACCAAGAGTTGCTAATTTTTTAAATTTCATAGGTTTTCCTTTGTTTAAAAAATTGTTGTTAAAGGTAAATAAGATTATGCTTTCGGTTGAGAATAGACTTGGATATGCTGATCTAGTACCTTGATTTCTACTGGTAAGTCATCAGATTTATCACCATCGACATCCGTTTCTAATTCACTATCTGAAGAGATTTTGATGTGACGAGCTTTTATGTACTCGATGTGATCATTTTCAACGACATCCCCTTTTAATAAGTCAGGGATTACAGATAATTTAGAAAGAATTGATGCATCCTTAAGAATCAGAACGTTAGCATATCCGTCCTTATCTTCTTCAAAAATCTTCTTGTCAGCGAAATAATTGGTGAGGAGAACTAAAACGTGACTTGCTTGACCAATATAGTTTCCATTTTCTGTTTCAACTTGAATGTTAAATGTTTGATCTGTCACGACAGACTTTACAGTATTAACCGCATAGGCTAGCATGCCAAATTTTGTTTTATCTTCTATCTCAACGTTATGGATGGCTTCTGGTAGTGAACCAATACTAAAGATATAACCAAAATAATTTCCATTGGATTTTCCGATATCAATCTTGTTTGTAGAATTGAAATCAAGCTCGTCAATTGCACAATCAATATCTTGATTGATTTCTAATAATTTCGTAATGAGATTTCCAGTTCCTCCAGGTATAATTGCTAGTTTTGGAATATAGTCTCTTTCAGCGATACCAGAGATTACTTCATTGACAGTCCCATCTCCACCGAAAACGAGAACTGCCTCATAATGCTCCCGAGAAGCTTCTGTGGCGAAGTTGGTTGCGTCTTGCGCTTTTTGTGTAATTCTGGTATCGACTTGCTCGAAGTATTTTTTAGCCTTATTTTCTAACTTTTCCTTATAATCTAAAGCCTTTTCGCCACCAGAGGTTGGATTGATAATCAACATTATTTTTTGCATTCATTTTCTCCTCAATATCTATTTACATCTTTAAGCTATCAATATATCTTTTTTTGATATACTTTATTATATAATGAAATTTCTAAAAACAAAAATTGAAAGTAGTAAACTAAAATAGATACAATCCTGAACTGTCTAAGAATTTTTCTTTCAAAATTCGAAAAATAAATTTGTAGAAAAAATTTTATCAAGTTACAAACTGAAGAAATCATCTCATTCACTCTTTCTTCATATACGACAGTTTTTATTTTACTTTAAAACAAAACCTATGCTTCTATTATTTTTTTAGCCACAAATGTTGTAAAAAACTAATATCTTTATAGGGTTTTAAATCACATACTGCAAGTTCAATCTTTGTCATTTCTTCTAACCAGTTTTCTTTGCTCTTAAATTCATTTGGTTGTAGACTGTAAAATGTTCGAATCCCCAAATAGTTTTCTAATTTAAGACCAGACAAAGCTAATAATTCCTCTATCGTATAAGTAGAACCACTTGCAAAAGATGGACTCTCAAAATTTTCACCATTGAGTAAACTAAATGCTTGATTGATATCATTAGCAAAAACAACACTTTGTAGTACTTTTCCAACTTGATTATGCTTGATAATTGAAATCAAGCCATCATCTTTTAAAATTCTTTTGAACTCCAGAAGATAGTCTTTTCGGTTATTAGGATCTATATATTCTAAAACATTATGGCAAAGGACAAGATCAAAGGATTTATCCGTAAAACGAGCGAGTTGGTCAATACTTCCCCACAATTTTTCATAGGAGGTGGAAGAGTTGGCATAGAGCATTTCCTCATTAGGTTCAACAGAAATAACTTGATTCTTGCGAGAAAGAAATTCACTGACCAAGCCAAATCCAGATCCAAAATCAAGAATTTTCTTACCTTCCAGATGAGCAAGTTGGGCAAAGGTTATTTCATATTGTATCTTTCCCCAAGGTTGTTTTAACATATTTCTATAATGTTCAAGATCAGATTTTTTACTTGTCATGTGTTACCTCATTAAAACTGGTATTTTTCTTTACAATCATTTCTTTTAATAATTTACAGTAAACTACCGAATTTTCAGTGATCTTGCGACAGTGATCATATCCTTGCCAAATATGAAATGTGGCATGAGGATACTTTTTAGGGAGAACTTTTTTAGCAGATATCAAGTCGAATTCTTTTGAACCATAAAAGAAAACACAATTTTTTTGTTCCTCTGGCGTAAGGTTAGGCAAAGCTACGAAGGCACAATCATGGGAAATATGTTTGATGCTTTCTTCATCCATAGCAATGAAAGAATCCGCCATCATCTCTCCTTTTTCTCCATAAAGTGCAACCATCTTACGAACAGCAAGATCTCTATTTCGCAGAGCTTTTCTATGCTTTATTAACAATAAATACCTAGTAAAGACATCAAGCAAGGGCGCATTTGTCCATAAACTAACTCCTTCAAAAACAAGTTTTCCAAACCTGATGTCCTTGTAATTCAACAATTGCAGTAATACAACTCCACCCAAGGATGCGCCAAAGGCTAAACACAAGTCTTTTATATGATGAGCCTTTAGATAATCATAAATCATCTGGCTTTCCTTGAGAGCCGATTCGTAGAGGGCTAGAGATGATTGCCCATGCGCCGACAAATCCGGAATGATATATCTAAACTCTTGCCCCATCTGGTCTGCAATCAGGGACTTCATCCCTTGAGCCGATGATAACATCGGGTGGATTAACAATATCGTATCTTTCTGATTAGAATTAAGATCAAGAATGTTCATTATCTATCACCAGATTTCTTTCCTTTTTAGCCCTTATCCTTAAAAAACTTATCCCATCCATTTATGATTTATTCAGATAAATGCAACAATTATAATAACTTCACTTGAACCCCTTGCCTGTCAAAGGTTTCTTTGACATGTTCAAAATTACTGCTTATGATAGTCGCTTGCTTCAGATTTGGAAACTGTCGCAGTTCTTTAAGACTAACTTCATTTAGAGCGAAACCATCATCTTCACCGTCCCACTGAGGAATCAAATTCAGATAAATTTCATTTCCTCCATCCATATAGATTTCTTGGACTTGTTCAGCATATTTCTTAGGTATAGGAAGATTCATCATATATTCAAGGGCCGGCTGAATAATCTCCATACTTTCTGTGTCGATATCCTCTTCACTAAATTCTTCCGCAAAATCATAGATGTCAAAAAAGGGTTTCAGTACTCGTAAATCGTACATCAAAACTTGGATAATAGTTAGTTTAAAATTTATATTGTCAAAGTGTAGCAGTTCTTCGTCAGTTTCTTTTAACTTGTAGCTTTCCCGTTCATGTTTGACCTCTGGGAAGTAGGAAATTGATAGTGTGTCTGTGATGGTCTCTGGAATTCCATTAAAATTTCTTCCGTAAGGGGTCCATAAAATCAGGTTAAAATCCCCTACTCTCTGTCTATCAGAAATAAAATAAGGGCTTTTTCCATTACAAGTTATCAGGGTATTGCAAGAATTGAGAGGTAATTCTTCCTCGTCCCACATGGGTTTGACCTTCTCTCCAAAATATAAACAAAGCTCAGTAATTAAATGTTCCTCATCAATGTAGGTCTTACATTTTTTTAAATGATTATTAATTGAGAACGAATGTTCAAATACAATTCCAGCTTTGTCATAAATGTATTTGATAAACTTATTTTCTTTTTTGACAACCCGGTCAGGCTTCCCCAATACAACTTCAATATCTTTCAAGGACAAAGGAAAAGCTAAGATAGTTCCGTTGATTATCATTGAATTGTTTTGAAGATCGATTTCAAGTTTTTTGTGTGTTTTTTTCTTAAAAAAATCAAACATATTACTACCTTTTCTTAAGTTTCTTCAAGATACATTTTGACTGCTAGGTATTCCTGCTCTTTAGCATAGGCAAATACTTCTGAATTTCTAATGTAGTCAAAAATATTTTCCTCTAAATCTTCATCCCAGGTCGATTCACTAAAGATTTGATTGTCTTGACTTGCTTCATAGAAAATATCAAGGTGAACTTGATAAAACTCTTCATCTTCATTTGGAGCTTGCCTTACCAACGATAGTTGAAACAAGGGCTTATCAGATATACTAGTAAATGTCCCTGTTTCAAACAAAATCATTTCATCATCAATAGGATCACGACACAAGTCTTCAAAGATTGCTACCATATCCTCTAAGGGCATCTTATCGGTGATTCTTTCTCTTAAAAATTCAAGTGATTGCTTCATGCTTCTCCTCTTTCTAATTGGAGTTTCGTTCTTAGAAAAATCCTTTTAAAAAATAGAATCCCTACACCCTTTATTATACTACATTAACAGAAAAAAGACTGAAGCAGATGGCATTCACGGATCTATACTATTGTAATCGGTCAATTCCCTAAAATGATTACCTAGTCCATTTTATTGTACACAGATGAGGTGTTATTTGAGCATGCCCTTTTATAACTCAATTAGTATTAAAAATAAGATAGAAACTTCAGGATGGCTACTGTCTTGTAGCATTTTTTTAACCTTGATAAATTTAACAAATCGTAGAAAATAGTTAAAAAGTCTTTAAAATTAAAAAAACGCATAATATCAAAATTTCAAAATGAACTGCACCCCAAAAGTTAGACAGAAAAAATCTAACTTTTGGGGTATTTTTATTATGAAATTAACTTATGATGATAAAGTTCAGATCTATGAACTTAGAAAACAAGGATATAGCTTAGAGAAGCT